>JAFTUF010000026.1 GCA_017466405.1 Bacteroidales bacterium
TAACTTAATAGATTCGACCGTTAACTTATTTGTTAATTAATATTAAGTAAAATAGTTTGTACATTTGCCATCAAAATTGGTTGGTTGTTTTTAGGATCAAACAATGCTGGTATCGCAAATTTGTTTTTTGTTGTTTTTGGTTTGTTTCATACCAGTGCTTTTCACAGAAGAAAATTAATGTTTGACCAAAGAAAAAAGTCGGTTTACAAAGCCGACTTTTTTTATTGAAAACAATTGTGTATAATTTCCACATTTTCTACAATCAAGTATTACATCATCGTTTTATAAAAACCAATATATCAGCTGTTTAACAATTGGTATGTCTGTTGTGATGTTATGCGCAAAATAAATATATATGGAAAAAAATAATACTTTTACCAATTTTATTATTAGGAACAAAAAGTTCGTGATTGCATTAACGCTACTTTTGATTACCGCGGTAATCTTATTTGTTTATCTTGATAAAGAAGAAACTCAAGAGGTTTATCCCGTCGTCACCGTTGAAAAGGTCAAGCAAGATGATGTGGCGATTTATGGCGAATATGTTGGACGTATCAAGGCGCAGCAGTTTGTTGAGATAAGCGCACGTGTAGAAGGATATTTAGAGAAGATGATGTTCGAGGAAGGAAAATATATATCTAAGAATCAGCTTCTTTTCGTAATAAGTCAGGATAGATATAAGGCGCGTGTCGATAAGGCAAAGGCCCAGCTTAACAAAGACAAGGCGCAAGCTCGTAAGGCAGAACGCGACTTGGAAAGAATACGTCCTTTATATGAACAAAACGCTGCCAGCCAGTTGGATTTAGACAATGCTATTGCAGCATACGAGACAGCCCAAGCCTCTGTGTCGATGAGTGAAGCAGATTTATATCAGGCTGAATTGGAACTGAGTTATACTACTATTTATTCGCCTATTTCGGGATATATCACAGAAAGCGAGGTGGATCTTGGAACTTTGGTGGGTTCTTCTTCGAAATCTCATCTGGCGACTATCATTAAGATGGACACGGTCTTGATAGATTTCAGTATGACAGCCTTGGATTATCTTAAATCGAAGGAAAGAAATGTGGAGTTTGGACAAAGAGACACATCTCGTTCATGGCAGCCTAATGTCACTATAACAATGGCTGACAATACAATATATCCGTATAAAGGTCTTGTTGATTTTGCGGCTCCTCAAGTTGATGAACTTACAGGCACTTTCTCGGTACGTGCCGAGATGGCTAATCCAGACAGAACCTTGCTTCCAGGACAGTTTACCAAGGTGAAGCTTCTTTTGGATGTTAGAGAAAATGCTAATGTCGTTCCACTGAAATCTGTTGATATAGAAAAAGGAGGAGCTTATATCTTTGTGCTTCGTTCGGATGCTACGGTAGAAAGAAGATTTATAGAGATAGGTCCGGAGATAAACAATAATGTGGTCGTAGAGAGAGGTCTGAGCACAGGTGAATTTATTGTGACAGAAGGCTATCATAAATTGAATCCTGGTGATAAGGTTGAGTTTTACTATAATGACTAAAGGAGACCCGTTATGAAAGTATCGTTTTTTATAGACAGACCCGTTTTCTCTATAGTTGTGTCTTTGCTGATAGTCATCGTTGGATTTATCGGCTTGACACTTCTGCCAATAGATCAATATCCACAGATAACGCCTCCAGTTGTCAAGGTGACTGCCTCTTATCCTGGTGCGAGTGCTCTCACTGTAGCTCAGGCTGTCGCGACGCCGATAGAACAACAGCTTAACGGAACTCCAGGTATGCTTTATATGGAATCAAAGAGTTCTAATTCCGGCTCTTTCACAGCGACTCTTACTTTTGACATCAATACTGATCCTGAGTTGGCTGCTGTCGATATTCAGAATAGAATAAAACTTGCTGAGTCGCGACTTCCAGCAGAGGTGATACAAAACGGAATCAATGTTGAACGTCAGGCACCAAGTCAACTCATGACCATATGTCTTACATCTTCAGATCCTAAATTTGATGAGATATATCTTAGTAATTTCGCGACACTCAATGTCTTGGATCTCATCAGACGCATTCCGGGCGTAGGTCGTGTCTCTAACATAGGAAGTCGTTATTATGCAATGCAGATATGGGTTCAGCCTGATAAGTTGGCTAACTACGGACTTACTATTGCGGATCTTCAAAACAGTTTGAAAGACCAAAACAGAGAGTCGGCTGCCGGAGAGTTAGGCAAGGCTCCTGTCTTTGGCGTCGATGTCACTACGCCCATCATCACGCAAGGCCGTCTCTCAACGGTGGGTCAGTTCGAGGAGATAGTGCTGAGAGCCAATCCTGACGGTTCTTTGATAAGACTTCGCGACGTGGCGAGAATATCTCTTGAAGCACAATCTTATAACACAGAAAGCGGCATCAACGGTGAAAACGCTGCCGTTTTGGGAATATATACGCTTCCAGGAGCTAATGCCGTAGAAGTGGCTAACGATGTGAAGGAGATGATGGAAGAGATAAGCCTGAACTTCCCGGAAGGAATGAGTTATGAGATTCCTTTTGATATGACGACATATATCTCTGAATCTATATCAGAGGTTTATAAGACTTTGTTTGAAGCGCTTATACTTGTTATCTTGGTGGTGTTTCTCTCATTGCAGAACTGGCGGGCAACAGTAATACCATTGGTGGCTGTGCCTATATCTTTGATAGGAACATTTGGCTTTATGCTGATATTCGGTTTCTCCTTGAATATATTGACACTTTTAGGTTTGGTGCTGGCAATAGGTATCGTCGTTGATGATGCCATCGTCGTGGTGGAAAACGTGGAACGTATCATGGAGCATGAACATCTGTCGCCATACGAAGCAACGAAGAAAGCTATGGAGACATTGGTAAGTCCTCTCATCGCTACTTCTTTGGTGCTCGCTGCTGTGTTTGTGCCGGTGAGTTTCCTTTCCGGAATAACAGGAATCTTATACAGACAATTCACTGTGACTATTGTCGTCTCCGTGTTGATTTCAACTATTGTGGCTCTTACATTAAGTCCCGTGATGTGTTCTTTGATATTAAAGCCGAAGGGTAGTGGTAAGACAAATCTCGTTTTCAGAAATATCAACAATCTTCTTCTGAATGGAGAAAAGAGATACAGTAATATCATCTTAAAATTCGTTAAGAATCCGAGGAGAGTGCTTCTTTGGTTTGGTATGGTTCTGATTTTTATATTTGCTCTTCATAACATAATACCATCGAGTTTTTTACCTGTTGAAGATCAAGGCTATTTTAAGGTCGAATTGGAGTTGCCGGAGAATGCTACTCTGGAACGTTCGCGTGTCGTTGCTGACAGAGCCGTCGATTATCTCATGCAGCTTGATGAAGTGGATTATGTTCAGAGCGTTGTGGGCTCGAGTTCTCGTCTCGGCACAAGCCAGTCGGCAACGGAGTTGACAGTGATACTTAAGCCTTGGAAAGACAGAGACGACACTACCATTGAAGATGTTATGGATAAGGTTAGAAAAGAATTTTCTAGATATCCGGAGGCTAAGGTGTATCTCTCACTACCACCTGTCATTCCGGGATTGGGCTCTTCTGGAGGTTTCGAGATGCAGTTGGAAGCTCGCTCCGACGCAACCTTCGATAACTTGGTCGCTGCCACCGACACTTTGATGTACTATGCGTCAAAACGTAAGGAGTTGTCTGGCTTGTCATCATCGTTGAAATCGGATATTCCTCAACTTTATTTTGACGTTGACAGAGATAAGGCTAAACTTGCCGGTGTCCCTATGGCTGAGATTTTCTCTACAATGAAGGCTTATACGGGAAGCGTTTATGTCAACGACTTCAATCTTTTCAATAGGGTATATAGAGTTTATATCCAGGCTGAAGCCGACTATCGCCAGTCGCAGAACAACATCAATCTTTTCTACGTAAGAGGTGCTAACAGAACGATGATACCTTTGAGTTCGTTGGGAAATACATCATATACAACAGGACCTGGAAGTATCGGCAGATTTAATATGTTTAACAGCGTCGTCGTGAGAGGTCAGGCTGCTCAAAGTTATAGCTCAGGAGAAGCGATGAAAGTGATGGAGGAGATAGTGGAAAACAATCTTCCGAAAAACATTGATGTGGAATGGAGCGGTCTTTCATATCAGGAGAAACAGGCTGATGGCAAGACAGCTGTCGTTTTAGCCTTGGTGTTTGTCTTTGTGTTTCTGTTTCTTGCAGCTTTATATGAAAGTTGGATTGTACCTATAGCTGTCTTGCTTTCTTTGCCTGTGGCTGCTCTTGGCTCATATTTGGGAGTTTGGATGTGCGGTCTGGAAAACGATATCTATTTCCAGATTGGACTTGTCATGCTTATTGGTCTTGCGGCGAAGAACGCCATTCTCATAGTAGAGTTTGCCAAAGAAAAAGTCGATGCTGGTGAAGATGTCGTTCACTCAGCTGTTGAGGCAACACGTCAGCGATTCCGTCCGATATTGATGACATCATTGGCGTTCATATTGGGATTGATACCTTTGGTATTATCAAGCGGTCCTGGCTCAGCAAGTCGTCAGGCTATCGGAACAGGAGTCTTCTTCGGGATGATATTCGCCGTGCTTTTTGGCGTTGTCATGGTGCCGTTTTTCTTCGTCATGGTGTATAAGGTTAAAAATAAATTTAATAGAAAAAGGTCATGAGAAAATATATCATAGTAATAATATCGTTTCTGTTTTTATCATCCTGCAAATTGGGAAGGGAATATACTCGAAAGAGTATAGATATGCCGGATGCATTCGTTTCATATACCAACGATTCTACATGTTGGGCTGACTTGAAATGGTGGGATGTTTATTCTGATACTAACTTAAGGAATCTCATCGATTATACTTTGGAAAATAACAAGGATATGAAGATTGCTGTCGCCAAGGTTAAGGAGATGGCTGTGAGAAAGAAGATTAATTATGCAGACTATTTCCCTCGTATAGATGCTAAAGCGTACGCTCAGAATGAAAGACTTAACTACGGTGGCGAAGGCGCTGCTGATGATATAGAGTTCGGTGTTAAGGCAAATATTACTTGGGAACTTGATTTGTGGGGCAACATACGATGGGCTAACGAAGCTGCTGTGGCTGAATATCTTTCTACCGTGGATGGACAAAGAGCTCTGATGATGAGTCTAGTGTCGGAAGTGGCAGAGAATTATTTTGAGCTGATGGCTCTCGACAACGAACTGCTTATTGTCAGACAGACTCTTAAGGCGAGAGAAGAAGGCGTGCGTCTTGCCAAGATTCGTTTTGAAGGAGGCCTTACCAACGAGACTTCATATCAGCAGGCAAAGCTAGAGTATGCTAAGACAGCGACGATGATTCCTGACTTGGAAAAGAAAATTGCAATAAAGGAGAATGAGATACTGGCATTGTCGGGAAGCTTCCCTCAAAGAGTGGAGAGAACGAATACTCACAAAAATGTAGTGCTGCCTGATACTATCCCTGTGGGGCTGCCGTCCGATTTGTTGGAAAGACGTCCTGACGTTAGAATAGCGGAACAAAAACTTATCGCTGCTAATGCCAAGGTGGGCATCGCTTACACCAATATGTTCCCGAAAGTGGCTCTTACATCGGACTTGGGATTTGAGACCGACGAGTTCGCAAGCTTGTTGTCGTCGCCAATGTTTTTTATCGGAAGCAATCTTCTTTCTCCGGTCTTCAATATGGGAAAAAACAAAGCCAAACATAAGGCGCAGCTCGCTGTTTATGAGCAGGAATGTTACAGATACGAGAAAGTCGTGATAGATGCTTTTTATGATGTGATGAATGCTTTGGTTGAATTTGATAAGATTAAGCTAATTTATGAGACGCGTCTCCTGCTCGAGCAATCGGCTAAAGTCACGATGGATTTGGCGCAGCTGCAATATATTAATGGTGTGATTGGCTATCTCGACGTGTTAGATGCGCAGAGAAATTACTTCGACGCTCAGATGAGTCTCAGCAATGCTTATCGCGACAAACAGATTACCATGGTGAAACTTTATAAGGCCTTAGGCGGAGGATGGGAGTGATAAAAAAACTTTCAACAACTCCTTTTTCTTAAGAAAATAATCTTATCTTTGAAAAGATGTTTCATTGTTTTTATGACATTGAAAATCAATAATAGCGTAAGTTGTTTCCTTAATAAAACGGAGTTTTTATGTTTTTGATATTCGACACCGAGACCACTGGTCTTCCTCTTGATAAAAATGCGCCCTTGACTAATTTTAACAACTGGCCTCGCTTAGTGCAGCTCGCATGGCAGGTTCATGATGTGAACGGAAAATTCGTCTCGGCACAGAATCATATCGTCAAGCCTGAAGGATTTATCATTCCTATCAACGCTTCTATGGTGCATGGCATCAGCACGGAACATGCTCTCAAAGTGGGAGAGGATCTCAACTACGTACTCGACATCTTTTTAGAAGCTGTGAAAGACGTAAAATATCTTGTCGGTCATAACATCACTTTTGACCTCAGTATCGTAGGTTGCGAATATCTTAGAACCAAAGGCTTTAATCCTTTGGAAGGAAAATATATAATAGACACATGTACTGAGAAGACGGCTAATTTCTGTATGTTACCTGGCGGTCTTGGACGTAAATTTAAGAAGCCAAAACTCGCTGAGATTCATCAGCTTCTCTTTAATGAAGGTTTCGATATGGCTCATAACGCTTCCGCCGACGTGGAGGCTACAGCTCGTGTCTTCCTCGAACTCTTACGCATAAAAGTATTGGATAATACAGATTTACATGAAGACAATGCTTTCTTCGATAATTTCTATCAGGCTAATCCTGAGATGATAAAAGCCGCCGGTATCAAGGTGATTTCAAATAAAGAAGAAACGCCGGTTGTCGAAGAGAAAAAGGAAACTAAAATAACAAAGACAGGATCTTTTATTCCAGAGACTTTCACTCACTTACATGTGCACTCGCATTTTTCTATACTCGACGGAATGTCGAAGGTGCCAGACCTTATTGAAAAATGTACAAAAAACAATATGTTCTCCATGGCTCTTACCGACCACGGAAATATGTTTGGTATTAAAGAGTTCTCTGATGCTGCTAATAAATATAACGGTAAGATAAAAGATAAGATAAAGGAACAGGAGAAGATTCTCAACGATAAAGAAGCTGAAGATGCAAAGAAAGACGATGCTGCTGTGGAGATAGACCTTCTTAAGAAAAAGTTCTTCAAGCCGATATTCGGTATGGAGGCATATTGTGCTCCGGTGAGCATCGACAAGCGTGATGGTCGTGCCGATAGAGGTTATCACCTAATCTTATTGGCTAAAAACAAACAAGGATACAAGAATCTTTGTAAACTGAGTTCTATCGCTTATATTGATGGTTATTACTATAATCCTCGTATCGACCATTCTCTCTTAGAGAAATATCACGAAGGTCTTATCGTTAGCTCTGCCTGTCTCGGCGGTGAGCTGCCTCAGAAGATAATGAACGGCGACATCGAAGGAGCAGAACAGTCTCTCAACTGGTTCAAAAACATTTTCGGCGAAGATTTTTATATAGAGCTTCAGCGTCACGAGACAGATAAATATAATGCCGACAAAACTACTTTCGAACGTCAGCAGGAAGTGAATAAGGTCTTGATAGAACTAGCAAGAAAAACAAACACTAAGATTATCGCTACCAACGACGTTCACTTTGTAGAGGAAGAACATGGTGAGGCTCACGATAGACTTATATGTCTTAGCACAGGAAAGGACTTCGACGATCCCGATAGAATGCATTATACAAAACAGGAATGGCTTAAGACTCCGCAAGAAATGGGAGCTGTCTTTGCCGATATTCCTGAAGCGTTGACAAATACGCAGGAGATTGCTGATAAGGTGGAGACGTATTCCATCGACTCGGACCCTATCATGCCAATATACGACATCCCTAAAGACTTCGGCACGGAGGAAGAATACCGTCAGAAGTTTACTGAAGAAGACCTTTTCAACGAGTTCACTCGCAACGAACTCGGTGAGGTGGTGATGAGTAGGGAAGAAGCTGAGAAGAAGATAAAGAAACTCGGCGGCTACGACAAACTTTACCGTATTAAGTTAGAGGCGGATTATCTTGCGAAACTAGCATGGGAAGGAGCTGAACGCCGCTATGGAAAGGAACTCACCCCAGAACAGCATGAACGTATAGTCTTCGAGCTTCATATCATGAAGACGATGGGATTCCCAGGATACTTCCTCATCGTTCAGGATTATATCAGAGGAGCCCGCGAAGAGCTCGGCGTCTCTGTAGGTCCAGGTCGTGGCTCAGCAGCGGGTTCGGTAGTCGCTTATTGTCTTAGAATCACTGACGTTGACCCGCTGAAATACGATTTGCTTTTTGAACGTTTCCTCAATCCTGACCGTATCTCACTTCCCGATATCGACGTTGACTTCGATGATGACGGTCGTGGTAAAGTGCTCGACTGGGTGACAAACAAATACGGCAAAGAAAAAGTCGCTCATATCATCACATACGGCACGATGGCTACTAAAT
Source organism: Bacteroidales bacterium (assembly GCA_017466405.1). Lineage (GTDB taxonomy): Bacteria > Bacteroidota > Bacteroidia > Bacteroidales > F082 > Limimorpha. The sequence continues at coordinate 8,467 of JAFTUF010000026.1, forward strand.
CGTCTATCGCCGACGTGAGCCGCGTGCAGAAAGTCCCGATTCCAAAAGTCAATGAGATAAAGAGTTATATACCGGATAGAAACTTCCCCGACAGTATCAAAGACGAGAAAGGTAAATCGCCTAAGGTTAATCTTAAGAACTGTTTTAAATATGTTCCTGAGATAAAGGCGATGCTCGAAGGCGATGACGAGAACATCTCCACAATGTTGACTTACGCACAGCAGCTTGAAGATACCAACCGTCAGATTGGTATCCATGCCTGCGGTGTCATTATCGGAGCCTCAGACTTGACGAACTACGCACCTCTGTGTACAATCAAAGATAAAGATACCAAAGAAGACGTCCTCGTGACTCAGTATGACGGTCATGTTGTGGAAAACGTCGGTCTTATCAAGATGGACTTTCTTGGACTTAAGACCTTGACACAGATTAAGGATGCTCTCGCAAATATTAAGAAGACAAGAGGCATAGACCTCGACATCGATAATATCCCTATCGACGATAAAGAGACGTACGAATTATATAGCTCCGGCAATACTATTGGAACATTCCAGTTTGAATCGCCGGGAATGCAGAAATATCTCCGTGAACTGAAACCTACAGTATTTGAAGACCTTATCGCTATGAACGCCTTGTATCGTCCAGGCCCGATGGATTATATCCCGACCTTCATCGCTCGTAAGACAGGCAAGGAGCCGATAAGTTATCCTATACCTATCATGGAGAAATATCTCAAAGACACTTACGGCGTTACGGTCTATCAAGAACAGGTGATGCTTCTGTCGCGACAATTGGCGAGTTTCACTCGTGGTGAGTCGGATACCTTGCGTAAAGCGATGGGTAAGAAACTTATAGAAAAGATGAACGAGCTGAAAGGCAAGTTCATGACACAAGGTGAGGCTAACGGTCACGACCCTAAGATACTCGAAAATATTTGGAAAGACTGGGAGAAATTCGCTTCGTATGCTTTCAATAAATCGCACGCTACATGTTATTCTTGGGTGGCATATCAGACGGCATATCTCAAAGCTCACTATCCTGCTGAGTTTATGGCAGCCGTGTTAAACAGCTCTATCAGAGATAATAAGGAAGTCGTCTTCATGATAGACGAATGTAAGCGCATGAAGTTAGATGTCTTGGGACCAAGTGTCAATGATTCTGAATATAAATTCACTGTCAATATGAAAGGTCAGATCTGCTTCGGTATGGGTGCGGTGAAGTCGGTGGGAGAAGTCGTTATCAAGGCTATTACTGACGAGAGAGATGCCAACGGACAGTTTAAGGACTTCGCAGATTTCTTGGTGAGAATGAACGGTAAGGGTGTGAGCCGAAAATCAATTGAAGCACTTGCTGGTGCAGGTGTGTTCGACTGTTTTGAAGGAATGCACCGTGCTATGTTTTACTATATACCTGAAGGAGAGAAGACGTCGTTTGTGGAGAAAGCGATAAAATCGGTTGGCGCATATCTCGACAGAAAGAACAACGCTCAGTTCGACTTGTTTGCCGACAGTGCGGAAGACAGCTTAGATACCTTTACAATAAGTTATCCAGAATGTGAACGCTGGTCACAGATGAAAGAACTTGAGATGGAGAAAGAGCTCGTCGGTTTCTATATGAGTTCACATCCTCTTGATTTGTATAAAGATACAATCCATTATTTTACCAACGTAAAGTTGGAAGAAGTGGCAAATACCATTGAGGCAAAAGGCGATGGTTTGGTCTTGAACATGGCTGGAATGGTGACGTCGGCAGAGCGATTCACCTCGCAGAAAGGTACAGACTACGGCAAGTATCGTATTGAAGACCAATCGGGAAGTTATGAGTTCAGACTGTTTAAGGAAGACTTCATGAGGATGAGTCCTCTACTTGTCGTAGGAACGCCAGTTTTGGTGACAGGAACGATAAGAGAGTTTATGTACGACGCGAAACCTGATGCCAACAATCCCAATGCTCCTGTAGAGAAGAAGAAAGAAAAACGTTTCAGGATAAGCAAGGTCGAACTATTGGATTCGTTGTTAGAGAAGACAAATCGCGAGGTGAGGTTCTCTATCTTCACCGATAAACTCGATAAGGAAAGAAGCACGGAATTCATTAACATCATAAAGAAACACAAAGGAAATCAACCTTATTCCATTCATTTCATTGATAGGAAAAATAATATAGTCTGTTCCTTACATCCAGAGAAAGGTAAGATTGACGCACAGGAAGTCTTTGATTTACTGAAAGACGCCGACTATCTGACATACGATTTGTTGAAGTGATATGAGAATACTCCTGTTTTACATATTATTTGTAGCCTTCGGCTGTCAACAGACAACTTTTTTAGAAACTGAAAATCTGAAAACCTCAAAATCTGAGTTAGAAACTGAGAATCTGAGAACCTCAAAATCTGAAAACAGTCTGGCTAATGACAAAAGTCTAAAGGCAAAAGGTAATGTGACCCGTCCTAAAATATGTTTACAAAATTAATAATAAATTTAATACTGCAATAATTTTTTGATAGGTTAAAAATTAGGTTCGGTAAATTCGTACCTTTGTGGTATCGGATGGAAACGGAAACAGGCTCTGCTGAGGAGCA
>JAFTUF010000002.1 GCA_017466405.1 Bacteroidales bacterium
AGAAGCCCCGCGAGCTTTGGCGCGACATACTTCTTTACGCTATCCTGGTATATGTGTTCTGCCTAATCGTCAAAACCTTAATCGAAAAGATTTTAAAATAAATTTTAAATTGCATCGTTATGGAAGAAAAACTTCGAGAAACAATGAATTGGTTGAAAAAACAAAATCTCTATGCAGCAACCGATGTTATGGCTGTGATTACATTATTGTTATTAATTGCCTTTGTCGCGACAGGAAAAAAGAAAGAGATACTTTTTAGTGCTGGTATTGTCGGCTGTGCTGGAGTCCTTACGGCTGGCATTCATGGCATGTTTGGAAAATCAAAGATTGAAAACGAGTCAGAAGAAACAATCTGCACCAAAGGTGAAGAAGACTGTGACGCGACAGAACTGTCTGCCGGAGATTCGCGTTATGACGTTGACGGTGTGAAGAGTCGGGGAACAGTTTATAAGTTTGGCAACGGATGTCACGCTGTGGCTCGTAAAGACGGCACGGTAAAAGTTAAATCCATTACAGGCAAATGTCTGAATTGGATTTTTGACGGCGGCGTTCTTACAGAACCTCCAGCTGTAGATAAAGAATGTTGGCAAAAACTATTTGACTGCTAAAATATAAAGACCGCTTCGGCGGTTTTTTTTTATATTTCTTTTCTTTAAAAACAGCATTTTCTGCCATGTTCTTAAAATTAAAACTTCGGCGCTTTCGTGAAGATCCTTTCGTTCAAGTTCGGATCGAAGTGGTTTGTATAAATCGCCTGGATGGAAAGATCCGAATGGTCGAAGTGATGTTGCACGGATAATTCATCAACGCCAGCGTGCAACAAGTCAATCATTCCGGTATCGCGCAAAGAATAGAGCTGCATTTCCTGTGGAAGGTTTAGTTTCGTTCTCATATCGTCCCATAGTTTCCGGAACTTCGACAAGGCGCATCGTTTGGCAGCTGGCTGAAGTTCCTTATTCATTCCGAACAAATAATAATTGTCGGGCTTCCCCTTAATCAGCGGTCGCAGATATTCTATAACGTCGGCCGTGATGGTGGCGCAGCGGGCTTTCTTGTTTTTCGCATTATCTTCTGTTACAACGATATAACGATTATCCAATTTTATATTTCCGATCTGAATGTTTGCAATTTCCTTCGGACGCATGGCACTGTTATAAACGAGCTGGCACACTATCAGGAACTGAGGATTCTTGACTCGAAGATATTCAGAAATTTTCTTACGGCTTTTCTCATCAATTATAATACGTTTTTTCGCTTCCTTGGTTTTCGTCTTTATGTTTGAGAATGGGTTTTCCTTGCAGTAGCAATGTTCGACGGCCCATGAGAAGAAGGTGCGCATGCCTTTCAGCGTGTTGTTATATGTCCTGTTTGAATATCCTTTGGAATAGATGTAGTCCATATAACAGATGGCATCGTAGCGTAAGAAGTTGCCTGTCACCTTTCCGGAACGGTTACTTCCTTCAATCCATTCGTTGAAGATATTAGTCATTGAAGTGTAGGATCTCATCGTGTCAGCTCGAAGATCGCGCTTTTTGTTATTCAGATAGATGTCGCGGAGTTCAAGAATCGGCGTGTACAGTCTTTGGTTTTCAGTTTCAAAGATAGGTGTCCATCCTGTTTTGAGTTTTTCGTTAAGTTCGTGGACTATTCGTCTGGCGTGGTTTACTCCGTCGCTCTTCTTTCGGTAAGCGTTGACGACGCGGTTGAGGTAGTATCTTTTTCTGATAAGCTTGTTTGTTATTTTATCCTTGTAATGGTATTCAATAAGATAACCTTCCGACTTGGTGTGTTTGAGCACCGCTGGGATAAAATCTACAAGAATGTTTCTTTCTTGCTGGCTGTGGAAATCGTTATGTTGACTTATAGGCATTTTTTTTTTGGAAGAAGTGAAAAAGCACTCTTCGCAAAAGAAAAATGTTATGCCGGACTTCTGCCGGAGTTTTTTAAGTGTCCGAGGTTTTAAAACCTTATAACTTGTTGATATATAATTCTTTATATGGATTTGTGGGACGTACTGGACTCGAACCAGTGACCTCTGCCGTGTGAAGGCAGCGCTCTAAACCAACTGGGCTAACGTCCCGAAATTCTAATAAAAAAACGCCTCGAGGGCGTTCTGTTGTGGGGCGAACAAGGATCGAACTTGTGACCTCATGCCTGTCAAGCATGCGCTCTAAACCAACTGAGCTACCGTCCCATTTGCGAGTGCAAAAATACAACTTTTTTTTATTCTACCAAATATTTTTTATTCAATTTTTTATTTTATTTTTGAACTTTCTAAATCTATTATTATGAATAAAGTTAAGTATTTGTTAATCACATTGTTTTTGCTTGGTAATATATTCGTTGCCAATGCACAAGAGAAAAAAAATCTTGAATTAGCCGACATTTATGAACGTCCTACCTTCTCGATGAAGAGAGTCGTTGGCATGAATCCGATGAAAGATGGTAATACATACGCCACTCTCGAAAAGGGTAAATTGAATATCTATAATTATAAGACAGGTAAGAAAGTAAAGACTCTCTTCGATATGAGAGAACTTATCCTTCCTGGCGATACGGTTGCAGCGCCTTTGTATGGAACTTATATGCTCAGCGATGACGAGTCTAAAGTTTTGTTCATGAATAATATGAATCCAATTTATCGTCATTCTTACACAGCGAGTTTCTATGTTTATGACATTAATAATAAGGTGTTGGCACCTCTTTCTCAAAATGGTGACCAACGTCTTGCTACATTCTCACCAGATGCTACAAAGGTGGCTTTCATGCGTGACAATAATTTATTTATCAAAGATTTAAATACAAATCAAGAACTTCAATTTACTCATGACGGAGAATGGAATCATATTATCAACGGTGCGCCTGACTGGGTTTATGAAGAAGAATTTGGTTTTGCTCAAGGTTTCTTCTGGTCGCCGGATAGCAAAAAAATAGCTTTCTATAAATTCGATGAGTCGAATGTGAAAGAATATAATATGCAAATGTTCAATGATCTTTATCCAGAAGATTATAAATTTAAATATCCAAAAGCTGGCGAAGATAACTCAATCGTAGAAATTTATGTCTATGACCTCAAATCAGGTGAAACGACAAAAATGGATACAGGCGAAGAAACAGACATATATTTCCCAAGAATCAAATGGACTCAGGATCCTAATGTCTTGGCAATCCAAAGATTGAATCGTCATCAAAATCACCTTGAAATATTGGCGGCTGACGCAACAACAGGTGAAACAACTGTTTTCTATGATGAGACAAATCCTTATTATATCGACGTTACAGATAACTGGACATTCCTTGAAGATGGAAACAGATTTTTGATGACAAGCGAAAAAGATGGTTATAACCATATTTATTTGTACTTAATGGACGGAACTGAAGTTAAACAACTTACTGACGGCGAATGGGAAGTTACTAACGTTTATGGTTTTGATGGTAAGGAAGTCTATTTCCAAGCTGCAATCAATTCTTCTATCGAACGCCAAATTTATGCAGTTAACCTTAAAGGCGAAATGCGTACATTAATTAATAAGGTAGGTACTAATAATGCAAGATTCAGTTCAAATTTCAAATATTTGATCAATATCAATTCAAGCGTTGAACAACCTCATCAATATGTGTTGTTTGATAATAAAGGTAAGCAAATAAGAGTTTTGGAAGATAACAAAGAGTTTGCTGAAAGAATGGAAGGTTATAATTTTGGTAAGAAAGAACTTATCAAGATTACAGATCCAGCATTCGTATTGCCTGATGGTACTCAATTAGAAATGGAAGCATGGCGTATATTACCTCCTGATTTTGATCCAAATAAGAAATATCCAGTTTTGATTTATGTTTATGGCGGTCCTGGACATCAAACAGTTAACAACGCATGGAACAGCGACGACTTCGCATGGATGCAGCTTCTTGCACAAAGAGGTATCATCTCTGTCTCTATCAATAACAGAGGTGGAGGCGCTAGGGGAGAAGTCTTTAAGAAAATGACCTACCAACAGTTAGGTAAATATGAAACTGAAGATATGATTACTTTGGCTAAATATATGGCAAGTCAACCATACGTAAATCCTGAAAAGATTGCTATCTATGGATGGAGTTATGGCGGTTTCATGGCTACTTCTGGTATCACAAAAGGCGCAGATTATATCAGCACAGCAGTTGCAGTTGCTCCTGTGACAAATTGGCGTTATTATGATAATATTTATACTGAAAGATTTATGCGTACACCACAAGAAAATCCTTCTGGTTACGACGATAACTCACCAATAAATTTCGTGGATCAGATTAAAGGTAATTATCTTTTGTGTCATGGTAGTGGCGACGATAATGTTCATTTCCAAAATGCAATGGAACTTATCAAAGCTTTGATTTCTGAAAACGTACAATTCGACTTGATGGTTTATCCAAATAAGAATCACAGTATCTATGGTAACTATGAACCAGAAGGTACAGAAGTGAGAATGCATTTGTTTGAAAAGATTAATAACTTCTTGTTTGAAAATCTTTTAGAAAAATAATTGTTTATATCAAAAAAATGATTATTTTTGCACCCGCTTAAGAAAAAAACGATTTTTAGTTTAACAATTTAAAGAAAGAGAGAGTATTAACATGATTATTGTTCCTGTAAAAGAAGGCGAAAGCATTGATCGCGCTCTGAAACGTTACAAGAGAAAGTATGAAAAAACTGGTGTTGTAAAAGAATTACGTAACCGTCAAAAATTTACTAAACCTTCAATCATTAAACGTGAACAACGTATGAAGGCTATCTACGTTCAGCAGCTCCGTCAAGCAGAAGAAAACAACTAATTTGTTGTTTGCACTTTTTGCAAGAATAATTTCAAAAAAAACTTTGCCTCGAATTTTCGGGGCAAAGTTTTTTTTATGAAAACATTGCTTTTTAAAAAATTGTTGTGTATCTTTGAAGCATAAAAGAAACAACAATGATAGAAAGATTCATCAGTCATATACAAACAGAGAAGAGATATTCGGTACATACGATAAAAGCATATCGACGTGATCTCGAGCAATTCTCTGATTATGTTAAAGAGACTTATGATATTGATAATCTTTCGTTGGTTGATACTCCGATAATACGTTCCTACATCATAGACAGAAAAGAGAAAGGAATGGAGAATAGAACCATTAACAGAAAAATTTCCGCTTTACGTTCTTTCTATGAATATTATGTGAGGGAAAAACAAATTAAAATGACGCCGTTGATGGGAATAAAATCCTTAAAACAACCTAAAGAATTGGCGAAATTTGTCCCAGAACATGATATGAATAAAGTCTCTTTTGAAGATATTGATGATTTTGAGGTGAGAAGAAATGAACTCGTATTTGAGATATTATATCAAACAGGAATGAGACAAGCAGAACTTCGTACATTGAGGGATGAAGATGTGGATAAGAACTCTCATATAATAAAGGTATTTGGAAAAAGAAGTAAGGAAAGAATAATTCCTGTTGAAAGAGAATTGTTGAGTTTGATAGAACGATATATACAATTAAGGGACGAGCAGTTTCCATGGAGTCATAGTAGGCTAATAGTGGATAACAAAGGTAAAGAAGCGAGTCCTAAATTTATATACACCATTGTTCATAACATTTTGATGGGAGTAACGACGATAGAACAAAAAAGTCCGCATGTTTTACGTCATACATTTGCGACACATTTGCTGAATAGAGGGGCTGATATCAGAGCTATACAAAAACTGCTGGGTCATAGTAGTTTGAATTCTACACAAGTATATACCCACAATACTATAGACAAATTAAAGGATGTGTATAAGAAGGCACACCCGTATGGAGATAAATAAAAGATATATTATTAACCAATTTAAAACGGAGGTTACTATGAAAATTACCATTAATTCAGTTCATTTTAAAGCTGACAAGAAATTAGAAGATTTTATCACCCAAAAGGTTGAGAAAGTATGTTCAAAATATTCGGATGTGATAGGTTCTGAAGTTACCTTGAAGTTGGACAATACAGATACACCTGAAAATAAGATTGCAGATATTAGGATAATATTGAAAGGAAATGATTTATTTGCAAGTAAGGTTAGCAAGACCTTTGAAGAATCAGTTGATAATGCTATTGACGCATTGAAAAAGCAATTGGAGAAATACAAAGGTAAGCAGGAAAATTGATAAAAGCATGTGATATTCAAGAATTTACATAAAAAAATAAAAAAATGAATTTTTTTTTGAAAAAACGTTTGTAGATTCGAGAATTATGATTATTTTTGCAGACCGTTTGAGAGGAGACTTTTAGACGGTCTGCAGACAAAAATAGTTCTTTAAAATGATGATTGGAAAGCCGGCGTAGCTCAGCGGTAGAGCACGTGATTTGTAATCTCGGGGTCGGGGGTCCAAATCCCTCCGCCGGCTCAGATTCTCGAGAGAGAATTGATGGGGGAGTCGCATAGTGGCAATTGCAACAGACTGTAAATCTGTCCTCGGATGAGTTCGGTGGTTCGAGTCCACCCTCCCCCACACAATGCGGAAGTAGCTCATTTGGCAGAGCGAAAGCCTTCCAAGCTTTAGGTAGCGGGTTCGAGCCCCGTCTTCCGCTCTAACGAAAGCCAGCGTAGCTCAGGGGTAGAGCACTTCCTTGGTAAGGAAGGGGTCACGAGTTCAAATCTCGTCGCCGGCTCTTCAGGAAAAAGAAATAAAATATTAACCTTAAGTAAAATAATAGCTATGGCAAAAGAAAAATTTGAAAGGACAAAACCACACGTCAATATTGGTACAATTGGCCACGTTGACCACGGTAAAACAACCTTAACAGCAGCTATCACATTACACCTTTCTAAAAAAGGTTTATCAGAAGTTAAATCATTCGATTCAATCGACGCTGCTCCAGAAGAAAAAGAAAGAGGTATTACAATTAATACAGCTCACGTAGAGTATCAAACAGAAAACCGTCACTACGCTCACGTTGACTGCCCTGGTCACGCTGACTACGTTAAGAACATGGTTACTGGTGCTGCTCAGATGGACGGTGCTATCATCGTTGTTGCTGCAACAGATGGTCCAATGCCTCAAACACGTGAGCACATCCTCCTCGCTCGTCAGGTTGGTGTTCCAAGATTAGTTGTTTTCTTGAACAAATGCGACTTAGTTGATGACCCAGAATTGTTAGAACTCGTTGAAATGGAAGTTAGAGACTTGTTATCACAATATGAATTTGATGGTGACAATACTCCAATCATCCGTGGTTCAGCTCTCGGTGGATTGAATGACGATCCAACATGGGCTCCAAAAATCGACGAATTGATGGAAGCTTGCGACACATGGATTCCAGAACCAGAAAGATTAATTGATAAACCATTCTTGATGCCAATCGAAGACGTTTTCTCAATTACTGGTCGTGGTACAGTTGCTACAGGTCGTATCGAAACAGGTGTCATTAAAGTTGGTGATCCAGTTGATATCATCGGTATGGGCGCTGAAAAACTTAAATCAGTTGTTACAGGTGTTGAAATGTTCCGTAAACTTTTGGACGAAGGTGAAGCTGGTGATAACGCAGGTCTCTTACTCCGTGGTATAGACAAAGACGAAATCCGTCGTGGTATGGTTATCGCAAAACCAGGTTCAGTGAAACCTCACAACCACTTCAAAGGTGAAGTTTACGTCCTTTCAAAAGAAGAAGGTGGTCGTCACACTCCATTTAGAAACAAATATCGTCCTCAATTCTACTTCAGAACAACAGACGTTACAGGTGAAATCACATTACCAGAAGGTATGGAAATGGTTATGCCAGGTGACCACGTTACAATCGAAGTAAACTTGATCGCTGAAATCGCTATGGACAAAGGTCTCCGTTTCGCTATCCGTGAAGGTGGTAGAACAGTTGGTTCAGGTCAGGTTATCGAAATCATTGAAGATTGATAAGATAGATATAATTAAGGGTGCTTTCAAAGCACCCTACACACAGGCATAGCTCAATTGGTAGAGTAGTGGTCTCCAAAACCATTGGTTGAGGGTTCGAGTCCTTCTGCCTGTGCAAATAAATAAAAAAATAGTTCAAACAAAAATGAAAAGGTTTATAAACTACATTAAAGAATGTTATACTGAGTTAGTCGAGAAAGTATCTTGGCCAACTTGGAAAGAACTCCAAGGTAGTGCAATCGTCGTATCCATTGCTTCCCTAATAATCGCTTTGGTGGTTTATCTGATGGATAAGTCTTTTGAGACATTATTAGAAACTTTCTATCGTATTTTCTAATTAATGGTGTTTGACTAATCAACATTCTAATTACTTTTAATTTTCTATTGAGATGAGTGAACAGAACGAAATGAAGTGGTATGTTATAAGAGCTGTCAGCGGTAAAGAGAAAAAAGTTAAGGAGTATCTTGACGCTGAGATTTCTAGACGTGCTGATTTGCAGTCTCTGATTTCACAAGTACTTATCCCGACAGAAAAGGTTTATTCGGTAAGAAACGGTAAGAAAATTAGCAAGGAGAGAAATTATCTTCCTGGTTACGTTTTGATTGAAACTGTTTTGTCAGGTGAAGTAACTCACGTTATTAAGGATACTCCTAATGTTTTAGGTTTCCTTGGTACAAATGGAGAAGCTGATCCACTTCGTCCATCAGAAGTACGTCGTATCTTAGGTAAGGTTGATGAACTTTCAGAAATGGGAGAAGGTAATGAATTATCATTCATAGTAGGTGAAACTGTAGTGGTAAACGACGGACCATTCAGTAGTTTTAGTGGAATTATTGAAGAAGTAAATGATGAAAAGAAGAAACTTAAAGTCATGGTTAAAATCTTCGGACGTAAGACTCCATTAGAATTAAGTTATTTCCAAGTAAAGAGAGAGTAGTTTAGAATTTTGAAATTTTTTGTTTTCATTTAACTTTTATAAAAATTAAAATGAAAGAAGTAAGCGGATTAATTAAACTGCAAATCAAAGGAGGAGCCGCTAATCCTGCACCACCTGTTGGTCCAGCATTGGGTCAAAAAGGTGTTAACATCATGGAGTTTTGCAAGCAATTCAATGCTCGTACACAAGATCAAGCTGGTAAGGTTTTGCCAGTTATTATTACTGTGTACAAGGATAAATCATTTGATTTCATTGTCAAAGCTTCACCAGTTGCTGCATCTATCTTAGAGTTTGCTAAAATTGCTAAAGGATCTAAAGAACCTAACCGTTCTAAGGTTGGATCATTGAGCTGGGATACAGTTCGTAAGATTGCTGAAGACAAGATGAAGGACTTAAATTGCTTCACTATTGAATCAGCAATGAGCATGGTAGCAGGCACAGCACGTAGTATGGGTGTTAAGATTACAGGCGAATCACCTTTAAAGTAAGACAAAGTCTTAAGCATTTGTAGAACACAAAAAAAAGAATTATCAAATGGCAAAAGTATCTAAAAAAAGAAAAGAAGCTTTAGCTAAGTTCGACAAAAGCAAGGTTTACTCCTTGACAGAAGCGGTTGATGTCGTGAAACAAATCACTTACACCAAATTCGATGCATCTGTTGACTTGAACGTACGTTTAGGTGTTGACCCACGTAAAGCCAATCAAATGGTTCGTGGTAGTGTAACACTTCCTCACGGTACAGGTAAAGTTGTTCGTGTTTTGGTACTCTGTACTCCAGACAAAGAACAAGAAGCAAAGAATGCCGGTGCAGATTTCGTCGGATTAGAGGAATATATCCAAAAAATTAAAGACGGATGGACCGATGTTGATGTGATTATCACAATGCCTACTGTTATGCCTAAAATTGGTGCATTAGGACGTATCCTCGGACCAAGAGGTTTGATGCCTAACCCAAAAACCGGTACAGTAACAATGGACATCGCTAAAGCTGTTCAAGAAGTTAAAGCTGGTAAGATCGATTTCAAAGTTGACAAATACGGAATCGTTGACGCTGGTATTGCTAAAGTCAGTTTCACTTCAGAAAAGATTTATGATAACGCTAAAGAAGTTATCCAACAAATCATCAAGTTGAAACCAGCAGCTGCTAAAGGTACTTACATCAAGAGCATCTACATTTCCAGCACAATGAGTCCTGGTGTACAAGTAGATCCTAAATCAATAGCCCTCTAAACCTTTAATAAGTTATTGACATGAGAAAAGAAGATAAACAAGTTATTATCAACTCGATTACAGAGCAATTGAATGCATGTCCAAATTTCTATTTGACAGATATCGCAGAACTCAATGCTGAGAAGACTAGCGATTTGAGAAGACAATGCTTCAATAGCGGCGTCAAGCTTGTGATGGTAAAGAATGCATTGTTAAAGCAAGCTATGCACAACACCGGAAAAGAATACGGTGATCTTTACAGTGTTATGAAGGGCACTACAGCTTTGATGTTGTCAGAAAATGGCAATGCTCCAGCAAAGTTGATAAAAAAATTCCGTAGCAAAAAGGAAACTCGTCCAATCTTAAAAGGCGCATATATTGAAGAATGCGTTTACGTTGGCGACAATATGCTCGATACATTAGTAAACATCAAGTCAAAGAACGAATTGATTGCAGACGTTGTAGCATTGTTACAATCACCTGTCAAGAATGTACTCGGCGCATTACAATCTGGTGGACATATCCTCAGTGGTGTTGTTAAGACATTATCAGAGAGACCAGAATAAAAATAAAATAAAAAAAAGAATAAAAATAAAATTTGTATAACAATTAAAAACTTAGAAAAATGGCAGATTTGAAAGCTTTTGCAGAACAATTAGTAAACCTTACTGTTAAAGAGGTTAATGAACTTGCCGCTATATTAAAAGAAGAATACGGTATCGAACCAGCAGCAGCAGCAGCAGTAGTAGCAGCTCCAGCAGCAGGCGATGCAGCTCCAGCAGCAGAAGAAAAAACATCATTCGATGTTATCCTCAAATCAGCTGGCGCACAAAAATTAGCAGTTGTAAAACTCGTTAAAGAATTAACAAGCCTCGGTTTGAAAGAAGCTAAGGAATTGGTTGACGCAGCTCCTAAAGCTATCAAAGAAGGTGTTAGCAAAGAAGAAGCTAGCGCATTGGAATCAGCTCTTAAAGAAGCTGGTGCTGAAGTTGAAGTTAAATAAGGATTTAATTTCCAAAAAGACACAATGGGTATCAACCTCGGCTCCATTATGGAGTTGAGGTTTGTGCCTATGTTTAGTTGTCTAATAAATCCCCTCTTATAATTTAACATTAGCTTATAACAATAAAAACATAAACACTTTGGCAGATAACACATTAGATAGAATTAGTTTCGCGTCAATAAAACGTCCTTTCGATTACCCAGACTTTTTGGATATTCAGTTAAAATCATTCCATGACTTTTTCCAATTAGAAACAAATCCTGACAACCGTAAAAACGAAGGACTCTTTAAAGTTTTCCAAGAAAATTTCCCTATCACCGACGCTAGAAACAACTTTGTACTCGAATTCCTCGATTACTATATTGATGCTCCTCAGTACACCATCGCTGAATGTATAGAACGCGGTTTAAGCTATTGCGTTAGACTTAAAGCAAAACTCAGACTCTCCTGTACTGATGATGAACATGAAGATTTTGAAACAAAAACTCAAGACGTTTACCTTGGTCTCATCCCTTATATGACACCTCAAGGTACTTTTGTCATTAATGGCGCTGAACGTGTTGTGGTGTCACAATTACACCGTTCACCAGGCGTGTTCTTTGGCACAAGCGTCCACGCTAATGGTACGACATTATATTCTGCCCGTATCATTCCTTTCAAAGGCTCATGGATGGAGTTCTCAACAGATATCAGCAACGTCATGTATGCTTATATCGACAGAAAAAAGAAATTACCAATTACAACATTACTCCGTGCTATCGGATTCGAATCAGATAAAGACATCCTCGACATCTTCAATCTCTCTGAAGAGATTAAGGTTTCTAAGACAGCTCTTAAAAAAGTGCTCGGACGTAAACTCTCAGCTAGAGTGTTGCGTTCTTGGTTCGAAGACTTCGTTAATGAAGAAACTGGCGAATGCGTTTCAATCGAACGTAATGAGTCAATCCTCGACCGCGGAACAGTGTTGGAATCAGAACATATAGACATTATTGTCAACTCAGGCGTAAAGACAATCCTTCTCGACCGCGAAGATATCAATATCTCCGACTACTCTATAGTATTTAATACATTACAAAAAGACCCTTCTAACTCAGAAAAAGAAGCTGTCGAATATATCTATCGCCAACTTCGTAACGCTGAACCACCAGATGAAGAAACAGCTCGTGGAATTATCGAGAAATTGTTCTTCTCTGACAAACGATATGACTTAGGTGATGTTGGTCGTTATCGCATCAACCGTAAATTAGGTCTTGAGATTGCTCCAGATGTAAAAGTTCTTACAAAAGAAGATATTATTGCTATTATTAAGTATTTGATTGACTTATCTAATAGTAAAGCTGAAGTTGACGACATCGACCACTTGAGCAACCGCCGTATCAGAACTGTTGGCGAACAATTGTATGCTCAGTTTGGTGTTGGTTTGGCTCGTATGGCTCGTACCATCCGCGAAAGAATGAATGTCCGTGACAATGAAGTGTTCACTCCAACAGAACTCATCAACGCAAAGACATTGTCATCGGTTATTAATTCCTTCTTCGGAACAAACCAATTGTCACAATTTATGGATCAGACAAACCCATTGTCGGAAGTTACACATAAACGTCGTATCTCCGCATTAGGACCTGGCGGTTTGTCACGTGATCGCGCCGGTTTCGAAGTCCGTGACGTTCACTATACTCACTATGGTCGTCTCTGTACAATCGAAACACCGGAAGGACCAAACATCGGTCTTATTTCTTCTCTCTGCGTCTTCGCTAAAATTAATAATTTAGGTTTTATTGAGACACCTTATCGTAAGGTCGTTGACGGTGTGGTAGATTTTGAAAATCCACCAGTTTATCTTACAGCTGAAGAAGAAGAAGAAAAAATCATAGCCCAGGCAGGTACACCAATGGACGACAACGGCAAACTTACTGAAGAAATGATCAAGGTTCGTTACGTTGCCGATTATCCTATTGTGACTCCACAAGAAATAGATCTTATCGACGTTGCTCCAAACCAAATCTCATCAATAGCAGCATCATTGATTCCATTTATCGAACACGACGACGCTAACCGTGCGTTGATGGGTTCTAACATGATGCGTCAAGCTGTTCCTTTGATGAATCCAGAGGCTCCTATCGTTGGTACAGGTATCGAACGCTATGTAGCAAGAGACTCTCGTACTATCGTTGAAGCTGAAGGTGATGGCGAAGTCGTATTCGTTGATTCAACAAAGATCGTTATCAGATACGATAGAACCGACAAAGAAAGACTCGTCAGTTTTGATGGAGATGAAAAGACATATAATTTAATAAAATACGCTCGTACAAACCAAAGCACAAGCATCAACCAGAAACCAATCGTTAAGAAAGGTCAGAAAGTTACTAAAGGTCAAATCCTTACAGAAGGTTATGCAACACAAGGCGGTGACTTGGCACTCGGTCGTAACCTTATGGTAGCTTTCATGCCATGGAAAGGCTATAACTATGAGGACGCTATCGTTATATCAGAGCGTATCGTTAGAGAAGACTTATTTACATCAATACATATAGAAGAATTTACTCTTGAAGTACGTGATACAAAACGCGGACTTGAAGAGTTGACAAACGATATTCCTAACGTAAGTGCTGAGGCAACAAAAGACTTGGACGAAAACGGTCTTATTCGTGTTGGTGCCGAAGTTACAGAAGGCGATATATTAATAGGTAAGATTACTCCTAAGGGAGAAACCGATCCTACACCAGAAGAGAAATTGCTCCGTGCAATCTTCGGTGACAAAGCTGGCGATGTAAAGAACGCATCTCTCAAAGCCGGTCCTTCAATGAAGGGTGTCGTTATAGGCAAGCGTTTGTTCTCACGCGTTATCAAAGATCGTAAATCGAAAGCAAAAGATAAGGATATTATCGCAGAAATAGATTTCGAATGCCAACGCGAGATTGACGCTCTCAAAGAAAAACTCATCGAGAAATTGATGAGCCTCCTCGCAGGAAGAACATCTTTGGGCGTCCATAACAACTTCAAAGAAGTCGTTATACCTAAGAAAATTAAGTTCTCTCATAAAGCATTGTTGAATATTGATTACATGACTGTAAATCCATACAGATGGACAACAGATCCTGAACTTAATGATTTAATCGTTAAGACTATCAATAACTACAATATGAGATGTAAAGAGATACTTGGTGTTTATAGCCGTAGAAAGAACGTTGCAAGTGTAGGCGATGAGTTGCCAAATGGTATTGTTCAAATGGCAAAGGTATATGTTGCACAAAAACGTAAACTTAATATCGGTGATAAGATGTCAGGTCGTCACGGTAACAAAGGTATTGTTTCAAGAATTGTACGTGATGAAGATATGCCATTCTTGGCAGACGGTACACCTGTCGATATCGTATTGAATCCTCTTGGCGTGCCTTCACGTATGAACTTGGGTCAGATTTATGAGACAGTATTGGGCTGGGCAGGTAAGAAACTTGGCGTTAAATTCGCAACACCTATCTTCGACGGCGCAACATTGGATCAAATCAATGACTATATGAAACAAGCTGGCCTTCCAGAAAATGGTAGTGTACAACTCTATGACGGCGGCACAGGTAATCCATTCGACCAAAGAGCAACAGTAGGTTATATCTATATGCTTAAGTTGCACCACATGGTTGACGATAAGATGCACGCTCGTTCAATAGGACCTTACTCATTGATTACACAACAACCATTAGGTGGTAAAGCACAATTCGGTGGACAGCGTTTCGGAGAAATGGAAGTTTGGGCTCTCGAAGCATTCGGAGCAAGTAACATCCTTCAAGAAATCCTTACCGTCAAGTCAGACGACGTGAACGGAAGAGCTAAGGCCTACGAAGCAATCGTCAAGGGCGAAAGCATGCCAACACCTGGTATCCCAGAATCATTCAATGTTTTAATCCATGAATTACGTGGACTCGGACTTGAAATTACGTTTGAATAATAATGTTCTATAATATTAACCTCATATATGGCTTTAAGTAAGAACACAATAAATAGCAGTTTTTCCAAGATTACAATTAGTCTTGCTTCACCAGAATCGATAGAGAAACGTTCTTTTGGTGAAGTTCTTAAACCTGAGACAATAAACTATCGTACCTACAAACCAGAACGCGACGGTTTGTTCTGCGAGAGAATTTTCGGACCGGTAAAAGACTGGGAATGTCATTGCGGAAAATATAAACGTATCCGTTACAAAAACATCGTTTGCGACCGTTGCGGTGTGGAAATCACTGAGAAGAAGGTAAGACGTGAACGTTCAGGTCACATCAAGTTGGTTGTTCCTGTAGCTCATATCTGGTACTTCCGCTCATTGCCTAATAAAATAGGTGCTTTGCTCGGCATGCAAACTAAAAAGTTGGATAGCATCATTTACTACGAACGTTATGTCGTTATCCAACCAGGTATAAAAGAACAAGATGGTATCAATTACCTCGACTTCCTCACAGAAGAAGAATACTTAGATATCATGGAATCACTTCCAGTAGAAAACCAATATCTGCCAGAAGATGATCCAAATAAATTCATCGCTAAGATGGGTGCTGAAGCAGTTTATGATTTGTTGTCACGCTTAGACTTAGATAAGATGTCTTACGAATTACGCGATAAGGCAAGCAAGGAAAAAGCTCAACAACGTAAACAAGATGCTTTGAAACGCCTTCAAGTGTTCGAAGCATTCCGCGATGCACGTAATAGAATCGAAAACCGTCCTGAATGGATGATATTAAAGGTTATTCCTGTCATACCTCCAGAGTTGAGACCTTTGGTACCACTCGATGGTGGTCGTTTCGCAACATCAGACTTGAATGACTTGTATCGCCGCGTTATTATACGTAACAACCGTCTTAAACGTCTTATCGAAATAAAGGCTCCAGACGTTATCATGCGTAATGAGAAACGTATGCTCCAAGAAGCTGTTGACTCATTATTGGATAACTCTCGTAAGTCAAGCGCAGTTAAGACAGATTCTAACAGACCTCTTAAATCTTTGAGCGATAGCTTGAAAGGTAAACAAGGTCGTTTCCGTCAAAACTTGCTCGGTAAACGTGTTGACTATTCAGGTCGTTCTGTTATCGTTGTAGGTCCTGAACTCGATATGCACGAATGCGGTCTTCCAAAAGATATGGCAGCTGAACTCTACAAACCATTCATCATCCGTAAGATGATTGAACGCGGTATTGTCAAGACTGTCAAGTCAGCTAAGAAGATTGTTGACCGTAAAGATCCTGTCGTTTGGGATATCCTTGAAAACGTATTGAAAGGCCATCCAATATTGTTGAACCGTGCTCCTACATTGCACCGTCTCGGTATTCAGGCTTTCCAACCTAAACTCGTTGAAGGTAAGGCAATCCGTCTTCACCCATTAGTATGTACAGCTTTCAACGCTGACTTCGACGGTGACCAGATGGCTGTCCACTTACCACTCGGTAACGCAGCAGTTCTCGAAGCCCAAATATTAATGTTGGCTTCACACAATATCTTGAATCCTGCTAATGGCGCTCCTATCACCGTGCCTTCTCAAGACATGGTTCTCGGTTTGTACTATATCACCAAACCTCGTAAGAGCACTCCAGAACATCCTGTTAAAGGTGAAGGAAAATCATTCTATTCTCCTGAAGAAGTTATCATTGCCTACAATGAAAAGAAAGTCGATATGCACGCTATCATCTATGTCAACGTCGATGTACGTAAAGATGATGGAACATTGGCTAACGAAAAAGTTGAAACAACAGTAGGTCGTGTTCTCTTCAACGAGGTTGTTCCAAAAGAATTTGGATTCATCAATAAGTTGTTAAATAAAAAAGCTTTACGTGATATCATCGGAACAATGGTGAAGATGCTCGGAACAGCCACAACAACAAAATTCTTGGATGCTATCAAGAATATGGGTTATGAAATGGCTTTCAGAGGAGGTCTATCATTTAACTTAGGTAACGTCTTGGTTCCTTCAGTGAAAGAAGAATTGATCCAAGAAGCTAACGAAGAGGTCGCTGCTATCCGTGAAGAATATAATATGGGTTTCATCACTGGTAACGAACGTTACAACAAGATTATCGACATTTGGGGTCATGTTGTGACTAAGTTGACAGAAGAAGTTATGACCCTCCTTCCAAAAGATGACCAAGGCTTTAACCCTGTTTATATGATGCTTGACTCAGGAGCTCGTGGTTCTAAAGAACAGATCCGTCAGCTCTGTGGTATGAGAGGTCTTATGGCTAAACCACAAAAGTCATCAGCAGCAGGTGGCGCAGAAATCATCGAAAACCCTATCTTGTCAAACTTCAAAGAAGGTCTTTCTGTTCTTGAGTACTTTATCTCAACTCACGGTGCTCGTAAGGGTCTTGCCGATACCGCTCTTAAGACAGCTGACGCTGGTTACTTGACACGTCGTCTCGTTGACGTCGCTCACGATGTTATCATCAACGAAAAAGACTGCGGTACTCTTCGTGGCTTGACAATTAGCGCATTGCGTAGAGGTGACGAAATAATAGAATCACTCTACGACAGAATCTTGGGCCGTGTGGCTCTTCACGATATCTTCCATCCTCAGACCGGCGAGTTGATTATCAACGGCGGTCAGGAAATCACAGAAGACATCGCTAAGATCATCACCGATTCTCCAATAGAAAGCGTGGAAATCCGTTCCGTATTGACCTGCGAATCAAAACGCGGTGTATGTGCTAACTGCTACGGACGTAACCTCTCTTCTGGTAAACTCGTTCAAAGAGGCGAAGCTGTCGGTGTTATCGCTGCTCAATCAATCGGTGAACCTGGTACTCAGCTTACCCTCCGTACCTTCCACCAAGGTGGTACAGCTTCTACAACATCAGACGATTCATCAATCAAGGCTAAATATAACGGTATCCTTGAAATCGATGAACTCCGCGTCGTAGATTACGTAGAAGATTCAGTTGACCCATTGACAGGAGAAAATAAGAAATATCAAGTAGTTGTGGGACGTTCTGCAGAAATGAAGATTATCGACAAGAAGACAGGCGTCGCTCTCACAACAGCTAATATCCGCTACGGTTCTAAACTCTTTATCAAACCTAATACAGAAGTTAACGCTGGTGACCTCATCTGCGAATGGGATCCATACAACGCATTGATCCTCTCAGAATATCCTGGTAAGGTTCAATATGAAAACATCGTTGAAGGTGTTACCTTCCGTAACGAATCAGACGAGCAGACAGGTTATAACGAACGCGTTATCATCGAAGGCCGTAAATATTCTAAGAACCCATCTATCTCTATCGTTGACAAACACGGTGAAATCGTTAAATCATACGACTTGCCTGTTGGAGCTCACATCATGGTTGAAGATGGCGCTAAGATCAAGGCTGGTGATATGCTCGTTAAAATCCCTCGCGCTACTGGTAAATTGGGCGACATCACAGGTGGTCTTCCACGTGTTACTGAGTTGTTCGAAGCTCGTAACTCATCAGAACCAGCTGTCGTATCAGAAATCGATGGTGTCGTTTCATTTGAAAAGAAACTCGTACGCGGTAACCGTAAGGTCGTTATCACTTCTAAGACAGGTGAACAAAAGAGTTATCTCATCCCAACATCAAAACAAATTCTTGCTCAAGAAAACGACTTCATGAAAGCAGGTCAACCTTTGTCAGATGGTGCTATCACACCAGCTAACATCCTCGCTATCGAAGGTCCAATGAAGGTTCAAGAATTTATCGTTAACGAAATTCAAGAAGTCTATCGTTCTCAAGGTGTGACTATCAACGGTAAACACTTCGAAGTCATCGTACGTCAAATGATGCGTAAGGTTGAAATCGATGATCCAGGTGATACACGCTTCCTAGAAGGTGAACTCGTTAATAAACTTACCTTCCAAGAATGTAACGACGAGATATTCGGTAAAGTAATCGTTACTGACCACGGCGATTCAGAAAACCTCACAGAAGGTCAGATGATAACAGTAAGAAAACTCCGCGATGAAAACTCTATCTTGAAACGTAAAGATAAGAAACTCGTTGAAGCTCGCGACGCTCAACCTGCAACAGCACACCAAGTGCTCCAAGGTATCACAAGAGCCGCTCTTCAAACAGATAGCTTCATCTCGGCAGCATCCTTCCAGGAAACAACAAAGGTCTTGACTTTGGCAGCTATCAACGCTAAGTCAGATACACTCGAAGGTATGAAAGAAAACGTTATCGTCGGTCATAAGATTCCAGCTGGTACAGGTTTACGTGAATACGATGACTTGATCGTTGGAGCTCGTGAAGATTACGAACCAATCGTTAACGTCGATTTGGAAAGTGTCGCAATAGAAGAAGAATAATCAACATATTCTTTTAGATAAAATAGGTCAGTTCTCGTAACTGACCTATTTTTTTATGAGAAAAATAATTATCTTTGCAGAAACTTAATAATCATCAAAATGGAAAATAATAACAACAATAAGAATCAGATCAATATCGAATTGACTGATGAAATCGCAGAAGGTATCTATTCAAACCTCGCAGTTATAGCTCATTCATCAACAGAATTTATCATCGATTTTATTAAATTGATGCCAGCTTCTCCAAAAGCTAAGGTGAAATCAAGAATTATCTTAACACCTCAAAACGCAAAAAGACTCTATAAAGCATTGGCTGAAAACATTAATAAATATGAGGCTACTCATGGACCAATAAAAGATGTCAACGAGAAAATGCCTCCATTCACAATGGGTGGACCAGCTGCACAAGCATAAAAAAAAGAGACGTTATCGTCTCTTTTTTTTATGCCACTTTGTCAAAATCTTAGATCTTTCATTCCCATAAGTTTTTCTAATTCTACTTCATCAGGTTGCCAAGCCCTGACATGAATTAGTGGAGTCTTGTCAGTCAAATCAACCAATAAGAAAAGATAGCCAAGGTCGCCGTATGTACTGGAATAATATTCCTGCAATAACCTTACACCATAAACTTCTCTGTTTGTTAATGTCTTGGCTCTTGTGAATTCAGTCTCGGCAAAACGAATGTTTATATAATCCTGCGATTTAAATACTCTTGAAAGATTTTCGAAGTATGCGTCTTTATCATATTGCATTAATTTTATTTCGTCTTCTGATAACGCAAATTTAACTCTGTCAGGAATTATAGTCTTCTTGATAACATGGCCGACAATGATAAGAGCATCGTCAGAATAGATACTTTCAAGATAATCGTGACGTTTTAAAGCGTATGCCGTTTGATAGTCTTCGAGGAAATTAATTAGAACAACACGAGCTTCTTCCGACCATTTGTTCTTAGTGATGATGTCTTTCTCTGTAGTTGATGATAATCGAAATGCTATAGAACTGACTTTTTTTGTTGCATCGTCGAAACGAAAAACTATCTCCCTGTTAAATGAAACATGATTCTTGAAACTGAAATGCATGTCGATGTCGCGACATAAAACCTGCTCGTCTATTTTCATGAAACTGTAATCCTGCCCACCCACAATAGTCATTTTGCCATATTTCGATAATGTATCTAACATTCCAAAACCTTCTTTGGTGAAATGATGCCGTACGCTTTCACGATTATTGTTACGAAGTGCAGCCTCAATCTCTTGCATTATATTTAGATATTCGGTGTCTTTTATGTTGAATTTTTTATCAATCTTTCTCCACTCCAAAGCGTGTCCTTTATCTTCAATATTGTCGGCAATGTCAGAAATATTTCCAAGCTCGACATCTTCATTCTTTGTCACATCTTTGATGCGAGCTCCAATGTTAATAGTGTGCTTTTCGTTTTTAAATCTGATGTTATGTTTGATAGTGTTGAGAACCTTGTTGACTTCCGGATCTATAGTCGATTCCATCAGGAATTCATATTCTATTCTGATATTTATTGCGTCGGTCGTTTTAGGAACTATTACTATAGCTTTGCCATTGTTTACTGAAGTTGGTATGTAACTTTGTCCATTATAATATTTGAATTGAAGATTGGAAATTGCAACACCGCTTGTTGAGCGAGCGTTTATGTTTACAATTAAGTTGTCGCCCGATTCTTCGAAAGCGTTCTCTTTAGGAATGATAAATGTGAATGAATTTAAGACTCCGTCGGCGCCATCAATACGATTGACAAACCATTCGTAGGCCAATACCTTTTCGTTTTCTATTTCTATTTCAAGAGAGTTGCCTTGTGGGTGTGCCAGACATAACATCATGCCCCAGTAATATGATTTCAAGGCATCTTCAAACTGCGTGTGGGCTTCGTTTTCACCATTGTATCCTCTCAATGCTAAACGCTGAATACTTTTTCTTCTATCATTACAGATGTCTCTGAAATCACTCCTTTTTATATATACGAAATAAGAATATTCATCGTCTTCAAAATCTTCTACCAAAGGAATCTGAAACATCTTCTCCCTAATTTTATTTTCAAATGTTTTTACAATCTGATTTAGCTGCATCCTTTGGTCTCCTTTCCCGACATAAATCGCGTCAGCATTGCAATTGTTAGCGATGTTGCTGTATAATTCGTTTGTTGAAAGGTCAAAAGCTTCAACTTGATCATAAACGATTTGATTTAATCCCCAGAAATAAGTGGTATCTGATTTTATCGATTCAATGTCAGATTTCTTTTGTCGGTTTTGTGATGATGCAGATAATGACAGAAATATAAATAGAAACGAAAATATAAAACCTTTAATTTTCATGCCGCTAACAAAATTTTAATTCATTTTTGAAAGGCACAAATATAAATCTTTTTTAGAATATAATTTCTTAGAAACTAAATTATTATCTTTGCAAAAAAGAATTATTATGACACACAAATACTACGATTTTTATATGCGTTTCCCATCTTTTGAAGATGCAGAAAAAGCACAACAATTTTATAATGAAACTCACAAACCTCGTATCGGAGGAAAATTTGTAATTAACGACAATGGAGTTTGTTCTCTTTCAATAACAGACGAATGTGAATTGATAGCCGACATTTACCAATTTGGAATGAAGCGCTTTATCGTCGTCGATAATTATCACGGACAAAACAGAAAAGACGGCAAGATGTATTTCGACTTCCAAACAGATACAGACGTCTTGCATTCATTTCTGTATGACGATGAAATATTTGAAAATATAAATCAATTCTTGAAAGAAGATATTTATAAAGACGGCTACGAAAACAAAAACGGCGAACTTCCTCCAATCATCAAACGACATATAGACAGCATGGGCGTCGATGACCTTTATGATATGCTCAGCGTCAACGCACCGGGATTTGATATTTAATTTACAATTAACAATTATGGTTTTTATGAGAAAGATATTATTATTTCTTGCTGTTATATTTTCGTTGGTCGTTAACGGACAAGAGACTGATCTGTCAGCTGTCAGCAATCAGCAATCAGTCAATATAGGAATTATACCTACGCCGCAAACAGTTTATATTCCAAATACTACAAATCGTTTCACTTTAGATAATTCTTGCAAAATAGTTTTGAGTAATGATGAAGAAATTTCACAAATCATCAATACCTTCAAAAACGACATCCAAGAGATAACAGGTTTGGAACTAGATTTTGCTAAAAAGAAGAATGTCACAAGAAAGCAGATTGTTTTTGAAATCAATCCACTTACCGTTAATAATTCGCAAGAATATAGTATCGACTTCATTTCTAATATTATTCTTATTTCATCTCCGACACCACAAGGTTTGTTCTACGGAGCTCAGAGTCTGAAGCAACTCATTCGTCATCAACTTATCACTGAAAACAATCTGAATCTTCCACTATATAGCATTTACGATTATCCTTCTTTGGAATATCGTGGATGGATGGATGACATCAGTCGCGGTCCTGTCCCGACGACGGAATTTATCAAGGAAGAAATTCGTCGTTTGGCAGAATATAAATTCAATTTCTTCAATCTTTATACAGAACATCTTTTTAAATTAGAAAATTATCCCGACATCGCTCCGACAGACGGACTTACTGCAGAAGAAATAAAAGAACTGACAGAATTTGCAAAAGATTATTATATTGAGTTTATTGGAAATCAGCAGTGTTTCGCTCACGCAGAGAAAACACTCGACAATCCTTTCTATGACGATATAAAAGACACACGTTTCAACTTTAATCCTGGCGTTGAAGAAACATACGAATTTTTAGAAGAACTTCTTGGCGAGACAGCACAAGCATACGAGTCGAAATATTTTAACATCAACTGCGATGAGACAGAAGGACTCGGTAATGGAAAAGCTAAATCATACGTTGACAATATCGGATCTGAAAATGCATATTGCCAACATATTAATAAGGTATATGAGATTTTGCAGAAATACGACAAAGACGTGATGATGTGGGGCGACATTATCGCCAAGAATCCGGAAATGATAAAACAACTTCCAGAAGACATTCAGTTCATCGTTTGGAGTTATGGCGGTCGCGACAGCTTCGACGAGATGATTGCGCCTTTCAAAAACTCAGGTCACGACTTTTGGATTGCTCCAGGCGCAAGTTGCTGGGCATCAAGTTTTCCTTACATCGACAACTATACAAAGAATATCGCCAACTTCAACCGTGACGCTGCAAAAAACGGAGCGAAGGGCGTGATAAACACAGCATGGGACGACTATGGCGAGACTATGTTCAACTCAACATGGCACGCAATGATTTGGTGCGCCGAAACGAGCTGGAACACAAAACATTGCTATAACGATACCATAAGATTAGAACACGAAAAGATTTTCAACAAGAATTTTAATATTCAGTATTTTAATGTCAACAGACAACAGTCAACAGACAACAGTAGAGACGTATCAACGACACCTAATAATGTTGAAGAAATGTCGTTGCTGCGTCTCACAAACCAACAAACCACCAAAGATTACATGTCGAATCTTTATGAGTTGAATAAACTTATTGATGAGAGCGACACTCGTAATGTGATGAATTTCCAGACTCTTAACGAGCCGCTGTTAGAATTTTTTGAATCGCAGGTTGACAGTGCGGCGAGTGCGAAAAATAATTTCTACAAAGAAAAGAGTTTCGAGATTTACAAAGCTCTCCTTCAAGACAGAAGCGAACTTGATAATAATGCAGAAATCATCGACATGGGAATTCTTGCGGCATATAGAGCTTACGTAACAACATTGAAGAATGAACTTAAGATAAATCTTTATAACACACTGCAAAATCCGACAGAGGAAAATGTTAATTTATCAAAACAAATGTCGGAGCAGTTGTTAGATTCATTGCATCTTCTGAAGAAAAGATTTGTCAATGCTTGGAATATGGAGTCGCGTTCTTATTACAGAAATGTCTTTACTGAACGTTACGACAAGATTGCGAAAGACATTTTAAACGCTGGAAATTACGTTTATATTCAGACAACAGACAACGGTCAACAGACAACAGTCACTCTGAAGACTATATTTAATGACAGACCTATTTATTATACAACTGACGGAAGCACTCCTGACAAGAACAGCGATGTTTATACAGAACCTATTGAGATTGATCGTTCATGTATTGTGAAAGCTGTTTGTTTTGAAGATAACAGAGATGTTATTGTCAACGAAAAGTATATTCTTTATCACAAAGGCATGGGAAGTTTCAGAAAGTTGAATACAGTTGCCGGCAATTACCGTCCTGAATATTCAGGCGGAGGCGAAAACGCGTTGCTCAACGGAGCTGTCGGAAGCAATAATTACAAAGACGGAAATTGGCAGGGATTCTACGGAACTGATTGTGACATTGAATTAGATTTTGGTAAGAAGGAAAATCTTAATTCTTTGAGGATTAACTTTATCACAAACCCATACGACTGGATTCTCATGCCAAACGTTTTGAAGGTTTATACCTCAACCAATGGTATAGATTATAAATTATTCAATACATACGATATTGGTAAGGATGTCGATAAGACAAAAGCGACAATTGTAACTCGTAATATTGATTTAAGTGGATTATCAAGCAGATATGTTAGAATAGTCGTTGAAACACCTGGCTTGATACCAGAAGGTTTGCCTGGCTACAACAATCCGTCGTGGATGTTTTTGGATGAGATAATCGTCAGATAAGTGATATAAAAAGAGGCTGCCTAAGTTAGACAGCCTCAATTTTTTTATATAAACTCAATGTTGTTTTCTTTTGTGTATTTTTCGCAGTAGTGGCATTTTAGTTTTACCTTGCCGTCTTCATCTTTCATGACTGCAAATTTTGTTGGGACGTGTTCTTTGTTAGTCACGCAGTTAGGGTTGAAGCATTTTACGATACCATCGATTCTTTCTGGAGTTTCAATGCTATGTTTGTTAATGACTTCAAAATCCTTAATCTCGATGAGTGAAGCTGAAGGAGCTACCAATGCAATCTTGTTGACATCTTCTGGAGCGAAGTATTTGTCGCTTATTTTGATGATTCCTTTCTTGCCATATTTTTTGCTGTCTAAATTTGTTCCGAAATAGACGGAATTTTTAGAATGTTCGAGGTCCAATATCTTGATTACTTCGAAAACTTTATTTGCAGGAATATGGTCGATAACGGTTCCGTTTTCAATTGCCGATACTATGAGTTCTTTTCTTTTATCCATGATTATTAAAGTCTTATTGTTAGGTTAATAAAATTATTTAAGACCAAGAATTGCTGCTATCAAAGCTTGGCGAACGAACAATCCATTCTGAGCTTGTTGGAAGTAATAAGCTTTTGGATTAGGGTCAACGTCGGTGTTAATTTCGTTAACACGTGGTAGTGGATGGAGGACGCGGCAATTTGGCTTGGAGTTTTCAAGCATATCGTTGCATAAGATATATGAATTCTTGACTTTTTCGTATTCCAATGGATCTGGGAAACGTTCGCGTTGAACGCGAGTCATGTAGATAATATCTGAATGAGGAATGACATCTTCAAGTTCTGTATATTCGTGATATTCAAGGCCTGCGTTCTTGATATATTGTATAACAGTTGAAGGCATCTTTAACTCGACTGGAGATACGAAGTTGAATTTTGCGTTAAAGTTACACATTGCCTGTACCAAGCTGTGAACTGTACGTCCGTATTTCAAGTCTCCAACCATAGTGATTTCAAGGTTTTCGAGAGTGCCTTGAGTTTTTCTGATGGAGTAGAGGTCGAGTAAACATTGGGTTGGGTGTTGGTTTGAACCGTCGCCGGCATTAATAATAGGTACTTTAGAAACTTCTGAAGCATAACGTGCTGAGCCATCGACAGGGTTACGCATGACGATAAGGTCGGCGTAGCTTGCAACCATCATAATGGTGTCTTTCAATGATTCTCCTTTTTGGAGACTTGTTCCCGCTGTGCTGCTAAAGCCTATAACATTTCCACCTAAAAGCTGAATGGCAGTCTCGAAACTGAGTCTTGTTCTTGTTGAAGGTTCGAAGAACAATGAAGCGATGACTCTGCCATTTAATAGATTCTGAAGACGATTCTTTTCAAAGTCTTCTGCTATGTCAAGGATATGACAAATTTCTTCCGGAGTGTAGTCGTATATAGAAATCAGACTACGATTTTTAAGTGAAATAGACATTGTTGCTTGTGATTTTGAGTTTATAATAAAGATATTTTATCGGGAAACACAAAAAAAAGACGGCTGAGAAAACCGTCCGCAAAAAAAACATGAAACTTGGTTTACTTTCTTGTAAACCTGCTGCTTCATGATTCAATGATATTGATTTATTCTGTGTCATCAAAGTGCAAAGATATAATATTTTTTAATAAAAAATACAAAAAAAATCTAAATTTTTTTTATGAAAAAAACACTTGACAAACGCCTTTTTGTATATTATCTTTGTCTCACCAAAATGAATGAAATAATTATCGAAAGGAGGTGTTGGATATGATTGTATTATAGATGTGTTTTTTGAACTTGTGTAATTAAATTAAACCAAAAATCATTAAAACTATTAAATTATGAAACGAAATTTCTTAAATCAATTAGTACTATGTGTTTCCTTGATTTTCACGTCGGTGGTGATTTTTATGTCGTGCAAGAAAGATAAATTGACAGAACCACGCCAAAATATAAATCAAGAGATTGCTGCTTATGATTTTAAAACAAATCAGGTGGTACAAAGAATAAAAAAGTTTGATGATCGATTGAAAGAAGTTAAACGAGGCATCTATAGAACGAATAAGCTTGTTAATGTGGATAGCGCGATGTGGGATATAGAGTCTCTGTTTAATATTACGTATTCTTCTCCTGATGATATTTTTGTAGATAAAAAAGTGCAGGAGTTGTCTTTTGACGTTAAATTAATCGATAATAAAATATCGATTGCAGATATGGGAAATCTGTATGATAAAATTGTGATGTCGGTGAGAGAAGCCTATCGTAATGATGGATTTACGGATAATAAGTCATTGATGTCTTTGTTTGTGAAAAAAGAAGAGCAGCGTTCGGACGAGCTGAAGGTTAAGGTTGTGGTGGTAAGCGGAAAAACCGATTATCAGCAACATGATTATGAACCTATTCTTTATGGACCTTTTGCTGCTGGTTCATGTTGGTATTATGGTGAGTTGGGAGGCTCCTGCGATGACCCATATATATTGACAGATGCCGCAGAATTGTTGGAAGACACCATTAATTATTATCATGGATATAAACCTGAGAAATGTCCTGATAAAAGGAATATTTATGTTAACCTTGCGTCAATTCCTTTAGAAGGTAATGAATATTGGTATAATGTAACGCAAGATTATTGTATTTTCTACAAAGTCAATTGCGATAAGGAAGAACTCTATCTTGATGCGAATGATTTGAATAATTATTACTACGGTGAGCTTGATGTGATTAAGAATAGAGTCCCTAATGACCCTTTATATGCTTCGATGTTTGACGACGATTATGTATTTATGGAAGTAAACATTGACGGCATACAAGGATTTAGGGAAGATGCTGTTTACCAACATAAGAATTATATCTTCTATGGCACGCCTTATTCTGTGGACAAAAATGAGTTTGGTAAGCCTAAGGATTTGTTGTATGATTAAAGGAAACCAATGTGAGTTTTACTTTTAGAATAATTATTACAATGGTATTATTAAATCAAATAATCTAAAAATAAAGTTATGAAAAGATTTGTCCTTTTATTGTTGATAGTTGCTTTCGCTAAGACTATAAATGCTCAGCAATGGGTTATAGAATACCCTACGGAAGATTATGAAGAAGTATCATTCATTCATGGAGATAAGTCACTGACGTATGATTACGCGGTGGGAAGATATGAAAATAATCAGACGAATGAGAGTTATCCCATAGCCTTATGTGTTGATGAAAATGGAAATTATATAGATAAGATTTTTTATATGGAAAGTAAGAAGTCGGTGTTTTCGAGTGTGTTGGGATTGGATGACGGTAACGTATTTGTGACAGCTCCATACGTTGAAAATAATGATTCTGATTTGTATAATAAATTGTGGGTGGCAATATTAAATCCTAATTTAGAGATAGTTGAAGAAAATTATATTGAGCTCGAGGAACCTTATCTTTCGTTTTCAACATCGACGATGCATGCTTTATTCAATGATGATAAGGAGATCGTCGTGGCAACACTTGTAGCTGATTCTATTCCTGAGCATACAAGTATTATTTATGATTATTCGTTTTATAAGTTTGATATTCATTGTAATTTGTTGAAACAGTCTTATCTTGAAAATCTGTCGAGACAATGTAAAATTGATGATTTTACTCTGATACCTGATAAGGATATATATGCGGTATTTGGATATGGAATGGAAGTCTCCGGCATGGCTAATGTGATTTATATTGATAATGATCTCAACTATAAGTCAATGTCGTTTTTGGACGAGCAGCAGGTGTATCCCGATTTGATGTTACCATATAGGATGAGTGTGGGACATTGGTATGATGAGAATCATTTTCTGATGTCGGCACAAACGGTACAGACAGAAGGTTTGAATAATTGGAAACCATTCGTTGTAAAGATGGATACTGAAATGAATGTTGTAAAGACTTTGGATCTTGAAAGGGCTGATACTACTGATTATGTTGCTGAATATGAAAGTATGGCATACGTTAGCTCTGATGTTATATATGTGTCAACCTTTTGGAACAGAGGTTCTTTTTTAGATTTCCTGCCTAATACAATGACCGTGTTCCTTGTCAATGAGAACTTAGATTTGCTGGGACGTAAGACTATGTCCTTCAATGATTATTATTTCTATGTCTTGCATGTTCATCCGTCATACGATGGCTCTTGTATAGTTCAAGGTGTAGTACTTGGTGAAGATAATAATCGTTCTGTGATTTATAAGTTTAGAAAGGAAGATATGGAGATAATTACTGATGTTACAGAAAGTTATGATGATTTAAAGATAAACTGTTCTCCTAATCCGGTGTCTTCTTGCCTGAATATTAGTGTAGAGTCGGTAGTGAATAAAGATGCGCGAATACTCCTTTTTGATATGATGGGAAGAAGATACTTGGAGAAGGATATTGTCTTAGATGGAAATGTGTTGTCATTGGATGTGTCGTCATTACCGGAAGGGACATACTTCTATAATATTATCGTAGATGGTAAAAATGAAATAAAAGAAAAATTTGTAAAAAAATAGTTATAACCTTAAAAATCAAAAAATATGAAACCAAGATTAATAATGATAATGATTCTCTCAATAATGTTAACCATTGATGTGAGAGAAATGAATGCACAGGAAAAGGGCGGCTGCGACTTGTGCGGTCCTGCTTCTGGAACAACACAGAATGTAGCAACCGGCAACTGTTCTGTGACGATTGGAGCGGCATGTGAAGCGACAGGCGCGTATTCTCTTGCAAGTGGCTTGTATGCAAAAGCCAATGCCTTATCAACTATAGCAATGGGAAAATATGTGAGAGCAAGGGCTACTAACTCTATGGTGATAGGCACAGGCTCAAGCAATAGCGATACGAGAGCCTTGATTAATAATATTCCTAACAGCTTGATGATAGGTTTTAGCAGTAGCGTGCCTACGCTTTTTGTGAGTGGGTCTGCTGGATTTAACACAACTGGAAAAGTTGGCGTGGGAAATGTGACGAATCCGCAGTCAAAGCTGCATATTAAATCAGATGCTAAAGAAAATGCAGGTATCATACTGGAACCTACCGATAAAACAAACGTGGCTTTTCTTCAGATGTACGATGCTAACTATATGATAAGTGTCAGCAGTAATGATGGTATGTCGCTCATGTCTAAGAATGATAAGATGAACTTCGATGCAAGCAATATTCAAATGAATGCCAAAGTTGCTATCAACACAACGGATGATTTTATTAAAGATAATAATTATTCTTTGGCGGTGTCGGGAGGAATACTGACGACAGGCGTTCTGGTGAAGGAAGTTACGGAATGGTATGACTTCGTTTTTGATGATGATTACGAACTTACATCAATCGATGAGTTGGAATGCTTCATTGAAAAAAACGGTCATCTTCCCGATATACCGTCGGAGAAAGAAGTGCTGAGTGACGGTTACAATTTGGTGGAAATGGATGGACTGCTATTGAAAAAGATAGAGGAGCTGACATTATACGCTATAGAACTTAATAAACTTGTTGAAAGACAACAGGAGATAATAGAGAGCTTGCAATCTAAATAATAATCTTAAAAATATAATAATTATGGAATGGAAATATAAATCGATATTTCTTATGGTATTATTATGCCTTGTCTGTTCGCTAAAAGCTTTCTCCCAACAATGTCTGTACTTTAAATACGACAAAACAGGAAACAGAATAGAGTCGTATGAAGACGACTGCGGAAGCGAATATAAAGATCAGTCAAGGAAGTTGATAAATGATGAGGAAATATCAGAAACAGAGGGACAACAAGAATTGTTGGTGTATCCTAATCCGAATAATGGAGTCTTTAAGATAATGGTGAATGATGACGAATTGTCGTCGGTCGTTTATCAGATATATGACGATAAAGGTGTTATGATAAAAACCGATTGTTATGTTGAAAATAGAGAGATTGACATATCTGATAATCCGGCAGGAATATATCTGCTGAGAATAATTAAAGGTGAAAAAGTATGTGGTAAAATTGTAGTGAAACTTTAATTTATGGATTATGAAAAAAGAACTATTAATAATGCTAATGACGGTCATCTCCGTGAATCTATTGTCGCAAGAGGTTCTTCAGCAGTCGAGTCTTGAGTTAGACAATATGATGGAGTCAGGAGAGTCGTTTGTTTGTCAGGCGACAAAGACTATAGAACTTCTTCCTGGTTTTAGTTATAATCCGGAGAAGAACGAGAGCATGATTTTGGAAATAGACAGATACTCGGTGTTTCCGCCATCGGAAGGTCGTGTGGGTGGAGTGCTGCCTAATGATGATGGTGTAGTCGGTTCACTGCCTGGAGATTTCAGTATGAGTGGAACTGGAGCTGCCGTTTATTCTATCGATTTGAATCTCCCCAAGGCAGTTGGAAATATGGTGCCGCAAATATCATTGGTCTATAATAGCCAAGGCGGTAATGGAGTCATGGGCTGGGCATGGAGCTTGTCGGGACTCTCTTCAATAGATCGTGTGGGACAAACGGAATATCATGATGGAAAAATAACTGACGTGGATTTTGTCAATGATAGATATGCTATAGATGGACAACGTCTTATGCTCGTAAATGGAACGTATGGGTCGAATAATTCTATCTATAAGACAGAGATCGATAATATGGATAAAATAATATGCCGTTCAAGTGGCAATGGCCCGGATTATTTTATCGTAATGAAAAATGATGGGACAATCTGGGAATACGGCAATACTCCAGACTCAAGGTTGGAATCGCAGACCGACAATAATACAATATTAAGGTGGTCTCTGAATAAAATCTCAGATAGATTGGGTAATTCTATACTGTTCTATTATAACGAAAATGTCATGACAGGAGAGTCATATCTTGATAGGATAGAATATACTGTTAATGATAAAGTGGGCGTTGCTCCAGCCTACAAGGTGTTGTTTAGATATGAGACAAAACAATATGACAATTCATTTGAATATGTAAATGGGAATATATTGTCGGATAAGAATTTGTTGAGGCAAATAGATGTCGTCAATAATTATTCGGGAGTAAAAATGCTTAATTACACCCTTGACTATTTTGAACCCGGGACTTACGATGGGGTATATTATATCTACCATCGACTTAAAGCTATAAGCTTAAGTTCCGGTGATGAGAAGATAAATCCAACGAGAATATTGTGGAATGCTAAGAAAAATCATTTTCCGACGAATGAAAAGTTCGTTTCATATCAGCAGAATAAGTCGGTGTTTAGCAATGTTCCTTTCGTGGGTGATTTCAATGGAGACGGATTTTCTGATGTCTTGGTTGTGCCGTATAAAATACAAGATACGTATCCTGATGATATAGAAGGCGAGGTGTATCTCAATAATGGTGATGGGACATTCCAAGAAAATCCTATGACAACAATACAATTGTCTAAGAATTTGGAGTGGATTTATGTGTTCGATATTGATGATGATGGTGTCGATGATGTGATTCCATACGAATTGAATCATGAAGCGCAGTATATGTCGGACGATATAGTGATGATACATTTTTATCTGATGAGGAGTGGACAGTTTGTTAAGAATAAGACATTGTCGTATAAGAACGGTATTGCTATACTGCCAGGAAATTATTATTCAAATGATAATAAAAGCTTGATAGTTCTTGATATTTATAGTGAGATTGACAATGACTTACGTGCAGAATATATAAGATTCAGAAACGGCAATGTCATTGTTAATGAAATGGTGGGAAATGAAGACGTCAACAATCAAGAGGCTGAGTTTATGTCTGTTGATATTTCTGGCGATGGCATGAATGAGATACTTGCCTTATACAAAGATGGATATAAAGTTTATAAACTGTCGTATAAAAATGGTTATCCTAGCTTTGTCGTTCAAGATCAGGGTGTGTCGATGACGAAAGATATTTATCCTTTCCCCAATGATTTCAATGGTGATGGAAAGACAGACATATTTTATTATCATCCATACCAGCATTGGAATATGGCTTTTTCAAATGGGGCTTCTTTTAATGATCCTGTATCATGTTCAGGAACCAATTTGTTGTCTAATGTCATGCTGAATCCTAAAGATAGGTATAGGTATTCACTTAAAGAAATGCAGAAGCCTACTGTGACAATACGTACTGCGGATTTCGACGGCGATGGAGCGTCGGATGTCGGGGTTTTTAAAAGTTTGGCTGGTAATTATTATTTGGAAATAGGATTTAAACCTTTTGTTAAACCTAATAATAAGTGTGCGTTTGTGAACGAATCAAGGTATTATATGCCAATAAATTACTCTCATCAGACAATTCAAATAGGTAGATTTTTGGCGCAAGAGAATGCGTCGATACTATCTGGATTGCCCCGAGTTCCGCACCCTTCTCAGAAAGCATATATTACGTCTTTGTTGCCGCATGCTACATATTACAATGTCGAAAGAATAATAGACGGCTTGGGTAATGTGAGAGGCTTTTCTTATGACTATCTGATGCAGGGGAGTGATAATGACAAATTTTATACATGTTCTCACGATGTTGAAAATGACATAAAAAGAAACTCCGTGCCTGTTAAGGCCTTGAAGTCAGATACTGTTTATAATGTAAATAATAAACCTGTTGTCAATAAGTATGAGTATCACGAAGCTTTAGTTCATACTAAAGGTCACGGCTTTATGGGGTTTCAGGAAATTACTACCAGAACATACATCAACGGGAACTTATACCAAAAACAAGTGTCGGGCTCAGAAGTGAAAACGATGGGTGACTATTGTATGGCTCTTCCAAGTTATGTGATGTTGTATAGAGGAGAGAACTTCCCTCTTAAGGAGAAGCTGCTTCAATTTGAAAACTATAGCTGTGTCTCAAATTCTAAAGTCGTGATGCCCATGCTGAAATATAACTATGAGATAGTATATAATCCAGATAAGCAAGGTGAGATGATCAATTATAATGTTACTCGAAATGAATATCAATCTGATGATTCAAATGGTAATTATAAAGATATGGTTAATCTCAGTAGGGCTGTCGTTGGATATGCTAATTCTATTGACGCCATAGAGCCTGAGGACTGTCTTTTTGTTAAAGATAAATATTTTGTCTTTGATAATGATGTAGATGAATGGATAATAAATAGGCCTAAGAAGGTGTATTCGATGTCGTATGATAAGAATAATGAGACTGTGGGTAGTGTGAATATATTCGAATATCATGAGAAACATCCGACATTGGTGACTAAAGAGACGAAATTGCCGAACTTCGTTGAAGATTATTCTGACCCTTTGATGATGAGCGTTGAGTATCAGTATGACGATGTCGGTAATGTTATAAGTCAAGTTAAGTCGTCGCCTTCTTTTGAGTATAAAAAGATGGTGAGATATGAATATGACGACTCGTATCAGTATATGTATAGAACCAAAACCATCGACGAACTGGGTAGGGAAATAATAAGCAGGTATGATGATTTTGGTAAACTGACTGCTACAATAGATTTTAACGATTACAAGACTTTTAATGAAGAAAGTTTCTTTGGAGTTGATGAAAAGATTTCAATGCCTGATGGAACGCAGTATGTTAAGGTGATACGGTGGGCTCGTGATAATGAATATGCTCCGAATAATGCTTTGTATTATCAATGGGAGAAGAATACGGGAAGCTCCGAATCTATGACGTTTTATCATAAATCAGGATGTGTCTTGAGAACCGTGAATTTTGATATTAATGGAGATGCTGTTTTTGTGGACATGATATATGATGATTTGGGAAATGTTAAACAAGAGTCGTTGCCATATTATCAGAATGAAGCTAGGTTGTTTGTCTGTAATGTGTATGATGAGAATAACCGACTTGTGGAAACGATATATCCTAACGGATTGATAAAGAAACTTGTCTATAATGGTAATGAGATTGTTACAGATTTGATAAATGCTGAGGGTGAAAGACGAAGCAGGAAAGATACGTATAATGTTTTGGGGTTGATAGTGTCGTCAAAAGATTATGGCGGGAATGAAATATTATATGATTATTATAGTGACGGACTGGTGAAGTCGGCGTGTATAGCAAATAACCCCAACACCAAAATATCTGTGACCTATGACAATTGTAGAAACAGGAAATCTATGCATGACCCAAACTACGGTATGAGTTTGTATGAGTATGACGCGTTTGGAAACATTAAAAAGATTGTAAATCCTAAAAATGCCGTGATGGAGTTTAAGTACGATGTTATGGGAAAAATGATTTCAAAGGTTGAGAAGGATTATGTGCTAAAGAATGAAATTTCAACGAATTGGATTTATGATGAAGAAAGAGGCAAGCAAGGTCAGCTGAAAAGAATCGTTACCTCTGGAGGTCATGAGATTAGTTATGAATATGACGATAAGTTTAGGATAATAAGTGATACGGAGTCAATAAATGGAAAGCAGTATAAGACAAGCTACACCTATGATGATGCAAACAGAATTGCCACTAAGACGTATCCATCTGGTCTTGTCGTTTCTAAAGTTTATTCTAACTCGGGATATGAAAAAGAAATATATGATGCGGAGGAAAATAAACTTTTATGGCGAACCAATAAAACAAATGCCAATGGCGATATTGTCGAATATCAAGTAGGCAATGGATTGAAAACCGAGATGTCGTATAATCCTATGACTTATATGATAGAGAACATTCATACCTTCATGGGTAATGCGGAGTTTCAAAATCTTAATTATGAATATGATGACTTTGGTAATATGAAATCCAGAGGCAAAACGACTTCTCTTGAAACGTATGAAGAGTTTGAATATGATAGTTATGATAGATTGATTGGAATTAGGCTGAATGGAAAAGAGACGGGGAGAATGGTTTATGATAATTATGGAAATATTGTGGAAAAAGACGTGAATGGTGTATTGGTTTTGTATGGGACACAATATGACAGAGCTAGGCCTAATGCGATTTTGAAGGCGAAGACCAATGATGAGCGATTGTCGATGCAAAGGAATCATAAACTTACATATTCGTCATTCGATGATCTTGTCGGCATTACGGATGGTGATGATATGTTGACAATAGATTATGGATATAATCATAGTAGGGTATGTATGAAGGTTAACGTTGATGGAAGTATGAAAACCAAGACATATATAGGTGATTGTGAACTGATAGAGTCTGATGAAGGTGCAGTGATGTTGACCTATATAGATGGTCCTAATGGAGTTTTTGCGGTATGCTCCGTTGATAAGGATGGAGGAAAGTCTCTTGCTTATGTTCATAAAGACAATCTTAGTTCGTGGAATGTGATTACGGATGATGACGGAGTGTTGTTGCAGGAACTAAGTTTTGATGCCTGGGGTAATATCCGGAACAGCAGAGATTGGAGCTTTGATGTTGATGATGATGCATTGTTGTATGACAGAGGATTTACAGGTCATGAGCATTTAATAGGTTTTGGTTTGATTAATATGAACGGCAGAATTTATGATCCGTTGATGTCTATGATGTTGAGCCCTGACAATAATATACAGATGCCGTATATGTCGCAGAATTTCAACAGATACAATTACTGTATGAACAATCCATTGAAATACACTGACCCGTCGGGAGAGTATGTCGAGAGTGTCGTGTTTGGAATTGTTGGAGGCGCTGCTAATGTGGTTATGAATGCAAAATACATTGATTCATTTGGAGAAGGGGCTTTGATGTTCGGGGTAGGTTTTGTGAAGGGTTTCTTGACAGAATTTACTGCTGGACAGTCGTGGTTGCTTCAGATAGGAATTGGTGTTGCAATGGAGGGACTATCGTCGGGAGTTAATAAGATGGTGACGATCGGTGATGGTGATTTTGATTTCTCTGGAGACGATTGGAACAGTATTAAAGGCGCAGCCTTATATGGATTGGGCAGCGGTCTTGTAGATTCATTTATGTACACATACTACGATGAGCCTACCGAAGAACAGTATGGGTTGAGTATCTTTGAAGGCTGTGGCAACAAAGAACTGGCAAATACGGTTACGGCTTTGGTTTCGCATGGTGTGGGCTGTTGGTTTAGCGGTCAGCCGATGTTGAAAAGCATGAGACTTAAAGATATTGGTTTTGATCTTAGGCTATTTGGAATGATAGTGAACAAATTTGTGTCTTGGGAAATATATGAGTCGGGATTTCCTGACAAAGTGATGGATCAAAGAGGCAAAGAAATAAGGGATTCTATACTGAATGATATATTGTCAGAAGACCCGGACTGCCCTTATTTTGAATATCTATACGAAGTCAAAGGGGTGTTCTTCGAAGATTCGAGACTGTATATCGTGGGAAATGTCTTCACTCTGATACCTGGAGAGATGATAGAGTGTTATCCTAAGCCGTTTTTTGATGAAATTGCGACATTCCCGTTTAGCTTCAGTTTGTTCCGTACAATATTTTTTAATAATCCATAAATGTGTTGAAAATAGACGTGTTTTTTTAGTATCTTTGTGCCTTAAAATTAAATAGGACTAATATGTTAGAAGAAATCTTAAGAAAGCTTTTTGTCGATGCTTTTACAAAATTATATGGACAGGAACCACCTGTACAGCAAGTGAATTTCCAAAAGACTCGCCCTGAATTTGAAGGTGATGTTACAATAGTGGTGTTCCCATTTGTGAAAATTGCTAAGAAATCGCCAGAGGTTATGGCTGATGAACTTGGTAAGGAAATAGTAGCAGAGAGTGAAATAATATCTAAATACAATGTGGTGAAAGGATTCCTTAACCTGTTGGTCTCAGATAACTATTGGTTGACATTCTTCAAAGACAATCATCAAGATGAACTTTTTGGAAGAAAGCAGATTTCAGGAAATCCTATAGTTGTTGAATATTCTTCTCCTAATACAAACAAACCGTTGCACCTCGGACATATCCGTAACAACTTGTTAGGATGGAGTGTGTCGGAAATAATGAAAGCTAATGGAGAGAATGTGGTTCGCGTAAACCTTGTTAACGACAGAGGTATTCATATCTGTAAGAGTATGATAGCTTGGCAGAAATGGGGTGATGGTTGTACCCCGGAATCTACAGGAAAGAAAGGCGACCATCTTATAGGTGACTTCTATGTTTTATTTGATAAGCATTATAAGGAAGAGGTGAAACAGTTGCTGCCATCTAACTATGATGAACTTAGTGATGAAGAAAAGGAAAAAGCTAAGGCTGCAGCTGAAGAGAACTCTACTTTGATGCAAGAGACACGTGAGATGCTGAGAAAGTGGGAAGCAGGCGATAAAGATATTCGTCAGTTGTGGGAGACTATGAATCAGTGGGTTTACGACGGATTCGATGTTACTTACGATCGTCTCGGTGTTTCTTTTGAAAAGATTTATTATGAGTCACAAACATATCTTCTAGGTAAAGAATTGGTAAATGAAGGTTTGGAAAATAACGTGCTTTACAGAAGACCTGATGGTTCTGTGTGGTGTGATTTGAGAGACGAAGGACTCGATGAAAAATTATTACTCCGTAGAGATGGTACTTCGGTATATATGACTCAAGACCTCGGAACAGCACAGCTTCGTTATGAAGAATATCAACCTAAGAAATTGATATATGTAGTGGGTAATGAACAGAATTATCACTTCGACGTGTTGAAGAGAGTTCTTGTGAGATTGGGTAGAGAATGGGGTAATGATATTGAACACCTTTCATACGGTATGGTGGAATTGCCAAACGGTAAGATGAAATCTCGTGAAGGTACTGTGGTCGATGCCGACGATTTGATGGACGAAATGGTTAAGACAGCAAAGAGTGTCTCTGAAGAACTCGGCAAGGCTCATGGTCTCAGCGAGGAAGAATCGAACAGATTATATGATATGATAGGTATCGGAGCTTTGAAGTATTTTATCCTTAAAGTTGACCCTAAGAAGACAATGCTCTTCGATCCAAAAGAGTCTATCGACTTCAATGGAAATACGGCTTCGTTCATTCAATATACTCATGCTCGTATCAGCTCAGTTATTCGCAAAGCTGCTGATAATGGAATTACATTTGGAACAGATATTCCTGTTACAGACTTGCAACCTAAAGAGAAAATGTTGTTGGTTAATATCTATAACTGGCCTTCAGTGTTAGAGCAAGCAGCTATCAACAGAAGCCCTGCTATGATTGCTAACTACATCTATGACTTGGCGAAAGACTTCAATCACTTCTATCAAGAGTGTAGCATTATGAAAGAAGAAGATGTCAAACGTAGAGAGTTTAGATTGCAATTGGCAGACATGACAGCTAAGTTGTTACGTAACGCTTCGGGTCTCTTGGGAATCTCTATGCCAGATAAAATGTAAAAACACATAAGATGAATGTCTTTTACCTGCCGACCGCACAACTAGGAATAATCTCCTTCCCTGAGGAAGAATCGAAACATATTGTGAAAGTACTTCGTATGAAGGAAGGAGATTGTTTCTGTGTTACCGATGGAAACGGTTCTTTGTTTGATGCAGAACTTGTCGATGCTCACCCGAAAAGAGCTGCTGCTAATCTGACGAACCAGAGAAATGGCTACGATATCAGAGACTTTAAACTCTCGATAGCAATCGCCCCGACTAAGCTTAATGAAAGAACGGAGTGGTTTCTTGAGAAGGCAACGGAAATCGGCATAGATGAGGTGAAACTATTCGCTTCATATCATTCGGAAAGAAGAGTGGCGAATGTAGAACGCTTCAAGAAGATAGTCGTTGCTGCTATGAAACAGTCGGTTAAGTCGAAGATGCCGGTCGTGGAAGATATAGTGCCTTTCGAGAAGTTGGTTAAGCAGGATTTCGACGGACAGAAGTTCATAGCCTGGATTGACGATGATGTGAAAGAACAGTTGTGCGACTTATATAAAAAAGGTGAAAACGTCATGGTTCTGATAGGACCGGAAGGCGACTTCAGTAAAGAGGAAGTACAGCTTGCAAAAGATAACGGATTCGTTCCTGTTAGTCTCGGTGAGGCACGTCTGAGAACGGAGACAGCTGCTGTAGTGGCTTGTCATACAGTACAGCTGATAAATCAAATGAAATAAAATAAATTAGAAACCTTAAACCAATTTGTTATGAAAAAATTATTTGTCATTTTTTTAATGTTGATGTCTTTTGAGATGTTTGCGCAGAAGACACAGATCGCTCTCTTGAAATATAGAGGCGGCGGTGATTGGTATTCCAATCCTACATCATTGCCTAACTTGGTCAAGTTTTGTAATCAGTCGCTGAAAACTGACTTGAATCCAGACGTCGCTACGGTGGATGCGGGAAGTCCTGATATTTTCAATTATCCTTTCGTTCACATGACAGGTCATGGAAATGTGGTCTTTAATGATAATGAAGTTGATAATATAAGGACTTATCTTCTTGGTGGAGGTTTCCTGCATATCGATGATAATTATGGTATGAAGGATTATGCCATGAGTCAGATGCAGAAGGTGTTCCCAGAATTACAATGGACGGAGCTGCCTTATTCTCATCCTATATTTCAAGAACCATATTCGTTCCCTGATGGCTTACCTAAGATTCATGAACACGACAATAAAGCACCTCAGGCTTTTGCTTTGATTTATGAAGGCAGGATGGTTTGTCTCCTTACCTATGAATGTGATCTCGGTGACGGTTGGGAGGATCAGAGAGTACATTACGATTCTGAAGAGACTCGACTTAAGGCTCTTAAGATGGGTGCCAATATCATAGAGTATGTTTTCTCTAACTGATCCTTGTATGGAGTTATGATAGAAAATAGAAACCGTTGCCTTTTTTGTGGAGAGGCTTTGTCGGGTCGTTCCGATAAGAAATATTGCGATGACAACTGCCGTAATAACCATCATTATCAAATGAGAAAGGATGATAATGCAGTTATAAAGTCGGTTAATGCAAGTCTTGTTAAGAACAGAGAAATACTGAAGTCTTTAGCTGCCAATACAAAAACGATGGTCATGAAAGAGGAACTCGTTGATGCGAATTTCAATTTTAATGTCATGACAAGCGTTTATAGAACAAGGAAAGGCTCTGAGTATAAGGTGTTGTACGATTATGCGTATAGAATCGTCAATGAATATGAAGTGCTGATTCTGAAATATCGCTGATGTTTTATTTGTATGATTCATGAATAGGTAGCATCGTAAAAAATCATATATTTGTGTAGTGAAATGTTGAGCGTATGAAAAGAAAAATAAAGAAATATTTGCCGGCTGCTATTGCAACAATGACCTTGACGTCGTGCGTGACAGCCGATGAGCAATCTCGCCATGACAAGGGAAATCCTAACATAATATTCATATTGGCTGACGACCTTGGATATGCAGACTTGTCATGCTTGGGTCAGAAGAAATTTTCAACGCCAAATATCGACAGCCTCGCTGCTCAAGGTATGCTCTTTACTCAGCATTATTCCGGCAGCTCGGTAAGCGCGCCGTCAAGAAGTTGTCTTATAACAGGACAGCATACCGGACATACCGTGATAAGAGGTAATAAGGAACTTCCTGTCGAAGGTCAGCATCCGTTGCCGTCAGATACATATACCATATTCAAAATGCTGAAGGAAAATGGTTACAAGACATCTGTCTTTGGCAAGTGGGGACTCGGCGCTCCTAACACAGAAGGCGCTCCCGAGAACCAAAATGTCGATGAGTTCTTCGGATTTAACTGCCAACGTCTTTCTCATAGTTATTATCCTTATCATCTGTGGCACAACGAAAACAAGATAATGCTCGATGGTAATAAAGGTAAAGGCGAGGAAGAGTACGCGCCATATCTGATTCATAACGAGGCAATAGATTTTATAAAGGAAAATAGAGATACAACATTCTTTATGTGGTACACTTCTATCATTCCTCATGCAGAGTTGAAGGCTCCGGAAGAAGTGTTGAAGCAGTTTGTGGGACATCCTAACTTCGATGAAGAAAAAGTTTTCGTGGGATGTGATGATGGTGAGTATTACAAGAATGCCGGTTATGGTTCTCAACAATATACGCACGCTACATTCGCAGCTATGATTTCGATACTCGATAGACAGGTGGGCGAGATATGTTCTACATTGGATAGTTTAGGAATAGCCGATAATACAATAATTATTTTTACTTCCGACAACGGACCTCATTTCGAAGGAGGTGCAGACCCTGATTTTTTTGATAGTAACGGCGAACTGAGAGGCTACAAACGCGACCTTTATGAAGGCGGGATAAGAGTGCCGTTTATTGTTAAATGGAATAATGTTGTCGAGAAAAACTCTAAGTCGGAACATATATCAGCGTTCTGGGATTTCTTGCCGACAGTGGCGGACATTATTGATGCAGAAATACCTGATAATGTCGATGGAATATCGTATTTGCCTTCACTGACAGGAGATGAGAAACAGAAAGA
Organism: Bacteroidales bacterium; assembly: GCA_017466405.1. Classification (GTDB taxonomy): domain Bacteria; phylum Bacteroidota; class Bacteroidia; order Bacteroidales; family F082; genus Limimorpha. Next base: position 42,344 of record JAFTUF010000002.1, read on the forward strand.
GCATGATTATCTTTATTGGGAATTTCATGAAAATAATGGAAGACAAGCAATAAGAAAAGGTGACTGGAAAGCTGTAAAATATGATGTCCATAATAATGGAAAAATTGAGCTTTATAATCTTTCTACCGATTTGTCGGAAACAAACGATTTGTCGGAGACTTATCCTGAAAAAGTGGCTGAGTTCGATTCATTGATGAAAGTGTCAAGGACGGAGTCAGACTTGTTTAAGTTTCAATAAAACTATAATTGTTAATTGTAAATTGTACATCGTAAATTGAAAAACACTCTTACCTTATCGGATGCTTTGAGGATTTCCAAACCGTTGAGGTTTAATATGATGTTTAAACCAGTCGGTTCGATATGTAATCTGAATTGTTCTTATTGTTATTATTTGGATAAGCAAAAGATGTACGGAAAAGAGTCTGCAATGTCGATGGAGGTTCTTGAGAAATGCATCAAAGAATATATCGAGACTAATGGTAGCGATGAGATAAATTTCGATTGGCATGGCGGCGAACCTCTATTGTTGGGCGTGGATTTTTTTGTTAAAGTTGTTGAATTTCAAAGAAAGTATAGAGCTAATAAGAGAATCTTCAATACGATACAGACAAACGCTACTTTGATAAACGATGAATTTGCCTCTTTCTTCAAGTATTATAACTTTCTAGTAGGAGTGTCGATTGACGGACCTCGTGATATTCACGATGGATTCAGAAGAGACAAAAACAACAATGCTACTTTTGATAAGGTGCTGAATGGAATAGAGTTGCTGCAACATTATGGCGTTGATTTCAATACCATGACAACAATTAATAAATATAGCGAGGGTAGGGGAGCGGAAGTGTATAACTTCCTTAAAGGAATAGGTAGTCATTATATGCAGTTTATGCCTGTGCTGGAATATGTCAATCCTTTGAATAATAATGTGGTGTCTCCTGATGAGAGAAATTCGCGACTTGCTTCGTATTCTGTAGATGCGATAGAATATGGGAAGTTCATGTGCGATATCTTCGATTGTTGGATAAAAAATGATGTCGGAACTTATTATGTCAATCTGTTTGATTCTACTCTGGCGAATTGGTGCGGTGTCAATCCTGGAACTTGCGTTTATTCAGAGACTTGCGGAGCTAATGCGGTTGTTGAGCATAATGGCGATGTGTTTCCTTGCGACCATTTTGTATATGAGAAATATAAGTTGGGAAATATAAAGGAATCATCTTTGGAGGAAATTGTCTCGTCTGTGAAAATGAAAGAGTTCGGTATTGATAAAAGGAATGCTCTCCCGTCTAAATGCTTGAAATGTAAGTATTATTTCGTTTGTCATGGAGAATGTCCGAAGCATAGATTTAATAAATCTGACAAAGGTGAAGAAGGCTTGAATTCCTTATGCGACGGATTGTATTATTTCTTCTCTCATGTTGAGCCTTACATGGAAAAAATGAAAGCTTTGTTTTTTGAAGGAAAAGAAGTGAAAAATGTAATGGCAGAAAATATTTTATAAGTTTTAAGTCGTATCTTTGCACAACGAATTTTAAAGAAGACAAATGATGAAAATAGCAGTCCCTACAAGAGATGAGCGTGTTGATGATCATTTTGGACATTGCGATCATTACACCATTTTTACAATAGAAGATAACAATATTGTAAGTCGTGAGACTTTGGCTTCGCCTCAAGGTTGTGGATGTAAATCTGGTATAGCAGCCGACTTGCAAGAACTCGGCGTTGTGATGATGCTCGCTGGTAATATGGGTGAAGGCGCTAAAAGTAAATTAAACGCTCATAATATCAATGTTGTAAGAGGCTGTAGCGGCAATGTTGACGAACTTGTAAAATCATATTTGGAAGGAAAAGTCGCTGATTCTGGAATAGGATGTTCCGAACACGAATGCGGCGACCATCATAGCAATCATGAGGGTTTGAGAATCTTATGATTGTTAAATAAGATCCGACTATAAGCGAAGTTGCAGACATCCGAAAAGAGTATCTGTGTACCTCTTTATTCGTAAGAATTCATTATCTTTGCGCAACAATGAGAATGCTCCTGTTTTACATATTATTCGCTTTGCTCAGTCAACAGACAACTTTTTTAGAAACTGAAAATCTGAAAACCTCAAAATCTGAAAACAGTCTGGCTAATGACAAAAGTCTAAAGGCAAAAGGTAATGTCCAGAAATTCTCAGATTCTCAAGTTTTCAAGTTTTCAGATTCAA
>JAFTUF010000027.1 GCA_017466405.1 Bacteroidales bacterium
ACAAGGCGCAACAAACGTGCACAAAGTCTGTTGTCCGTTGTCTGTTGTCTGTTGACTGAGCAAAGCGAATAATATGTAAAACAGGAGTATTTTCATTGTCTCGCAAAGATAATGAAAAAACGCGTTAAATGCATTGTCTCTGCACTTAACGCGTAAAATATTCCTAAATTTTTGAGACGTGTCAATTTTGACGCATCTCTACTTAGCCACTCAGTAACTTAGTAACTCAGTAACTCTATCAAACTGTCAAAATATCCTTGACTTTCAACTCGCAGAGTTCATCAATCTTCTTGACGTATTTATCTGTGAGTTCTTGAATCTTTTCTGTAACGATTTTAACTTCGTCTTCCGATACGCCTTCGTCTTTCAGTTTCTTAGCGTCGTCGTTAGCATTACGGCGGATGTTACGAATACCAACCTTTGTCTCTTCAGCCACTGTCTTAGAGCGTTTTGCCAAATCTTTACGACGTTCCTCTGTCAATGGAGGGACAAGGATACGCAAGAAGTCGCCTTCGTTTTTAGGATTGAAGCCTAAGTTGGCTGCCATGATAGCTTTCTCTATTGCTGATATTGAACTTTTATCGAAAGGTTGAACTATGATTTGGCGTGGGTCTGGTGTACCGATGTTTGAAGTCTGCTCGATAGGAACCACTGTTCCATAATACTCTACTTTAACACCTTGTAACATTGCTGGACTTGCCTTGCCAGCTCTGATCTTCTGAAACTCGTTTTCCATGTGTTTCATGGTGTTTTCCATAGTTTCAGTTGTTTCATCTAAGATAAATTGAGATTCTTCTGTCATATTACATCTTTGTTTTAACGCACAAAAATAAAAATTTTTCGTTAATATAGAAACTATTTTGTTACTAAAGTGCCAATTTGTTCGCCATTTAGTACTTTCAACAAGTTGCCTTTTGTGTTCATATCGAAGACATACATCGGCATATTGTTTTCCTTACATAATGTAAATGCTGTCAAATCCATGACTTTGAGGTTTTTATTATAAGCCTCGTCGTATGTGATATGATCGAATTTTGTTGCTGAAGGGTCTTTTTCAGGGTCGGCGGTGTAGATGCCATCGACGCGTGTTCCTTTCAAGATGATGTCGGCTCTCACCTCAACAGCTCTCAATGCTGATGCTGTGTCTGTTGTGAAGAAAGGATTTCCTGAGCCGCCGCCAATAATAACTACGTTGCCTTCTTCCAAAAGTTTTATCGCCTTGGCGCTGCTCATAGAATCAGCGATGCGGTCGATATAAACTCCTGACAATAAAGCAGTCTTCACTCCTTTAGACTGTAATGTCGATTGCAGCGCCATGCTGTTGATGACAGTAGCGAGCATTCCCATATAGTCGCCTTGTATTCTGTCCATGCCTTTGCTTGCGCCTTGCAAACCACGGAAGATATTACCGCCACCTATCACGATAGCAATCTGCGCTTGTTTTGAAGCTTCTGCTATTTCTTCTGCATAATCGTTGAGACGTTCTGGGTCGATGCCATATTGTTGATTACCCATCAATGCCTCGCCACTTAATTTTAAAAGTACTCTTGAGTATTTCATAATTATATAATTTAATTAAAACCAATATCCTACATTTAAGAATCCTATCATGCCTGAACATCTGTTGGAGCCCATCAAGCTAACTTCGATAGGACCCGCCATAGTATTCATCCCCAATGTCAAGCCGCAGCCAAAGACGAAGCTGTCGTCGCTGAACCATCTGCTATAATCATCTGTCACATAACCTCCATTGAAATTTGCTATGGCATAGAGGTTTTTGTAGATGTTATATTGCCACGATATTTTAGCAAGAGCGATATGGTCGCCATATAGCTGCGTGAATTTCAATCCGTCGAAAGAGATGATGTTGTCAAAATAATTCATGTGCGACTGACCTCCGACAAAGAAACGATAGCTCAGAGGAGGCTCATTGATATTAAGCGATGTTCCAACAGTAGCACCCAATTTCATAGTGTGTCTCTTGCCCATCGCGATGGAACCGTCGATGTCAGCTCTGACAACGATAGAGTTACCCATCCTTGAACCGTCTTCCTGCTTTATGACAGGAACTATATATTTTCCATTGACATTAAGTTTCCATCCTCGCGACGCGTAAGTCGGCGAGTCTTCATTATTGAGATGATAGTTGAAATATGCATAACCAATGAAGTCATAATTATCAGCATCGACGGTATGTATCAGGTTATCTCTCAAGTGAACGTAATTCGCCACGACACCAATACGAAACTGCTGTTCCAATGTCGGCATAAACTCACTGAATACATCCATCTTATTATCCTGAACGCTGTATGAGTTATTTATCACCTTGTCGTCATACTGATTCATAAAAAGACTTATCACGGAAAGATCTGTTCCGTATTTGAATTTACGTGAGACATTAGAATGAAATCTCAGTTTGAAATATGGGTCTTCCGCAATATTGAGGTCGGCGGAGATCGTGGAACGTCGTGGGAACTTCAAGATATTCTTCAAGGTGATGTTTGTCAATATTCCTATTCCATAATCGGTATCATAATGAGCAGCTATAGAAACCGACTCTTCTTCTTTCACTTTGCAATGCAGAATCAGGTTGACGCCTTTTGGTGCTGGTCGGAATTCATACCATATATCTTTAAAATAGCCTGTGGCATAAATCCTCATGATGGCAGTCTCTATGTCTGATATTGCCATTTTGATAGGATAATATTTTGCCATCGACTTTCTTATAAAGGCTGCGTTATCGTCTTTCACGCCTTCTATCTTAAGTGCCACCACAAAGACAGAGTCGTAAGGCGTGACATGAGGACGTTTCATTTCATAGTCTTGAATATTCTTTATAGAGTCGGCGAGTTGTTTCATCTGTGGCAGGAACTCGCGTGCCGCCTCCTCACCGAGAGCGATGATGGTATCGTGAGAGTTGAAGTCCATCATACCATATTTGGAGAGTTTAGGTTTTATATGAATATCGACTTCTTCCCTAGCCTTGATATTTGCATCGATGTCGGTCATTGCGATAATCTGGTCCATTATCTTCGCCAAAGAGTTAAGGTCTTCTTTCTTGTGGAAGTCACGTTGCACATCGACACCTATTATAATATCGACATCTCTTTCACGCAGGTTATGTACTGGGAAATTGTTTCTCAATCCGCCATCCACCAAAAGCCGTCCATCCACCTCGACGGGAGCGAAATAGAAAGGTATCGACATGGAAGCTCTGATGGAACGCTGCAAGTTACCTCTACTCATCTCGTAAGCCTCAGCCGTCTCTAAGTCGGTGGCGACACATAAGAAAGGCACCGGCAGCTCGCTGTAGTTTCTCACATCGTAAGCCGGCGACGTCAGCCGCGCCAAGAGAAGGTTAATCATCTCGCCGCCATAGATAGCCGACTTCATCTGTATCTTCCTGTCTCTAAAAGGAAATGTCGCGAGATAATGACGGTCTAACATTTTCTCATCGACAGAGATATATTTTCGAGGGATGGCATCCGACATTATAGAGTTCCAATTCTGTCGTCTAATGAGGCTTATCATAGTGTCGGGATCATAACCCATGGCATAAAGTCCGCCGACGATACTTCCCATACTGGTACCAGCGATATAATCTATCGGAAGTCCGGCTTCCTCGATGACTTTAAGCACACCAATATGAGCGAAGCCTTTTGCTCCTCCTCCACTTAGAACAACGCCTACGCGAGGACGCGTAATGGAATCGTTGGTCTGAGCAAACATGTTCTGGCAAAAGACAAAAGTCAAAAGACAAATGATAAGCCTTGAGCTTTGAGCTTTGAGCTTCAAACTTTGAGCCTTAAACTTTGAACTTTGACCGTTATCCATAATTATTAAACCTTATTAAATATAAACTCGGTTGTGATTAAATTGTTTTTTTACATCATAAAAAATCAATTGTTCATAGCACAAAGATATTATAATTTTATTTAATAGGGAAATGAAATGATTATTAAAAAATGAGAAAATATAGAAATGTAGAAATGGATTTCAGAATTTAGGATAATTCAGACGCACGTCCGCGCGACAAATTCTCTTAGCAACTTAGTAACTCAGTATCTCAGCAACTAAAAAAACAAGACGTATCAATTACATCTTGTTAATTTCTATAGGTGTAATTGATACGTGAATTTCCGTTTTTTTGAGACGTGTCAATGCCTGTTATTTCAGCAGGAAACATTGACGCGTCTCTACTTGGTGACTCAGAGTCTCGGTGACTCGGAGACTTTATTCCTCTCTTCCGTGGCAGTTCTTGTATTTCTTGCCACTGCCGCATGGACATGGGTCGTTACGTCCGACTTTCTTCTCCACGTGGATAGGCTGTGTCACCTGACGTTCTTGTGTATTGCTGTTAGCCTGCGACAATAAGTCGTTGCGTTGTTCTTTTAACTTGCTTCTGTCGATGGCTCTTGCTCTCTGCTCTCTCACCTGACTACCGTCTTGCATCGGGACATCAGAACGCATCAAGAATGAGATGACGTCGGTGTTAATCTTCTGTATCATCTGCTTGAACAAATTGAACGACTCGAATTTATAAATCAAGAGTGGGTCTTTCTGTTCGTAATGAGCATTTTGTACGGAATGTTTCAACTCGTCCAACTCACGGAGGTGTTCTTTCCACGACTCGTCGATGATACCGAGAGTGATGAATTTCTCTACCGACAACGAAATCTCCTTAGCGCCGTTCTCGACAGCTCTCTTAAGATTTACAACGACATTCATGCTCTTCTTGCCATCGGTAAATGGAATCAGAATGTTTTCGTATTGAGTATTATTATATACATTTTCAATGACTGGCAATGTCTTCTCTCCGATGATACGAGTCTTGTTGTTATAGACTTCGAGAGCCTTGTCGAACAGTTTCTCCGAGAGGACTTCTAACTTGCCGCGTTTGAATTCTTCTTCATCGAAAGGAAGGTCGATACCCATTGTTGAAAGCACGTCCATCTTAAGAGCGTCGTAATCATTGCTGTCTTGATATTTCTCTATCAACGACTCGCCTAAGTCGAACATCATATTATTAATGTCTATCGAAAGACGCTCTCCAAACAAAGCGTGACGTCTCTTTTCATAGATAGCCTCACGTTGTGAGTTCATGACGTCGTCATATTCAAGGAGATGCTTACGAGTTCCGAAGTGGTTCTCTTCAACTTTCTTCTGTGCCTTCTCTATCTGTTTTGTAATCATCGAATGTTGGATAACCTCACCTTCTTGAAGACCGAGGCGGTCCATTATAGGAGCGATGCGGTCGGAGCCGAACATACGCATGAGGTCGTCTTCCAATGATACGAAGAACTGTGAGCTACCGTTGTCGCCTTGACGGCCCGAACGACCGCGCAACTGACGGTCAACGCGGCGTGACTCATGACGCTCAGTACCAATGATAGCGAGACCACCTGCTTCTTTAACGCCAGGTCCCAACTTGATGTCGGTACCACGACCTGCCATGTTAGTAGCGATTGTTACTGTACCAGCCTGACCAGCGTCTTTAACGATCTGAGCTTCCTTGGCGTGTAACTTAGCATTCAAAACATTATGTTTGATGCCTTTACGAGTAAGCATACGTGACAAGAGTTCTGATACTTCAACGGATGTTGTACCAACTAGGACAGGACGTCCTTCTTCTACAAACTCTTGAATCTTATCGATGACAGCGTTATATTTCTCGCGTTTTGTCTTATAAATCAAATCTTCAGCATCGATACGTGCTATTGGCTTGTTAGTTGGAATAACAACGACATCCAATTTATAAATATCCCAGAACTCGCCTGCTTCTGTCTCAGCGGTACCTGTCATACCAGCGAGTTTATGATACATACGGAAGTAGTTCTGCAATGTGATTGTTGCGTATGTCTGTGTCGCTGCTTCCACTTGAACGTTTTCCTTAGCTTCAACAGCTTGGTGTAAACCATCCGACCAACGACGTCCTTCCATGATACGACCTGTCTGCTCATCGACGATTTTAATCTTGTTATCCATGATGACGTAATCAACGTCTTTTTCAAAGAGCGTATAAGCTTTAAGAAGTTGTTGCACAGTATGCAAACGTTCTGACTTTTCTGAGAAGTTTCGTAACAATTCAGATTTTTTAATCACTTTCTCGTCATCGCTGAGACCGGAGCGTTCCAATTCTGCAATCTCGCTACCGACATCAGGAAGGATGAAGAATGTTGGGTCGTTGTATGCTTTTGTAAGTTCATCGATACCTTTTTCAGTGAGATCGACGCTATGAAGTTTCTCATCGATAACGAAATAAAGTTCATCGTCGATGATATGCATATTTTTCTGTTGTTCTTGGAGATAGAAACCTTCTGTCTTCTGCATCAAGGCTTTCATACCTTCTTCGCTCAAGAACTTAATCAAAGCGTTGTTCTTAGGAAGACCTCTGTATGCACGGAAAAGTTGGTCAGCACCATGACGTTTCTGTTCTTCTGTAGCGTTAGGATCTGTTAATAATTTTTTAGCTTCAGCAAGACATAATGTCACTAATCTCTTTTGTGCTTCATAAAGTTTCACAACATCTGGCTTAAGAGCGTCGAACTCTTGATGATCGCCGCGTGGTGTTGGACCTGAAATAATCAAAGGAGTACGAGCGTCGTCGATAAGAACGGAGTCAACCTCGTCAACGATAGCGAAGTGATGTTTGCGTTGAACGAGTTCTTCAGGATTACCTGTCATGTTATCACGAAGATAGTCGAAACCGAATTCATTATTTGTACCGTAAGTGATATCAGCGAGATAAGCATTACGACGTGCCTGTGAGTTAGGTTCGTGCTTGTCGATACAGTCAACGGTGAGACCGAGGAACTCGTAAATCGTACCCATCCACTCAGAGTCACGTTTTGCAAGGTAATCGTTAACAGTGACAACGTGAACGCCACGACCTGCCAAAGCGTTGAGATATACAGGGAAAGTAGCCACCAAAGTCTTACCTTCACCAGTTGCCATCTCAGCAATCTTACCTTGATGCAAGACTGAGCCGCCGATGATTTGAACGTTGTAAGGAACCATATCCCAGTGGATTGTATTACCTCCGGCAAGCCAACTGTTGTTGTAATAAACCTTATCGCCTTCTATGTTGATGTGGTCAAATTTCGATGCGAGTTCGCGGTCTAAATCGGTAGCTGTAGCTTCTACCACTTCATTTTCCTTGAAACGTTTAGCTGTTTCTTTCAATACCGCAAATGCTTCTGGCAGAATATTATTGAGAGCTTCTTCAATCTTATCGAGCTGTTGTTTCTCGAGTTTATCTACCTGTTCATAAACCTCGTTTTTCTTCTCAAGGTCTAAATCTTCGTTCTCGGCTTTCAGTTTAAGTTCCTTGATGCGAGCCTCTTCATCTGCGACGTAATTCTTGATATATTCCTTGAATTCCACCGTCTTATGACGAAGAGCGTCAATGTCTAATGTCTTAACTGTTTCGTAAGCTACTAATGTCTTATCTAATATTGGTTGCAAAGCTTTATTATCGCGTGATGCTTTGTTTCCGAACAACTTAGCTAAAAATCCCATACTTTTTCAATTCTTAATGCATAATGCTTAATTCATAATTTTGCATAATGCACAATTTATATTACAATTACTTTTTATCGTGAGATTAAATCTCGAAACATCCGTTTAACAAATGTTGTGCAAAGATAATTATTTTTTATCATTTTTTTTATAATAATTATACAATCTTCTAACGTGATAATCGAGATATTGATCGGGAGATGGCGCCGGTGACATTCCTATTTTACCATTTTTACCAATAATGACGTAGTCTGGGAATGTTTTTATTTGATATTTCTCGAGAATAAGAATATCATCTAAATCCAATAATAACCATTTATATCCTTTATCTTCAAACATTTGCCTATAGTCATCAAAATATTTTTCTGTTGAAATACTTATTATTTGAATAGTATCTTGCCATTGCTGCGAAAGTTCGTCAAGCATTCCAAATTGATAATCGGTCATTGATGTAGCCTGATCTACAAACTGAAGCAGAAGCAAATCATCTTTAAAATCAGAGAGTTTAACAATATTTCCATTTACGTCTTTCAGAGAAAAATCAGGAGCGTCTGAATTGAACGACAAACGATGAATCTGCTTTATTATATCATTTACGATTTCTTTATTATTTTGATTTTTAGAATTTTGAGAGATTATATTCAAATAATTAAGAATTAAACTTTTCTCATCAGGCATCTCATAATACATTCTCTTCAGATTCCAAGCGATAATTAATTCTGCAAGATTTTTATTATCTGACAAAAAGACATCTTTTTCTTGTAAAAAATTAACAAATCTGCCATAGTCAGCATAAAGTAAATCTCTTATGTCAGAAGGATTGAATTGTCGTGAATTTAAATAATTCTCAAATACTTCATTAAACAGATTCATGTACGCTGCCTGCGAATAAAGTATCTCCTGTTTGTTAAAATATTGATTTATGACTTTCTTGGCATTATCGTTATTCACCATCATCTGAACGGCAGCCTTACGATAACGAATATTGTTTTTTACGTATTCACTTTTTATCTCACCTAACTCCTTATTTATCACAACGTCAAGCGTGTCTAACAAAGACAACTTACGACCTCTGTACAATTGGTTAAAATTATTTAACACAAAATCGTCAATTATCATATCCGACATATAATACTGATAATAAAGCTCATCGTCATTTGCTTCAATCATCTTCAAAGTCGGCTGCTGACGTTCAAAATAAGATACATTATCCTGCTCAGTAACAAGGATTTCTATCTCATAATTGGAATTAGGTTTCAACAAAATATCGACGCGCTCGAGATTCACCGCAATCTGTGCTAAAGTGATTTCTTCAATATCAGCCTCTATTGAAAAGTTTCCTTTCTCATCCGACTTCGTCTCAAATATCGTAGTCTGCTCGCAAGTCAGCATGTCGTTGAAAGTCAGGAGACGGACAAGAGAATTAGGTTTGTTCGACGAACCTTTAATTATTACATTTTGAGAAAAAACACTTCCGATATTCAGAAGTAAAATCAATAATAACAAAACATTTCTTTTCATGCTGAGCTAACGAGAAATCACAATAATTATTGTTTTTTGTATTCGAGCGACACTGCTTCTGATATTTTTGCCGGAACAAATTCATCGACAGGATAATTGTGTTTCAGCAAGTCCCTCACCACCGTTGAAGAGACGCAGCGTAAGTCAGGCTCTGTTAGGAGGAAAATCGTCGTGATATTAGGATTGATTTTCTTGTTAGCCTCAGCAATCGTCGATTCGTATTCTAAGTCGAGACTTCCACGAAGACCTCTTATGATGAAGTCAGCGCCTACTTCTTTGCAGAAATCTACCGTAAGACCTTCGTAATGTGTCACCTTAACCTTTGGATAATCAGCAAAGACATCTTTAATCCACTGCATACGCTGCTCCAAATCGAAGACATTTTTCTTCATTATGTTAACACCTATCGCGACGATTACCTCATCGAAGAGAGGCAACGCCTTTAATATTATGTCTTCATGACCTTTCGTTATTGGGTCGAAAGAACCCGAAAATACAGCTTTTTTCATATTTTTTATGTCAACGGACAACAGTCAACAGACAACAGACTTTGTGCATACACATTTCTACTTTTGACTTAGACTTTTGTCCATAATTGTTAATTGTCAATTCAATAGACGCAGCAATTACATATTGTTCATTTTATTTGGTGTAATTGATACGTCTCTACAGATTGTATTAATTATTTCTTCTCCGAGAGTGAGTCTCAGCGAGATGAATGTCTTTTCTAAAAATTCATTAACGTTATCTTTGTTCAGGAGGAACACTTTTGAGATTCCTTCTTCTGTCTGAGGTTTCGGGTTGAAAGCAGCGTCGGTCTTCATAAGAAACCATGAAGTATTTTTCAGAGTCCACTGGCCGTTAAGAAGATAGCAGTGATTGCTAGAAGGCAGCTGCTTGATAATCGATAAGTTTAACATTGCCGTTTCTTCGCTCACTTCGCGGAGTGCTGCTTCACGCGGCGACTCGCCTTTCTCGATATGACCTTTCGGCAAATCAGGAATTCCGTTTCTTTCCATCGCGACTATTGAGTTATTAATAAGGACAAGACCGCCAGCGGCTGGAGCAAAACGAAATATTTTCTTAATGACAGCTGCTAAAATATCGTTATCCACATCGTCGATAACAAGATTTTCGTCATTGTTTTCGAGCCAGTTTTTTATCTTATTAAACGTAGTCTCAAACACTTGCGAAGAACATACATCATCCTTGATGTCATGCTCCAAAAATTGTTCAAAAAAATTTCTGCACTCAAGCGTTTTATTATTGCAAAAAAGTCTATACATTTGCCAAAAATTTAAAGGTTAATTTTATGAACGAACAAGAAACATCAATGGCACTTGCCAGTTTTCTTTTGCAAATTAAAGCAATTAAATTGAATCCTGCAAATCCTTTTACATGGGCATCGGGATTAAAAAGTCCTATCTACTGCGACAACCGCGTGACTTTGTCATATCCACAAGTTAGGACATTTATCCGCGAGGGTTTTGTTAAGATGTGTTTGGACAAATTCGGCAAACCGGATGTCATCGCCGGCGTAGCTACAGGTGGTATTCCTCAAGGAGCTTTGGTAGCACAAGAATTAGGATTGCCTTTTGTGTATGTCCGTTCCGAGAAGAAATCTCACGGCATGAACAACCAAGTCGAAGGTATCATCAACAGCGGACAATCAGTTGTCATCATCGAAGACCTCGTCTCTACTGGCAAATCAAGTTTGAACGCAGTTGAAGCTTTACGCGAAAAAGGCGCCATCATCAAGGGCATGCTCGCCATCTTCACTTACGGCATGGACGTAGCAACACAAAACTTCAAGAACAACAAATGCGATTTGTTCACCTTGACAAACTACGACGCTTTGATTCAAAAAGCAGCAGAAGAAAATTACATCAGAGAAAACGATTTGGCTTCTTTGGTCGAATGGAAATCCAACCCACAAGCTTGGAGCGACGCAAGAATGTGATTGATGACTAAAGGCTAAAGACTAAAGTCTAAAGTCTAAAGTCTAAAGTCAACAAGTCTATGTCAATGTCAAAAGTCAGAGTCAAAAAATTATGATTTTTAAAAGTAATTGGGTCACAAACAAACGCTCCGAGAAAGAGTTATTCGAGTATATAGGCGACATGAACAACATGCCGCCTATTTTACCCGAACAAGTCGTTGACATCAAAGCCGACAACGACAATCTCGCGTTCACCATTCAAGGAATGGGAAGCGTGGCGTTAAGAGTAAAAGAAAGAGAACCAAACAAACTCATTCAGTTAGTACCAGAAGGAAAAGTTCCTTTCCAATTTGTTTTAAATGTTCACATTAGAAACAACGAGCAGCAAACAGAATGCTGCTTTGAAATAGATGCTAGCCTCAACCCATTGATGCAGATGATGGCATCACGACCATTACAGAATCTGGTCAATATGATGGCGGATAAAGTTTATAGTTTATAGTTTATAGTGTAGAGTAGTTGGAAGTGTAAAGTATATAGTTTTCAGTTAATTCGATACACTTAAAACTATAAACTTTATAACTGCTCTAAACTCTGAACATTAAACTATAAACTTTACCTCCTTCAAATCGCAAACGACTTCACGGCCGTTTTTTTCTTTTAAGATAAGACGGCCGAATCTGTCATAACCGACAATCATCATTTCTTTAAGCTCACCTTCGTGCTCGTACAAAGCCCATTGTTTGTAATGATACAATTTATCAATGTAGAGATGTTGAAAGTTGAAAGTTGAAAGTTGAA
>JAFTUF010000028.1 GCA_017466405.1 Bacteroidales bacterium
AACAATCACGACTTTGCAGATAAAACTTCCTCTTAACAACGAAGTCATCTCCAAAGTCATGATTATGAAACGTCACAAGGCAATCGAAAGATTGTTCGATGAAAAATTTTGGGGTACGCAATGACGAAGTCAGGAAAAAGAAACCCGAGAAAATTATTCTCAGGTTTCCTATTTTTAAAGTTCTAAAATTTTATCAAACGATACCTTGAGCTAACATAGCTTTAGCAACTCTCATGAAGCCAGCGATGTTTGCACCTTTAACGTAGTTGATTGTTCCGTCAGCTTCTTTACCGTATTCGATGCAGAGGTCATAGATGTCGTTCATGATCTTTTGTAATTTAGCATCAACTTCTTCTGCAGTCCAGCTGATGTGAGCAGCGTTTTGGCAGATTTCGAGGCCTGATGTAGCAACGCCACCAGCGTTAACAGCTTTACCTGGAGCGAATGGGATACCAGCGTTTTGTACTGTTGAGATAGCGCCTGGTTGGCAACCCATGTTAGAAACTTCAGCTACATATTGTACGCCGTTGTTGATCAATTCTTGAGCGTCTTCTGCGTTCATTTCGTTTTGGAATGCGCAAGGACAAGCGATGTCACATTTTACGCTCCAAGCTTTCTTACCAGGAGTGAAGATAGCTTTGCCTGGGAATTTGTCAGCCATATCTTGAACTCTGTTGCGGTTTGAAGCACGCATTTCGAGCATATAGTTGATCATTTCTGGAGTGATACCTTCTGGGATTTCGCAAACGCCGTCTGGACCTGAGATAGCAACGACTTTAGCGCCGAGTTCTGTAGCTTTTGTAGCTGCGCCCCATGCTACGTTACCGAAGCCTGACAAAGCGATTCTCTTGCCTACTATTGTGTCGTTAACTTGTTTTACCATGCGGTTTACATAGTACATAGCGCCGAAACCTGTAGCTTCTGGACGGATCAAAGAACCACCCCAGCCGTATGATTTGCCTGTCAATGCGCCTGTGCTGTGTTCGCGAGCTAATTTTTTGTACATACCGTACAAGTAACCGATTTCACGGCCGCCAACGCCAACGTCACCTGCTGGAGAGTCTAAGTCAGCACCGATGTTTCTCCATAATTCATACATGAAAGCGTGGCAGAAACGCATGATTTCGCCGTCTGATTTTCCTGTTGGATCGAAATCAGCACCACCTTTACCACCACCGAGTGGAAGGTTTGTCAAAGCATTTTTGAAGATTTGTTCGAAGCCTAAGAACTTAAGCATTGAAACGTTTACTGCTGGGTGGAAACGGAGACCGCCTTTGTATGCGCCGAGAGCTGCATTGTATTGTACACGGTAACCGATGTTTGTTTGTACTTGACCTTGGTCGTCAACCCATACTACTCTGAATGTGAAGATACGATCTGGTTCAACTAAACGTTCAACGATTTTTGCTTTTTCGAATTCTGGATGTTGGTTGTAAACTTCTTCAACTGATTCCAAAACTTCGCGAACTGCTTGTAAATACTCTTTTTCGCCTGGGTGCTTAGCTTCCAGGTTTGTCATAATGGTTTGTACGTTCATTACTTTTATTTTTTATTGGGTTAATTAATTGAAGTTAATTCTAAAATGATTTACTCCGCAAAGGTAATGTTTTTAGTTATCAAAAAAACAAATATTAAAGAAATATTTTTTTAATTTTAAAATCGTCATTTTTTCACTACGGTTTTCACATATTCTCCATCTTCCCAAATCAGAGTCTCCGCCACATTTCCCTTCCTGTCGTAACGTATTTCCTCACCATGCTTTGCATTATCTCTATAATGAATCTTCGTAATCATTAAGCCATCAGTGGAATATCCTATCTGAACTCCGGCGCCGTCTTTATATGTCGCCATGGAACCGACAGAACCGTTCTCATAATAAATAATCCATTTGCCGTCAAACATTCCTTCTTTATATGCGCCTTCCACAAACAAAGCTCCGCTATCGTACCACTGTTTCATCTCCCCGTGAAGGACACCGTCTCTATAATGTTCCAATTTAACCAAATCGCCGAAGACATTATACTTCTCAAAAGCGCCTTCGTATTGGTCGTTCTTAAGAAAATATTTGCTTTCCAAATTACCGTTCTCATACCAACGAATCGTCTCCCCTACTAAAGTGTCCATCTTATAATTGGTCTTCATCTCAGGCTTGCCGTTTGGATAGTACCAAACACACTCTCCATTCAACTTACCGTCTTTATATCTCAACTCCGACTTTATGACTCCATTCTCATAATATGACTTGACAACGTCTTTTTCCTCGACATCGCCACATGAAATCATAAACATCACAAGCGCGATTACGCATAAAATCTTATTCATACTGCAAAAGCTGTTTCTCATAGTCTTTGTATTGATAAACATTCCAATATGAGTTCTCATATCCGTCGTTGATACTCTTCTTCTCGAAATGATATTTTGTATTCAATAAAGGTATGTCGAAAGTTGGTATCGCCGGAGCTATATCATCACCATAATTAATTAATGCATTCAGGAAATACCATGCGATGTTAAAACCGTGAAACGCAATATCTTTAGGCTCCGTTCCGTATTCATCTCTGAACTTACAGATAAACTTTCCGACAGCGTATGTATCATAATCGGTATAATCGTCGTCGAAGATAATCGTATTGAGTTTCATAAGATTCTCGTTGAAGAGACGGTCATATTTCGACCAATCAGGAAGAGCAATCAGGCTGACAGGATAGTCTTTATTAAGAATATTTAACTTATTAATCATTTCCGTTGCAAACACCTTGCTGTCGCCATAAACAATAAACAGATTGTTTCTAAATGCAGAAGCTGTCTTCATGACTTTATTCAGACTATCAATAGAATAGTTATAAACCACAACCTGATTTCTGAGTTTCGTCGTGTCATCAGGAAATTCGTTTATCATCTTGACATCAAATGTGATATTATCAGACTGATATTTTGTCGAATCGAATTCTATCTCTTCATTCTTCAAAGCATCCTGATATTTCCTAATCACCTTCTTAATATGTTTGTTAGGAACGTATGAAAACTCTTCAATATTACGCAACGCAATCTCTTTCATTATCTCCGTGTATTGCATACTTGCGGAGTCCATTGCGAAGATGAAGATATTATTGTCGGTATATTTATCTTTAATAACTTCTTCAAGCCAATGCATCTGATACGAATAAGAAGGTTTCACCTTGACCATATTCTTATTATCTATCACGAGGTCTTCCCTATTTGTCATCGGATTCACAAGAAGTATATCCTTGTCTTTAACATAATTTAACATTCTCTCGAAAGGCTTCAGATGGAAAGGTCCCACAATCATGTCGGCAGTAGCGAGCCATTCGTCGTTGAGAGCTGTGACAATCTTATTAGTATCTTGGTCAATGTCATAAACCTTAAGGTCAATCTTCATGTCATATTTGCTCACCATCGAATCGACGGCAATCATAAAGCCTTCGTAGAAATGAAGATACGAGAATGGTTTTGCAAGAAGTTGTTTGTTGGAGACTTCTTCATTAAGGAACTTCTCGTCAACCTGTTCGAGATAAAGCGGCATCATCAGCGCTACTTTATACAAACGTTCCGAGTCGAAAGAAGTCGGCACAAATTCTGGTTCAAATGCGAGGCTATCCTGTTCTATAATCTCATCAAGCATTTCCTTTGGTTCCTCTTCGACGATTATTTCTTTGTAAGGTATTCTTATTATGGTTCCCGCTTTCGGATTGGTTTTCTTAAGGTCTTTATTCTCTGATAAAATCTCATAAACGCTCACTCCATAAATCTCTGCAATTTCATTCAACGACTGTCTCTTCTGAACGGTATGGACGTAATATTGTTTGCCGTTATATTCTGTTACTATGGAAGACTTCGCCGACACCTGAGCTTTTAAGGATGGCGCGAAGAACATCGTCATCAATGATATTGCCAATACGGAAAAATAGATTTTTAAGACTCTCATTTTTATCTTATTATGATAGTAGGATTACACTTCTTATGTTAAAACAATTTTTTACAAAGATAAGAAAAAGACAACAGACAACAGACAACAGACAACAGATTTTTTTTAGGACTTTGGAACTCAGGATTTCTATATTTCTGGAAAGATCTAAAATCTCAAAACTTCAGAAATTCAAGACCTAATAATCTCAGCAACTTAGCAACTTATTGGCTCAGTGACCACTGGAGGACACATTCAATGTGTCCGTACATTATCAATCAATCGCTATGCCGATCGCTATGCTATGAATACCAACAACTTTTTCATTCGTCAATGGCAGCGAACAATTATATTGTAATCGTATCTTCCAGACGTCGTTTCTTTTTGTCTTCTTATTAGTCCACATCTTAAAATCAAAATTGGTACCTACAGAAGGTGTCGGTTTAGAATCCATAGCACCAAATCCTATCATCGGCGTGACTTGCAAGAGTTTTCCATCAACGACATTGTAGCCTGCTCGCAAGCCAAAATCGAACATATTATCTATTTCGTTCCATCCCGCCCTGCTATAAAACGAAGTCTGTAACTTACCATGATATAAATCTAATTCCCAGTTACAACTTACATAATCATTGAAATTATTTGAGGCGAAGGTGTAACCTCCAGACACCGATGTTCCAAAACGCCATTTTGAAATTGAAGCAGTTTCTTGTCCCAAACAGAAATTTACCGAGATAAACAGTACCATCGCCAACAGAAACATTCTTTTTGTTTTGACTTGCCAATTGTTGAATTTGTTTTCCATTTTTTTAGAATTTTAATTTTCAGCCCTATTTTTAATTTGTGATAAGAGGCAAAAGGGCTTAATACCGCCAATCATCAGCGGCAAAAGTATATACAATCGACTATTCAAAAATATGTTTCTAACTATTTGCAGCGTAAATACTACCCAAAATATGATGTCCTCTCGCCTTATTCCATCTAACTTCCGAATCAGAATTAACGACATCAAGAGAGTCAAAGTAATTTACGACTTGCAATATTGCGGAGTCATTATAAATCTGATGCCAACTATTCAACAATTGTTCATGATTATCAAGAATAATTTCATAACAATCATTTGTATCATGAGAATTAGCCTCGCAAGGGTTAGTTAATGTCAATAATAATATGAATAAGGAAGCAAGCATTATTTGGTTTATCAGATTCATTCTTAACTAAAAAGAAGAGACGCAGCAATTACACATTGTTTGTATTTTAGGTGTAATTGATACGTCTCTACTGGAGGACACATTCAATGTGTCCGTACATTGTCAATTTTATTCTGAAAGTGGTTTGAAACCTTTACCCAAGATTTCTGTACTTGAAACGACATTTACGAAAGCTTCTGGGTCAACGTCTTTAAGTGTTGATTGTAACTTAACGAGTTCAGGACGTGTTAATGTTACATAAATCATCTTACGGTCAACGCCTTTGTACAAACCTTTTCCGAAGAAGCATGTACCGCCGCGTTTGATGTCTTTAACAATAATGTCGCGAACTTCTTCAGCTTTATCTGTAACGATGAATGCTGTCTTGTATGAGTTGAATCCGTCAACGACGAGGTCGATGATTTTACCTTCGATGAAGATAACCAAGATTGAGTAGATTGGAAGACGTAACTGACCGAATGCGATTAATGTTGTGAGTGTGATGCATGAGTCAACGATCATAACCAATGTACCGAGGGAGATCTTTGTATATTTATGTAAAATCATGGAGATGATGTCACTGCCGCCTGATGTTGCGCCCGACTTGAAGATGAGACCGATAGCCAAACCGTAGATACCACCTGCAACCAAAGTGTTGAGGAAGTAGTCAGGAGCGAAATAGATGTTTTCTGAATGTGGCACTAACAACCATTCTGCGTTAACGATTTCTGGATTTTCGAAGATACCGTTTTGGATGATTGGTGTGTAACCGATGTAAGTCTCAATCAAGAATGTGAAACCGAAAATCAAGAATGTTGATAAGATGGTCTTGAAACCGAATTTAGGTCCTAAAATCAAAGTACCGATTATCAACAATGGAATGTCCATACATAATGCGTACAAACTGATTTTCCAAGGCCATACGGTGTTCAATACGTTTGAGAGACCGTAGGTTCCACCAGGAGCCAAGAGATAAGGGTTAACAAACAAAACGTCGCCAAGAGCGAACAACAAACTACCAAAAATGAGATAGAAATAAGCCAATGCTTCTTTCTTCCAATTCATTGTTTTCATAACTTTTTCTTAATGATTTTTTTTAATGTCAACTGTCAACAGACAACTGTCAACAGTCAACAGGTTTTAATTATTTTAATTTTTAATTTATTTCAATTTTCAAATTTTTCAAGAGACGCAGCAATGATATATTGTTAATATTTTTTGGTATCATTGATACGTCTCTACAATTTTCAACTTTCAAGACGTGTCAATCACATATTGTTTATTTTCTGAGGTGTAATTGACGCGTCTCTACAATTTTCAAATCATTCCCATTCGATTGTCGCAGGTGGTTTCGAGCTAATGTCGTAGCATACTCTGTTAACGCCTTTGACTTTATTGATGATGTCGTTCGACACTTTAGCCATAAATTCGTAAGGAAGATGTACCCAATCGGCTGTCATTCCGTCTGTTGAGATGACGGCGCGGAGAGCTATCGTATATTCGTAGCTGCGTTCGTCGCCCATCACGCCGACGCTCTTGACAGGAAGCAACATTGTTCCGGCTTGCCAGATGCTGTCGTAAAGGTTATCAGCCATCTCGTTAGGATATGACGCGCTTGGGAGTTCGCATTTCCAGTTTCTCAAGCCCGAGATGAATACGTCGTCAGCATCGCGGAGGATACGTAGTTTTTCCTCTGTCACTTCACCGAGGATACGGATACCGAGACTTGGACCTGGGAAAGGATGACGTCCGATGAGTTCTTTCTTGATGCCGAGAGCACGACCTACGCGGCGTACTTCGTCTTTAAATAAAGAACGTAAAGGTTCCACTATCTTGAGGTTCATCTTTTCAGGGAGACCGCCTACGTTATGGTGTGACTTGATCTTACAGCTTGGACCGTTCACGCTGACGCTTTCAATCACGTCAGGATAGATAGTGCCTTGTGCGAGCCAGTCGGCGCCTTTTATCTTCTTGGCTTCCATCTCGAACACCTCGATGAATGTCGTTCCGATGGCTTTACGTTTTTGTTCTGGGTCTGTCACGCCTACGAGTTTGCTTAAGAAGAGCTCGCCAGCGTTGACGCCGATAACATTCAAACCTAAGTCTTTGTAAGAATCCAAAACATCTTCGAATTCGTTCTTTCTGAGGAGTCCGTTATCGACAAAGATACAATGGAGGTTAGATCCTATAGCCTTGTTTAACAAAACTGCTGCCACTGTGCTATCGACGCCGCCCGAGAGACCGAGGATTACTTTGTCATCGCCGAGTTGTTTCTTCAAAGCCTCTACTGTGCTTTCCACGAAAGAGCCAGGAGTCCAGTCGCCTTTACATCCGCAGACTTTCATTGCGAAGTTGCCGATCATCTTGCTGCCTTCTGTCGAGTGGAACACCTCTGGATGGAACTGCACTGCGTAAGTCTCTTCGCCGTCAATCTTGTAAGCAGCGTTTTCTACGTCTTCAGTGCTTGCTATCACATGAGCGCCTTCTGGAAGACGTGCGATGGTATCGCCGTGCGACATCCACACTTGAGAAGTTTTGCTTACGCCTGCGAACAAAGGACATGACTCTTCAACGATAGTGAGGTTGGCGCGTCCGTATTCTCTTGCGATAGAGCCGTTCACCTCGCCGCCAAAATGCTGTGCTATGAATTGTGAGCCGTAGCAGATGCCGAGAAGAGGCAACTTACCTTTTATGTTAGACAAATCTACGAATGGAGCTTTCTCATCACGTACCGACGAAGGGCTGCCGCTCAAAATGACTCCTTTGATATCCGGTGTCAATTCCGGAATCTTGTTATAAGGATGTATCTCACAATATACATTCAACTCACGGAGACGACGTCCGATGAGCTGCGTTACTTGCGAGCCGAAATCTAAGATTAAAATGGATTCTTGCATGCTTGAATATTTTGGTGCAAATTTAATTAATTTATCCTTTCATTCGAGATTTTTTCTTAAACTTGCAATCAAAATATTTGATATGGCAGCGACTAAAAAAGGAAAGAAACCTTCCAAACCTAAAAGCGGTTCTAAACCAAAGAAAAAGAGCAAGAAAAACAACTCAGGAAATATCTTTGCAAAGCTTTTATTATTTGTGATAATCATAGTAGCTATAGCCTACGGCGTATCATTTTTCTCAAAAGACATCAAGGCTAAGTTCAAACAAGTTAACGATTACGAAGAATCTGTAATAGAAGAAAACATTAACGACTTTGGAGGAAAAGACAAAGACACCGTAGCAATTACAACTCCCATAAAGAAACAAGACAAGACTGAACCTAAAAAAGAGGTTAATAAACCCGAAGTAAAAAAGGAAGAACCAAAGAAGATTGAGACCAAGAAAGAAGAACAAAAAAAAGAGACTGCTAAATCAGAACAATCTGAGCCTGATAAAAAAGAGCAGACTGAAGTCATCGACTTAAAGAAAGAATTCAAAGAGAATCAGACGCTCTCTGGTTGTTGGCTCAGCAATATGCAAGGAGCATCTCTTACTATAGACGAATACGGCTACCGCATCGACTTCTTCGGCGTTGACGCGTCGAAGCCTATGACAGGAACTTACATCATAGATGGAAACCACATAATCTTCAAAAGCAACGACGACGTATGCAAAAACGAAGAAGGCAGCTATAGAATCACTTTCAACAAAAAAGACTTCAGCCTCAACTGCAAAAACGACGACTGCAAGAAACGCAGAAATATTTTGGAATCAGACTGGGAATGGATTGAAATAGAGTAAGAATCTGAGAAACTGAGAACTTGAAAAATTGAGAATTCTTGTAGAGGCATACGGGCGTGTGTCTAAAAAAATGTATTTCATGAACAAACTACACATATTATTCTTATTATTTGCATTATCATTCTCTTGTAATCGGAAGCATTCGGCGAGAGAGCTCTTTGACATGGCGTGCGAATATGAAGATGAAGATGCGATAGAACTCGCTATGAAGACATACAAACAAACCATCGACGCTGCCATGTCGGAAGGCGATACCGCCCTACTCGGTCTCGCTCAACAATATATGGGGATATTGCTCTTAGAACAATATTCATTCGATGAAGCAATACTAATGCTTGAAAAATCGGCGATAACAACTAAAGACAACCCGACAATGCTTTCCTACACCAATGCTGCCATAGGAAGAGCCTATTTCATAATGGACAGCACCGACAAATCAATACAATATTTCAAAGATGCCGTCGATTATGCAGAACAATCTTGTGACAATGACGTGATTTCCGTAGCTTATCAAAATATCGGAGCTTTATATCAAGAGATTGGCATTTACAATCAAGCTTTGGATTACATAAGACTCTCTTTGAAATACAATAACGAAGAAAAAGAAATTCCTCGCTATCATCTGAATTTAGCTTATATCTTTTTAGATATGAAAGTTAATGACTCTTCATCATATTACGAAAACATACTAAAACAAGAACTCGACAGCATTGACAACAAGACTCTTAAAGTAGCGATAAATTATTTCCTTTATAACAAAGCCATGACGGAAAACAATATAGACTCTGCATTCCATTATTACAGAACCTTCGCCGAGATGGATATGGAATTGTTAGAAGAACGTCTGCAACAGAATGTTTTGGAAATACAAAAGAAGTACGATTACGAAAAGATAGAAAACGATTATAATCTCGAACTGCTTAAAAAACAGAGAACGCTTACAATCCTACTTTTCTTGTTATTGATAGCAGGTGCAATTTTATTGATATTGGCAAACAGAAACTTACGAAGAAGAAAAGAAGAGTTGAGAATGAAAGACGAGATTCTGAAATTCGAGAATGAGATTCTCCGTCTCAACGAAATAAAAGGCGACTACAAAAGAAATTTAGAATGGAAATACATGCTTGTCTATAGCATGACATTGATGGACAAAAACAAAACGGAATCGCATTACAAGATGATAAAGGGAAAGATATACGACAATAGCGAAACCGCTTTCGACGCCGTCATGAAGATTTTCGAAGAAGAACATCCGGGACTTGCCGAAGCGATACGACAAAAATACCCTACTCTTTCCGACACCGAATATAAAGTCGGCATCATGGCATTGACGCCTTTCACCTCGCAAGAAAGCGCCGACATTCTCGGAAAAAGCATCAACACCATCAACAAGGCGAGAACTAATATCAGGAAGAAATTGGAGATCGAGGAAAACGAAAGCATTGAAGAGAAATTGAAAGTTGAAAATTTAGTTTAAGGCTTAAGGCTTAAGGTTTAAGGTTGGAATTTATTATACACTTTGAACTTTGAGCTTTGAACCTTGAACTTTAAACTACTATAAACTTTAAAACTTAAAACTCTCAACTTTAAAACTACTTTAAACTTTAAACTATAAACTTTAAACTTAAAAATTGTACTTCCATTTTCAGACATCATTTATTTTCAATAACTTAAACTTTTATTTCCCGTAAAATACTTGTATACATCTTGACAAACGGCATTTTGAAGTCATATCTTTGCGAAAAATCTCAAAGCCTATGAAAGCAAAACAAAATCATAAAACAACGCTCTCAGTAAATATGGCGAGTGACAACGTTTACTGGGAGCTATTGAGACAAAGTATAAATAACACAAAATATAAAATCAATCGTATAATGAGAGATATTAGAAAATATATCGAATTATTTTTTATAATTTCCATTGGAAGTTTAATCGGAATATGTATTAGTACGTTATTAACGAGATTTAATACAAGTAACGAGATTTTATGCGCCATAATTCTTGCGATGTCAATCATAATAACAATTCTGATATGGTTACTCTGCAAAACAGGCACACTGCATAAATCTAACAAGAATGAATAAAGAAAAATTTTGCATAATCACAAACAAATTATAACTAAACATTTTTCATCATGAACAAGAACATATTTATCACTTTTTTGATTTTGTGCTTATCATTAAAATTATCCGCCCAAATGGATTTAAACATGATTGCTAACGAAAGTCCTCATAAAATAGCTCAAATAAAAGGTACTGAAAATATATTGAGAGATTATTTTTCTGAAATTACAAACCCTAATGATACATTATACATCTTTCTTTGCCCTTTAATGTTTGCTCCTCGTATGGATGGTTTAATGACACATACTCAAGAAATGCTTTATTATAAGAATCCGAATAATCCTATGGTTCTTATAGCCTCTTTTCAAAATGAAGACGCTGCAAGAAAATACGTAGAAAACAAGTTCTTCTTTGAGGAAGTTATTTACGATACTGACAAATCATTTAAATCTTTCCTATCTTTCAGTACCGAAAATCCTCGTGTACCCCTTTTAATGAAAATAGACAGAAAATCAGGTCGTCTCCTCACAGGCGGTGATTACCCGGAACTCAGCCCCAACTTCATTAACGCCCTTGTCAATCACACTGAACCTATGCCTTTCTACGGCGAAGTATGGAGCGAGAAAATAAATTACGACCATTCGATATCAGATTGCGAAAACGAATCATACAAGAAAGCCAAGGCTTTCAAAGAAATGACTATTCCATTGGATGAAGATGCTTTGATTTCAAGCGTAGATTTTCCTGACATCAGCAATGGCTTTTTATCATTTGCCGATGAATTGGACAACGCAATCTATCTTTATTCTTTTGATGAGAAATACGAAAATATGAGTCTCATAGGAAAGTACAAA
>JAFTUF010000029.1 GCA_017466405.1 Bacteroidales bacterium
TGGGAAACAGAAGAAAATTTTCAAATTTCAATTTTCAACTTTTTTATATATTTGCACTGAGTAGAAATACTCAATGCACTGAGTAAAATGTATTAAGATGTACAAAAAAGCTGAATATAAGACAATTACAAACAGACTATTAGAAGAACGGAAGTTTATTCAGGTAGTAATGGGACCACGTCAGGTTGGAAAATCAACAGTTGTTAAACAAGTGCTGAAAGATATTGATATACCTTATCTGTTTTATTCTGCAGATAATGTTCCTGCAACAAATAGTGCATGGATATCCGATTGCTGGGCTGCTGTGCGTAGTTTGAAAGATAATAAGAATTGGAATGATGTCATCTTAATAATAGATGAGATTCAGAAGATTAGCAATTGGAGTGAAGTCGTAAAAAAAGAATGGGACAACGACACATTCCACGATTGTAATATCAAAGTCTTATTGTTAGGAAACAGTCGTGTTTTATTAGAGAAAGGATTGTCAGAGTCATTAGCAGGTCGCTTTGAAGAGATCCGCATGAGCCATTGGAGTTATCAGGAAATGAGAGATTGCTTCGGTTTCACTTTAGACCAATACATTTTTTTTGGAGGATATCCTGGTGCGGCTTCTTTAATAAATGATGAAGAACGTTTCAGTCAATATATTCAATCTGCCATAATTGAAGCGACAATCAATAAGGATATATTGATGGATACACCCATAAGCAAGCCTGCTCTGTTACGCCAGACTTTTGAATTAGGCGCAGCCTATTCTGGTGAATTATTATCATTGAACAAAATGCTTGGTTCGCTTCATGATGCAGGCAATACTGTAACATTAACAGGTTATATAAATCTGCTAAAAGAAAGCGGTTTATTGTGCGGATTACAAAAATTCAGCATCGACAATGCGAGAAGAAAAGCAAGCATTCCCAAACTACAAGTTTATAATAATGCGTTGAAAACCGTTTATAGTCCGATAAGTTTCGAACAAGCTATTACAGACAGAAAATCTTGGGGTCGAATCTATGAATCCAATATAGGAGCTTATCTTGTAAGTCAGTCGTTTATACATCATTTTGAAGTCTTCTATTGGAGAGAACGCGACTTTGAAGTTGATTACGTTCTGCGCAAAAATGGCATTCTGATTGCCATTGAGGTTAAAAGCAATGCCGAGAAAAAAACAGAAGGATTGGAGAAATTCCGTCAATTATTCAATCCAAAATCAGCATTTATCATTGGAGACGGAGGCATCAGCGCAGAAGACTTTTTTACAATGGATATCAGGAAACTGTTTTTTTGAAAGACAACAGACTTAACGTGACTTATTACATAATAACCATTTCCACAAAGGAACAACTTCAACAACATTGTCATTGACTTCTATCGTTTGTTCTTCATTATAAGTGATTATAAGCAAGCGTTTTGCATCAAGATGTTTTGCGACTTTCAACAAAGAAGAGACTTCTCGATTTTTCGTTTCCGCATTTGCTATAGAATAAGATACCTGAATCAAGCACTCCTGTGATGGAACATAAAAGTCAACCTCAACATTTTTGTTATAGAAATACACCTCATCAAAAAAGTGCTTCTTTAACTCTATCGCTACCCTATTTTCTAGCAACGAGGTCTCTGGATCTATCAAAAACAAATTCAATATTCCATTGTCACGGAAATAGTATTTTTTCGCGCTCTCTTTTTCTGCAAACTTTGCTGCATAATTCGATACACTAAACAACAACCAGCTATCTTCCATAAATCGCACATAATCAATCACGGTGGAAGTTTGTATCTTCTGTCCTGCAGATGACACTATATTAGCAAGACGATTAAACGATGATGGCTGATTAATACTTTCCGACAGTTTTTTTACAAGAAGTATCAAAGAAGTCTCGTTGCGCACTTTATATCGAGCAATTAAATCGCCAAGATAAATCTTTTGAAAAAGCACAGACAACCAAGAGCGTTTTTCTACCAAACGTACACTTTCCGGAAAACCTCCGTAATAGAAGTATGATGGGAAAAGACGCTGTATATGGTTCAGTATTTCGGAATCGTATTCCCAATTATTCTTTAAAATCAAGTTGTTAGCCTTAAGATATTCCACTAACGAATACGGATAAACTTCCTGAATCATATAACGTCCACCCAAAGTAGTGGCGACTTCACTACTCAACATTTTGGCGTTGCTACCTGTCAGATAGACTCTGTATTGCTCATTCGCCAATCTGCGAGCGAAATGTTCCCAATGAGGTATATTTTGTATCTCATCTAAAAAGATAATTGGTTTACAATCATTAAGTTGATAATGCGCTTGTAATATCAAATCCAAATCATCAAGAGTTATATCAAACAAACGTTCATCATCTAAATTGACATAAACAATCTCATCTATAAGATGATTTTCTTTAATAACTCTATTTTCATATCCATTGCATTTTTATTTTTATGTATTATAACACATAAAAAACATTGCATTTTCATGTATTATAAAACACAAAAATCATACTACAAAAATAGTATTTTTTATTACACGAGAGAATAAAAACAAAAAAACTAGTGATAATATTTTTATTGTCAACAGACAACAGTCATTATCCACTTTTAGACTTCGTCTGTCAACAGTCAACAGTCAACGGACAACAGACTTTGTCCACATCCTTTAGTCTTTTGACTTTAGACTTTTAATCATGTTGTAAAACTCGTTATATTTCAATGTCATCTCTAAAATGGCTCTTTGTTTGAGTTCGTCGTCGGTGATAGTATAAATTTTATCATTCTGATATTGGGTATATTCTTCTGTGAATTTGGTCATCAATTTCACATATTCAGAATATTCTATATATCCTTCAGCGTCGGTATGTGAACTCAACTCGTTTATGTAATCTTCAAAAAATATTCTTACGTCATTCTTTATCTCTGCAATCTGAGCTTCTTTAATCGCAATTTCTTTCTTCTCGGCATTTTCTTCTGAAAGATAAAGATATGTAGGAAACGCTGCAATAAACAGAATCACAATAACTGACAAATATTTCCAGATTTTATTTCTATCGTTCCATTTTCTTTGCAAAGAACTTACATCCGGATAACGAGAATCTGCATTTTCTTTTATACATCTATTAATAATACGCTTGTATCTTCCGTCAAAAATCTCTCGCATTATTATTCCGATGGAATAGATGTCGCTGCGAGCGTCGATAGTTTTCTTGGACGTGGCAAGCCGCGACCTTACATCTTGCGAAAGAAGTTCCGGTGAGGCATATCGCTGCGTGCATCCCAACGTCTTCCAGACATAAAAAGCGTCATTGTCGGCGAGACCGAAATCTATTATCTTCAATGTATTATCAGCTCTCGTAATGAGAATATTCTCTGGTTTCAGGTCGTTGTGAATTATTCCTCTTTTATGAAGATAATTGACAGCCGAGAGCAATTCGCCAAAGATTCTCTGCTTTGTTTTTAATGATGGTTTCTCTAAAAGGAATTCGTCTAAAGTCCGTCCTTCGATATATTCCATCACAATCCCCTCGCCTTCCGGCAGGTTTCTCTCGTAAGTAAAGACATGTACGATGTTAGGATTGTCGCAGCCGATAGAGATTTCATACACGCGACGAAGCATCTTTCTTTGATAGTCGGAATTATCTTTTGTTGTCTTTATCAAGAAATATTTTCCATCACGACTAACACGCCACAACTTAGAATAAGCCGTGGATTTCAACAATTTATAATCGTGAAAACCATTATTATTTTCTTCTAAAAAGACTTCATTATCGAATATTCCGCTCTCCTCCGCCATGATATTTGTTTTGCTTGTCAAAAATAATCATATTTTTGTAATTGAAAAAAATAAATTAAAAACAAGACATTGTACAATGAAGTCACACATCCGTGTGACTCTACGAGAGTTAGTTGCATAACAATAGAAAACCCAGGACAAAGACTGTTGACTGTTGTCTGTTGTCCGTTGACATAAAAAAACATGACAATAAAAAGCGACATACCACAAATCTACGCCTTACGTGAGCGCGTAGAAAATAAATTCGGCAAGAAACTTAAAGTTCATTCTGATTTTGTAGAACTTACTTCTCTCATCGAGATGGAATTACGACAGCATATATCCGAAACGACTTTAGAAAGAGTCTGGAATTATTCAACAAGAGCATACGATAGTGTTTCGGTAAGAACGCTTAACGTCTTGTCGCAATTCGCTTCAAACATGAATTGGGATTCTTTCTGCGAGATGTTAAGAAAAGAAAACAAGATAGAATCGGAAGTCTTTAATGCAGAGATTATCATGACGAAAGATCTTAATGTCGGTGATATTGTCCGTTTCGGCTGGCTTCCTGATAGAATATGCGAAGCTCGTTATCTCGGTGACGACAAATTCGTTGCAGAACATTGCGAAAACTCTACCATAAAAGATGGCGACACTTTTGTATGCTCACAGTTTATCTTAGGAAAAGAATTGCAGATGAATGATTTCTGTCAACAGACTTCTGTTGGTAAGATTTATGTCGTGGGAAGAGAACACGGTTTGACGATGTTGAATATTTTGAATTAATAAAAAGTATTGCAATAACATTTTTTAAACTTTTACGGATTTAATTCCTAAAAAGTCTTAAAATTTCAGGATTTAATTCCCTAAAAGTATTATATTTGCAAAAACATTATTTATGATAAAGAGAATCATCGATAGTAAAATTAAGGAACGATTATTTAAAGGCAAAGCTATAATACTGATGGGAAGCCGTCAAATTGGCAAAACAACTTCTTTAAAGGAAATATTCTCATCAGATGATAAAGTGTTGTGGCTGAGCGGCGATGACAGTGACACACAATCTTTTTTTGAAGAAATAACGTCAGACCGTCTGAAATTACTTTTTGGAAAGAAAAGCATCATCGTCATTGATGAAGCTCAGCGTATAAATAATATTGGGTTAAAGCTAAAACTTATTACCGACAATATCGATGATTTACAATTAGTTGTTACAGGAAGTTCTGCATTTGAACTTGCCGACAAAACAAAGGAACCACTTACAGGTCGCAAATGGGAATATCAGATGTTTCCGTTATCTTTTCAGGAAATGGTGGAACATCATGGTTTCATCACAGAAAAAAGACTTATTCCACATCGATTGGTGTATGGATATTACCCAGAAGTCGTGACCAATCCCGGTGACGAGAGAATGATACTTAAATCATTATCCGACAGTTATCTATATAAAGATGTTCTTACTTTGGATTACATCAAAAAGTCTGACAAATTGATGAAGTTATTACAAGTTCTCGCATATCAGATTGGTTCTCAAGTATCTTATAACGAACTATCACAGATTGTCGGTGTTGATGCGAAAACAATAGAAAAATACATACAAGTATTAGAAAAATGTTATATAATCTTCAGATTAAACTCATTCAGCCGTAATCTTCGCAATGAACTTACAACTTCACGAAAGATTTATTTCTACGATAACGGCATTCGCAATGCGATAATTTCAAACTTCACTCAGGTCGAAAGTCGTAATGACGTCGGGGCTTTATGGGAGAATTTCCTGATTGCCGAAAGGATGAAATTCTCGGAATATAATGACAAATGGAGCAACAAATATTTCTGGAGAACCAAGTCGCAACAGGAAATAGATTATGTTGAAGAATACGATGGAAAATTATATGCTTACGAATTCAAATGGAATGAGAATGCAAAGGTGAAATTCCCGAAATCATTTGCCGATGCTTACCCTGATTCTGAGTTTCATGTTATCACTCCCAAAAACGTCGAAGAATTTCTTTTATAAACAGATAAAAAATATAGATACGAAAATGTAAATCCAAAATATTTAATTATGAGAAAAAACATCATTATCATGGCATTAGTTGCTTTATCATTAGCATCGTGCGGAGATAAATCGGAGAAACAATCCGAGACATACGCTCCGCCTCAAGCTCCAACATTAACTTCCGACATCATGACACCGGAAGTGCTTTGGTCGATGAACCGCCTCGGCGAATATGCTGTCTCCCCTGACGGCAAGTCGGTGGTTTACAGCCTCACCTATTTCATCATACCAGAAAACAAAAGCAAGACCGACATCTACATCATCGACATTGACGGTAATAACAACAGATGTCTTACTCAATCATCTTCAAGTGAATACAGTCCTGCATGGAACAAAGACGGTTCTAAGATTTTATTCATGAGTGCCGATAGCGGCGAGAT
Organism: Bacteroidales bacterium; assembly: GCA_017466405.1. Classification (GTDB taxonomy): domain Bacteria; phylum Bacteroidota; class Bacteroidia; order Bacteroidales; family F082; genus Limimorpha. The sequence continues at coordinate 6,197 of JAFTUF010000029.1, forward strand.
GCAGGTCTGGGAAATGAATCCTGACGGCAGCGGAAGAAAACAAGTGTCGTTCGTAAAAGGCGGCCTCACCGGTTTCAAATACTCTCCTGATGAGTCGCAGCTGCTCTTCACAGCAGAAGTGAAACTCAAAGACCAAGTCGCCGACATCTACCCTGATCTTCCTCTTTCTTCAGGAAGAATCAACAACGACTTGATGTATCGTCACTGGGATCAATGGGTTGACACTTACGGACATATCTTCGTCACTTCCGATAATGGCAATAACACATTGGACATTATGGAAGGTGAAATGTGGGAAGCTCCTGTAAGACCTTGGGGCGGCATGGAACAAGTGGCATGGACTAACGACGGACAAAATATTCTTTATTCATGCAGAAAAAAAGTAGGAAAAGATTATGCAACATCAACAAATACCGACATTTACCAATATAACATCGCTACTGGTGAATGTAAGAATCTCACAGAAGGAATGATGGGTTACGACATGAATGTCGTGGTTTCTCCACAAGGCGATAAGATTGCTTGGGAGAGCATGGAACGCGATGGTTATGAAGCCGACAAACAACGTCTCTTCGTCATGGATTTAACTACTGGCGAGAAGAAAGACTACTCTATCGGTTTCGATCAGAACGCCACTCACCTACTCTGGGCTCCTGACGGACAATCTATCTACTTCATCAGCGACCGTCACGCTACAGACCAGATTTACGCTTTGAGTCTCAGCACCGGCAGCATAAGAAAGATAACAGAAGGAAAACATAATTATATAGGTATCGCTTGGGCTGGCGATAAGTTAGTCGCTGCTCGTCAGTCGATGTCGCGTCCTACTGAGCTTTTCATCGTCGATCCACAAAGCGGCGAAGCAAAACAACTCACCACTGTCAACGACGCCATCTTCAATCAGTTGACAATGGGTAATGTTGAAGAACGCTGGATTGAGACAACCGACGGCAAGAGAATGTTGGTTTGGGTCATCTATCCTCCTCATTTCGACAAAAACAAACAATATCCTTCGCTTCTCTACTGCGAAGGCGGACCTCAAAGCACTGTAAGTCAGTTCTGGTCATATCGTTGGAACTTCCAGATGATGGCTGCTAACGACTATATCGTCGTTGCTCCTAACAGAAGAGGTCTCCCAGGTTTCGGTCAGGAATGGAACGAAGCCATCAGCGGCGACTACGGCGGACAATGTATGAAGGATTATCTCTCAGCAATCGACGCTTTGGCAAAAGAGCCATTCATCGATGAAAATCGTCTTGGTGCTGTCGGCGCAAGCTTCGGAGGTTTCTCAGTATTCTGGTTAGCAGGTCATCACGAAGGACGTTTCAAGGCTTTGATAGCACACGATGGAATGTTCAACTTCGAGTCGCAATATCTTGAGACAGAAGAGATGTGGTTTGTCAATTGGGACTTAGGCGGACCTTATTGGGATAAAGACAATCCTGTTGTTCAATGGTCATATGCCAACTCACCACATAAATTCGTTGATAAATGGACTGCTCCTATTATGGTCATCCACGGCGCGAAAGACTACAGAATCTGCTTCACACAAGGTATGCAAGCCTATAACGCAGCCGTCTTGAGAGGTATCCCTGCCGAGTTCTTGTACTTCCCAGATGAAAACCACTGGGTACTTCAAGCACAAAACGGGATCTTGTGGCAGAGAAGATTCTATAATTGGCTTGACACATATTTGAAGTAAATTTACAATTAACAATTATTATTGCTCAGGAATTCATAATTATGGGTTCCTGAGATTTTTATTCAATTAAATAATATGGACGATGTCTGTTGGCTGTTGTCCGTTGACAAATTAAATATCATTCATTAAGTCCATATTTTCTCAACAATCTGCTCCACTGTTCCGACTCTAAGAAACTCAGAAGATAAGGGTTTATCTTATTCACTAACAAAGGGTCGGATGACATAAAACAATAATACTCTTTGTTGTTAGGAAGCTCAATTAGTTTTATCTTGCCAGAAAGCATCTTATCTTTTTTATTGAAATAATAGTTTAATGTTGCTCCGTCATCGACGAAAGCATCAATTTCTCCTTTTCGCAACGCCTCTATACCTGCTTCAATAGTCGGATATTGTTTCGTATTTATATGTTTATAATTAAGGTATATGTCACTGCTCCTACCTTCAACGCTGCCAACTTTCATCTTATGCAAGTCATGAATATTGGTGACATTATTCTGAAGTCGATGCGTCGTCAGTTCTGATGAAATCGTTGCAGTGAAGCCGCTGATAATGAGTATCGCGATGAGCATCCATATCGTAGCGAGTATCTTACCGTTCTTACTTTGCGGCGACTTATCGCCATAACCTACAGTCGTCATAGTCACCCACGCCCACCAGAATCCATCGATGATGCCGTTAATCTTCTTCGAGAAAGCAGGATTGTCTTTTCTCTCGGCAAGCCATATCAAGGTTCCAATGCTAAAATTTATTAACATTAACAATCCAATAGTTTTTAAGAAAGAAAAGGAAAAGAGATTCTTTATCACAGTAACGAATCCCGACTCGTAATGATCCTCAACGGCGACGCATAAATTCGTGATATAAAATGGTTGCGTGAAGAAAGTGTTGTTGCTAAAAGCCGACGACACCATCATAGGAGCGATGGAAATATTTATCTCACCTTCAGATATATTAGCCATAACTTTATCGTTAGCAGCCATCACGAAGTCATAGTCTATGTTTAATGAGTCGGAGATGCTATTCCATAAGTCGATGGTGAGACCTGTTATCTTGTTGTCGTCGATAATGATAAAAGGCGGACTGTCGGTGACACCGATGGTGAGTTTCTTCTCGTCAGCGTTGAGAATATGCGTGGAAATTATTATAGTTATGAATATAAAAAAACGTCTTAACATATAGAAAATACTCTTTATGTTAAAACGTTTTAAGACTTTTAAAGTTTCAAGAAAAAGATTAAATCTGTTTCAAGAGATTTACCATTTCTATTGCTGTTGTTGCTGCTTCGAAGCCTTTGTTGCCGGCTTTCGAACCTGCTCTTTCAACGGCTTGTTCGATATTGTCTGTTGTAAGAACGCCGAAAATGATAGGCACGCCTGTTTGCAAACCAGCAGCTGCTATGCCTTTGGTTGTCTCGTTAGCAACCATATCAAAATGAGCTGTTGCTCCTCTGATGACAGCGCCCAAGCAGATGACAGCGTCATATTTCTTCGACTCAGCCATTTTCTTCGCTACCAATGGAATCTCAAAAGAACCTGGTACCCAAGCTACATCGATGTCGTTTTCATTTCCGCCATGACGTTTGAAAGCGTCGATAGCTCCGCCTAATAATTTATTTGTGATGATTTCGTTGAAACGTCCGGCCACGATAGCAATCTTCTGACCTTCAGCAAGTAATTTACCTTCTATTATATTCATATTTTTATTTTTTTGTCAACAGTCAACGGTCAACAGTCAACAGTTGATATTTGTTATTTATTTTCGTCTTTAATATCTTTCACGTGCAAGAGGTGTCCCATCTTCTTGTATTTTGTATAGAGATAGAAAGCGTCTTTTTCGTTACATGTCATCTCAATAGGTTCACGACCAACGATTTCTATTCCGTAGGCTCCCAATCCTGTAATCTTAGTTGGGTTGTTTGTCATGACGATAATCTTAGTCACGCCCAAGTCAGAAAGTATTGAAGCTCCTGTGCCGTAGTCTCTGAGGTCGGCTTCAAAGCCAAGTGCGAGGTTAGCTTCAACGGTATCCATACCGCCGTCTTGAAGTTTGTAAGCTTTCAATTTGTTTATCAAGCCTATGCCTCTTCCTTCTTGTTTAAGATATAAGATAACGCCTCTGCCTTTTTCTTCGATGCGGCGCATTGCTTCTTGGAGTTGTTCTCCACAGTCGCAGCGTAAAGAACCGAAAGCGTCGCCAGTGAGACATTCCGAGTGAACGCGGCAGACGACAGGCTCATCACCGCTGATGTCGCCTTTCACCAATGCGACATGATGTTCGCCAGTTACCTTGTCGATATAACCATGTGCAATGAAGTTACCGTATTTAGTAGGCATCTCTGCCTCAGTGACTTTCTCAACCAACGACTCTGTTCTTCTTCTAAATCTAATCAAGTCGGCGATGGATGTGATTTTGAGATTATGTTCTTTTGCAAATTGAAGCAGTTCTGTAGTTCTCATCATGGTACCGTCTTCGCGCATTATTTCGCAGCAGAGACCGCATTCTTTGAGACCTGCTATTCTCATGAAATCGACAGTCGCTTCAGTATGACCATCGCGTTTGAAGACGCCACCTTCGCGAGCCTCAAGAGGAAACATGTGACCTGGACGTCTGAAGTCTTCTGGCTTAGCATCGTCTTCAACGAGTTTCATCGCTGTGATAGAACGCTCAACAGCAGAGATACCTGTCGTAGTATCGACGTGGTCGATGGAAACGGTGAAAGCTGTGCAGTGATTATCTGTATTGTCTGTAACCATCTGATTGAGTTTCAGCTTGTGAGTCAGCTCCTTACTCATCGGCATACAGATAAGACCTTTGGCGTATGATGCCATGAAGTTGACATTCTCTGTCGTAGCGAACTCAGCGGCACAAATCAAATCGCCTTCGTTCTCTCTGTCAGGATCGTCAACTACGATAATCATCTTACCATTTCTGAGATCTTCAATAGCTTCTTCAATAGTGTTAAATCTGTTTTCCATTTTATGATATTTTAATTATTATCTGATTTAAAATCCGTTAGATTCCAAAAAATCCAAACTTATACCTTTATTATCTTGATTTTCGGACATGACAAGTCGCGTCCCTACGAATAGTTTCTGAACGTATTTTCCAATGACGTCATTTTCAAGGTTGACAGTATCGCCAATCATCTTTGAGGTTAGAGTCGTCTCGCCTTGTGTGTGCTCAATAATCGAGACTGAAAACGATGTCGAATCTACATCAGTAACTGTCAATGAAATACCGTCAATAGCGATAGAACCTTTCTTCACGATGAGTTCCAATATTGAAGGCGATGTAGCGAACGACATTCTTATTGCTTTGTCGTCGTTATATTTCTTTATTATAGTTCCTATTCCATCGATATGACCGGAGACGATATGTCCGCCAAGACGACCATTCACCGACAAAGCACGCTCGAGATTCACCTCGTCGTTGACTTTAAGATTCTTGAAATTTGTCGTCATCATTGTCTCAGGCATCACATCGACAGTGAAAGAATCGTTAGTAAAAGTAGTGACTGTCAGGCATATTCCATTTGTTGAGATACTATCTCCGAGATGTATGTCCGACATTATCTTCTTTGCAGAGACCGTCAACTTGATGCTGTTAGCGTGTCTCTCTATCGATTTCACCTTTCCTATTTCTTCAATTATTCCTGTAAACATAATAAAGTCGCTGAGTCTCCGAGTCACTGAATCGCTAAGATCAGTTTTCGAGAGACATAATTTTTCCTTTTATTAACAAATCCGATTCTATCTGTTCTATCTCAATATCTTTCAAAGTGATAGCGTCTTTCATCAATTCTATTCCTTTTCCTCCTATCGGCGACTTAGAATGTTCGCCGCCGATGATTTTCGGAGCTATGAAAGCGTTAACCTCATCAACGCAGTTGGCTTGTAAGAACGCTGCGTTGAGACAAGAGCCGCCTTCAAGTAAAAGAGAATCAATACCCATAGCACCCAACTTAACCATCAAATCGTTTATATCCACATGACCGTCTTTTTCTTCACATGATAAAATTTCAACGCCATGAGATTCTAATTTTTCCAAATCGCCAACAACTGATTGACAATTTCCAACGGCCAATATAGTTCTATATTCCTTTGCCGTCTTGACAATCTGACTCTCCATTGGAATTGACGCCTTTGTATCAACAATGATACGTATTGGCTGATGCACTGACCCCGTGGACAAAGTCTGTTGTCTGTTGTCTGTTGTCTGTTGACTTGCCAATCTGCAATTCAACATCGGGTCGTCGCTTTTTACAGTGCCGATACCAGCTACTATTCCCATCATTTCAGAACGCAGCTTATGAACCAACTCTCTTGACTTTTCGTTAGTAATCCATTTGGAATCGCCTGTATAAGAAGCAATCTTACCGTCAAGAGTCATGGCGGTTTTCAGTATCACGTAAGGACGTTTTGTCTTAATATATTTTAAGAAAACCTTGTTGAGTTCTTTAATCTTATCCTCTTCGATGCCGGTTATCACTTCAATGCCAGCGTTTCTTAGGATTGATATTCCTTTTCCTGCGACAAGAGGATTAGGGTCGAGAAGTCCTACGACAACTTTCTTTATACCTTTTTCTATTATTATGTCAGTGCAAGGAGGAGTTTTTCCGTGATGGCAGCAAGGTTCGAGCGTGACATATAAGGTTGCGCCTTGTAGTGATGTGTCGCATACGTCTTTTTTTGTCAAAGCGTTACGCTCAGCATGAAATCCGCCGTAATATTCGTGGTAGCCTTCAGATATTATAGCATCGTCTTTCACCACGACGCAGCCCACCATAGGATTCGGGTTGACAAATCCGGCGCCTCTCTTAGCGAGTTCGATGGCTCGCTGCATGTATTCAATATCTTGCGTGTTATATGACATAAAAAAAGCCCATAATAAATTAATATCCAGGGCAAATGTCAATTCATCAGAAATAATCTTCTACCATCCGGACTATCACCGTCGGTTTCGGAATTTCACCGAATCAGTTCCTAAAAAGGAAGTCGCGGACTATCACCGCCGGAAAGGAATTTCACCTTGCCCTGAAGATTTCTGCAAATATACATTAATTTTTGTATGAAGACAGAGTTTGGGGAATATTTTTTTAAGTTACTAAGTTGCTGAGTTGCTGAGTTACTGAGTTACTGAGTTGCTGAGTTACTAAGTTGCTGAGTCACTAAGTTACTGAGTTACTGAGTTACTAAGTATAACTACCTTAGCATCTTAGTATCTCAGTATCTTAGCATCTTAGTATCTTAGCATCTTAGTATCTTTCTCTGAACATTATCACCTCCTCTCTTGTTATATCAAGAAAACTCAAAGTTATGAACACAAAAATTTTTATCGTTATGTTTTTATTCAACATCTTTGCGCCAAGTAAAATCGACAACGAGCCGGTTTCTATCGATTTAAACAAATATCTCGGGAAGTGGTATGAGATAGCGCGTTTCGACCATAGCTTCGAGCGTGACATGCAGAAAGTTATGGCAGAGTACGTCCTCATGCCTGATGGAAAGATAAAAGTCATCAACACGGGCTATCGCGACGGAAAGTTCAAAGAGACTATCGGCAAGGCAAAAACCACAGAGACACCTGGACTTCTGAGAGTCTCCTTCTTCATGAATTTCTATTCCGATTACAGAGTCCTGATGATTGACAAGGATTACAACTACGTCTTGGTCGGAGGCAACTCTCCGAAATACCTCTGGATATTATCGAGGACGCCACAATTAAGCAACGAAGTATTGCAGAACATCATCAACGTAGCAAAAGAAAAAGGCTACAACACCGATGAGCTCATCTTCGTCGAGCAATAAAATCCACGGATTACAGAATGTTAGTGGACCACGAATTGACACGAATTAGCACTAATATTTATTGTTAGTGTTTTGATTTCTGTCCCATCTTCTTTTAACAAAAAACACGGATTGCAGAATTTTGCAATCCGTGGAAGTGTTAACAACTCATAATAAATTCTCGCATTTCAGATTCTTTCTTCTCGGCGCATTCAAAAAGTTTCCATTGCGCTTTAGTACGTACGAGATTATGTTCTGGATATTGTATCTTATAATATGTGTCACCGTTGATATAATCTGCCAAGAACCTGACAGTCTGCATATAAGGGAACAACTTCGCTGCGTAAGGAAGATTCTCTTTCTCTACAGGTAGCAAGAACGATTTTGTTCCTTCCAGATAACCTTTTGTGAAAGCCTTGAAAATCTCCATATTGAAATCAACATTATCGAGATTCTTGTCATCTTCAGCACCGGTATTGGCTGCCGAGCGCAGGAAGTCGCCGAAGTCGGAGAATATGAAGCTCGGCATGACGGTATCCAAATCGATGACGCAAAGCACATTGCCATCCTTATCGAAAAGCATATTATTGACTTTAGTGTCACAATGGCAGATACGTTTAGGAAGTTTTCCCTCGCGATGAAGTCGCTCGCCAAGACACATCGCCTCTGCCCTTTTCTCAATCTCATCTATATAATATTGTACTTCTTTCACACGACCAACTGCGTCTTTTTCCACAGCCTCCTTAAGTTGGTTGAGACGAAGCTCGATGTTGTGGAAGCTTGGAATCGTCTCACCTAAAGTCGCATCTATATCAGAAAGCATCGACTGGAACTCGCCGAAAGCGAGACCTGCAGTAAATGAATATTCTGGCGTAACAGCTTGATAAGTAAATGATTCAGGAATAAACACCATCATACGCCAATATTTCTCACCATCGAAATAAAATTTCTTATCGTCCTTGGTTCTTAAGAAACGAAGCACTTTACGCTCGATGTCGTCAACATTCTTATCTGTCAGTTTCTTACGTATATGATTCGTGACTTTCTCAATATTATCCTGAAGCAACTCAACATCTTGGAATATTGCATTGTTAACACGCTGAAGCACATACTTAGGAGCGTCATCATTTTTCACATAAACCTTGAAAGTATCGTTGATTAGACCTTCACCCAAAGGCTTTACATCGGCTATCTCGCCATCCACCTTAAAATTTAAAACTATATCTCTTAAAGTTTCCATACTCATTTTTTTTGTAAAAATAAAAAAATAAACAATACGATAACTTATCGATAAAATTATTATTTTTACAGACTGGTAAATAAAATTTAAAATATGAAGAGAAAACATTTTTTTGGATTGTTAACCATCGTGTTAAGTATTTTTGTATGCAGTTGTTCCAATAATAACAAGACAGATGCGGCATACGTTATTAAAGACAATATGATTGTATTTGACGAGCCAGAACGCATTGAAGGACAGAAGAGCGTTTTGCAACTTGCAGTAGATCCAATTCCTGTTGTCAGAATGGGTTTCATCGGACTCGGAATGCGTGGCGCTGATGCGGTAAATCGTATCTCTCATATCGAAGGCGTTGAGTTCAAGGCATTATGTGACTTATTGCCTGAACGTGTGGCTTCAGTTCAAGAATATGTCATCAAAGCAAAGAATCTTCCTGAATGCGCAGAGTATAGCGGCGAAGAAGGATGGAAACAATTATGCGAACGCGATGATATTGACTTAGTATATATCTGCACCGACTGGGTCAATCACGTGCCAATGGCAGTTTATGCTATGCAACACGGAAAACACGTCGCTATTGAAGTGCCTGCTGCAACAAGCGTCGAGGAATGCTGGCAGTTGGTCGATGTAGCTGAGCAGACACAACGTCACTGCATGATGCTCGAAAACTGCTGCTACGACTTCTTTGAGTTGACATGTCTCAACATGGCACAACAAGGTCTCTTCGGCGAAGTCATCCACGCACAAGGAGCTTACATCCATAACTTAGAACCTTTCTGGGCTCATTATCAAGGCAACTGGCGTTTGGAATATAACCAAAAACACGCTGGCGATGTTTATGCAACTCACGGACTCGGACCTGTCTGCCAAGTTCTTGACATCCACCGCGGCGACAAAATGGATTATCTCGTATCTATGTCAACACCTTCTATCAACGGTCTTAAGATAGCTAATGAAACAATGGGTTCTGAGACTTTCGCAAACGGTGACATGACTTCAACCTTAATCAAAACAAACAAAGGCAAGACAATTTTGATTCAACATAACGTCTATACTCCACGTCCTTACGACAGATTATATCAACTCACTGGTACAGAAGGCTTCGCTAATAAATATCCATATCAAGGATTTACATTAAAAGAAGAAAACATCCCATCAGATGTCATTCCAGATCACGAAGACTTAGACTCACACGGTTTTGTTCCAAACGACATAAGAGATTCTTTGATGGTTGCTTATAAACATCCTATCGCAAAAGAAATCGAAGAAAAAGCGAAACAAGTCGGAGGTCATGGCGGCATGGACTTCATCATGGATTATCGTTTAATTTATTGCTTGCAAAACGGACTTCCATTAGACCAAGACGTTTATGACGCAGCAGAATGGTCATGTCTCGGTGAACTCACAGCAGCCTCAATTGAAAACAACGGCATGCCTGTCAAGTTCCCTGACTTCACAAGAGGCGACTGGAATAAGGTGAAAGGATATAAACACGCTGTGAAATAAATTGAAAGTTGAAAATTGAAAGTTGAAAGTTTGTAGAGACGTATCAATTACACCTATGAAAATTAACAATATGTAATTGCTGCGTCTGAAAAATTGAAAGTTGAAAATTTGTAGTTTATAAGTTTATGATAATTAATCGTCAACTGTTGACTGTTGTCTGTTGACCGTTGACAAAAAAATATTAACCACTTAAAAAATTAACAATATGAATAAAAAATTTGCATGTCCTATTTGCGGTTATGTTCACGAAGGCGAGACCGCTCCTGAAAGATGTCCACAATGTAAACAAGTAGTAGAATGGAACGTCCTCGAAGAAGGCGCTGCGTTGAACTTCGTTACAGAACACGTTATCGGTATCGCTAAAGGTACTGGCGACGATATGATTAAAGACCTGAACGCACACTTCATGGGTGAAGCTACAGAAGTCGGTATGTATTTGGCAATGAGCCGTCAAGCTGATCGCGAAGGTTATCCAGAAATCGCTGAGGCTTTCAAACGCTACGCATGGGAAGAAGCAGAACACTGCGCAAAATTCGCTGAATTGTTAGGCGACGTCGTATGGGATACTAAAACAAACTTGGAAAAACGTATGATGGCTGAATGCGGCGCTTGTGAAGACAAAATGCGTATCGCTCGTATTGCTAAAGAACGCAACCTCGACGCTATCCACGACACAGTTCACGAAATGGCTAAAGACGAAGCACGTCACGGTAAAGGTTTTGAAGGTTTGTTCAACAGATACTTCAAGAAATAATTGAAAATTGAAAGTTGAAAATAAAAAAGCGACTCTGAGATTCAAAGTCGCTTTTTTTGTGTGATGATGTTAGGTTCATCATTCTATTCTTAAATCTTGCAAGATTGCATACTCGCACTCTCCTATTCCAGTGACGACTATCTTCACAGCCTTGACTGGTTTTTCTGGATAAACCTCTGCTTTATAACCATCGAAATAATCATAAACAAAAGTGTCACCTTCAATAAAGTTCTCGCCATCGTATGAATATTCCAATACTGCGTTTGGAAGACCAACAATCGCTAAACCATAATGTCCGGTTCCGACTAAAATCTTTTCACATTCAACAGGATTTTCGAAAGTATATAAAAAATAGTCACCAGCTTCAACAGGACGTGCTGTGTTGCAATATGTATTCAGATTATAATCGACCAAAACATTAATATCTTGCTCCATAGGAACGTTAGATGTTATGGTTGTCTTTGGTTTTTGATAATGATATAAATCAATATTTTGAGCACCTCTTGCTATACTTTGACGTTCTTCGTAGAATGTAGCGAAACGATAATTCTCTGGTTTGTCAGTAGTTATAGCTTCTTTATATTCTGGCGATTGTGATGTTGGAACAGACTTGTCGTCTGTATAACGTATCACGAGTTTGTCGTAATCTTTTTCAGAGATGAGTTTTCCATCTTCGTATCTCACTGTTGGAGGTGCTACTCTGAATTCAAAGTCCATCTCATACAATTTCTCAAGATGACTGTCAATCAATCTTTTCTTAAAATTATCTAAGTTCCTGTTTTCGTACGCCGACCATCCTATTTCAGACAACACCAATACTTTAGGGAAAAGCTGATAATGAGCATAACCTGGCACCTGTCCGCATTCTGTCCAGAGACCGCCTTGAACTCCTAGCACAAGTTGTTTCTCAGCATCAGTCAGTTCAAAATGTCCGATAGGATCGAAAGAATAAACCGAATCTAATGGAATTATCGCTGCCCATTTCAAGCCGCGTTCGTCTGGTGACTGCTTCATGTCGAAGTACATATATTGAGACACTTGCATAACAGTAGGTTGACCTGCTTTAACAGATTTTATTCCTCTTTCTGAGTTTTGCCAAACGTAAGGAATTGTTGTTTCCAAAAGGTCGCCGCCATCAAGAATCTCGTCCCAACCAGCCATTGTCTTACCGTGTTTAGCAAGAATCTTCTCAACTCTTCTCACAAAATGATTCTGCAATTCAACGAGTTCTTTCATATCTTTTTCTTTCATAAGAGATTGACAAACATCGCAGTCACGCCATGAGTTCATATTGACTTCGTCGGCACCGATATGATATATCTTGCTTGGGAAGAGCGTTGTCATCTCTGTGATGATATTCTCCAACATCTCATAATTCTCTTCACGACCGACACACCAAACGTTGTTTGACTCACCTTGTACGCTGAGATGCTTTGAGTCAATGTCGCAAACTATTTCAGGATATGTCACAGCGACAGCCTTGCTATGACCTGGCAAATCAATTTCAGGGATGATATTGATATTTCTGTCGGCTGCATATTTCACTATATCTTTGATTTCCTCTTGAGTATAGAAGCCGCCATTACGTTCATTGCCAGAGCCGTATGCTGGCATGAGAAGTTCGTCAGCGCCACGCCATGCACCGAGTTCAGTAAGTTTCGGATATTGCTTAATCTCAATTCTCCATCCTTGGTCGTCGGCGAGATGCCAGTGGAAGTTATTAATCTTATAGTGTGCCAATCCGTTAAGAAGGTGTTTGATAAAATCTACATCGTAAAAAGTACGCGAGCAATCGAGCATCAGACCTCTGTATTTGAAACGAGGATTGTCGTTGATATTCATGCAAGGAATGTCGATTTCAGCTATTTTTTTAGCATCATCTGAATAAACATCATTAGGCATCATCTGAATGAGAGTCTGTATTCCGTAGAAGATACCAGCTGCTTCGAGAGCGTAAATATTGATATTATCTAAACTTACAGATAAAAGGTATGCTTCATTATCATTGACCAATCCCAACTCTTCACATTGTTTCTCATCAACGATATTAAGATTAATGGAATTTTTAGACACACTTCCGTGTGTCTCTACTTGAATTTCAATTTCTTTCTTAAAGATATTTTCAAGGTGCGACTGCAAAAACTCAGCGTTGAATTGGTTTTCGGGATTATCAGAAACGATAAGAGTTTTATTGTTGAGGATAAAACCGTTCTCTATAGAATTGACAATCATAGTCTGAGGAACAGGAATAATGTCGAGGTTTGCTTTTGCCGCTTCATTATTTTCATTAGCACACGAAGCAAGCATCACAGCGATTGATGTCAGTAAAAGTAATCTTTTCATATTTTAATAATTCTCTAAATTAATTTTCACAAATATACGAAAAAGAGTAACGACTTATTACAGGTCAATCACTTTCTTTCCGCCTTTTTTTAATTTAATTTCTTTCATTGTACCATCTGGCAATAGAAGTTTATATGTGCCGCCAATTTTAGATTCGATTCTTACTTTCGTCACTTTTCCGTTTTCCCAATAGCAATCCACTACAGCTCCGTTTTCAGCACATAATCCTTTGAAGTGACCGTCCTTCCAAGCAGATGGCAATGCTGGTAAAACTTCAATAAAACCGTCGTGCGATTGAAGCAGCATCTCTGCTATACCGGCAGTTCCGCCGAAGTTACCGTCGATCTGAAATGGAGGATGTGCGCAGAACATATTTGGATAGGTTCCAGCTCCTACTCTATCGCCTATCATGGCTGGTGTCATCAGGTTCTTGAAGAGTTTATATGCACGCTCGCCATCATGAAGTCGTGCCCAAAAGTTAATCTTCCAGGCTCGCGACCAGCCTGTACCTTCATCACCTCTTCTATTCAAAGAAACCTTACAAGCTTCATATAAATCTGGCGTCTGTGTCTTGGTTATCAATCTTCCCGGATGCAAACCAAAGAGATGCGACACATGGCGGTGATGAATCTCTGGTTCTTCATAATCTTTCAACCATTCTTGCAGATATCCATCTTCACTTATCTGCATCGGTGGAAATCTCTTCAAGTTATCTTTTAACATTGCTGCAAATTCTTCATCAATTCCTAAGACTTCAGCAGATGTTATTACATTCTGATACAACTCTGTGATAATCTGAATATCCATCGTTGGACCCATGCAGACGCTCGCAATCTTTCCATCAGGGAGATAGAACGAGTTTTCCGGTGAGGATGTCGGTGCTGTAACAAGCCACGAATGTTCATTTTCTTCAATCATAACGGAGTTGAAGAACTCGGCAGCTCCTTTCATCACTGGATATATTTCCTTAAGATATTCAATGTCTTTAGTGTAAAGATAATGTTGATATAGATGTTGACACAACCAAGCTCCGCCTGTGTTAGTCGCTCCCCATGAAGGATGTTCGCCAGGTGCGGTAAATCCCCATAAGTTACATATCGAGTGTGCCGTCCAGCCTTCTGCTCCATAAAAAACATCGGCAGTATTCTCTCCTGACTCAACAATTCCTTTTGTAAACTCAATGAGTGGTTTATGTAATTCTGACAGATTACATACCTCAGCGAGCCAGTGGTTCATCTGAACATTAATATTGAGATGATAGTCGCCGTTCCAGGGTGTCTGAATTGTATTTGCCCAAAGTCCTTGGAGATTAGGCGGCAGCAAATCCTCACGCGTCGATGAGATGAAAAGATAACGTCCGTATTGGAAATATAAAGCCGCCAACTGTGGGTCGTTTTCATCTTGAAAATCAAAGAGTCTATCGTCGATAGTGAGATTATCTGTTATTGCTTCGCCTAAATCAAGTTCTACTCTATCGAATAATTCTTTATATGTCTTGATATGATTTTTCTTTAAATATTTATATGAATGTGACTTGGCGTTATCCATCAGACTATCGACGGAAGCTACATAATTATCATTTTTATAGTTAGTAGCGGATGAGAAAATGAGTGTAAGTTCGTCAGCATTTCTAACAATAATCTTATTATCAACATATTGAACATCACCACCGTCATTATTAACACTCAGTTTAGAATGATATTTAATGCCTTCGTTTCCGTTATCGCCGTCGTTAAGCTGACCGAACATCACGATAGCATTTTCTTCTGTAACTTTCTCTACTCTTTCAGGTCTGTCAATCTGAATATCAACGGAAATCATCTTCGACTTATCAGCTTTCAAACGAACGACAGCGACATCAGCGTCACGCGACACGAAATATTCGCGCTTGAAATTCACATCGTTCATCGTAAATTCTGTAGTTGACGTTGCATTACTCAGGTTGAGTTTTCTTTTATAGGAGCGTTCGTCTAAATCATCACCTTTATATATATAGTCGATGGTAATGTTGCCCAAAGTCTGGAAACAGCCGAAGTTAGACAGAGCGCCGTTGCCCCAGTTAGAGCCTTTGTTGGAACATGTAAAAGTCTTATAAACCAGTTCTTGTGCCTCGTAGTTTTTATCTTCAAGAAGCAGACGCTGAATTTCTGAAAGCGATTCTTTCGCTTTAGGATTAGAGTAATCAGCTACCTTTCCCGACCAAAGAGTTATATCATTCAAGACAATATTTTCCTTATCAACTCCACCGTCGGGCATAATGCCGAGTCGTCCGTTACCAAGAGGCAGCGTTTCCTCCCAACAAGTAGCGGCTTCATCAAAGTGAAACTTCATATCCGAATTTTCCGAATCGTCCATATTATACAAATACAAGCAAAGGAAAATAACCACTGCTTTCTTCAGGAAACTAAGACTTTCCCATTTGATTATCAAAAAAATAATTAGGAGAAATAAAATTACTTTCATATTGTACTTTTTTTTCCAAAATTAATATTTTTTTTCATATTTTTGTAAGTAGTTTAATATATATTTTATTATGGTTAACTTCACTTCTAAAGTAGAACAGAGTTTTCTAAAAGAATCTAAGATCAAGGAATTTACAACAAATATTCCTTATTTACTAACCGACAGTGTTCCTAAGGTTGGAATCATGTCAGCACTGCGTTTCCTAGAATGGGCATCAGAAAACGAAGAAGGCGTCATCAGCCTTTCCCCCGATAGTTCATTAAAGAATTTCATTCACTATACTCATCATTTCTTAGACAATTGGGATAATAAAGAAACGAGACTCGCTCTTGAGAAATATGGACTCGGCGATGTAAAAAAGCCAAATCTCTCAGGATTGCAGTTTGTTCAGATGGCTGAGTTCTATCCAATTTCTCCATCTCAACACAACTCATTTTATAATCAAGTCAATGAGAAATTCATAAAAGGTTTCGGCCTTGATCCTCAAAGAGCTTTATTTATAAATTGTGATGAAATCAAATTATTTGAGAACAAAAGCTTTAACGAAATCTTCCCTGACTTCAAGATTGACTTAGGCCTGAGATACCGTCAGCCTTTGAATGAAAAAGAGCACGCACAACAACAGTCGCTCTTTTTGATTGACAATTGGTGTTCTAAGTATGAGGAAAGCATCAAAGCTAAAGGAGACATAGGTTTCTTGATCAGTACATTAGGCTCCGACGGACGTATCGCATTTAACATCAAAGGTACAAGCCAACATTCTAACACTGAGTTACGTCAGACCAATTATGCCACACAAGCAGACACCGCTTCATCTTTAGGCGGCATTGAAGTGGCTAAGAACAGATTAGTTATCAGCATAGGTTTAGAAACCATCACAAGGAATCCAAACGCTGTAGCTATTGTATGCGCAGCCGGAGAGTCGAATGCTCCTACAATCAAGAACGCCTTGGAATCTGAAATGACGACAGAATTTCCAGCCACAGTTTTGCAAAGACTTAAAAATGGAAGATTCTACCTCACAGAAGGCGCAGCTCGTCGTCTCAATGATTACCAGAACTATTATTTCTTCAACGAAGAATGGAATGACGAGAAGACAGAAAGAGCTATCATTGGTTTATGCAAGAAAATAAATAAATATGCGCACAAACTTACAATGGAGGACCTGCTCAACGACAGAATATGCTGCAGGATTCCTAATCTGAGTTTGGATACTGTTCAAGGTGTAATACGTTCTGTCGAGCAGAGACTACAAAGAGGCTCCATAACTCAAACCAACAAGGTGATTTACAACTCCGGGCCTCACCACGACGACATCATGTTAGGCATAATGCCATTGACGAACAGACAGCTTCGTCCCGCAAGCAACAACGTCCATTTCGCAGTCATGACGTCAGGATATAACTCCGTAACAAACGGATTCTTGCTAAATTCATTAAAAATGACTCTTGAATTTCTCGAGAAAGACGAGATTCAAATGATTCATTTTCCAGATTTCTTTGAGGAAGGCTATAAGCATAAATTCGACAAAGACATTTATCATTATTTAGATAATGTCGCAAGAGACAACCAATATGAGATGAACAGAGGATTCTGCCACAGGCTCTTACGTTGTTCCGTCGTTTTATGGCAATTTAAGAATATTGAAGAGTTAAAAGCTAAATATCACGAAGTCATTGACGTTCTTGAGAGAAGTTATGACGGAGAGAAAAACAGTCCCGACTTACAGCAACTGAAAGGTATGATTCGTGAATTTGAAGAAGAGTTGGTGTGGGCTTATAACGGTGTCCAGGTCAGCAACGTTCATCATTTACATCTCGGATTCTACCAAGACAGCGGCATCTCCAAAGGACCTAATATGGAACGTGACGTAATGCCAATCTTGGAACAATTCAGAAAATATCAGCCTGACATCATCAGTGTCACCATCGACCCTGAAGGCAGCGGCCCTGACACACATTATAAAGTGTTACAAGCCACGGCAGCAGCAGTAGCCGAATGGAGCAAGGAAAAAGATCTTTCCAACCTACGCATATACGGATATCGTAACGTATGGTTCAAGTTCCATCCTTCTGAAGCAAACATGTACGTTCCTGTATCACTCAACGCTCTCGCTGTGCTGGACAAATCATTTGCTGCAAGCTATCTGACTCAGGTCAAAGCCGAGTTCCCAAGTCCGAACTACGACGGTCCTTTCAGCGACATATCTAAAAATACTTGGATCAAGCAGTTGAAAGACATTCAGTTGATTTTAGGTAAGGACTACTTCTACGAGAACCCGCGTCCTTTGATAAGATCAACTCACGGATTGATTTTCATTAAAGACATGAACGTCGATGAGTTCATCGCTATTTCTGAAGACATGAGAAGACGCTCTGAAGAAACAATATGACTTTAGTATAGAATAGTTTTAAGCATATATTAAATGGAGACGTTATAAATACAGCGTCTCCATTTTTTGTGTAAGGTATAATAGCATTAATTAAAAAAGGGACTCTTGACGAATCCCTTAATTATTTATTATAACTTGTTGATTTTAGCTATGACTTCTGGCAAAGATTTCATTGCAGCTATTTCCTTCCACTTCTTTCTGACCTCATCGGCTGGAAGTCCGAAGTATGTCACACCTGGCAATGTATCTTTATCGACTGCAGAATAAGCCAACACTGTTGTTCCTTCTGCGATAACCAAGTCTTTATTGACAGCAGCAGAAGCCCAAATAGAAACATTGTCTTTAACGACTGTCACTCCACCTACTGAAGCGTGAGCTCCGAGGAAACAATTCTTTCCAAGTTTTGCATCGTGACCAATCTGTACGAAGTTATCCATTTTAGTACCTTTGCCTACGATAGTATCGCTTGTGACACCGGCATCAACGCAGCAACAAGCCCCTATTTCGACATCGTCTTCAATAACCACTCTTCCGCAGGTCTCGAATTTCACGAAACCTTCTGGACGACGTTGAAAGTAACAAGCGTCAGCGCCTATCACGCTACCACTCTGAATGATGACATTGTCTCCTATAACAACGTGATTGTAGATAGTCACGTTAGCATGGATGATACAATTCTTTCCAATCTTAACTCTATCGCCGACGAATGCACCTGGTTCAATTATAGTTCCCTCACCTATCTCAGCTTTAGGTCCTATCATTGCTGTTGCTGGTTCAAATCTACGATAAGACAAGATGAGCTTGTTGAAAGCGTCTAATGGATTATCGTGGACTATCAAGGCTTTTCCTTCCGGACATATCACTTCATCAGTATTGATGATTATGGTTGTGGCTTGTGAATTGAGAGCCTTGCTGTAATATTTAGGATGGTCAACGAAAGTGATGTCACCGGGCTCCACCTCATGAATCTCATTGAGACCTGAGATTACGAAGTTAGGGTCACCGACCATCTTCTTCGCGCCAACATAATCGGCGACACACTTAAGTGTTGTGTGCGGATTTATTTTCATTACTTAGAAAAAAAATTATTTTACTCTTTCAGTATATTCGCCTGTGCGAGTGTCGATTCTAATCTTATCGCCTGTGTTGATAAACAAAGGAACTCTAACGACAGCACCTGTCTCGACTGTTGCGTCTTTCATTGCGTTTGTTGCTGTGTTACCTTTTTCACCTGGTTCTGTATATGTTACTTCCAAAACGGTCTTGATAGGTAATTCAGCGTAAAGAACTGTTTCTGTTGATGTATCGAAAACAACTTCACAAACATCACCTTCTTTAAGGAAGTCAACACCTGTAATTAAATCACCTAAGAGAGGAATTTGTTCATAATCTTCTTGGTTCATGAAGATATAGTCCTCTGCTTCTTTATAAAGATATTGATACTGACGACGTTCAACGCGTACATCTTCGAGTTTTTCACTGATGTCAAAACGATGTTCCAATGTGCGGCCGTCAACAATGCTCTTCAATGTTACGCGCATGAATGTGTTACCTTTACCTGGCTTTACGTGTTGGAAATCAACGCAGAAATAAAGCTTACCGTTAAAACGGATACATGTTCCTTTTTTAATGTCTTGTGAGTTAATCATATAAACTAATTTATATAAGTTACTAATTTACAATTATTAATATTTTACTTCAGAAAGAACGTATTTCGTTCGTGCTACAAAAATACAAAAAAAAAGTATTGAAACAACAATACTTACATTAAATTATCACCTGACTTCGTCACTCTATTTTTAGTAAAAATATAAGTTGTAGATAAACAGCGTTTTAACTCTTTTGCGCACCCTATTTTGGGGTACGCAAGTGTTTTTTTTACTATTTTTGTAACATGTACGTAAAGAAGAAAAAGAACA
>JAFTUF010000030.1 GCA_017466405.1 Bacteroidales bacterium
AAAACAATCACGACTTTGCAGATAAAACTTCCTCTTAACAACGAAGTCATCTCCAAAGTCATGATTATGAAACGTCACAAGGCAATCGAAAGATTGTTCGATGAAAAATTTTGGGGTACGCAATGACGAAGTCAGGAAAAGTATTGAAACAACAATACTTACATTAAATTATCACAATATCCTTTAATATTTCCATGCCTGCTATTTTGTTAAGATTTCTTAACAGAATGCTCTTGGAGTAAAGCAATTCGTTTCTCAAAGAATCGGCGTCAACCTTAACATACAAGATGTTTTTTGTTATTCTCAGATCGAGCGTATGTGTTGAGATAAAATCGCCTACGACAGAGCGCCAGCCTTCGAGAATCTTCATCTCCTCTATGCTGTTTTCCTTGTTGTGGCGTCTATAAAACTCCTTAATCAATTCGCCTAATGTGTATCCGTCTTCATTCATTGTCTAATGTTATTACACCATTCTCAACCTTAAAAATTCTATGATTCACGACGGTATTATCCATCAGGTATTTTATTCTTTGTCGCTGCGTGTCAGTAATAAACACCTGACCAAAATGGTCGTTGCCAACAAGTTTCACCAACTGGCTTACTCTGTTGTCGTCCAACTTATCAAAAATATCATCCAACAACAATATCGGCTTGTGACCTATCTTCTTATAATTGAAATCGAACTGAGCTAACTTTATCGCCACGACAAACGACTTCTGCTGTCCCTGCGACGCAAACTGCTTCACAGGATGATTATCTATTTGAAGCATCAAATCATCTTTATGAATACCTACATTTGTGTATGTACTGTATCTGTCGTGTTCAAGACTCTCTGCCAAGAGAACATCGTAAGCTTTTTCGTTAAGCGCTGAGTTATATATTATCGAGACCTTCTCGTCAGTTCCAGAAACTATCTCATAATATTTTTGAAACACGGGTACAAATTCCTCAAGAAACGACTTTCTCTTCTCGTTTATAGGCATCGCGTTCTGAATAAGTTGCTGGTTCCACATCTCAAGCAGAGTGTTGTCCCAGAATCTGTTTTCTGAAAAATACTTAAGTTGCTTGTTTCTTTGAAGAAGAGCCTTGTTATAATTCAGAAGAGCGTTGAGATAAGATGCATCGAACTGAGAAATGACACCGTCGATGAACTTACGTCTTAAATCGCTGCCACCGTTAATCAGGTCGCTATCGTAAGGAGAAATCATCACTAACGGCACTTTACCAATGTGGTCAGCGAGACGTTCGTATTCCTTCTTGTCACATTTAAAAGACTTCTTGACATTAGCCTTCTGCACGCAAGAGAACATATGCAGTTCTTCATTATCAAAATGGAAGTCACCGTGTATGGCAAAAAACTCTTCTCCGTGTTTGATATTCTGTTTGTCTGTTAAAGAAAAATAACTTTTGCAGAAAGCCAAATAATATATGGAATCCAAGATGTTAGTCTTTCCTGCCGCATTCAAGCCGACAAAACAATTGATTTTCTCGGACAAAGACAAATCGGCAGAACCGCAATTCTTAAAATTGTTTAACTTTAATTCCTGAAGATACATTATTAATTAATGTTTTTTGAAGCTGTCCAAATTAGTGGTGATAGTAATGAAATTAGGAGAGCCATGAACATGCATCTCTGAACGAGAATAGCTTATATTGAATTTATATACTTTTACAGCGAGACCGTACGACAAACCGACTGCACCTTTCTTAGTAGGTGTTTTCATATTTTGTCGTAGTCCGTAGTTATATCCAAGACGGAGGCTAAGGTTTTTTCCGAGATTCAGCTCGCCAGCAAACACAAAATGGCTGAAAAAGTTCTTGGCAAATTTATCAAGCTTACTTTTCTCTTGCATCTGTCCTGTCATAGGGTCGTAGTTTCCTTCCAAATCGAGAGGGTCGTCATAACTCAAATCCCATTTCTGAAGGTTATCGTAAACAACCACTACTGTAAAAGGAAGATGTTCCAATCTCTTCGACGCGCCCAACTGCATTCTGAATGGAAGCTTGTTTCTAAACCCTTGATAGTTATTATAAAGTTCGGCGCCTATGTTACGTGCCGCAAGAGATATATTCCAGTCAGACTCTGTCTTATATGTCGCCGCCACATCAACAGCGATGGCAAATGTTGAATTCGCCTCATACTGTATGCCAGCGAATTTAAGATTGGCACCTATTGAGAGTTGCTCATTCAAACGACGTCCCCATCCAATATTAATAGCATAATCGGAAACATCGAACTGCGAGTCGTCTTGGAAACCTGTCTCGTCAGAATAGAAGAAATCTCCGTAGTTGTGATATTGAACTGTTCCGACAAAACTTCCTATCTTCTCAAAAGAACGACCATATTGGATTGTTCCGAAGTTGATGTCATTGAAATAATCTACATACGACAACGACATCGAGTTGTTCATCTCAGAATTAATTAAGGAAGGGTTAAATGTTGCCAATTGAATATCGGAATCATAAATCGGTACCATCACGCCGCCGAGAGCTGCCACTCGCGCCGAATTAGTCGTGTTTAAAAAGGTATATGTACCGTCTTTCTGCTGAGCTTTTACATTAACAATAGCCATCAGCATCAAAAATAATATGTATATCTTTTTATTCACGACCTATTAATTATAAACTTCTAACGCGACATTTTCCATTATATTATTTAGGAATCCAATAATCCTATTCCTTTTTTGACGATGACATTCTCTGCTGTCAATTTCTTCTGCATTCTGTCTAAAATGCCATTGATGAAGATCTTGCTCTTTGGAGTGCTGAAATATTTTGAAATCTCAATATACTCATTCATTGTGACTTTCACTGGAATATATGGGAAGCAGCACAATTCTGTCAACGCCATCTTGAGAATTATCATATCCATAACACAGACACGTTCTTTCTCCCAGTTTGAAGTATTCGCTCCGACCAACTTACCGTATTCTTCGTCGTGTCTGATGACTTCTCTGAACAGATTTTTCACAAATTCCTTGTCTTCATTGACTCTGTCATTTTCGGTTTTATAAATCGGTGGAAGCAATGAATTTTCATTGAATGTTGTCTTAATCTCGGAGAAGAATTTGACCAACATAGATGAAACCAAATGATAATCATCGACGAAGAAAATACTCTTCTCTTCATAGAAATCTTGAAGCAAGTCGAGTTCTGCGAAATACTCGTTAATCATCTTAACGATGAATTTCTTGTCATGATCAAAATTATCAATTTCACCTGACATGTATTCTTTATATTCTTCAGTGTTACGCATCATGTTATAATAATTTCTTATTATATCTTGATGGTCAGACCAATTGATTTTTAAGCGTTCTTCTTCTTTGCAAAGGTCCCTGTTGTTTTCCAAAGCAGTCAACACGCGGTTGTTGACATAACGCATATTAGGATTCAAATCCTCTTCTGTAGGGAAGTTCTTACGTTTGTTCTCCTCTATTCTGTTTTCTGCAAAACGTTTTGTCTCAACCAAAAAAGAAAGCTGCCAAACGAACAACTCCTTCATTTTGTCGATACTATCAAGCAAATGCTTCACGCCATTTTCTACAAAATCTTCACCTGATTCCAAATAAGCATAAACTGCTTGTAAAACTTTAACTCTTAAAAACCTTCTGTTAATCATAAAAAAAATAATCTTTATTGTTGTTTGCAAATTTACATTTATTTCACGATTTTTTCAATGCCCTGAAAAAGAAATTTATATCTTTCGACAAAGAATAGTCGCGGGCATACATAAGATTAAGTTGTTCTTTTTCTTCTTCTGTCAAACCGATTCTACTCATGTTAGTTGATGGATCAAAAATTCCTTTCTTTATTTTAGGAAGTCTAAGTTTCTCAACATCCTTAACATCGCAATATCCTATCCATGAATATTTTCCGAACAAGACTTTAAAACAGTTTTTCAAGAACGAGAACGGTTTGTTTATGAAGAAAAGCAAGAATATCCACAGAACGATTCCCGTGAAAGAGGATATCATATCGAAAAGACGTTTCTTTCTTCTGTTGGAATTTGTGCTTATTGTCTTTATGTCTATTGTGTATAAGTCGCCTCTAGTGTTGATGGAGTTACTTCCGATTATAGAGAGTGTGTCTTCAGGAGCAATCTTATAATCCAAAGACGAATGCCATTCTTCCATCTTGTCGATGATAAGCTGATGCGAGATATCTTTAGAACAGAATATAATTTCGTTTATCTTATATATCTCAATTATATCTGGGACTTGATGGAGATTACCGAGGAAATTGTCAGGTACTTCCTTATCGTCGAAAGGCGACACCAAACCTATAAAATCAGGCTTGATAGATGTGCTTTGAAGCAGTTGCTCAACGCGTTTTGTTTCTTCTTCGCTACCAATTACAAGGAAACGTTTCTTCGCGTTTTTGCCATATTGGAAATTAGGACGATTCAGCATATAACCAATCCATCTGCTGAGACTCATCTCTGCCGCCACCCAAATCATTCCTAAGAGAATCAAGGCGCGTGAGAAACGCAGTTGTTCCGGTAGCAAGGCATAGAAAACTAAGATTAACAAACTTCCTACAAACACGCCTCCAACAGCAGGAGCTATCTTATATGGTTTATCATAACCTCCTGAGAAATAAGAAGTCAAAAGCCATATCAAAAGATAGATTGGAAGAATTATCGCGAACAGCGTCATCGGATATGAGCCGTTGCCTTCGTAAATCATGGCGTTTCCCCAGAAATAACTTATGGCAGCAAGTCCGCCGTAACCAAGTATCGCATCGGCGAGAGGCTGTATTGCCTTGCTGAAGAACTGCGACAAGAGAGCGAGGAACGCTTTGAAATAAATTGCTATGTTGATGAAGAAAGAAAATGTCTTAGCGCCTTTGTCGGCGAAATGTTTCTTGACGAATATTTCCATCGCCTTATAAAAAACGAGGACATAGTTGACACTTGTCTTCTTGGTGCTTTCTCCTTTATAGTGAATGATTCTGGTTTTTGGATAATAGTAGTTTTTATAACCGGCCAGCGTTATTCTGTATGAAAGGTCGATGTCTTCGCCATACATGAAGAAGGTCTCGTCAAGAAGTCCGCATTTGTCTAAGGTAGCTCGTCTCATCAGCATGAAAGCTCCTGCTAATATTTCCACCTCGTTGATTTCGTCATTGTCGAGATGTCCCATATAATAATGAGCGAATCTCTTTGAATGAGGGAAAAGCTTGGTGAGACCAAACATCTTGTAGAAAGCCGTCGCTGGCGTCGGGAGTCCGCGTTTTGACTCTGGAAGGAAACGGCCTTTGCCATCAACCATTTTAACGCCGAGACCGCCGGCATCGGGATGCGAATCCATGAACTCTATAGTCTTGGTAAAAGTGTCATCCTCGACAACAGTATCGGGATTTAATAGAAGTACATATTCACCGGTAGATATTCTTATTGCCTGGTTATTAGCACGACTAAAACCGACATTATCTTTGTTTGCTATGACTTTTACTTCAGGAAATTTCTCGGCGAGCATTTTCAAGGAGCCATCGACGGAGTTGTTGTCAACGACATAAACCTCAGCTTCTATATTGGCAATCGCTTTTCTCACTGAGAAAAGACACTGCTCGAGAAAGTGCTCGACATTATAATTTACTATGACTATAGATAATTTCATGAACCAAATTGTTTTGCAAAAGTAATGATTTTTTACACTCATTTAGCATTGTAAATTGTTTTTTTTAAATGTGAATTATTTCTTTCAAAATTGCTCATAAAATCTTATTTTTGCATAAAAAACTAACTGATGGAAAACAAGAGAAAATCGCTTCGTTTCGGCTTGATGGTTAACAGCTTAACTGTTGAACATTGGCAATACGACACCATCAAGATGCTGATGGATAACGGAATGAAGTTGTCGCTGATAATACAAAACAGCGACTCCGCTCCTGCCCCATCGTTATATCAGAAAATCAAGGATTATCCTTTCAAGAGAGTGCTTTTCAGAGTGTGGCATAGATTTCTGTTCAGTCCGAGAAGCAAATATCCTACAGACATAACGGAACTCACGCAAGACATTCCTACGATTTTCTGCGCACCTGTCATCAGAGGAATCTCCTCGTATTTTGAAGAAATCGACATACAGGAGATTCGCAACCAGAACTTGGATTTCATTCTTCGCTTCGGCTTCGACATCGTCAGAGGCGAGGTTCTAAACACAGCCAAATACGGAATATGGTCGTTCCATCATGACGACGAACGCATAATAAGAGGTGGTCCTCCCGGATTCTGGGAGTTTATGAAAAAGATACATAACAATGGTGTTATTCTTCAACGACTTACAAACACTCTCGACAAAGGTATAGTGTTGAGAAGATTAAACTTCCAAACAATTCTTCATAGCTACAGAGCGCACCTTGATCAGTTATATTTCGGTTCAGTGCAAATGCCATTACAAGTTTGCAAAGACCTGATAAATAACGGAGTGTTGAAAGAAGAGCCTTCTGTTTCGGAGGCTGATATATTGCATCCACCGACCAACTTCAAGATGATTGAATATTTTATAAAATCAGTTACGAGAAGGATTGGTTTTCATCTCAACGACTTGTTCCGTCAAGAAGACTGGAATGTCGGTTATCGTGAATTGAATCACAACGACATCCATTGGTTTAAGAAACCAAAGAAGAGTTGTTATTTTGCCGACCCATTTGTAATAAAGACTGATAAAGACACTTATATTTTCTTTGAATGGTATTCATATTCGAGAGGTAAAGCCGATTTGGCAGTAGCG
The DNA here is from genome assembly GCA_017466405.1 of Bacteroidales bacterium. Lineage (GTDB taxonomy): Bacteria > Bacteroidota > Bacteroidia > Bacteroidales > F082 > Limimorpha. Next base: position 6,732 of record JAFTUF010000030.1, read on the forward strand.
TTAAAATCAGAGAATTTCGAAAAATATCATAAGATTACAAATTTCAAAGAACATCGCTCCTATCCTTTTGTCTTTGAACATGAAGGCAAAATTTATTGTCTGCCTGAAGCCAATGAAACAAAGGAGGCTGCATTATATCGTTTCAACGAAGATAAATTAACTCTTGAAAAAGACTGCGTTTTGTTGAGTGGTTTTCCTATCGTCGATGCGACTTTATATCATCATAATAACAAATGGTTTATGTTTTTGGTAAATCAGAAGAACTCGCACACACATCTTGAGATCTATCATTCCGACAATTTAAAAGGACCTTATTTACCTCATGCTAACAACCCTGTGATGATTGATTGCAGCAAGGCGCGTCCAGCAGGAAAAATCTTTGAATATCAAGGCAAGATTATCAGACCTTCGCAAAACAGCACCATTCATTACGGACAATCGATAACTCTTGAAGAAATAGAGAAACTCTCAGAAACAGAATTTCTCACTAAACCTTTCGGAACAATAGACCCTGTAGAAGACAGCGATTATGACAAAGGAATCCACACCATGAATTCTGACGGCGGCATCACTGTATTCGACGGAAAGAGATTCGTTTTCACATTATTCGGATTCAAACAACAACTAAAGCAGAAGATAAACAAATGATAAAGAAGATATTCGGCACATTTGGAACGCGCTTGTTGAACGCAATAGTAGGCTTCGTCACATTGTGGTTCGGAACCAATTTCCTCGGCAGAGAAGCTTGGGGAATCGGCGCGACGGCTTTAGTGGATGTGTCGCTACTTCTCATCGCGGTAGAACTTCTTTCCGGCAGCGGACTCATATATTACACTCCGAGAAAATCTTTCGTGACATTATTTAAGATTTCTTACACCTGGACGTTCATCATTATTTCACTCTTCGCATTGATATTCTATTTGTTATTCACCTTCTTCCCTAACATCTATCACGCTTTCGTTCCTGAAGGCTATGGCTTTGAGATATTATTAATGGTATTTCTCTACAGCCTTCACAACTTCAACATGAACGTGCTTCTTGGGAAGGAAAGAGTCGGGACGCAGAATGTATTGTTTATCATTCAATTCCTTACGCAGTTATTCTCAATGATAACATATATCTTCGTGTTCGACATCCGTAATGCTGACGCTTTCATCTATTCATTGATTACAGGTTATCTGACTGTTAACATCTGCGGTTTCGCCTGTATTTGCAGATATTTCAAAGACAATGGAAATGAGCCGCTTCTTGCTACGGCAAAAGAGATGTTCAACTTCGGAAGCATGATACAGCTTTCTACTTTAGTCACTATGATTAACAGAAGGTTGAGTTACATCGTGATTAAGAATGTATTTGGCGACGGTGAAGTCGGGGTTTATACATCAGGAACACAGGTGTCGGAAGCAACCAAACTTATTGGCAACAGCATCGCCTTGGTACAATTCTCTTCCATCAGCAATATGGACGACAGAAAGAAAGCCGCCGACATCACAGTGACTTTCCTGAAACTGGCGGTAATATTGACCGCTATATGTATGCTTGCTATATGCTTAGTTCCCAAAGCAATATACGAATGGATTTTCACAGCGGAGTTTGCTGAGATAAAAGACGTCTTGGTTAGCCTGAGTCCAGGAATGGTTTTCATGGCAGCCAACATGATTTTCAGTCATTATTTTTCAGGCGTCAATCTTCCTAAACACAACCTCTTCGGTTCTTTAGTAGGTTTGCTGATAACCATTCCTTCCATTTTCATTCTTATACCGATGTACGGAATAGTTGGCGCTGGAATATCAGTATCACTGACATATTTAGGAACCATTTTATATCAATGGTTTGTTTTTAAAAAAATAACAGGAACGAGAACAATAGAACTTGTTCCAACGTTAAACGATTTTAAGACTTTAATGAATAGCATTAAGTCACAGATATTTAAACAAGATTGTTAAATTTAAAATTTAGTATTATGGGATTTTTATCACAGATTAATTTTGTAGAGATACTCAGTTCATTCATAGTTTTGTTTGTCATCATCGACGTAACAGGTTCTATACCTATTTTCCTCAGTCTCAAGAGCGGTGACAAGAATATAAAAGCTGGACAAGCTTGCTTGATAGCGTTGTTAATGTTTGTCGGTTTCTTCTATGCTGGCGACAGGCTTTTGGATTTATTCAGCATCGACGTAGCCTCGTTTGCCGTCGCAGGTTCGTTAGTAATCTTCATACTCGCATTGGAAATGGTACTCGGCTTCGACATCATAAAGTACGACAGTCAAGGTTCTAACGTTTCTGTTGTTCCAGTAGCGTTTCCTCTCCTGGCTGGTCCTGGTGCATTGACTGCATTATTGTCGTTACGCGCAGATTATTCCGTCATTAATATCATGATAGGTTTGTTTTTAAACCTCCTCTTAGCATACATCGTGATACGTTTTGTTGGAAAGATAGAGAAATGGCTAGGCAAAGATTTCATCTTTATTTTACGTAAGTTCTTCGGTGTTATATTGTTGGCTTTAGCAGTAAAATTATTTGCAAGCAATTTATCGATTGTCATTTCTGAATTAGCGAAGTAAAGAATGACTAAAGTCTAAAGATAAAAGTCTAAAGATAAAAGATTAAGTGATGAATAATATTGTTTTAACGATTATAGGTTTTGCCATCATTTTTATAATGACGACATTAGGTGCGTCGTTGGTATTCTTTTTCAAGAGTGATATTTCAAAGAGAATCAACTCGTTTTTGTTAGGGTTGGCTGGCGGCATCATGGTCGCTGCATCTATATGGTCGCTGATTATGCCAGCTATCGAGATGTCGGAAGAGAGTTTCGGTAATTTCGCTTGGTTCCCGGCAGCAGTTAGTATCATCTTAGGAGGATTGGCTTTGGCATTATTAGATAAAATAGTTCCGCACATGCACAACGGCACACATCAGGAAGAAGGTCCACATTCACATTTCTCGAAGTCGATGAAACTGTTCTTTGCGGTCACTTTGCACAACATACCAGAAGGTTTGGCTGTAGGATTCGCTTTTGGTGCTGCAGCAGTCGCCGGTGAACAAGCAGCGTTCATATCAGCATTAGGATTAGCAATCGGCATTGGCATCCAGAACTTTCCAGAAGGAGCAGCCATCTCTTTGCCGATGCGACAAGTGACTGGCAGCAGAAAGAAAGCCTTTCTCTTCGGCATGGGAAGCGGCGTTGTGGAGCCATTATCCGCTATAGTTGGATATTTTCTCGCTTCTCACCTTATCATTTTACAGCCTTGGTTGTTAGCTTTCTCTGCTGGAGCTATGTTGTTCGTTGTGGCAGAAGACCTTATCCCTGACGCTAACATAAGCGAGAATCCTCATAACGGAACATGGGGATTTATGATAGGTTTCATAATAATGATGATATTGGACGTGGCTTTAGGATAAGACATAAAAAATGAGCTGTGAGTTCTAAGCAAATTGTATTGCTCATAACCACAGCTCATGTCAATTATTTTTTTATGACAATTATTTCACGATAAGTTTTGTACGATGACCGTCTAACGCAACGAAATATACACCGGCATTCAAATTACTTATATCAATATTTGACTTATTGTCAATTATAGTTGTTCTCAGGACGATTCTTCCTGTAATATCAGTTATTGTCAAAACATTATTAGTTGGAATCGTTTCTATTTCAATATTTAAGATTTCATTAGCAGGATTAGGATACACCATTAAATCCGACTTAACATTTTCATATACATTATCTTGGACGTATGAAACTACGTTGATGTCGTCCATAGCCATCTGATAAGTTCCATTTTTAACGAAAGCTATCTTAACGTCCTTACCTTTCCAATCTGTAATATCTAATTTATATTGTTCTGTATAATGGTAAGGCGAGTTGAAATCATTTGCCAATTTATAGGCTTCATTCCATGTAGCGTTTTCTATGTCATAAATCATGATGTAAAAAGAATTAATATACATAGCTTCTGAGTGATACCACAGCCAATAATTAATAAAGGTATCGCCATTTTCTGGAATTGAGATAAGAGGTGTCATAAGCCAATCGTGAGTTGTTTCCGGATACATAGTACCACCTATCCATGCAGCTGAGTCACCTGAATGTACATAACCGAATGACGTTGTTTCCGTGATGTCCCACTTTTCCCATGGTTCTAATCCTGTCGCAGGGTAATCTTGAGGCTCTTGGGTAATTGCCTGAGAAACACCAATTGTCCATCCTTCATCAAAGCCAGGACCTTCAAAACTTGTTTCTAAAAGAGTAGTCTGCGCTGAAGCTGCAACAGACAACACTAAACTAAAAAGTAAAGCTAAGTAAATCTTTTTCATAATGCAAATTTTTATTAATAACAATTTATTTAAAGTTAGGTTTGATTATAAAATCAAAGAACTTCTTTTATTTTAACTAGTTGTTCTATGAGAGGTTCTACTAAATCTAAACGCAACATATTTGCGCCATCCGATTTCGCCATTGAAGGATTAGGATGAGTTTCCATAAAGATTCCATCTGCTCCTACTGCAATAGCAGCTTTAGAAATCAACGAAATCAATTCAGGTTTGCCTCCTGTCACTCCCGATGTCTGATTCGGTTGCTGCAAAGAATGTGTCACATCCATCACAACAGGAACTCCACATTGTTGCATGTCGTATATATTTCTATAATCTACAACGAGATCTTGGTAACCAAAGAAGTTTCCGCGTTCTGTCAGCATAACAGAGTCATTGCCTGACTGGCGTACTTTATCAACAGCAAATTGCATAGAAGCACCAGATAGGAACTGACCTTTTTTAATATTGACAGTTTTTCCAGTCTTAGCCGCTGCTATCAACAAGTCGGTCTGACGACATAAAAATGCAGGTATTTGAAGTATATCTATACCATATTCAGCAGCCATCTGCGCTTCTTCAACAGCATGAATGTCTGTAACTACAGGAACATTGAACTCTTTCTTTATGCCAGCGAGAACATTAAGAGCTTTCTCATCGCCAATTCCCATAAAAGAATCCAGACGAGAACGATTGGCCTTACGATATGAGCCCTTAAATACAAATGGTATATCGTACGAGTTACAGATAGCCAATAGTCTCTCTGCTATTTTGTAAGGAGACTCTTCATCTTCAATTACGCAAGGTCCCGCCAAGAGAAAGAATCTATCTTTCCTAAGATTTTTTAAGAATGGGTAATAAGAAAGTTCCATAATATCATTTATTAAAATGTTTTAACAATTCCTTAAATGCAATCTTAAACCATGGTGTATAAACTTCTGGATGCTCAACCATATCGTTCTTTATAAATTCCATAGTTTCATATTTCCAAGAAGCCACCTCGTCAGTATTGATTATAGGTGTATCATCGGTAGTTCCTATAAATACATGATCTATCTCATGTTCTGTAAGGCCTTGTGTGACATCAGCCTTATAAGTAAAATGAAATATCTCTTCAAGTTTGCAACTCATTCCCATCTCTTCTTGCAAGCGTCTTGACGTTGCTTGTTCGAGTGTCTCTTCATGACGAGGATGCGAACAGCATGTATTTGTCCACAATCCCGGAGTATGATATTTAGAGAATGCTCTTTGTTGCAGCAGCATCTCTCCTTTCGAGTTAAAAATAAATATTGAAAAAGCACGGTGCAGTTCTGCTTTTATGTGAGCTTCCATCTTCTCCATCAATCCGATAGGATTGTCATCATTATCAACTAATACTACGAATTCTTGCATTATGGTTAGAGTTTAAGGTTTATAGTAGTTAAAAAGTTTTAAGGATTAAAGTATGTGTGATGCACTTCAAACTTTAATCCTTAAACAAATCAAACGTTAAATCTGATATTTAATATATCGCCGTCCTGAACGACGTAGTTTTTACCCTCAACACGGAACTTGCCAGCTTCTTTCACAGCAGCTTCCGAACCATATTTCAAGAAGTCATCTGTACTCATAACTTCTGCGCGGATAAAACCACGTTGTAAATCAGAGTGGATAACGCCAGCTGCGACAGGTGCTGTATCACCTATATGTATTGTCCATGCACGAGTCTCGTCGGTACCTGTTGTGAAGAACGACTGTAATTTCAAAGTACTATAAGCATAACGGACGAGTTTGTTAACACCTGGTTCTGTCAATCCGGCGTCTTCCATAAACATCGCTTTGTCTTCATCGTCGAGTTCAGCTATCTCAGACTCAAGTTTTCCAGCAATAACAAGCATTTCATCACCTTCTTTTAAAGCTGCTTTTACTGCTTCAGAATATTTGTTACCTGTCGTAGCCGATGCATCGTCAACATTACAGACGTACATTATAGGCTTTGCCGTAAGCAATTGAATATCTTGAATGTATTTTTTATCTTCATCTGAGACTTTAGCATCACGAGCGTTTTGCATATTCTCGAGAGCTTCTTTATAGACAGTCAAAACTTCAAAAGCCTTTTTATTGTCTTTTTCGCCGTTCTTCATGAGTTTCTCAACACGTTGCAACTTACGAGTAACAAGGTCCAAGTCACGGACTTGAAGTTCCAAATCGACGAGTTCCATATCACGTACCGGGTCAACGCTTCCTTCACTATGAGGTACGTTTTCATCATCGAAGCAACGCAACACATGAATGAGAGCGTCAACAGTTTGAACCTCAGCGAGCAGTTTATTACCGACACCTTCACCACCTTTTGTCAATCCTGGAAGGTCAACTATTTCCACTGTCGCAGGAACTATTCTTTTTGAGTGAGAAATATTGTCTATAAGTTTAAGGCGTTCATCGCGGACCTCGCACATACCAATGTTTGTCTTAGTTGCGAAGCCACCTATTTCAGCTTTTGTATTTGATATACAATTAAATATTGTTGTCTTTCCTGTATTGGTCAAGCCAATGATTCCACAATTCAATGCCATATTTTTATTTTTTTAACTTCTGCAAAGATAATAAAAAACAAAGTATGAATCGACTTGAGTTATCAATAAGTTTTATATAAAAACAAAAAAAGTGTAAACCTGACAAATATCTGATTTACACTTTCTTTTTGCGGAGAGAGAGGGATTCGAACCCTCGGACCGCGGATGCGGTCAACGGTTTTCGAGACCGCCCCATTCGACCACTCTGGCATCTCTCCAACTTTAAACCTATATTTGAAAGAACAAAAGCGACCTTGTAGTCGCTTCATCTCCGCGGAGAAAGAGGGATTCGAACCCCCGGTACATTGCTGTACAACGGTTTTCAAGACCGCCGCGATCGACCACTCTGCCATTTCTCCGCTGCAAAGATACAACTTTTTTAATTCAGTCAAGATCTTTTGAAAAAAAAATATTTTTTTCTCCTATACACCAAATAAAAGCAGTATTTTTGCAAATGGAAATGAAGAATTTTTTTTTAAATATAGCACTCTTTTTACTGACAATCATCACTTTGAATTTTCATTCATGCAGCGATGTCTCTAAATCGTATTGTGATGAGATATTGAACTATTCTTATTCTGGGAACGATTCATTGTCGGAAAATGAGATTGTAATGGTAAATAAATGCACCGAAAAATATCACAAAAATCCAACCTTTCTTCAAAAAGCCGCTCAGATTTACTACATAGATGCAATCAATGATTATTCTGATGGACTATATCTTAAAGCTGTAAATAAATTTTATCACTCCCTACAGGATATAAATTCCTATTTCTCAAAAGTTGATGAGATAAAAGAATACGACTACGAATTCAGGGCTGAGATTTATGAGAGATTAGGTGACATATACAAAGATATTAATTCGCTAAAACCAGCGACAGAACTATACAACAAAGCTCTATCCGATTATGAAAACGCCCAAAATAACGAGAAAATTCTGAACACACTTCTTAAGTTAGGCAAAATCTATCAATACAATCATATCCCTAATATTGCCATGATATATTTTGAATTGGCAGAAGAGAGAGATAATATCCCCAATAATATTTATCGAAAAATTATCGACAATAAAATCGTAACACTATATGAATTAAACGATTACAAAAACGCAGACTCTATATTCAAGAATCACTTCAACATCAAGATTCAAGACTACGATTTTCATTCAGCTATGGGTACAATATATTTCTATGAAAGAAATTATGAGAAAGCCCTCCCCCACCTTTTACATTGTTTTGAGAACGGAAATCAGCAGGAGAAACTTGTCATGTCGGAAAAACTTGCAGAGGCATACTTCAATCTCAACGATCACGAAAAAGAGATGATTTATATCCAACATCAAGCTAAAAACAATTCTCTTGAAATCAGAAAAACACCATTGAAATTAGATTTAGAAAAACTGTTTGATGCAAAGCAAAATATTATTTATCAAAATGCAGAAAACAATAGAAACAATAATTCATTTGTTGCAATATTATTGGCTGTCACAATCTCCACAATGTTATTTGTCATCATATTCAATATCAGGAATAAAAAGAATTTTCAAAAAAAGATACGCAGTGCAGAAGAGGCAATAAACGTTAATCACGAGACAATCCAATCCAAAGATAAAATCATTAATGACATCTCTAAGAAATTAGTCGATTTAGAATCAAAAACAACAAAAGGAAATTTTGAAGAAGCTCACAAGCGTTTCCAAGAATCTCATATATATGTAAAGATAAAGTCTTTGTTTGATGGCGTTACCGTTCTCACAAAGAATGTTCAAGATTATTCTAAGCTTGCTTTATCAAACAAGGACATTACATTATTGATAAGGACCTTTAACAATTCTTTTCCAAATGCTATTCCTTCTATTAAAAAACAATATGAAGCCATAACACCTGGAGATATCAAGTTCATCATTCTATATTTTATAAACATGAACAATGCTGAAATTGCTGTTCTTTTAGGATTGACATACGGGGCTGCTAATAAAAGGAGCAATAAAATCAAAAATATTTTTAACACAAGCAACGATTTAAACACTTTCATAACAACTCATATCAAATCGAATTTCTAAGGAAAGTATTTTTATATCTAATTTATCTTCTTTACATTACAAAGATTTTGTCGATACATTTCCATAAATATTATGTTAAAATTTATTGACATAATTCAAACTATACCTATCTTTGCAAGTGAAAAAATTTTAACAACGATGAAAAATATTTTAACATTTTGCTTAGTGTGTTTTTTAGCAACACAAATCAATGCTCAAGATAAGAATATCGATGCATTTATTTCATACGGTACCTTTAATATTATTGGCGAAAGCAATTCACCGTACATTGAAACCTACATTACCTTTGACTGTAATAGTTTGGTTTATGTAAAAAATCAAAATGAATACGAAGCATCAATAAATTTGACTGTTCTGTTCAAGCAAGGTGAATCAATCAAAAACTACGACAAATATTCAGTAACTAGTCCTAAAGTAGCAGATACATCTAACGTAAACGGTTTCTTCATGGACGTTCAACGCTATTCATTGGCAAATGGCGAATACCAAATGGAAATAACTATAGAAGACGCCAACAATACAAATAAACCACTACAAGTCTCTGAAACAATTGTTGTTGACTATCCAGAAACCATCTGTTTTTCAAGTATAATCGCTCTTGAAGATTACAAACCAAGCGAAGAAGCATCAACAAATTCCAAGAACGGATACGACATCGTTCCTATGATAATGCCTTATTATCCTGAATCAATTAACCGATTGACATTCTATGCGGAAATATATAACACAAAAAAGATTCTTGGAGAAAACGAGAAATATCTTCTCAACACCTACTTAAAAACTTTTGAAAGCAATACTATTGTTAATAATTACTTCTTTACAAAAAGAATGAACGTCAAAGATACTGAAGTTGTCATTAACACTATGGATATTAGCAATCTTCCTTCTGGCAACTACTATTTAGTCCTCGAAGTACGCGACAGAAATAATGAAGTAATAGGATACAATCAGTTCTTCTTCCAAAGAAGCAACTCTAACTATGAAATTGACAACGCCATATTGGCAACAATTGACCCAGAAAAAGTCTTCAGCGGAAACATCGACAACATTGATACTATCAGAGAATATATTAGAACATTGGAAGCTATTTCTTCACAAATTGAAAAAGAATATGCATTTAACCTTGTCAAGACTGATGACATCAAGACCATGCAACAATATTTCTATAGCTTCTGGGCAAGCCGTAACGCCTTGTCGCCACAAATAGAATGGGAAAATTACTATGCACAAGTAAAACGTGTGAACGCATCTTTCACTGCACAAAGAATGAAAGGTTATCAAACAGACAGAGGCATTGTCTTCCTGAAATATGGCGCACCAGACAGAATCGTTCAAAACCATAACGAGCCAGGAGCTTACCCATACGAGATTTGGCACTACTACACACTCCAAAATCAGAGAAATAAAAAATTCGTCTTCATGACAAAAGACATCGTCACTAACGATTTCCAACTCATTCACTCTGACGCTATTGGAGAACTTAACAACAATCGATGGACTAATGAGATCTACTCAAGAACATATAGCAGCTACTACGACTACTACTACAAAAATGGTGATGGCAGCGTAAGTCCGAACACATACGGCGACGATGCTGAGGACTACTACGATAATCCAAGATAACATCGAAAGTAACTTTTCTTAATACCACATATTTTATCTTTACTTTAGAGACTCTCAATATCGGGAGTCTCTTTTTTTAGTTACAAAAAAAATCTGCCATCTATTGTCTGTTGTCTGTTGTCTTTTTACTATCTTTGTGCCTATGAAAAAAGTAGCGGTAGTCATATTGAATTACAATGGAAAAGGCTTTTTGGAGAAATTCTTGCCGAATGTAATAGAGAATAGCTCCAATGTAGCTGAGATTATCGTTGCCGACAATAAATCTACCGACGACTCTGTTGATTTCATGAGGACTAACTATCCGAACATCAGACTAATACTCAACGATTTTAATGGAGGTTTTGCAACAGGCTATAATGTCGCATTGCGTCAAGTTGATGCCGATTATTATATTCTTCTAAATTCTGACATTGAAGTCACACCAAATTGGATTGAACCTGTCATAGAATTAATGGAATCGGATGAAAAGATAGCAGCCTGTCAGCCGAAGATTTTATCCTATTACGAAAAGACAAAGTTTGAATACGCTGGAGCTGCAGGCGGCTACATTGACAAATATGGCTACCCTTTCTGCAGAGGAAGAATCTTCCAAGAGATAGAAAACGACAATGGACAATTTGACGACGTTAAAGAGATATTCTGGGCAACAGGAGCGTGTATGTTCGTCAGAGCCACACTATATCACCGGCATGGAGGTTTAGACGACAGTTTTTTCGCTCACATGGAAGAGATTGACTTCTGCTGGAGACTTAAGAATTTGGATTATAAGATAATGTACTGTCCTTCATCAAAAATTTATCACATAGGTGGAGGAACATTACCTAAATCGTCTGCGAGAAAGACCTACCTTAATTTCAGGAACAATCTCTCTTTATTGATGAAAAACCTTCCTGAAGGAAAAGTGTTTTGGACAATATTTTACAGATTCTTCTTAGACTGGATCGCTGGTTTTAAATTCCTGTGCGACGGCAGTTTTGCAGATTTCTTCGCTGTCTCTAAGGCTCATCTCAGTTTTATAAAGAACATTCCATATTTGAGAAAAGAAAGAAGAAAAAACACTCATAAAAACGTATCGCAAATATACCAAAAGAACATAGTTTTCAAGCACTTCCTTGAGAAGAAAAGATTATTTAGCGAGCTTAATAAGAAAGACTTCTCTTAATCATTCCACAATATTTCAAACTCATAAACAAGTTCAAAATAAAACAGAGCAGTCTATAATTAGGCCGCCCTGCAGTTCATTATTTATCAGAAATTATTACACAATAAACAACTTATTGTTCCAGATACATCTTCAAAAGATTCTTATTCGGATTCTGCTTTAACTTCTTAAGAGCCTTATCTTTAATCTGTCTGACACGTTCTCTTGTAAGATCCAATCTATATGCAATCTCTTCGAGTGTATAGCTATGACTTACATCCAAACCGAAATAAAGGTTGATAATTTCTTTTTCCTTATCTGTAAGAATCGACATAGAACGATGTATCTCTGCTTTATCCAATTTACGTGTTAAAGCATCATCAGCAGATGAGTTATCTTCTGGTATTATGGTATCAATCAAGGACATATCATCATCCTCACCAATAGGTGCATCCATCGACACCTCTTTGGCATTCATACGAAAAGCTGCAATAACCTTATGTTCCGGAAGATCTAATTCATCCGCTATCTCCTTAATTGTTGGCTGCCTATGATAAAGCTGCTCAAGTCGTGAGGAAGTCTTTTTAATTTTCGACAAAGAACCGACCTGATTCATCGGAAGACGAACCAATCTTGATTGTTCCGCAACAGCCTGTAAAATAGATTGACGTATCCACCAAACAGCATACGAGATAAACTTAAAGCCTTTGGTCTCATCGAAACGCTGAGCTGCTTTTATCAAGCCCACATTACCTTCATTAATCAAATCAGGAAGGCTAATACCTTGATTCTGATATTGCTTTGCTACAGAAACAACAAATCTCAGATTTGCCCTCACTAATCTTTCGAGAGCTTCTTTATCGCCGGCCTTAATCTTCTGAGCCAAGACGACTTCCTCTTCTGCTGACACCAACTCTTCTCTTGATATATCAGAAAGATATTTGTCAAGAGAAGCAAGCTCTCTATTGGTTATTGATTTTGAAATTTTTAACTGTCTCATATTTTTACTACTACTATTCTAACAACGATTAAGAACAATTGTTTTATCACTTTCTATCAATTAGTCGATATTTTCAAAAAAACATCACAATACTAGCGATAAAATTCAAATGTAATGGTATAAGTACCCGTTGAGTTTATTCCCTCAATACGGACTTTGCCATTTCTATCATTGCTCAATGCCTTCTTAAGATCACTTTCCGAGCTTACTCTTTGATGGTTGACAGTCAATATTATAAAGTCGTCAGTAATTCCTTTTTGTCTGAATATACCTTCTTTAACTTCTGTAATCTTCAACCCGTGATTAATTCCGAGTTCACTCTTCAATGATGAAGGCAGAGGCATAAGTTTCACACCAAGCACTTCATTATAGAAACTCTCTCCATCTTTGTGCATTTCTTCTGTACCCTCCAGATTCTTTAGAATCACCTCTTTTTCTAAAATATTTCCATTTCGTTGAATCTTCACTTTTACTTTATCGCCTGGACGATATTGACTTATTACACCTATCAGTTGAGAATTTGAATTGACAGTAATATTATTGACACTTAACAAGATATCACCTTCTTTTATACCAGCGGCTTTAGCACCTCCTCTATCCTCAACACCAACGATATAGACACCCGACATCTCCGTGATTCCCTTCGATTCAGCAAGTTCCTCTGTTATTTCTGTCATCGTGACTCCTAAATATGCTCGTTGAATGGCTCCGTATTGCAGAAAATCTTCAACAACCTTCTTCACAATGTTTGAAGGTATTGCAAAAGAATAGCCTTCATAACTTCCAGTTCTTGATGCAATCGCAGCATTGATTCCCACAAGATCACCATCCATGTTAACCAATGCCCCACCACTATTACCAGGATTAATAGCAGCATCAGTCTGAATAAACGACTCTATCGTACTTCCATCACCTAATATATTAATATTACGCGCCTTAGCACTAACGATACCAGCTGTAACAGTTGAGGTAAGATTAAAAGGATTTCCAACAGCGAGCACCCACTCTCCTACTTTAACTTGATCTGAATCTGCAAAGGTAAGACAATCTAAATCAGTTGCATCAACCTTTATTAAAGCTAAATCTTTACTTGGGTCATTTCCAATAATGGTTGCGGTTCTCTTATGTTTGTCGTTGAAAGTAACTTCTATCTTATTTGCTCCTTCAACAACGTGATTATTTGTAACTATATAACCATCAGGAGAGATAACGACTCCAGATCCATATCCGACAGACACATTGTTAGGAACTTGCATCTGGCCTCCATATAATTGTTCCAACAAAGAACCAAAAAAATCATAATAACTATTACCTCTTGACACAATTTCAGTCCTGATGTGGACTACCGCATTAACTGTATTTTCTGCAGCATCAACAAAATTATCATCTTCGTCATTATTCATATAAGCTGCTCGAATCATTGACACCGAATTGTCGGCATTTGAAGTTGCTATAATCTCGGTTTCTGCAAGCTTCTGCTTCATTTCGCGCTGCGAAAAATACATGTTAATTGTAAAAACACTCAAAGCGACTAATAACACGCTTAAAGTCAGGAATAACACTTTTGTTTTACTCTTCATATTTAAAAATTAGTTAGTTAAAAAATAAGATGTCTGTCACTGCTTAAAAATCTTTTCGGGAGACATCCAAACCCGATTTCTTTAATGGTAAAGATTCTTTTTTCGATATGGTTTGTTTTTAAAAATTCACTATCTTTACAATCAAAATTCCTGCCAAAACAAGGAAGTACACAAACAAGAATATATAATGAATAACACTATAAATCAACGCATTAGCTTCAGCAAATTTCATGGTGCAGGCAATGATTTCATCATGATAAACGCAACAGAAAACGAATTATTATTAAGTGAAGAATTAATCTTTAAAATGTGTGATCGTCGTATAGGAATCGGTGCCGACGGACTGATTATTTTACTGCCTTCTGATAATCATGATTTTAAGATGAAGTATTACAACTGCGACGGCAAAGAAAGTACTTTTTGCGGTAATGGAGGAAGATGTATAGCGGCTTTTGCACATCGTCAAGGAATAATTGAAAAAGATGCAACTTACGAAGCTGTAGATGGAATTCACAAAGCTAAAGTTTTTCCAACATCACATAACGAATACAAGGTGGAACTGACAATGCGTGACATTTTGTCTTATAAGCTCAATGAAAACAGCCTACTAATTGACACTGGGTCACCTCATTTCGTAAAAAAAATTAACAATTGGCAGAGTCTTGACGTCAATCGCGAGGGCGCTGCAATACGTTACGACAAAAAAATATCTGAAAATGGAGTTAATGTCGATTTCCTTTACAATGACAATGGCACGATTCGTATCAGGACTTACGAAAGAGGTGTCGAGAACGAGACCTTAGCCTGTGGCACAGGTGTAACAGCTTCTGCAATAGCAGCTTCTCTTTGGTTTGGAGGAAACGACATTGACATTTACACTCAAATTGCCAAGCTGAACGTCCGTTTCGACATAGAAAATAATTCATTTAGAAATGTAGTTTTATCAGGTCCGGCAACTCATGTTTTTGACGGATTGTTTATTTTTGCAAAATAAATTCGCCCATGTTCACACAAAACGAAAATATAATCATAAGAGCAGCCGAACCTATCGACGCTGAATTAATATATGAATGGGAAAACGACCAAAGTATATGGAGAGTCAGCGAGACATACATGCCTTACTCCATGTATCAGATAGAGCAATTCCTATTCAACAACAACGACTTATTTGCAAATCGACAGGTTCGTTTCATAATAGAAACAAAAAAAGATAACGAAAAAATAGGCTGCATTGATATATACGATTTCGACCCTATTCATCAAAGAGCAGGAATCGGAATTCTGCTGCAAGAAAACTATAGGAAACGCGGCCACGCCAAAGAATCGTTAGGATTGATAATAGATTATTGCTTTAATGTATTGATGCTTAAACAAGTTTATTGTCTGATTGACTCTCTTAACGAAGACAGTTTGAACTTATTCAAAAAAACAGGATTCGTCCAATGCGGCTACAGAAAAGAATGGATAAGAACTCCAGATGGATTTATAGATGAAATTGAACTTCAATATATTAATAAAAATTATCAATGAAGTCATTAAGAACATTTTTAAAAGATAAAGATAAGAAAGTCGTAAAGACAAGACGTATTGTCTTCGGAACACTTAGCGTACTCATAGTATTGTCGGTGATACTTTTCATCAATATGTATAAAGCAATCTTATATTCCAACGTATTGATTCCTAACGGAGAAAAAGTTTCATTATACATCTCTTCTGAGGACGATTTTGATAATGTCAAAGAGAAGTTATATTCAAAAGACATTATAATAAATCAAAAGAGATTTGAGTGGCTGGCAAAAAAATTAGATTATCCTCAATACATCAAATCAGGGCATTATATCATCACAGACGGAATGAACAACAACAGACTCCTTAATCTACTGCGTTCAGGAAGCCAAACGCCCGTCGATATAACTTTCAACAATATAAGAACAATAGAACAATTAGCAGGACGCATAGCCGAACAAATCGATACCGACTCAATCTCAATAATTAATGCCATCAAAGAAAATCCGACTCTCAAAGAGATGGGTTTCGACAATGAAAGTTATGCAGCGCTGTTCATACCAAACACATACGAATTATATTGGAACATTGACGCTAATGAGCTGATTGAACGCATGGTTTTGGAATACAACAGATTCTGGAATGATGAACGAAAAAATAAAGCCGAGTCTGTCGGACTATCTCCTATCGAAGTAAGCATATTAGCATCTATCGTTGATAAAGAGACTGTTAAAGTATCAGAGATGCCTCGTATAGCAGGAGTCTATCTCAATAGAATCAATAAGAGATGGCTTCTTCAAGCCGACCCAACCTTAGTATTTGCTATCGGCGACTTCGAAATAAAGAGAGTTTTAGACGTTCATAAAGAAATCGAATCTCCATACAACACCTATAAATATATAGGACTTCCGCCAGGACCGATCTGCATCCCATCTATAGCTGCCATCGATGCTGTCTTGAATGCTGAGAAACACAAATATTTCTATTTCTGCGCAAAAGACGACATGTCAGGTTATCATGTATTTGCAAAGAATATGACACAACATAACATCAATGCTGAAAAATACAGAAGAGCCTTGAACAAGAATAAAATCTGGAAATGACGAACAACCAAAGAAGAAAAATAATGGCTAAATACTTTATCAATAAGTTAATGAAAATGCGCTGCGACATAAGAAGTTCTAAAATAGCAGCTATAATATTAATTTTAACTTCTTTGAATGCTTTTTCCCAAAACAACTTGGTTCAAAACGATTCAATAGAAAAGATTAATAGAAATGTCGGAATCCTTATAGGTACTGAAGCCGCTCTATATGCCGGCTCAATGAGCGGACTATATTATCTCTGGTACGCCGATTATCCTCAATCGTCATTTCATTTTTACAACGACAATGGAGAATGGCTTCAGATGGATAAAGTCGGGCACTCAACGGCTGCATATCACGTTGGCTTAATGGGTTACGAAGCTCTTAGACTTGCCGGATGTGACGAAAAGCGCTCCTTATTATATGGCGGTCCATTAGGATTCGTATTCCTTACAACCGTTGAAGTCTTCGACGGTTTGTCAGACGGATGGGGATTTTCTTGGGGCGACATAGCTGCAAACGCCTTTGGAACAGGATTATTCATGGGACAACAAGCGCTCTGGCACGAACAAAGAATCTCAATGAAATATTCTTATCACAACAGTGAGTTCCCTCAATATCGCCCAGATTTACTAGGCAGCAATCTTCCTGAGAGAATGTTAAAAGATTATAACGGACAAACGATATGGCTCTCTTTCAATATAAAGTCACTATTTTTAAATAAAGAAAGTAAGTTTCCATCGTGGATAAACCTCGCCTTAGGATATAGTGGAGAAGGTATGACAGGAGCTTTCTACAATGTAAATCAACACAATGGAGTTGATATTCCATATTACGACAGAACTAGACAATTCATACTCTCGCCCGACATCGACTTGACAAGAATTCCAGTTGACAATAAATTTCTAAAAACCACGTTGAAAGTCTTAAGTTTTATTAAGATTCCTATGCCAGCATTAATGTATGACTCAAATGGAGCTTTCTCTTGGCATTGGCTTTATTTCTAAATAAGACAGATTGTTTAAACACTATTTTAATTATATTTGCACAAATTTACTAATATGAAAAAAGTAACTAAAATTATTGCTGCATCAGTATTGTTTTTCTTAATCAGTTGTGGTAACAACGTTGAAAAATCCAGACTCCATTTCGACAAGGGCGTTGATTATCTATACACATCACAATTTGAAGAGGCAATAGAGCAATTCAACAAAGCCATAGAATACGACAACAATAACCATGAAGCTTACTTCCATCGCGGATGCGCTAAATACAATAGTTTTCAAAGAGAAGCAGCTTTGCAAGATTATCTCAAGGTCATAGAAATCAATCCTGATTACTTACAGGCCTATTTTAACATCGGCTTATACTACAGAGGAATAAACGATTACGACATGGCTTGTTATTATTTCAAGATTGCTGAGGCTAAAGGAAGACCTAACATGGAAGATTACACAAAACATTGCCGTTGATGATTAAGACGATAATATGGGACTGGAACGGAACTCTATTAGATGATTTAGAATTATCTTTAGGTTCTGTAAATGTATTATTAAAAGACAGAGGTTTACCTATTCTAACGTTTGAACGTTACAAAGAGATATTCTGTTTCCCAGTCATAAAATATTACGAAACCGCAGGTTTTGACTTCAGCAAAGAACCTTTTGAAATACCGGCAAGACAATATATGGACTTATATCATGCCGGCGAAAACAAGACTCAGCTTTTCCCCGATGTCGTAAAGACGTTGAGTTCATTAAAAGAAAAAGGTCTCAGGCTATTGGTACTTTCTGCAATGGAAGACGGCAACCTAAAAAAGATGATTGCCAATGCTGGCATATCTCATTTCTTCGATGGAATTTTTGGAATAAAAGACGACTTCGCAAGAGAGAAAGTAAGCATCGGAAAACAGATGACTAAAATTTTGAATCTCAACCCTGAAGAATGTGTCATGGTCGGTGACACACTGCACGACGCAGAAGTAGCCGAAGCTTGCGGTTTCAACTGCATATTATACTCTCAAGGCCATGTGTCAAGAAGAAGATTAGAAACAAAAGGTGTCAAGATAATTGACAAACTCGAAGAACTTCTGTCATTCTAAAACAAAGTTGTCAACAGAAACAACATTTTCCTCCATATCGTAAGTAGTCCACTCTCCTACTTTTCGTCCCATGACGAAATTACCAGATTCTTTTGCGACTCCGTTAGGATAATAGGAAATATAACTTCCATCGAGCTCGTCATTTTTATAATAAGCCTTCACCATAGGACGACCGTTGTCATAATATTTATTGAATACGCCATTCTTAATTCCGTTAACATATTCTATCTCTTCTATCACGACTTGCGTCACTGGCGAATATGCCAAAGTCTTTCCAACAACGACACCATTATCGTAATTCTCTTCCATAATAAGAACCGACGTTTCTTCGCTGAAATATTCCCATTTGTCGTGCTTCTTCTTATCTAAATATTTGCCTTTGGCTATAATCTTTCCATTAGGAGAATAGACTTCGGTTTCAGAAATCTTAGAATTTTTAGCGTATGTATTTTTTGCAATAAGATTGCCATCTTCCGAATAATATAGGAATGTTCCTATTGGTTCATTGTTTTTAAACTCGCCTTCATATCTCACCTTTCCATTCTGATGAAAGTCAATCCATTTTCCTTGACGGCGACCTTGGCTGTCTGTTTTGTTATAATCATTCTATGCATTAAGAGCTATGCTTGAAAAGAATGTGAATGTCAATAAAAGTGGTAATAATCTTAATAATTTTCTCATGATTTTATTATTTTCTGCAAAGTTAAAAAGTTTTAAGAATTAACGTATCTTTGCAGAAAAAGTTGTTACATATATGGCAGAATATTCTTCTATATTATTAGAGAAAGCAGTTGACGAATTATCAAAATTACCAGGCATAGGAAAGAAAACTGCATTGCGACTTGCATTGCATCTTTTAGGAGAAGATAAGATCAAGACAGAACAATTATCGAAGTCGTTGGTTGACATGAGGAATAATATCGTATTATGCAAACGCTGCTATAACATAAGCGATGAGCCAACCTGCTCAATATGTACCAATCCTAAAAGAGACGAAAACATTCTATGCGTTGTCGCTGACATGAGAGACGTTCTCGCAATTGAACGGACCTGCTCTTTCAACGGATTATATCATGTCTTAGGAGGAATCATCAACCCCATCGAAGGCATATCTCCCAACGACTTACGAATCAACGAATTATTAGAAAGGACTTATAAAGAAGACATTAAAGAAATAATTTTAGCCTTGCCAGCTACTATCGAAGGCGATACAACAAATTATTATCTGTCAAGAGTGTTAAAAGATTTTAACGGAACCATCACCACAATAGCTAAGGGAATATCTGTAGGCGATGCATTGGAATACGCTGACGAAGTGACCTTAGGAAGATCTATTACAAACAGGATTCCTTACAACAAATAAATTTAGTTCTGAGTCATTTCATCAAAATCAAAGAGTTCAAGTTGGTTTTCGGTGAGATACAATTCCTGAGGAACTTCATATTCATAGTGAGACGTGAAACGTTCGATGCTTTTCTTAATCAATTTTATTGGCGTAGTTTTCCTTGCCTTACAATAATTTCTAAGAGATCTATATTGACCAGAAGTCAATTTGAAAGTCACGGAATGATACTTATAATTCCTACGACGACTCTTCTTTTTATTTCTTAAACCTGACATCTCACTATAATATTGAAAGTTTAGAGTAGTTTACTTTGAACAATGACCTTGACTCGGACATTGACCTTGACTCGGACTCTGAACTTTTAAACTACTCTAAACTATGAACTATAAACTATGAACTATAAACTCTCCTTAATCATCTGGGCGAAACGTTCGGCATCAGCTTCTGTTTTGCCTTCAGAATATATTCTGATAATTGGCTCAGTGTTAGATTTACGAAGATGTACCCAACCTTCTTCAAAATCTATTTTCACTCCGTCTATCGTTGTAACTTTCTCATTCTTAAATTTATCAGCTATCTTAGCCAAAATCGCATCTACATTTGTTGTAGCGTCGAGTTGAATCTTATTCTTCGACATATAATAAATAGGGAATTTATTTTTCAACTCAGAGCATGTACATTGTGATTCACATAGATAAGTAAGGAAGAGACCTACACCGACGAGAGCGTCGCGACCATAATGTAATTCTGGATATATGATACCGCCATTACCTTCACCGCCGATAACAGCGTCAACTTCTTTCATCTTTTCTACTACATTGACCTCACCTACAGCTGCTGCAGAATATTCTGCGCCAAACTGTTGGGTAACATCACGGAGAGCGCGTGTCGAAGAGAGATTTGAAACCGTGTTACCCTTTTTGTTTTGAAGTATATATGAAGCTACAGCTACAAGAGTATATTCTTCTCCGAACATCTCGCCTTTCTCGTTGATAAATGCAAGACGGTCAACATCGGGGTCAACGACGATAGCAAAATCAGCGCCGACTTCTTTAACCTTGGCACAAGTCTCAACCAAGTGCGCTGCAAGAGGTTCCGGGTTATGAGCGAAATTGCCTGTCACCTCACAGTTAAGTTCTATAATATCGTTCACTCCAAGCTTTCTAAGCAACATTGGAATTGCGATGCCGCCAGTCGAATTAACGGCATCAACGACGACTTTAAGATTGGCTTTCTTTATAACATCAGTCTTGACGAGAGGAAGTTGGCATACCATATCAACATGACGTTCTATCCAGTCGTTCTCAAATGTATAAGTTCCCATTTCATCTATATTGGAAAACTCATAATCGTCGGCAGCAGCTTTCTCAAGGAGCCACTCTCCATCTTGTTTGGAGATAAACTCTCCTTTGCTATTCAATAATTTAAGAGCGTTCCATTCTCTTGGGTTATGGCTCGCAGTAATGATAACACCGCCATCAGCTTTCATCTCAGTCACTGCCACTTCCACTGTCGGTGTCGTACTTAAGCCAATATCTATAACATCAGCACCCATAGCTTGCAAGTTACCACATACCAACTGGTTAACCATCGTTCCCGAGAGACGGCCATCACGACCGACAACTATACGAGGACGGGAAACGCCTGAACGACGAATCAAACATATAAATGAGGATGTTAGCTTAACAATATCAATCGGAGTAAGTCCCGAATCCGGCTTTCCACCTATAGTTCCACGAAAACCAGAAATAGATTTAATTAATGGCATAATGAATATATTTTTTGCAAATATAACACAGATTTTTTTAAATTTGCAAAAAAAAAGCATGGGATTTGACAATGATAATTTTTTGGATGATTATGAAATCAAAGAACTGATTGAACGATTTGAAAATCAGCTGGAACACGATATGTTATCGTTCTTTGATGCAGATGAATTGAACATTATCATTGACTATTATATCCAAAACGACGAATTAGACAAGGTTAACATTGCCGCAAAGCTTGCAGAGAAATTCCATTCCAGCAGTCCGCTGTTCAATACCATCATGGCTAAAAGGTATCTCTCGGTACAAGACGCCGAAAATGCCATCAAATATCTCGAAGAAAACGAATACAACTCTCAAGACCCAGATTTTTACGTAAATCTCGGATATTGTCTTTCTCTTCTAAACGACCATAAAAAATCAATATACGCTTACAAGAAAGCCATAAAGTTGTGCGACAAGGAAAACTTCGAAGATATTTACAGTTCCATCGGCATAGAATATATGCTCATCAGAGAATATGAGAAAGCTCTCAAATATTTAAAGTTGGGCTTAAGAGCATGCCCTGATATTGCTGAACAATACGTTGAAATAGCTAACTGTTACTTCTTCCTAGATAAAGGCGAAGATGCGGTGGATTTTTTCAAAAGCGAAATCGATTTGAATCCTTACAGCATTGACGCGTGGATGATGCTTGGCAACTGTTACCTAAGACTTCATCTATTAGAAAAAGCTATAGAGCAATATGAATATGTTCTTGCCATCGACCAGCATCACAAGACGGCATACGTCCATATAGCTTCTATCCTCAATGAGTTAGACCGATATCAAGACTCTATCGAGATTATAGAAGAAGCTTTTAGGAACAAAGTCGAGAAACCTCTTCTATATTGTTTATACGGCGAGGCTTTGGCAAAAACCGGAAATAAGTTAGACGCTGTGACCAACTTCAGGAAAGCCATAGAAATGGATGAAAACACAGCCGAAGCGTACGCTGGAATTGCGTTTATTTTCTGCGAAGAAGAAAACCACGAATCAGCTATAAAATTTCTGAAACACGCAATCAAACTCGCACCTTACAACACCGACTATCTGTATGTCATGGTGGAACAACATAATAAAATAGGCAAATATAAAAGTTCACTCAAATATCTTAAAGAGATAGAAGAGCTTTCGCCTTACGATGTAGGTTTATATATTGCCTACATGGAAGTTTATATTATGTTGGATGATGTAAAAAAAGCAGTCAAGTCAATTGAAAAAGGATTGAAACTGCTTGGAAGAGAGCCTGCTTTATTATACAGAATGTCGTTTATCAGCTTCGTCAACGAGAATTATTCCATGGGCATGATGTATTTGGAAGAGGCACTCAGCATTGATTGTGATGGCGTTCAAGAGTTCATCGACTTCGACCCTAACTTCGTGTTAAATGACGAAAATATAGTCAACCTAATAAATGAATATCAATCTAAAAACAACAAATAATTAAAAAATGAATCAGTACATTGCAAATTTCCTCAAAGGAATCGGGGTTGGTTCAGCCAACGTAATACCTGGCGTATCAGGTGGAACAATAGCTTTAATAACAGGTATCTTCGAACGCCTGATTGATGCTTTTAAGTCGTTTAACTTGACCGCCTTAAAATTAATTTTCAAAGGCGACATCAAAGGTTTTATTAAACACACAGACCTATGGTTCTTGGTATCAGTAGGTTGCGGTGTCTTAGTCGCAATCTTATCTGTGGCAAGACTATTTGAGTTTATGTTTGCTGAATATCCAATCTATCTTTGGTCGTTTTTCTTCGGAATGATATTGGTTTCTATCTATTACGTTGGAATAACAATAGAAAAAATCAACTGGAAAGTAATTTTAGGTTTTGTCATCGGAACGGCAATAGCATTATTCATAGCATTCGGAACACCAGCTCAAGAAAACAGCAATCTTATCTACTTAATCATCTGCGGAGCTGTAGCAACATGCAGCATGATTCTTCCTGGATTGTCAGGCTCATTCGTATTAGTCTTAATGGGTAATTATCAACTTATTATGATTGACGCAGTAAACGATTTGAATCTTAAAATATTGTTACCTGTAGTTTTAGGCGGCGTTGTCGGTCTGCTCGCATTCTCACACCTACTCTCATGGATCTTCAAAAACTATCGCGACATAACAATCGCAGTATTGACAGGTTTCATACTCGGCAGCATGCCTATCATTTACCCTTGGAAAAACGAGATTATCACATATTACGGCAGCGAAACCAAAGTAACTGGTTACGATTATTACTTCCCAGAAATGAATATAGAATTTGCTATCGCATTGGTAGTTATGCTTATAGGAGCAGGCATCATCATCCTTACCGAAAAGATGGCAAAGAATAAATAATAATAATTAAAACTGAAAATCTGAGAATCTTAAAATCTGAAAAAATAATTTTAAGGTTCTCAGATTTCCAGATTCTCAATTTCAAATAATATGTTTGGTTTAGTTGGAAAGTCTCTCGGTCATTCCTTTTCAAAGGATTATTTTACACATTTCTTTACCGAAAACAATCTAAATCATTCATACCAGAATATTGAAATTGAAAAAATCGAGGATATAATTCCTTTCATAAAAGAGAACAAAAACTTAAAAGGATTTAACGTTACAATCCCGTATAAAGAAAACATAATTCCATATTTAGATAATATTGACGACACAGCAAGAGAAGTAGGTGCCGTCAATACCGTTAGAATTGAAAAAGACGGAACTTTATCAGGTTTTAATACGGATGTAATTGGCTTTGAGACTTTATGCAATGAAGCCTTATGTTCATCATCTGATATTGAAAATAAGAATGCGTTAATATTAGGCAGCGGTGGAGCTTCAAAGGCAGTTCAATATGTTTTAAAAAAGAAAAATATTCCGTTTCAAATAGTTACAAGAAACTGCAAGACATGTTTCGACATTGGATATTCAGAAGTCAACGACAGAGGATTTTATCCATATTCATTGATAATCAACACGACACCAGTAGGCATGTATCCTAAAGTGGAAGAATGTCTCGAGCTTCCCTACTCTACCATAGAAAAACACAATATCTTTATAGATTTAATTTACAACCCTATAGAGACTCTGTTTCTAAAAAAAGCGAAGTCGTATGGAGCAGCGACATATAATGGTTTGAAAATGTTATACGGACAAGCCGATGCTGCATGGAAGATATGGCAATTAACAATTAACAAGTGACAATTTACAATTGACATTAACGATATAAATATGAGTGAGATTTTAGATTTCAGCGGACAGATAGCTAGAGAATTTTCTGTAACACAAACAGTTGCCACCAATGTCATCAATCTTTTGAAAGAAGGATGTACTGTTCCTTTCATCGCACGATATAGGAAAGAGATGACAAATACCATGAATGAGGAGGTTGTTGCAGCGATTCAGAAGAGAATAGAGCAGTTAGAAGAATTAGAGAAAAGAAAAGAGTCGGTGCTGAAGTCGATAGCGGAGCAAGACAAACTCACTCCTGAATTGGAAGCCAGCATCAAGAATGCAAAAACCCTGCAAGATGTAGAAGATCTATATCTTCCGTACAAGCCCAAACGTAAGACGAGAGCTGAGATTGCACGTCAGAAAGGATTGGAGCCATTGGCAAAACTCATCATGTCGCAAAATAGTGATGATGTTGAAGCTCTTGCTGAAAAATATATCGACAAGGAGAAGGGTGTCGAAAACACCAAAGACGCTTTGAAAGGAGCTTGCGACATCATGGCAGAATGGGTTTCCGAGAATATCAAAGGACGCAATCTTATCCGTAAGATATATCATAAAGAAGGAGTTATCTCATCAACATTGGTAAAAGGAAAAGATGAAGAAGCCAAGACATATCAGCAATATTTTGACTGGAAGGAATCTATTGCCGAGGCACCATCGCACCGATTGTTAGCGATGTTTCGTGCCGAGGCTGAGGGACTTCTTAAAGTAAAGCTTAAAATCAACGATGAAGAAGCCTTAAAAACTCTTGACAATATTTTCATTAAGGCAGACAACTCATCGACCGACTTGGTTCAAGATGCAATTGACGATGCTTGGAAACGACTCTTGGAGCCATCATTGGAAACAGAGATTCGTGCCTTATATAAAGAGAAAGCCGACGAAGTTGCTGTTAAGGTTTTTGCAGAGAATTTAAGACAACTTTTATTAGCGGCACCTCTTGGACAGAAACGCGTGTTAGCTTTAGACCCAGGTTTCAGGACAGGCTGTAAAGTAGTTATTCTCAACGAATACGGCGCCTTGTTACATAATGAGACAATATATCCTCACCCACCTCAAAACGAAGTTCGTCAAGCAACAAACAAAATACGTTCGCTCGTAAACGCTTATAAGATTGAGGTCATCGCCATCGGTAATGGAACTGCTGGTCGCGAGACAGAAGACTTCATCAGAGGCATAAAATTCGACCGCGACATCATTGCCGTCATGGTTAATGAAAGCGGTGCTTCTATCTATTCTGCTTCAAAAGTGGCAAGAGATGAGTTTCCGGAATACGACATCACAGTAAGAGGTGCTGTCAGCATCGGTCGCCGTCTCATGGATCCGCTCGCCGAATTGGTTAAGATTGATCCTAAATCTATCGGTGTGGGACAATATCAACATGATGTAAACCAAAAACTTTTAAACGAAGAACTTGGTCATGTTGTAGAGAGTTGCGTCAATGCTGTTGGCGTAGAATTAAATACAGCCAGCGAGCAGTTGCTGTCGTACGTCAGTGGTGTCGGTCCACAGATCGCAAGTAATATCGTAAAATATCGTAACGAAAATGGAGGTTTCAAAAGCCGCAAGCAGTTATTAAAAGTTCCTCGTCTCGGAGAAAAAGCCTACGAACAATGTGCAGGATTCTTACGTATTCATGGAGCGGAACAACCTTTAGACGCAAGTGCCGTTCATCCTGAGAGTTATCACATCGTTGAGAGAATGGCTAAGAAATTAAATGTTGAAGTCAACGAATTAATTGGGAACAAAGAACTCATCTCAAAAATTAACCCTAAGGAATTTATAGATAAGAACTTTGGCATCGAGACCATCAACGATATTATAGAAGAACTTGAAAAACCAGGTCGTGACCCAAGAAAAAGCTTTGAGTTATTTGAATTTAACAAAGACATACGCAGCATCAACGACCTAAAGGTCGGCATGCAATTAGTCGGTATTGTGACCAACATCACTGCTTTCGGATGTTTCGTAGATGTAGGAGTTCATCAAGACGGCCTCGTTCATATAAGTCAGATGTCGAATCAGTTTATCAAAGACCCTAATGAAATTGTTAAACTCAATCAAAAAGTGAGAGTGACAGTGACCGAAGTTGACATCGAAAGAAAAAGAATCAGCCTAAGTATGAAAATTATGAGATTATAATAATATTGTACAAAACATTTGCGTTGTAGAATCATGAAAAAGATATATACATTATTGATATTAACATCACTCCTTCTGTTCTCAACAACAGATGCTGATGCACAAATTGTTAAAGGTGAAGGATTTTTAGGATTCAACCTCTCTCAAGTCGATGGCGACAAAGCGTACGGTTACAAGCGCTTAGGGCTCCATGCTGGCTTAGGAGCCTTGGTTCCAATCTATCAGAAAAACAATCTAATCATCGACTTCGCATTGGAAGTTGCATTCAATCAAAAGGGAGCTCACCAAAGACAGATATACAGCGGAGCTAACGACGGCATCACTGGCGAATACGATTTATACCTAAATTACCTTGAAGTTCCAGTATTGATTTATTTCACTGATAAACAAATCACTTCATTTGGCATAGGTGCCTCATACGGAAGACTTGTAGGATTGAAAGAATACGAGCACGGCAACCTCACCGACGTAAATCTCAGCTACACTGGAGTTGACAAATACGACCTCAACGATTTCTGTATTCTTGCTGATGTCAAATTCAGGATACATGAAAGATTAAAGTTAGGTGTGAGATTTCAATATTCTATGGATAAGATTAGGACCAGACCATTCTATCTTGTCAATGGCAATCCAGACTGTCCACGCGACCAATATAACAACACCATAACGGCCAGATTGATATACGTATTCAACGAAGACAGGAGCCAATATCTTTATGACGAATATGAATTTCACGGCGACAACCCAAGAATACATCAGAAAGCCGTTGATAAGAAGTTAAAGAAATTAAGGAAACAACAAGAAAGAGAAGAAAGAAAGAACAAATAAGATATAAAAAAGGGACGTGGCTTCACGTCCCTTAATTGTATATCATTCAACAACAGTTACCATCTCTCTTAAATCCTTGATAGTCTTCTTATGACCTTCATAATCGACATAACCAAGTCCTTCGAGAAGTAACTCTACATTACGTCCTGATTTAAGAAATTCGTTTACTGTGTTATAAACGCAATACTCTGTCGCAATACCGCTAACAACAACATCTTTATTTGCATAGTCTTTCAAAGCAACTCCGTTTGAGTTAACTGCTTCAAAACCTGAATATTGTTCTTCGTCTTGTTTGCATCCCTTACGGAAAATGTTACGAGCTGGATCGGGACGGTTAGCAGGATTTTCCACTTTTGTATAGAACGACTCATGAATTGCACCACCGCGTGTTCCTTCAACACAGTGAGGAGGCCAAATACCACCAAACTCAACGAAAGAGCTGTGATTTGCAGGATGACAATCTGTTATATAAATAACTTCTTGCTCTGGATGTGCATTGATGTATTTTACAACTTCTTCAACTGCTTCTTCTGAGTGACCGCATGCCAACGAACCATCGATGAAATCGTAAAGCATGTCAACAACCAAATGTGTTGGTGCAGCATGATTTTCTTTTACGAAGCTATATTTCTTGCCATAATCTAAATGCTGTTGTACGAAGTCTGATGGATAATTAACGACATAATCAACGACCTTACCGTTTTTCTCAACAGGAACGATGTCAGGGTTGATGAATCCACCGTATGGTCTGAGATTCAAAGCGTCGTAACGTTCCTTAACTTCTTTATGTAAAACAGGATCTACTTTAACAGCGTATGTCTCGATGAGTTTCTTACCAGCTTCATAATCGCCTTCTGATTTGATGCGTTGAATTTCAGCGAGAAGCTCACCAAACAATCCACGTAATCTTTCATAATCATTGATAACGAAATATGTCTTTCCGTCTTTGACGATCTTTTCAATAACATTCTCAGCCTTACCTTTTTCATAGCACCACTCAGAGATGAGTTTGCGGTCTTGCATGTGTGATTCTGTCACATTCTTACCTAACTCTATACGTGAAAGTTGACTCATTAAGCCATTACGGATGAAGTTTGCGTAAGCTGCTTTATAAGCTTCCATATCAGGCATGATGCCGAGTTCAACCATCTTAGGGTCTGCGCAATAATATAGACCGAACAAGTCGGCGCGTGATTCTTCAAGAGCTGAGTTATACTCTTTCAATGCGTTTGGTTGTGTTGTTGGAAGAAGTTGTCCTGAGCCATGACCTAGACATTCATGTAAATCTGTATGAACTACATCAGCATGAGAACCATATTTTTTGCAAAGATCTATTTCTTCTTGCGAATAGGCGAACTCAGCCAAAACACTCTTTGGAGATTCTTGAGCTGCCTTATCGTAAGCGTCCATCAAATTTGTGATTGTCACTGATTTTGAACCGTAATCCTTACGAATCCAGTCGGCATTAGGAAGATTTATTCCGATTGGAGGTGCAGGGAAACAATCGCCAGCTAATGTTGTAACAATGATACCTTTAGCAGTAACGCCTTTACATTCTTTCTTCTTGAAACGTTCATCGACAGGAGAATTGTCTTCAAACCATTGAGCATTCTGACTAATTATTGAAGAACGTTTTGTAGCTTCCAAATCCTTGAAATTCACCACAGCTTCCCATGTTGCTTTCATTCCCATTGGGTCGCCATAATCTTCTATGAAACCATTAACATAGTCAATCATTGAAACAGAATCTTGTACCCAAGCTACATTATATTCGTCCCAAATGTTAAGGTCGCCTGTCTTGTAATAATTTATTAACAGATTTGTATAATTACGTTGAGCGTCATTTTCTGCTACCATATTTGCTTTTTCCAACCAATAAATAATTTGGTCGATTGCTTCGCCATAGAGTCCGCCTGATTTATATACGTCTTCATAAATCTTTCCATTCTCCTTGACGAGTTTTGAATTCAAACCGTATGAAATTGGAGTAGCGTCATTAGGATTTCTTTGTGCATCATAGAATTTTTCAACTTCTTCTTTAGAGATGTCACCTTTATAGAAGTTTACAGCTGAATTTTTAATGATATCGTCTTCCCCACTACGACGTGTTGCGTATAAATCTTTGTCGAAGATAACAGGTGTGACAAATGTCAAAAATTCTTCAACAGTCTCGTTTTCAGCGAGAGGAAGTTGTGAAGAATCAGAGTTCTTAACTAATTCAGCAAAATATTCTTGAGATATTTCTGGGAAGAATTTATCTTCTGCATAATGATGATGGATACCATTGCTGAAGAAGACGCGTTTCGCGTAAGTGACGAAGTTCTTGAAATCCTCTGTGTTACGGTCACCTTTGTAAGAATTAAGGATAGCCTCGTTTGTCTTACGAACAGTGAGGTTATATTTAAAATTCTGGTCAGCGAGAATATCACGACCACATTTAGCAGCCTCACCTAAATAATAAAGGTATTCCTTTTGTTGAAGAGAAAGATTTTCCCATTCTGGAATTTGATAACGCATAATCTTAAGATCTGCGAACTCATCGACGAGATATTTAAAATTCTTCTCGTCATTTTTTGCTTGTTGGTCTGATGTATTACAGCTGAATAACAGACCGATAACACTTAAACCCATAATAAACTTTTTCATTACGATATAATTTTAATTGACCTGCAAATGTAGTGATTTATTTGTTAATATTTTTCAATGGTGAATCTGAACTATACGGCACTTTTCCTGATGGAACGACTTTGCTTGAACTTTCAAGATGTATGTCTTGGTCATCGAAGAAGATATGAGCACCGAATGCTTTGAGTACTTTATCCTTCGGCATTCCTCCGAGGAAATACACCTCATTGACATAGACGCCCCATTTCTTTAAAGTATTGATGACTCTCATGTGAGCAGGAGCGCTGCGAGAAGAGACAATAGCCAATCGTAATGGAGACAACTCCACCGTGACAGGAAGACATTCTTGTATCTTCGACAATTTCTTCAACAACTTAGCGAAAGGTCCTTCTTGCAACGGAATATCCTTATTCTCTGACTCATACTTTCTAAATGAGTCGATGCCCTCTTGTTTATAACGCAATTCAGAGTCTTCGTTAAACAAGACTGCGTCAGCATCGAAAGCGATTCTTACCACATTAGATGCAGGGTTAAATTCTTTTGGAGGTTCATAAATGACAGCAGCAGCGCAATTGCTATGTGCATCGACAACTGCCTGAACACTATTTTCATCTTTCGACAAAAACAAGTCAACACCGAAAGCATCAATATATGGAGAAATCGGCTCACCTCCTGAGAATGCCAATCTTGTTATATCAAGTTCATATTTCTCAATGGATTTCAGAATTCTTAGTCCAGTCTCCGGACTATTACGTGACATAACGACAACCTCCACCACAGGTTTATGAGCCTGCTTATTTAACTCCATAAGACTTTTCACGAGATAAAATGCAGTTCCTTTCTCTAAAGGAACATCCTGGTTTTTATCTTGATATTCCCTATATTTCTTAACACCCTCTTTCTCAAAGATGTCGTTTTCTGCCTCAAGGTCAAATAAGGCTCGCGCCGTAACGCCTACAACTAAAACTTCTGAAAGATCAATACTCATATTTGCGGTTTAAGGATTAAAGTTTAAGGCTTAAAGTTCTGGAAATATCCTTAAACTTTAAACCTTGAACTTTAAACAAAGTTACTCTGAAAACAAACTAATAATATTCAAAATTACTTCTGATGCCTTTTCCATACTTTCTAATGGGACATATTCATATTTTCCATGGAAGTTATGTCCGCCAGCGAAAATATTAGGACAAGGCAATCCCATGAAACTGAGATTTGCGCCGTCGGTACCACCACGAATTGGTTGTACTTTTGGTTTTATACCAGCCATCTCAATAGCTTTGATAGCCTTTTCAACGATAAAATAATGAGGTTCTACTTCCTGACGCATATTGTAATATTGATGTTTGACATCAACAGTGACAGCACCATTATATTTTTTATTCAAGAACTCACCGATAGAAACAATCAAAGACTTCTTTTCTTCAAACTTAGCTCTGTCGTGGTCGCGGATAATATATTGCATAGAAGTCTCTTCCACAGTACCTTTGATATCTGTGAGATGATAGAAACCTTCGTAACCACAAGTAAATTCAGGACGCTGGTCAACAGGAAGCATCGCGTTAAATTCCATTGCAATCTGCATTGAATTTACCATCTTGCCTTTTGCATAACCAGGATGGATATTGGCTCCTTGAATATGAATCTTTGCACCAGCAGCGTTGAAATTTTCATATTCCAACTCGCCTATCTCGCCGCCGTCAATGGTGTATGCATATTTAGCACCAAACTTCTTAACATCAAATTTAGCAACACCACGACCAATCTCTTCATCAGGAGTGAAACCTATCTTAATCTCACCATGCTTAACCTCTGGATGTTCCATAAGATATTGAGCAGCATACATTATAGCAGCAACGCCACCTTTATCGTCAGCACCTAACAATGTGGTTCCATCTGTCGTTATCATTGTCTTGCCGATATAATTCTGCATCTCAGGAAAGTCTGATACTCTCAAGACAATATCCTTTTCTGCATTAAGCATAATATCGCCACCTTGATAATTCTCAATGATTTGTGGTTTTATGTCAGCACCTGAAGCATCTGGCGATGTATCTACGTGAGCTATAAAACCTATAGCAGGAACTTCCTTCTCAATATTTGAAGGAATTGTAGCCATAACGTAACCAAACTCGTCTAACTCAGCTTTGATTCCCATTGCTTCAAGTTCATCGCGTAACATTCTCAATAAGTTGAATTGTCTTTCTGAACTTGGTTGTGTCTCTGACTCAGGATCTGACATAGTATCGACAGAGACATATCTCAAAAATTTATCTAATAATTTTTCCATTGTATTTTGATTTTATATTTGAGAGACGCATCAATGTGTGTATATTGCAGGAAACATTGATACGTCTCTACTTTGTTAATTGTCAATTGTTAATTCTCAACTTTTGCTCTTTTTGAATCCCAAATCATATAAGCGATGATTGCGATGTACATCACCAATGCTACCAATGAAGCCCATGGTGTTTGAGCGAATGCTGTTCCGTCGGCAGTTCTTACGATTAAGTCAACGTTAGCGAACTTCAAGATTGCACTTACAACACCCATCAATGCGCCACCAGCGATGAAACCTGAAGCGATGAGAGTACCTCTGTTGTTACGTGCGTTGTTGAGAGCTTCGTCTTTGCTACGTGTACTTACGTACCATGAGATTGCACCACCTATTAATAAAGGTATGTTGAGATCTATTGGGATAAACATACCAAGTGCGAATGGTAATGCTGGTATTTTTGCGACAGTCAATATCAATGCTATAACAGCGCCAATTCCGTATAACAACCAAGGTGCGCTACCACCCGACATCATCGGTTCAATAACAGCAGACATAGCGTTTGCTTGAGGAGCGACCAATGCATCGTCGCCGACAAAACCGTATGCTTTGTTCAAAACCATGATGACACCTGCCACTGTCGCTGCTGCAACAGCAACGCCGACAAACTTCCAAATTTCCTGATTTCTTGGTGTCGTACCAATCCAGTAACCAACTTTCAAGTCGGTGATGAAAGCACCAGCTACAGCCAAAGCTGTACAAACAACGCCACCAATGATAAGAGCTGCTGTCATACCCATAGCTCCGCTCAAACCTGCTGCAACCATAACTAAAGAAGCTAATATCAAGGTCATAAGAGTCATACCACTAACAGGGTTGGAACCTACAATAGCGATAGCATTTGCTGCTACTGTCGTGAACAAGAATGATATAATTGCAACAACCAAGATTCCAACTAACGCGTGTTTTACATTATGAACGACGCCAAACCAGA
This sequence comes from Bacteroidales bacterium, assembly GCA_017466405.1. Lineage (GTDB taxonomy): Bacteria > Bacteroidota > Bacteroidia > Bacteroidales > F082 > Limimorpha. Next base: position 40,938 of record JAFTUF010000030.1, read on the forward strand.
AGAAGAAGAATGTAATTATTAACACAACGATGATTCCTACCACGACAAACTTCATCGAGAGGTCACGTTGAGTACGTTCTTCTTTTTCAGCGTTTTTCTTTCCTTTGAACTCATTAGCAGCCAAACCAACAGACGATTTAATTACGCCCCATGATTTAATGATACTCACAACACCAGCCATCGCGATTCCACCGATACCGATATGACGTGCATATTCTTTAAAAATCATCTCAGGCTCCATCTGTCCTATCTTCATTGTTATACCAGAATTCATAAGGTCAATAATCTCATTTCCCCAAAAGAGATTCATTCCTGGAATGATAATAAACCAAACCAATATTGAACCACAACAGATTATGAAAGCATATTTCAAACCGATGATATAGCCGAGACCGAGAACAGCAGCGCCGACATTTACCTTAAACATCAGTTTTGCACTGTCAGCGACAGCAAGCCCCCATGTCATCACTTTTGTAGATAAAGTCTCTGTCCATAAACCGAAAGTTGAGACAAGGAAGTCATAGACACCACCAATCAAACCACTAACTACTAACAACAGAGAGTCTTTTCCTTTTTTCTGACCACTGACGAGAACCTGTGTCGTTGCAGTAGCTTCAGGGAATGGGAACTTTCCATGTTGTTCTTTAACGAAATATTTTCTGAAAGGAATTAAAAAAAGTATTCCCAAAATGCCGCCCAAAAGCGATGCGAGGAATACTTGCATATAATTGATTTCTATTGCATAGCCTTTACCTTGAAGAATATAAAGAGCAGGCAATGTAAAGATAGCGCCTGCCACTACTCCGCCAGAGCAACCTCCAATTGACTGGATGATGACATTTTGAGAAAGTGCATCGTTTTTCTTTGCAACACCCGACAAACCAATCGCGATGATAGCAATAGGAATAGCTGCTTCAAAGACCTGTCCTACTTTAAGACCTAGATAAGCTGCGGCAGCAGAAAACAAAACTGTCATCAAAAGGCCTATGGTCACAGACCATACTGTCACTTCTTTATACTTTTTATCCGAAGAAAGAATCGGTTTATAAACCTCACCCGGAGCCAGTTCGCGTTGCGCGTTTTCTGGCAAACTCATGTTTTCGTTGTTTGTTTTTTCCATAATTTCCAATATTAATTTCTGAAGGCAAACTTACAATATTTTAAAAGAAATAGCAAGTTAAAAATTGTTAAAAATGTAGCTGTATTATTCTATGTTTTATTAACTTTCATTCCCCACCAAAAACTTCTCTCATCTGCATCAAAGCCGTTTTCACAACAGAACGCGGACATGCAAGATTCATTCTCATACAACACTCGCCTTCCTTGCCAAAAAGACTACCAGAGTTAAGTCCGACTCCAGCTTCAAAGACCAACTTTCTATTCAGTTCCTCATCACCGAATCCGTAGTCTTTGAAATTCAGCCAAATCATATATGTGGCCTCAGTCTCATGAATTCTAACCTTTGGCATTTCCTTGCGAATGAAATCAGTGGCAAAATCAATATTACCTTTTATATAATTAATGAGTTGCGAATGCCATTCATCGCCTTTTTCCATAGCTGCTTTGGTAGCAATCTTACCGAAGATATTTCCAAGATCTGATTCTGTAGAATGAACAAAATCAACGAATTTATTTCTCAAATTCTCATTTGGAATAATGACCGTTGAGGTTGTCATACCTGCTAAATTAAAAGTCTTGCTTGCCGCATGAGCTGTGATGCTGTTTTGTGCAAACTCTTCCGACAAAGAGGCAAAGGGAGTATGCTTAAATCCTGGCATAACAAGGTCACAATGAATCTCATCAGAAAATACCAAGACATCGTTTCTCATACAAATCTCACCTAATCTCAAAAGTTCCTCTTTCCTCCACGATCTTCCAACTGGATTATGAGGATTACACAAAATCAACATCTTAGCAGTCTTCGCCTGTTTCTCCAACAAATCATAATCCATCACATAGCCATCTTCTGTATCGATAAGCGTATTCTGCACAAGTTTACGATTGTGATTATTTACAGCATAAAAGAAAGGATGATAAACAGGCGGCTGAATGATTATCTCATCACCTTCTTTGGTCAATCCCATCACTGCCATATTAAAAGCGTTAACGACACCAGGAGTAAACGACATCCATTCCTTTTTGGTCCTCCATTGATGGTGACGTTCAATCCATTGCACTATAGATTCATAATAAGCATCTTCACGAAAGGTATAACCATAGACATCACCTTTAGCTCTTTCTATCACAGCTTCACGAATAAAATCCGCTGTAGGAAAATCCATGTCGGCAACCCACATTGGAATGACATCAGCCCTTCCGAAAATAGTTTCTCTCTGATCGTATTTTATACACTCTGTATTTGTTCGATCAATGACTTTATCAAAATTGTATATCATATCTTAAAATTTATTTGCAAATATGACACTTTATTTTCATTATTTACGTTGAAATCATAAAAAAAGTTAAAACCTATTTTTAAGAGATAATTAATTGTAAATTTGCAGAAAATTAAAGATTAATTAAATGAAAACAAAAATATTATTTTTCCTATTTACCTTATTTTGCAGCATAGGACAGATGTTCGCTCAAGTTAACGGAGGCATCAGAGGTATTGTAAAAGACGCTGGTACCAAAGAAGTTCTGACCGGAGTAACAGTCCTCGTTGAACCGCTAAAAACTGGGACAAGCACCGATAAAGACGGACATTATGAAATAGCCTTAAAAGAAGGCTCTTACGAAGTAAAATTCTCGTTCGTAGGTTATATAACAGAAACCAAAGAAATCTATATACACAATAATTATAAAACCATAGACATTTTCCTTAAGGCAGATAATAAGATGCTTGACGAAGTTGTGGTATCGAGCACTCGCAAAGACACCAATGTCAAGGATTTCAAGATGAGCGTGCAGACTATTGATATGGTAAGAATCAAGAAGATTCCTTCTCTTATGGGCGAAGTCGATGTGATAAAGTCGATACAGCTCTTGCCTGGCGTTCATGCTGCTTCGGAAGGTTCTTCCGGTTTCAGCGTCCGCGGCGGAAATCCAGATCAGAACTTGATTTTATTGGATGATGTCCCTATCTATAACGCTTCTCACTTCATGGGATTCTTCTCTGTCTTTAACAACGACGTCATCAAAGACGCTACATTATATAAAGGTGATATTCCTGCGATATACGACAGCCGTCTTTCTTCCGTATTAGACATCAAGACTTTAGACGAAGTTCCATATAAATTCAACATGCAAGGTGGCATTGGTATATTAACAAGTCGATTGACATTAAACATGCCTTTTAATAAAGGTAGGAGCGCAATCTTGATCGGAGGACGTATCACCTACGGAGGAGTTTTAGCATGTAACCTGATAAAGGATCTCAGAGGCAACTCCTTGTATTTCTATGATTTCAACGCTAAGATAACGCACACTATTAATGATAAAAACAGAATCTTTGTCTCAACATATCTCGGCGACGACATCCTCGGCGTTGACTCTTTAATGACAATGAAATATGGTAATAAAAACGTCACTACTCGATGGAATCATATCTTTAACGACAGATTAACTTCCAACCTATCATTATATTACACACATTATAGATACGACATCGGCGTTCAAATGAATCCTTACGAATTTAATATCATAGCTGGAATTGAAGATGTAGCAGCCAAATACGACTTCACATATCTGCTAAATGAAAACATTTCTTCTCGTTTCGGAGCGTCAGCCACTTATCATCAATACGGACAAGGTAGATTGGAAGACAAGACCGGAGCTATCGCTGCATTCATGGGTGTAGATCCTGATGATGAAGTAATACGTAAAGCATTAGAATATTCTTTGTATTTTAGCAATGACCATAAATTAGGACCTTTATTTTCAATACGATATGGATTACGACTATCGATGTTCCAGAATATTGGCAAAGAAACATTCTTCCTCTTTGATGAAAATCACGAATGTTACGATCAGGTTGATTATGCTTCTGGCAAAATATTCAACACCAAGATAAATTTAGAGCCGCGTCTCGCTGCCATGTATCAACTCAACGAGTTCTCATCCATCAAGGCATCTTACGGAAGGACAGTACAGTACGCACAGCTCGCTAGTAACGCTTCCGCTGGAATTCCATTCGATATGTGGTTTCCGACAAGTCCCAATATTGAGCCTCAGAAATGTGACCAGTTTTCAATAGGTTATTTTAGAAATTTCCTTAACAACGAGATTGAGACTTCTGTAGAAGTATTTTATAAAAACATACACAACGTAATTGACTTCGCCGACAACGCAACTCTGATTGGCAATTTATATATCGACGGCGAAGTGAGAGCCGGCAAAGGTTATGCCTACGGAGCAGAGTTCCTCTTAAGGAAAAACTTCGGCGACTTCTCAGGCTGGATATCATATACTTACAGCAAGTCGATGAGAAAGATACCTGGAATCAACTACGACAGAGAATACGTCTCTCCTTACGACAGACCTCATAACATAAGTATCGTACTTAATTACGCTTTCAACAAACGTTTCGATGTCTCTGCATCATGGGTCTATAATACTGGACAGCCTGTCACCTACCCTTGTGGAAAATACACCGTCGATGGAGTGACATACGCCGTATATAACGGAAGAAATAACAGCCGCTATCCTGATTATCATCGCCTCGACTTATCTGCAACAATAAAATGTAAAGACAGACATAAGAATTGGAGAGGCGAATGGAACTTCTCAATATACAACGCTTACGGACGCAAAAACACTTGGGCAGTCCTATTCTTCTCAGAAGGCAACTATATATCAACAACAAAAGTGTCGCTGTTCTCTTTCATCCCATCAGCAACATATAACTTTAAATTCTAACGACTATGAAAAAATATTACACCTTATTAATATTGGCTTTTATCGCTTCAATAATTTTCACATCTTGCATCGATGAAGATTTCAAAATAGATGTGCCGGAAGGCGACCGTCTTATCGGAATAAATGGATACATCACAAATGAATATAAGAAACATGAAATCGTAGTTAGCAGAACGATGGATTTTTATTCTGAAGAAGAAATTGAAATGATTTCAGGAGCAGAAGTTTTTGTCTATACTGATACAGATACAATATATTTTGAAGAGACAGAAGAAAAAGGACATTATCAAACCATTGATTCTGTTGCTGGTGTGATTGGAAAGACATATCATCTCAATGTCATATATATTGATGATGAAGGTGAGCATATATACTTTGCCGAGTCGCGGATGAGAGAAAACACTCCTCAAATAGATTCTTTGGTAATAAAAAAAGTATCAAACAATTTCTTTCCAGGAGTTATTGACACCGCAATAAATTTATATCCATATTTTCAAACTGTCGATGATCCACAAAGCAATTATCTCATTAACATTATCGTCAATGACACATCTTATTACGCCGACTCTTATCTCAATTGTAAGACTTTAGCTTTGATGGGATTATCCGGAATGTATTTCAACGGTCCTGAAATGGTGAGCAAAATTGGAGAACAAAGTGTCCACACTATCGAAAACATATCATATTACCAAGACGAACTTAGTTATTCTTATAGTTATCCACCAATCGAAATTGGAGACAAGATAACAATATATTTATACAGCACAACACCTGAGTTTACTACTTATTATACAGACGTAATTTTCAGTTTTGGAAGCAATCCTATGATGGGAACGCCGTATAATGTGAGCACAAACATACAGCCATACGGTAAGGCTGTAGGCTTTTTCGAGGCTTTATCAGTAGTATCAGCAAGCATTATATATTGATATTCAAACGATAAAAAAATATTTTAAAAAAAGTTTATTTTTATGTTGTAGGAATAGAAATAAATTGTATCTTTGCAGCGTCTTTTTAAGGCAGAGTTCTTAGAATTCTTGGGGGAGTCGCATAGTGGCAATTGCAACAGACTGTAAATCTGTCCTCGGATGAGTTCGGTGGTTCGAGTCCACCCTCCCCCACAGAAAAGCACTTCAGTAACTGGGGTGCTTTTTTTGTATCTTTGCGTCAAACAATATTTCATTCCATGAAGAAAGACAGACAATATGAAAGTAGAGTAAAAAGAAACGCTGTGATAATATATCTACTCGCAGCTACTCTCTGCATTGGAATGATTTATTATATTTTCAATCTCAAAGTATCCATAGACCAACAAAAAGAAAATATCTACAAAAACGAAAAAATACTCAGCCTCACAAACAGGCTAATAGAAAATGTAAATGACGCTCAATCATACGCAAGCCTTTATACACATTCATCTAACAGACAATACAAAAACGACTTTAATAATGCATTATCTGAAATCTCAAAACTTAATGATTCTATCTCTGAATTATGTGACGATAAATCAAACAAAAATGCATTAAACGAAATAACAAATCTCTTAAGAATAAAAGAAAAAATTATCAACGAAATAAATACTCAGTTAAATTCTTTTAATCCGTACCAAGAAATTTATGCAATCATCGACAGCTACCAGCCTAAACAACAGACTACAACAATTCAGACAACAACTCAAGACACTATAGTATATCTTCCTGAGAAAAAGGGCTTTTTCAAAAGACTTGGTAACGTCTTCTCTCCAAACAAATATCTCGACAGTTTGGTGCTAGTATCAACAACAACTATCGACACTTTGGCAAGTGACAACGAGACTTCAGAATTTATAGACGAGATTCAACTATACACAGAAAAAGGCAGAAAAGAATATGTCCAGCAAATAAAACGTGTTGAAAAACAATACAACAATCTTATTTTATCTGATAATCAAATATCTAAAGAAATATCTGATTTGCTAATAATTCTTCACAAACAGACTTTAGATTCCGTAGTGATAGAAATTCAAAACAGCGAAACTCTCATCGACAAAAACATAAATCTATCCATCGCATTAGCTTCCGTAGCTTTGTTAATAATTTTAACATTCATATTCCTTATTTTCTATGATGTTAAGAAAGTTATTGCTGCGAGAAAAGCTACCGAAGAGGCGCAGAGACGTACAGAAGAAATAATGAAGAGCCGTCATAATCTACTTCTCTCCGTATCTCATGATGTTAAAGCTCCACTATCCTCGATTTTGGGTTATTTAGAACTTATGCAATTGGAGAACAAAAGCGACAATGACAATCAGAAAATTTCTTCAATGAAAAATTCTGCCGAACATATTCTTTCCTTGCTAACAAACTTACTGAATTTCTCTCGTTTAGATCAAGGAAAAGAAGCGCCAATCATTTCCGATTTTAATATAAAAGAGCTTTGCGATGAATTAAGCCTTATGTTCTCTCCTTTAGCCAATAACAAACATTTAGAATTCTTATATGAGAACAGCTTGAACGAAAACACTTTCATCAAATCAGATGCTCTTAAAATAAAACAAATTATAAGTAACTTATTATCAAATGCTATCAAATACACTAAAGAAGGCTCGATTTCATTTAGTGTCAATAAGAACGAAAATGAAATCATCTTTAACATCAGTGACGATGGCATCGGCATCCCACAAGATAAATTAAATGACATCTTCAAACCTTTCAATAGAATAGATAATAAAGAAAGTCTCATTGAAGGAAACGGATTCGGACTTTTTGTTGTAAAAGGACTCATTGATTTGTTAGACGGCAACATTAAGGTTGAATCAGAATTAAACAAAGGCTCACACTTCACAGTAAGCATTCCTGTTGAATTTATCGAGAACAAAGCTAAAGTTACTGAAAATCACGATATAAATAATTTCAAATCTGATAATAATCAAAACCTATTAGTCATCGACGATGATAATACACTTTTGGCAGTGATAGATTCTATGTTGAAGAAAATCGGTTGTTCTTGTGATGTATGCCAGTCGTCTGTCGATTTTGAAAGATATTGCAAAGATTTAGGGAAATACGATTTAATATTAACAGACAGAGAAATGGGAGCTTTCAGCGGTCTTGATGTCTTAAAAAACATTAAGAATATTGACTCAAACAAGAAGGTCATCTTAATGACAGCACGCTCTGAATATAACAATGAGGTCGCCTTACAGAAAGGATTTGATGGTTACTTAAGAAAGCCTTTTTCAATCAATGATTTAGTCAAGCTTTTAAATTCCAACATATCTTTGTCTGAGAATATTGAAAAGGTTTCTAAATATCAGGAAGACTTTCCAGAATTATGTACTATGTTTGGAAATGACGATCCTACAATCGATAATATTTTAAGAGTCTTCATAGAAAACACCTCAGATAATTTAATTATTTTTAATGAAATTATAAACAGAGATAGTTTCAATGAAGCCGTCAATCTCTGCCATAAGATGCGTCCTATGTTTGTACAGCTGAATCAAATCGAAGCAGCAACATTTCTTGACAAGATGGATAAGTTGAGAGGAAAAGACGAAAATGCATTTCCCGAATGGAAAGAAGAATCGATTAAATTTATGAACTTAGCAGATGATTTAATTACGCATATCACTGAAAAATACGACATTGAATAGATTATAATTCAATGCCATACAAGTGCATTTTATTATAGAGTGTCTTTCTGTCAATCTGAAGTAATTTCGCAGCGATAGTTTTATTTCCACGAGCATGATTCAAAGCTGCAATAATCTGTTCTTTTTCGTCTCCCCTATTCAAAGCAAAATCTTTGGTTTCGTTTGTTTTAACTTCACTTGTAATTTGCGGAGTTTTAATACTCTTAGCAAATTCTGGAAGATTGTCAGCCCTTAAAACATTATCCTGAGCAAACAAAACTGAACGACGAATAACGTTACGTAACTCACGAAGATTGCCAAGCCACGACTGCTGCTTTAAAACCGACAATGCCTCTGATGAAATCGTATCAACATTCTTATCAAGTTCATCATTAGCTTGTTCTATGAAATGATAGCAGAACTCTTCCAAATCTTCCATTCTTTCACGAAGAGGCGGCACATTAACCGAGAACTCATTTATTCTGTGATACAAATCCTGACGGAAGCGTCCTTCTTCTATCGCCTTTTCTAAATCTTCGTTTGTAGCAGCGATGATTCTGACATCAACCTTAATATCAGAGGCCGAACCAACAGGACGCACCATCTGTTCTTGAAGTGCACGAAGCAACTGTTTTTGGACCTCGTATGAGAGATTTCCCACCTCATCAAGAAAAACCGTTCCCCCATTAGCAGCAACAAAGACACCTGTCTTATCTGAAACCGCCGAAGTAAAAGAGCCTTTTTTATGACCGAACAATTCCGAAGGAGCTAACTCCATAGAAAGGCTTCCACAATCGACAGCAATAAAAGGAGCTGTTTTTCTGTTACTATTCTCATGAATCATACGAGCAATATACTCTTTTCCTGTTCCGCTTTCTCCTAAAATCAGAACCGACATCTTTGTTGGAGCAACCAGATTGATATGAGAATACAGACGCTGCATGACAGAGCTTTTGCCTTTTACAACTTTATTACTTGAAGAAGTTTTATTTTCTTTGACTCTAATTTCTTCACTCTTTTTCTCTGTAGCTGAATTATTTGTTAAAGCAGAGTCTATTTTTTGCTGTAATATTGTTGGATTTATTGGTTTCTGGAGATAATCGAAGGCGCCGAGTTTCATTGCCAAGACAGCTGTCTGGACATCAGAATAGCTTGTCATGATAATAAAAGGCGTCATTATCTTGTTTTCTCTCAACCAGGTAAGAAAAATAATACCATCGCTATCTGGAAGACGCAAATCACTAAGAATCAGATCAAAGGTATTATTTTGACTCTCTATCTTAGCCAATTCGACTTTAGACACCCACGTTGTTTTCCATGAATTCTTATCGAACCAAGCCTTAAGCATTGTACCAAAGGTCACGTCATCTTCAACGATTAGTATATGTTTCTTCATGATTATTCTGCTTCCAAATACAATCGCAAATTTAATGATTTTTTAATAAATATAAGACAATATAACAAATAAAAAAAATCCGGCATCGAGCGATACCGGATATTGAAAATGAAACGGGCAGAATAATTATTTGGTTGAGATTACCAAATATTTTGTTACGCTCCAAAATTGTTCTGGATTGGTGATTTGGAGCACGTTTGTTGTTTCTGTTTTGTTGATTGTATAAGAACTCATTGGATGGCTTGAAAGAACTGTAACTTTCTTAGCTTCGATTGTAATTTCGTTTAAGTCACGTTTATCTGATTTTGTGAACATTTCTGTTGGAACGCTTTCTCTCAAGATGTATTTTGAAGTCAAGATACCATTTTCTTTAAGAGATTTTTTATTTGCAGCGATATAATATACTGTGTTCATTTCTGCGATTTGTTCAGAGATGATTTGTGTCTTTGTATCATTATCTGCATTTACCTTTGCAAGGTCAGAGTTAAGGTTTTCTACTTTTGTATTAAGTCCTGCGATCTGAGTGTCTCTATCGTTCAACTGAACCTGTAACGAGTCGATAACTCTTGATTTTTCTTCAATCTGATTTTGCAATTTCTTTATAGTTGCACGTAATTCTTTATTGCTTCTATTTGAGTTTTGTAAGACTTTGTTCAAGGAATCCAATCTTGCATTGTTTTGCGCCATTTCTTCCTTTATTTGATTTAATTGTGAGTTAAGTTGTTCTCTTTGTGCTGCGTTTTCATTATTCATGATAAGAAGTCCTTCAGCTTCACGAAGAGCTTGTAAGTTATTCTCGACATCGGCTATAACACCCAAAGCGTTATTATATTCCTTCTCGATTTTTTGATTTTCTATAACAGCTGCTTCTTTTTCTGCTAATAATTGTTGGTACTTCTTTGATTTTTCAACACATGATGTTGTTAATAACCCTGCTGTTAAAGCTACTACTAAAACTTTGCTAAATGTTCTTTTCATAATGTATAATAATTTTGTTAATATTTTCCGATGTTAAAATAAGTCAATTAATATACCAATTTATCACTAAAAAATATTTAAACAAGATAAGCACAGAATATCAACACTTTAAAACAGCAAAACTCTATTTTCGCAAAACTTTACAAAAAAATACACTGTGGATTTTTTCCACACTTTCACATCGTAATACACAAAATGTAGAAATTTGTAAGAATATTTATCACATATAAAAAAAGAAGATTCGGCGTCAGGCGATGCCGAATCTTCATAAATATTGAAAACGAGCAGAAAATTATTTGGTGATTGCAACCAAATATTTTGTTACACTCCAGAACATATCAGGATTTGTGATTGTCAAGACACACTGGCCGTCTTTAGGAGTGATATTGTATGATTCAAGTGGATGAGCTGAGAGAACTTTTACTTTTTTAGCGTCGAAAGTAATTTCTGATACTTCACGTTTGTCAGCTTTTGTAAATGCTTCAGCTGGAACTTCTTGTCTTAAGATATATTTTGAAGTTAAGATACCGCTGTTCTTTAATTCTTTTTTAGAAGCACCGATATAATATACAGTGTTCATAGCAAGAATTTGGTCAGCGATCAAACGGCTTTGTTCGTCATTTTTAGCATTTGCTACGTTAAGGTCTTGATTTAAGTTGTTAACTTTTGTATTCAAACCTTCAATTTCTTGTTCTTTTTGAGCAAGTTGTTCTTGCATTTGAGCGATAGTAGCTTCTTTTTCAGCTAATTGAGCCTGTAATTTCTTGATTGTGTTACGGAGGTATGATCTATCTTTGTTTGATTTTTCTAAAACTGATGACAATGAGTCCAATTTAGCGCGATCAGCGGCCATCTTTTCTTTCATTCTGATCAATTCAGAATTAAGTTGGTCTCTCTGTGTGTCGTTCTCGTTTTTCATCATCATCATACCTTCTGCATCGCGGATTGCGCTAAGGTTATTCTCAACATCACTGATAATTCCAAGAGCTGCATTGTATTCTTTTTCGATTTTTTGATTTTCAAGAACTACAGCATCTTTCTCTGCTAATAATTGTTGATACTTCTTTGACTTTTCTACGCATGAGCTTAACATGAAAGCTACCAATGCTACTGATAAAATTGTTAAAGTTTTTTTCATTATTTTAAGTTTTTAATAAGTTAGTGTTTCATTTTCAATATATTCTAATTCCAATACCATACCAAAAGACAATATTTATTCAAATGTATTTCAATTGTCTGATAATCAAATTAGACTTGGCAAATTTAAGAATTATTTTTCAAATACACAACATGCAAACTGTAGATTTTTTCCACATTATTCCACATTGATTCATGTGGAAAATTATGACGCTACTATGGCAATTAAAATTCTTTTTTGTTAAATTTGCGAAAATATAATTATCGTGAATCGTTCAATTTTAAAATTAGCTATACCTAACATTATCAGCAATATAACCATTCCTCTTTTGGGATTGGTTGATATGGTTTTGATGGGACATTTAGAATCGGCTTCGTATATAGGTGCCATCGCCTTAGGAGGAACCATATTCAGCGTCCTATATTCTTTTTTCAGTTTCTTAAGAGCAGGAACGACTGGTTTCACGGCTCAAGCATTAGGAAGCAACGACAAAATAGAAACCATTTATTCGCTCTACAGAGCCATCTGCATAGGCATACCTATTATAATACTGATACTATCATTACAAACTCCCATAGCCAAACTTAGCAATATACTCCTTGATGGCAGCGAGGAAGTAAAAACTCTGGCAATAAATTATTTCTACATTAGAATATGGGCAGCCCCTCCTAACATACTTCTCTATTGTCTCAACGGTTGGTTCGTTGGAATGCAGAATACGAAGATACCTATGTTTATAGCAATATTGATAAATGTAATGAATATCATCTTCAGTATTATTTTCGTAATAGTTTTGAATCAGAATGTTATAGGAGTAGCTCTAGGAACTGTATTAGCTCAATACTGCGGACTTCTTCTTGCAATCATTTTATTGATAAAAAATTACAGATCCTATTTCGTCAAAATAAACAAAGACATCTTGTTTGACATCAATAAGATAAAACGTTTCTTCAAAATAAATCGCGACTTGATGATTCGCAGTTTTCTTTTAATCATCAGCATCGCTTTTTTCACAAACCAGTCAGCGAAACTTGGCGATAATATATTAGCAGTCAATATGATTTTATTACAATCGTTTTATATATTCTCTTATTTCACAGATGGTTTCGCATACGCCGGCGAAGCTTTAGTCGGAAAGTTTGTCGGTTCTAAAGACAAAGACAATCTTTCAAAAGCGATCAGGTTGCTGTTATTATGGGGATTTTCCATAAGTATCCCTTTCACAATACTTTACGCCATTTTCCCATCGACATTTGTCAAGATAATATCAAACAATCCAAATATCCTCACAGAAGTTGAACCATATTACATCTACATGATACTGATTCCAATAATAACATTTGCTGCTTTCATCTGGGACGGTATATATATTGGTGCAACAGCTTCCAAAGCAATAAGAAACACTATGATTATCGCCAGCGTCTTTATATTCCTTCCCGCCTGGTACATCTTAACTCCCATTTTAGGTAATCACGGATTATGGATTTCATTCCTTTGTTTTATGGTCGCAAGAGGAGCATCAATGACTTTAATGGCAAAGAGAAATATTATGGAAAGTATTTAAAACTAAATAACATGCATATTCTTTCAAAATCGACATATATTAAAGGAGAGCAATGTATCAAGGCTCTCTACATGTATAAGAAACATCCATATTTGCGAGATAAATTAAGCATCGAAAAGAGAGCTAAGTTCAAAAGAGGAACCGATGTCGGAGTTTTGGCAAGAACTTATTTTCCAGGAGGTGAAAATATGGCACCTGCAAGCCCTTCCCTATTTGGAAAAATGTTCGAGAAGACTATGCAAAATCTTAATAACCCAGACATCAATGTGATGTATGAAGCAGTTTTTATCTATAATGACACACTCATCATGCTCGACATTTTAGTCAGAGAGGGTGATAAATGGCGCGCCATAGAAGTAAAAAGTTCTTTATCACTTAATGAAACTTATTATCATGACGCGGCTCTACAATATTATGTTCTAAATGGCTGTAAAGTTCCTATAAGCGATATGCAGCTTATGTATGTTAATGAAAATTATGTAAAAGAACACGACATTGACGTAAATAAACTGTTCGTATTCAAGTCTGTTAAAGAATTTGCAACACAGCAGCTACAAGAGATAGACAGAAAAGTTAATTATTTTAAAGAAATAACAAAGTTAAACAATTCTCCAAGAGTTGATATTGGAACACAATGCTTCAGACCTTACACATGTGAATTTCTCGGTCATTGCTGGAAAAAAGTTCCAAGTGACAGTTATTTAAAAACTACAGCTCTCAGCGATGAAGAAATGTTCTCTCTCTACAATAGCGGCATACAGGATAATTACAAATTCAAAAAAATGCTCAATCCTTTATCATTAGGAACCAATCAGATAGATGCATTAGAACAAGACACATACTATATCAATTACAAAACATTTTACGACACCATAGGTAAAAAGACAGATTCCATAGCCTTTCTTAACCTACTGTTCTACAGGCCCGCAGTCCCTATTTTAGATGGACACAAGCCTTATCAAGAAATCGTCCTGGCATTTTCAATATTATCTAATCAAAACGGTGAAAAAACGTATTGGGATTGCCTCAACGACTACACAAAGATGGAAGATGGCTTGAATATTCTAACAGAAATGTTGAAACATTATGAGAAAGTTGTGTATTTCTCAGCGCAGAACATCAATAACCTAATGAATAGATACAAGATTTTAGAGTCGAAGGAAATAAGTTTTAAAATCATCAATTTTAAGGACGTACTAAAGGAATCAGATTTTTACAATAAGAAGACAAAATTTGACTTTTCTTTAAAAACAATATACGAAGGACTTTTCCCTTCGGAAGAGATTTTCGAGCATAGCAGGATCATACTTAATGCAACAAGCGACAATGAGTTAGAGAGATGTTTAGTGCGCGACGACATGGAAAAAGAGAACAAATTTCTTCAGAAAGTATATAAACACCTTACTAAATAAAACATTGATTTACACGCTTTTAAAAAATTAATAAAAGTTATCAACAGTTATTCAACAATTGTATTTTTGTTGTAACTTTGAGGCATGAATAATGAGAATATAAATTATAGAAAAACAGGTTTTGGCAGACAAAAAGCCAGCATTTCTGCGAATGAGATTTTAGCAAGTCAAGGACGCGTTCCTCCTCAAGCCATAGATTTGGAAGAAGTAGTTCTTGGTGCTATGATGCTCGAAAAGGGAGCAGTTAATGCCGTTATAGACATCTTAACACCGGAGGTTTTCTACAAGGAAACACACCAGATGATTTATACTGCCATAAAGGAACTGTTTGCAAAATCAGAACCTATTGATATTCTGACCGTAACGAATCAGTTAAAAAGCAACGGAAATTTAGAAGTCGTTGGTGGTCCTTATTATATATCGCAACTTACAAACCGTGTGGTTAGCTCAGCTAACATAGAATTTCATGCTCGTATTATTTTACAGAAATACATTCAACGTCAATTGATTGTAATCTCCTCTGATATTATAAAGGAAGCATACGAAGACACCACTGACGTATTCGATTTATTGGACAAGGCTGAACACAACCTCTTCCAGATAAGCGAGAACAATTTAAAGAGAAGTCACGATCAGATGCCCGACTTGGTCAGCATGGCTATAGCAGATATCGACAAGGCTCGTAACAGCGGCTCTGAGTTAAGAGGCGTCCCTTCTGGATACACTGAATTAGACAGAATTACACAAGGATGGCAGAAATCTGACCTTATTATATTAGCAGCTCGCCCAAGTATGGGTAAGACCGCTTTCGCCCTCAACTTGGCACGTAACGCAGCCGTCGATTTCAATAAACCTATCGCTTTCTTCTCATTGGAAATGTCGTCTGTTCAATTGGTTACACGTCTTATATCAACAGAGACTTCTTTAACAGCCGATAAATTAAGAACAGGAAATTTAGCCGATTACGAATGGCAGCAACTTAACACAATGGTGTCGCCGCTCGTCAACGCAAAGATTTTTATTGACGATACAGCACAGCTTTCAGTGTTCGACCTCAGAGCTAAGTGCCGCCGTTTAAAACAACAGCACGACATACAGATGATCTTCATCGACTATCTTCAACTCATGACAGCTAAAGGGGATAAGGGTGGAACTCGTGAACAAGAAATCAGTAACATCAGCCGTTCACTAAAGAGTCTTGCCAAAGAATTAGACGTCCCAGTTTTAGCTCTTTCACAGTTGAGTCGTAATGTCGAATCGCGTCCTGGCTCGAAGAAACCTATCCTCTCCGACCTTCGTGAATCTGGAGCTATCGAGCAAGATGCCGATATGGTTTTATTTATATATCGTCCAGAATACTATGGACTTAGCGAAGAAGAAGGTGAATCAACAAAAGGTAAAGCCGTCATCAGCATTGCAAAACACCGTAACGGTAAATTAGGAGACGTAACTCTCAAATTCGTCGGACAATATGCTCGCTTTGAAGATATCGTCGAAAGTTATGGAGCTACACCTGATGGCGATTTTTCTCCGAACTCAAACTTTGGTCCAAATTCCAACTTCGACATACCAAAGACTATGGTAATACCGTCGAAAATGAACGACGACTTTGCAGGTGCATAAAAAAGAAGGTGTGACAAAATATCTGTCGCACCTTCTTCATATAATCTTAAACCAAATATTATTCAGCGTAGATTCTAGTTCCGCCATTTTCGTCCGACAATGTAGCCGAATCTGTAATAACAGCTTCTTTACCTGTTGCCTCGACAAACTTGATAGCAGCACGCATCTTAGGAGCCATACTACCTTCTGTAAACTGACCGTCTTCTAAATATTTCTTAGCTTGAGAAATTGTTATTCTACCAAGAGCTTCTTGATTTTCTTTCTTGAAGTTGATATATGCTTGAGGAACGTCGGTCAGGATATAGAATTCGTCGGCACCAGCTTGTATAGCTGCCAATGATGAAGCGAGGTCTTTGTCGATAACAGCTTCAACTCCAGCAACGCAACCGTCTTTTTCGATGACAGGAATACCGCCGCCACCTACTGTAACTACAATATGACCAGCATCTGTCAAAGCTTTAACTACTTCTATGTTATTAATCTTTATTGGTTGTGGTGATGGAACCACTTTACGCCATCCGCGACCTCTTGGGTCTTCACGGAAAATAGCACCTGTCTTTTCCGAATAAGCCTCAGCTTCTTCTTTTGTATAATAAGGACCTACAGGCTTTGTAGGATTCTTGAACATTGGATCGTCTTTATCTACAACTACTTGTGTAACTAAAGTAACAACATTTCTGTCTATTTTTTCCTGAGATAAGACCTTCTTGAATCCTAATTCTATAAGGTAACCTATAGAACCTTGTGTCTCAGAAACACAATAATCCATTGGCATTGATGGCAAATCGAAGTTTTTCAAACCAGCTTCGTGTTGTAACATTACATTACCAACTTGTGGACCATTACCATGACCTATTATCAAACGATGTCCTCTCTTAAGGAAATCTGTCAAAGCAAGACATGTCTCTGTAACATTCTCAATCTGTTCTTGATATGTACCTTTTTGATTACTTCTCAACAAAGCATTTCCACCAAGGGCAACAACTACTAATTTACTCATTTTATGTCTTTTAAAAATTTGTTCTACTAATAAAAAAAGAACGCAAATTTAACCATTTTTTTCAATAAAAATCATACTTTTGCAAAATAATAGTTTAATTATGAAAAGAAGGATTTTAACACTCAGTTTATTCTTGAGTTTTCTTTGTTTTTCTTGCAACGACAATGCAAGTAACAACAAGAAATCATCGAAAGAAGTTATTAAGAAAGAATCTGTTACAACAAAACCTAAAAAGATAGAAGTAACTAAAAGACCCGACACCGTCATTGATGGAAAACAAGTTTATTATTTCGGAAAAGAATCAGTCCAAAAGAAAGAAATCGGTCTTGAAGAAGCAATAAATATGTTTGAGTCGGGTGTGGAAGGAGCTCAACAATGCGAAGAACTCATCAAGGCATGCGCCAATTTCGATGCCAACGTCCGCGCATTATGCAAACGAAACAGCAAAGTCACTTTGGTTGACATTGAAAAAAGAGAGGATGTCAAAGCTATAAGAAGACTCTCCGAGGAAAAGAGCCTTACCATGTGTCAGACACAAAGAGTCAACAAATAAAAAACAAAGAGCCGAACTTTCATATTCGGCTCTTTTCGTTATATCCACTCGTTTTTATTTCCTTGAGTACGTAACAGAATAACCAGCTTGAGAAAGTGTCATTTCTGTTTTTGTTATGTTTTCGACTTTCATCGTATCTGAAAATTCTCGTTTACTCGAGCCTAGATAATTACCCTTAAGAATCAACAAGTCACCGTTTTTCTCCCAGTTCTTGAACTCTACATAACCCATGTTTACAGAACTTGCAGAACCATCTTTATTAAGCGTAAAACCTTGTTCCTCAGTATTTCCAGCAGGTTCAACCCAAGTACCAACAGGTGATGGTGAACACGACATAAAACCCAATGCAAACAACACTGTAGCTGATAATAATAACTTCTTCATACTTTAAAATTCCTTTATATAATAACCAATTTTTAACGAAAACTTTCTTAATAAATTTTATATAACACTTAAAAATCCAAATAAAAATCTTTCAAGAAATTCTTGTATTCCTCTGTATATGAATAATCTTTATTTCGTATTGTAAAGACCTCTTGCTCAACATCTTTAATTTCTGTCAAGACAAACTGCATATTAACTCTATTAGGTTCTTTTCCTTCTATAGGCGAGATTAGAAATTCCTTTTGAAGATAAAAGCCATGGCATTCTGCTTCTT
This sequence comes from Bacteroidales bacterium, assembly GCA_017466405.1. Classification (GTDB taxonomy): domain Bacteria; phylum Bacteroidota; class Bacteroidia; order Bacteroidales; family F082; genus Limimorpha. Next base: position 59,730 of record JAFTUF010000030.1, read on the forward strand.
TAATAAAGATTCTAGACTCATAAAATGGGAGCACCAAAGCAAAACGAGCATCATCTTTCATCATCTTCTTTGCCGATATAAGCAAATCCTTGTAACTCAACGTTGATACATGACGTGCCATCACTTTCTTCTCATTTATCGGCTTGACATCGCTCGAATAATAAGGCGGATTTGAGACTATCAAATCATATTTCTTCTGATTACCATTAGAATAATATCTGACATCATCTTGAAAGACATTCAGTTTTGAAGAAAAAGCAGATATATTAAAATTAAGTTTCGCCTCATCACAAGAATCCTTATCCAGTTCCACAGCATCTACAGACATCGCTCCTTTCTGAGCCAAAATCAATGGAATGATACCGCTGCCTGTTCCAATATCTAAAGCATTATCTTCAGTACGCACATCGACCCATTGAGCAAAAAGAACAGCATCTGTCCCAATACGCATGGTGGAACGATGATGGAACATCGCGAATTTTTTAAAGAAGAAAGGGCGACAGTCCATAAATCAATTTTCTAAATACATATCAATCAAGCCAACAGGAGCTTTTATATAAATCTTTTTCTCTTCCCTATTCACATCTTTAATGATATCATCGTGAATCGGAATTAAGATTTCTTTTCCTTCTTTAATTACTTGAATCAACGACTGCGTTGGATATTCTATTATCTCCTGCACTTTTCCGAGCTCACCTTTCTCTTCATCAACAAGAATAAAATCAACGACTTCGTATGAGTAGAAATCATTTCCGGAACGTTCTGGAAGAAGTTCTAATGGAAGATACGCTGTAACTCCCACCAACTGACTCGCTGCTTCTAAGGTCTTAAGGTCTTGGAACAACACAAAAGATTTGTTTGAATGGAATGTTATATTTTCGATAAAGAAAGGAATGAGTTTGTCGTTTATTTCCAACAGAAAATAATCCAATTCTTCTATCTCATCAAAATCTTCGTTATCAATTCTTAAAGTCACTTCACCTTTGATACCGTGAGTCTTAACTATTTTACCCACATAAAAACACTTGTCTTTTGTCATCGATTATATTTTTTGCAAATATAAAAAAAGTAGAGAGAAAAATCCCTCTACTCGACAAATTAAAAGTTAACTTAATTAATTATTTTAAGAATACCGGTTTAAATGTGAACATGAGATAAGCCCAGTTATTGAATGCGCTCTTATCGCCGCCTTTGACAGCTTGAAGTGTTTCTGAACCAAACATCTGGCTATATCCCAAGACGACATTGGAAGTACGAGAAAGTTTATACGACATTGTCAAGTCAAGTTCGGTACCAAGATAAGGTTCCATAGTTTCATTAACATTTCCGTCTTTAACCAATGAGGCTGCTGTCAAGAATGCATGTCCTGTAAGATTGATTTCAAAGTTTCTTCTTGAGAATTGCACCGAGGCAAATAAGTCGTTAAGACCAACAAAATTAGACCAGTTACCATTAGCATTAAAATAATCCATAAAGCCGTTAAACTTATGAGAAGTTCCGTAAAAGGGGTTGAACGACTTGTTCTTATAGCCATCAGGATTTTCAATTATATCCTTTTGGTCAGTACCTGAGAGATGTTCCCAGCCAAGTCCTAAATTCCAGTCGTCGCTCATATTATAATCAACTCCCAATCCTACATAGTAAGCCGACAAGTCTCTGTCTTTCGTATCTTTACCCATTGTATAATATGCCGATGCATGCATATTGAAGTCGCCAGGTGTCAACAACAATCTACCGCCGAGTGTCTGATTGAAGACGTTCTTTGTCTTGTCGTGATGTATTCCATCTTGAAGAATCTTGTAATCATGTTGATAGCCGTTGTTCAAGAACAAGAGGCTGAGATTCAGGTTATCGACGATGTCGGTATTCATCCAAACAAACTGCATCATCTTGTAGTTATTCAAGTGATAATAACTTCCGTTAAGATGCTTTTCATCCTGATTGAAAGCAGCACCGATATCGATTCGTACCATCCCATCATAACGCAACAACGCCACATCATGACTTCTGCCTTGTTGATCCCAGTTGGAGTTACCGAAAATTCTTTCATCATCATAAACAAGTTCTTGACGACCCAATTTCAATGACAAAGAAGGAGTTAAAAAATATTGAGCCCAAGCTTGGTGCAGACTTAATGAATTTGACGTGCTGAAGAGCTGAGGTTGAGATCCCCAAAGAAATACATCTTGTACAGATACTCCCATCTTGACTCTTTCGTTGGAATAGTTAAAGTTGATTCTTGTTCTCTGCGATGCAAATCCAGCAGGATCAGAATCTTTGTCGGTTAATGTTGAATATCCGTGAAGATATTCCATACGTGGTCTGACTTCTCCGCTCAACGAAAATTGTCCGTAAGCGTAGTTTCCAAGTAAACCTACAAAAAAGGTCATTACGAGGATTTTCTTAAATAATGTAAACTTTTTCATAATGTTGTTTTTACAATTTAATGCAGAAACAACACTATTTAACTATTGTTTAAAATTAACAAATCTATAACAATTATATTAATTCATAATGCATAATTTTTGGGATAAGAGGAAAGTCTCTTTACGCCACTCTAATCCTTCTCAGCATCTCAGATTCTCAGATTCTCAGTTTCTAACACTCTCAATTTCTTTCTGAATCGCATGATGAAAAGTATAGCGGCAAGCAGGATTCCAACGAGGAAACCACCGACAATACCTTCAGCACCAATACCGAGTACGAATCCCAAGAAATAACCGACAGGTATCTCAACCAAGATGTAACATATTAAGGCACAATACATCGGATATTTAACATCAGTAAGTCCGCGTAATGCTCCAAGCAATGTGACTTGTGTTCCGTCAATTACTTCAAAGAAAGCAACGACGACAAAGAGTCTCGCTGTTATGGCAATCACTTCTTCGTCGTTGCTGAAGATGCGTGCCAGGAACTCACCGCCGAAAGCATACAATAATGCGAAACAAACCATTATCGTGATGCCAAGATGCATGGCTGAATAAGCGTGATTTTTAATAGAAGCAATGTCTCTCCTACCGTAATCGTGTGAGACAAGTATCGTTGATGCCGACGCTACGCCATTGGCAATCATAAACGAGAATCCTATCATAGTTTGCATTATCTGATTTGCAGCCAAAGTCTTTTCTCCAAGCCAACCCATCATAATAGTCATGAATGTAAGAGAGAAAAGCTCAAGCGTCATCTGCGCTGCTATAGGAAAACCTACTTTAAATATGTCAGCGAGTCTCCAAGTCACCGAGTCTCCATGTCCTTTTTGTTTTTCAAAATACGGTTTAAATTCCTTCTTAAAATAAATCACTATTAAGAAAGCTATTGGCATCAAAGCTCTTGAGATGAGCGTTGCGAGTCCTGCGCCAGTGACACCAAGTTCTGGAAATCCCATATAACCGTAGATAAAACCAAAATTGAGGAAGACATTCAAGACGTTACAACCTATTGTAATAAGCATGGAATAGAAGGTATTACCAAGTCCTTCTAAATATTGTTTGAATGTCAAGAAGATAAGATACGGAATCAATGATAATGTAACGCAATAATAATAACCATCGAGGGTATCTAGAACAGACTGTGGTTGACCGAAATATTGCAGCAAGGGATTTATAGCGAAGAGTATCCCGCAAAGCAAAACGCCCATCAGAATGTTGAGTAGTAATGAATTTCTATAGAGATTATTACATTGTTGTCTCTCATTTCTTGCGAAATGAATTCCCACCAAAGGAGTGAGACCCATAGCAATGCCAAGCCCAATCATCGTAATGTTAGTAATTATTGCGCTTGAGAGTGAGACGGCAGAAAGTTCCACCGCACCTAACCTACCTACCATGATGGTGTCCATCACCTGAACAAGCTGCTGTCCCGCGAACGACAATATCACTGGGGACGCAATGCGAAGATTTTCTGTGTAATACCTTTTTGCGATCATCTTTTTAAGTCAACAGACAATGAACAAGGGTCAATAGACTTTGTCCACAGTCGATTTTTAGATTAAACAAAATCGTCTTTAGTCTTTTAACATCAGACTTTAGACAACAATAAAAAAACGTCTTGTTTGACCTTAACTCTTACGAGGACGTCGGTCATACAAGACGTACGCTGCAAAGATACGAAAAAGTCTAATATAAACTTAACCTTTCTTAATTAAACATCATAAATCCTGGAACAATTCCTACAGAGAATTTTGTAACGTATTCGCCTTCTGATGTAAATCGTAACACATCTCCGTTTTGCATGTAGTTTTTAACATCGGTAAGATAGATGTCGCCATTTTCAGGAGAGACAGCCACTGTCGAAAACACATGAATATTGGTTACACCGTTGTCTGTTATCTGTTGACTATTGACAAATATCTCTGTAGGAAACGACTCGTCATTGATAGACATCTTATACAAGTTCAAAGTACCGAAACCTCCGTTTAAGATATACAAATTCTCCTTTTTATTATCGATAGCCATTGATGATGGATAGTCGCCCTCGGCGAAATCGAAGCGTTTGATAACCTGACGCGTAGATGGATTTATACAGAACAATGCCGGCTCGCATGGAGGCATATATCCGCCGCTGCACAAAACCCAGACATTATTGTTTTTATCAAGTACGATAGAGTTTGGTTCCGGTGCGACATCCATGGTAGCAACAAGTTCGTCGGTCTCAACATTCACAAATTGAATCGTTGAATTAGAAGTCTCAGGCTGATAGAAATTCGACCAGTTTGTCACAACTATTTCATTTCCGGCACGAACCATCTTCTCTGTAGTATTACCCAATTCCACAAATCCCGTCTTCTGCATAGTATTAGGATTAATGACCCAAAGTCCTGCTGATTCCTGGTCAGAGACGTATGCCTTGTTTTTATTAATAGAAATAATATGTCGCGGCGATGTAAGTCCGTCTAATTTAGCCTGATACTTCATTGTTTTAGGATCGACTTTATAGATGTATTTGCTGTTGTTTACCACGACATACATTCCCGTCTCGTCAATCATCATAGAATTTGCAACATCGCCGAGAGGCGACATATTCACTCTGTAGAAAAGGTTATTTTCTACCGTATCTGCTTCTGGATCATAAAATGTTAGAGAAGAGTTGGCATAAGTAAATGTTCCTTCGTTCAAGACAAAAAGTCCTTTCGCAATAGACGTTTCCGTTGGATTGACAGGATCATCGCCACCACATGAAACGAATGTTAATAAAATGCTTAAAACAAAAATGTTAAAAAATGTTCTTTTCATAGTTTTACTTTTTATGCCAACAGACAACGGACAACAGACAACAGCCATTATCCACATCGTTATTGTTGACGGTTTATAATTTAAATTCCAAATATATTTCATAGCTACGTCCTGGCATCGCGCGCCAAAGAACGGTCTGATAATCTTTATCAGTTAAGTTATTTATTTTAAATTCTATTCTAAACTTATTCAATTGTTTTCCGAGAGAAATATGGTGCAGAGTATAACAAGGTAATTCATAAGCGAAAAATTCATCATCGTTCATACTCGTCTTCCTCTCGCCTGTTAATTCAAAAGTATAGTTGAGACTCCATGTCATCCACTTCACTTCAGCAAAAGCATTGGCATGATGTAATGGAATATAAATCAATTGTCTTCCATAAGAGTCGTATTGCTGTGCATACTCACTCTCATCAGTGGTGTGACTATAAACATAATTACCGGAGACAGAGAAATTCCATAAATGATATTTATAATTCATCTTAAGGTGCATTTCAAGTCCACGCGCCATGACATCCGAGACATTTTTAGGCATCCAATATCTGTAATTCGTTGGCACCCACTGTATCCAGTCTTTCACCCTTGAATAATACAATCCAGTCCTGAAATCTAAATTAAAATTAACATTCTCATAAAGATAATTGATGTCAAAATCTATCGTCTTTCCGTTTTCTGCCTTAAGATTTTCATTACCTCCTGGATACCAATACAAATCATTCAAAGTAGGATTTCTATAATTATGGCTATAACCAGCATTAAAAGTCAAGCCTTTAATAAAAGGCGTTTTGTATGTCAATGTCGCTGTAGGGAAAAATCCCGCTGATTTATCATCGACGATGTCATTACGAAGCGTCATTCTCAAATCTAAATCGCGAAAAATCTTGCCATCAATGGCGGCATATAACGAGATAAGACTTCTGTCTTTTATTCCATCATAATCAGACGAACTGACACTTTCATAATCCCATTGCACCTTAGCGTACAAGTTCCACGACTTATATAAATCCTGTTGCAAATCAACAATCTGACGGAACACATTCGATTTATTTAAGGTATTTATCTGCGTAACTGGCAATCCGTTAGATGTGTAAGATTCCAAGAAATAATTCTGTTTCTCGTAGAAATAAGCCGACTTCACCTCTATCCTGCCCGAGTTCCAATATGTCTTGTAAGATATGAAGTTACGCGAGAAGTCATTGTCGGCGTATTCCTTGGTGTTGTTAAAAACATTAGGCATTATCTGCGGATAATTTCTATGGCTCCATTGATTCCAGGAGACAAGCGTCAGGAGTGAATTTTTCAGACGCACTTGCACTTCAGGCATCACGCCATAATCGACAAAATCGGCGTTTTTTTGTCTCATCTCCTTATGTGGGATAGTCGCTATATTATTATAGGTAAAATCGTTATCGCTGGAGTTACGATACGCCTTGACTCTTGTAATGAAATTTTCTCCTGAATAACCGAGAGTGACGTAAGAGCCCCAAGTATTAAAACTGCCGTAAGTTTGTTTCAGGTCTAATATCAATCCTTCGTTGAACTTCTGGTTGTTAGCGATATTTACCACACCGCCGAGACCTCCGCTGTTGGCAGATGTCTTGCTTCCCCATTGCAGCGATATTTCATCGGTGAAGAAAACCGGTATCGTGCTGAAATCCACTTCACCGAGCGATGGAGAATTGAGCTGGAGTCCGTTCCAGAGCACGAGAGTATGACTTGCCGTAGTTCCGCGGAATGATGCCGAGGCTGTACCGCCAGGTCCGTAAGTCTTGATGAATACGGGAGAATGTTGGATGAGAAGTTGTGAGAGTGATACTGTCTTAAGACGTTTGATGAGTGCTGTATCAATGCGACGTTCCATCGCTTTTTCCTGCACCTTTTTATATATATGCGACGCTGTAACCTCCACCGACTCCAAGACAATAGTGTCGTTCTGTGCTGAAGCTTTGATGCTTAGCGTTAGGAATAAGGTTAATATCATCAGCAGTCGTTTCATCATATATCTCTTTGTCAACAGACAATAGGCAACAGTCATCGACCATTATCAATTTTACGTGTACATATCTCGGGAAATTGTCGTTGCTTTTAAATGCTGATCGACCGACTCTTATCCCGAAAGTCTTAATTGTCTGATAACTGGCAGGTCTTCTGACTTACTCCTTACGCCTGACGTCTTCCCATCTTTTTAGGAAAAGAAAGTGACTTTATGTCAAACGCTGTTAGAGATCACAGCAGCGGGAACTGTCCGAGATTTACACTCGGTTCCCTATTGAGTCCTCACGGACACCATTCATCGGCTGCAAAGATAATAAAAGTCAGAAGACAAAAGACTAAAGTTGAAAGATTTTTTATCAATTACATATTTATTATAAATAGCGATAAATGTTAACGCATTTTAACTAAAAAATCAAATTTACGTTAATATTTATTCACATTACAATTTTAGGCTCATTTTTACTTTACAAAATCTTGACAATATTTTTAAATAAATTATTTTTGCAAGAAAGAAATCCCAAAAATAATTTTTATGAAAATCACAAAAAATATTCAAATTAAAGGCCTCAGTTTGTTAGATTTTTGTCTATCTTTGCGATATCAATTTAGCCATTATGAGAACGGTTGAATTGAAAAAGAAATTACAGCAGTCTGGATGTTATTTTATTGCCAATGGAAAAAATCACGAATGGTGGTTTAGTCCAATAACAAATCAAAGATTTCAAGTTCCAAGACATGCAAACGAGGATATCAGAACACAACTTAAAAAGCAAATAAGCAAACAGTCAGGTGTTATATTATAAAAAACATAAAACTAAAATATGAAAACGATTAAAGTAATTATTGAGCGAAATGACAACGGGAATTATCAGGCCGTTCCACAAATGGATACCTCGATAGCTTTTTTTGGTATGGGTAAAACTGTTAAAGAGGCTATGAAAGATCTTAACAATTCATATTTAGAAGCAAAAATTTTAGAACCAAGTCTTTCCGACATGAAATTTGTGTTTGAATATGATACTGCAAGTTTCTTACAGATGTTCAAAGGGAGAATGAATTTGGCAGATCTTCAATCCATAACTGGGATCAACCGCAAACAGCTCAACCATTATGTAACTGGTTATAGAAAACCATCGCCAAAAACAGTACAACGTATTCAAAATGGAATAAGAAAATATGCAGAAGAGTTAAGCCAGATTGTTCTCATATAAGTTATGAGTGATATAACGAGAGACATATTATTAAGGTATTGGGGATATCCTTCCTTTCGTCCTTTGCAGGAAGACATCGTCGATTCTGTCATTGAGGGTAGAGACACTTTGGCGCTACTTCCTACAGGTGGCGGCAAGTCGATATGTTTTCAGGTTCCTGCTATGACAATGGAGGGTATCTGCATAGTGATTACACCTCTCATCTCTCTCATGAAAGACCAGGTGATGCATCTCAAAAAAAACGGCATCCCTGCCGCTGCCATCTTCTCAGGTATGCATCGCAGCGAGATAGAAGTAGCTTACAACCAAGCTGCTTTTGGGATGCTGAAGTTTCTATACGTCTCACCGGAACGTCTTATGACAGACGCTTTCATCGAGGCACTGAAGAAGATGAAAGTAAACCTTCTCGCCGTTGATGAATCACACTGCATCTCACAATGGGGTTACGACTTCCGGCCTCCTTATTTAAAAATTGCAGAGATAAGGAAATATATTCCTAACACACCTGTCATGGCTCTTACCGCTACAGCAACACCTAAAGTCGTGGATGACATACAATATCGTCTTGGTTTCAAGAAAAGCAATGTCTTTCAGACGAGCTACGAGCGTAAGAACTTAACATATAACGTGATTCACGAGGCCGACAAATTTGGCTTGATGCAGCGGCTATTCTCGAAGATGGACAGAGGTAGCGGCATCGTTTATGTCAGAAGCCGCAAGCGCACCAAGGTGATAGCCGAATGGCTACAGTCTGTAGGGACAAGCGCTACATATTATCACGCAGGCTTAGACGCCAAGACACGTGACGGAAGACAGCAACAATGGATGGAAGGCAAGATTAAGGTGATGGTGGCGACAAACGCTTTCGGGATGGGCATCGACAAACCCGATGTCAGACTCGTCGTACACTTAGACTTGCCCGACAGTTTAGAAGCTTACTTCCAAGAAGCTGGTCGTGCTGGTCGTGACTTGCAAGAATCGGAGGCGTTTCTTTTGGTGGCAGATACTGACGTTAATAAATTGAAGGAAAACCTGCAAAGTTCATATCCCGACCTTAATAGAATCAAATTGATTTACGATGCTTTGGGAAATTATCTTCAGATTCCTATCGGCGCCGGTGAGAATCAAAGCTACAACTTTAATATCAACGACTTCGCTCAATATTATAATTTCTCATTATTGGAAGTCTTTAACACAATTAACCTTATTGAGAGAGAAGGATTAATTGCCACATCAGAGTCATTGAATTCTCCATCAAAAGTATATATCAAGGCAAACAGAGAAGACTTATACCGATTCCAGTTAGAATACAAGGAATATGATATAATAATCAAATATTTGTTAAGAAGTCTTCCTGGCGTATTAAGCGATTTTGTCAACATAAGAGAAGAAGTCGTTTCTCACAAGACAGGTATTCCGATAGACAAGGTTCAGCAACAACTGAACAAATTACACAACCTGAATTTCCTTTGTTATATCCCGCGTAATGACAAACCTCAGATTCAATATATTAGAGAAAGAATCGACAGCAGACATTTCACTTTATCGGAAGATGTTTACGATAATCGTAAGGAAGATGCCAACAAGAGAGTTCAGGCTGTCATTGATTTTGTCAATAATAATGGCGAATGCAGGAGCGTTCAACTTTTGAGATATTTTGGCGAGGATATAAAGAAACGATGCGGCAAATGCGATGTCTGTTCCTCGAAAAACAAGATGACAATCAACGACAGGGAATATCAGGAAATTAGCGAGCGTATCGTAAATGAACTACGCGACAGCGACTCATCAGTTTATGAAGTAGTGAAAAAAATCAAAAGCCATCATGAAGAGAAAGTCATAGAGACCTTACGATGGATGTTAGATAATAAGATAATTGAACAAGACAAAAACGGAATCTTAAAGAAAAACGACTCAGCAACTTAGCAACTTAGTAACTCAGCAACACAAAAAAAAGGACGGTCGTCGAGAAAACCGTCCTCATTTTTATCAAGACTTATTTATAAACCATTAACAAGTTCTGCGCCTGCCTTAAATTTAACCACAGTCTTTTCAGCAATCATAATCTCTTTACCAGTCTGTGGATTGCGACCTTTTCTTGCTGGATGTGTACAAGTCGAGAATGTTCCAAATCCTACCAAAGAGATGCGTTCACCTTTTTGCAATGCTTCTGTTGATGCTTCCATGAATGCTTCCAATGCTTTCTTTGCATCTACTTTTGTCATACCAGCTTTTTGGGCAATGACATTTACTAATTCTGCTTTATTCATATTACTTTTATTTTAATAGGTTATTAAACAATAACTTAAACATTTCGCATACAAATCTAATTATTTATTTATGAAAAAACAAATATTTTTCAAGAAAAAAAAATATTTTTTTAATTCCAACAGAATGAGTATAAAAATCATACGTCATGAAATTTCCCAAAATACTTGTATTTACTAAATCTTCAGAAAATTTTAATAATAAATTTTCAATTGAAAATAAAGCTATAATTTGTTAAAGAAAATTATAAAAATAATATTTATTGGAAATAATTCATACAAAAACAATATCAGAAACAATCCTTTTCTTATAAAAAAAAGCACATTTTATCATAAAAAACAAAAAAACCTAAACTCGTCGATTTTACAAGTTTAGGTTTTATCGCCAACTTAAGATTTTTATTGTGCTTTCCATTCTCCATTAAGGCGAGCACCTCTCAAGAAATCCTCTATAGGCATAGCTTTTTTTCCAGCCTGCTGTAGCACCTTAATGTTTATAAATGCATCTTTCAAAGCCACTTTAAGATATGATTTTCCATCTGTCTTTACTTGGAACAATTCAACATCATCTTGATTCTTTTCTTCTATAGTAACTTCAAAAATTTTAAGGTCTAATACAGTATCATTTTCCGAGACGAATTGTGTATGAGCTGCAGGATAAGGAGAAAGCCCTCTGATGAAATCATATATCGACTTAGCGTCTTTTGTCCAGTCGATTTTGCAGTCTTCCTTAAATATTTTAGGTGCAGGTTTTAACACAATATTGTCTCTCTGTATGATAGACTGTTGTGATTGTGAATTAACCTTTCCCTCCTCTATCATCTTTATAGTCTCTACAACCACCTTATTTCCTAGAAGCATCAATTTATCGTGAAGAGAACCAGCCGTCTCATCATCTTCAATCTTAACGATTTCCTGCTTTATAATCTCGCCAGTATCTATCTCTTTGTCGAGTATGAAAGTTGTAAGACCTGTTTCTTTCTCACCATTAATAATAGCATGATTTATAGGAGCTGCACCTCTATATTGAGGCAATAAAGAAGCATGAAGGTTGAAAGTACCTTTCGGAGGCATACTCCACACCACTTCCGGCAACATCCTGAAAGCAACAACAACAAACAAGTCGGCATTATAAGAAGACAACTCTTCTAAAAACTCTGGTGCTTTTAAACTTACAGGTTGCATTATTGGCAAACCATATTTCAACGCTGTCTCTTTCACGTCAGAGCATTGTATTTTCTTGCCACGTCCCGCAGGTTTATCTGGCACTGTCACTACAGCTACAACTTCATAACCTGCTGATATTATAGCTTCCAATTGAGAGGAAGCAAACTCTGGAGTCCCAAAATATACTATCTTCATATTACATTCTTTTTTTTGCAAAATTAAAATAAATGTCCAATGTCTAATGACAAAAGACTAAAGTTTTTTTGCCTTAAGATATGATTTCTTAGCGTAAAGAAAGAAAAACAAAGCTGATAACACACTCACCACTGCCGACAGTAAAAACGCAGACTTATATCCACCCAAATGCTCTGCCACATAGCCGCCTACGATAACGCCTAAACCGAGACCTAAGTCCCAACTTGTTAATATTGTAGAATTTGCCGTTCCTCTTTGATCGTTAGAAGCCATATTCAAAAACATAGTCTGTACAGCAGGATAAAGGCTTCCCTGGCCAAAACCTATAACGATAGCGGAGACATAATAACCGAACAGATTCTGCCATAAGGAAAAAAGGAAATATCCTACTGCCACGACGATGATTCCATACGAAGCGTTTCTTACTATATGACCTTTGCTTAAGGAACGAACACCTACAAAACGCGACATTATCAACCCAACAGCAAAAAGCATAAAGAACGTTCCTGTTCCTGTGGTGATATTCAAAACGTCTTGGCTATAAATAGCAATATATGTCGAGAGTATCCCGTAAGCGAAAGCTACCAACGCAATACAAATACCTTGGCTCCAGCCTCTAAGTAAGAACAGTCTGTCTAAAGAAATCTTTTTCTTATCTAAGACCGGTGGACGATATTTGCACTCTACGAATGTATTAATCAACAAGCCTAACAAGGCAAAGACTAGAGATACCGTGAACAAAAGATTGAAACTATTGAAATAGTTATATAACAACAAACTCAAACTCGGGCCTATTGCCATCGCGAAATTATTGCTGAGTCCCCAATAGCCTATTCCTTCGCCTCTGCGTTGAGAAGGCAGCACATCTATTGCGACGGTGCTGCTCGACACAGATGTCAAGCCAAACGGAATTCCATGCAAGGTTCTTATCAGAGCGAATAATATTATAGAACCTGTGATATAATATCCCAAAAAGAAAAGTGCAAAAGAAGCATACGATATCAGTAAGATTTTCTTTCTCGAAAATCTATCTACGATATATCCACTGAAGATACGTATTGCGAGAGCAGCGATACTATAGCCACTGAGCACAAGTCCTATCATCGCTTTATCGGCATGGAACACATCTCTTAGGTAAAGCGGCAAAAGAGGCGTCACAAAATAGAAGGAAAAATAAAGCATAAAATTAGCTATCCAAACCTTCAGATAATTACCCGTGAACAAACGAGGTTTTTCTTCTAATTCCGCAGTCGTTTTCATTTTTAATAAAAATAGTTTCAAAAAAAAACCCGACTCAAAGAGTCGGGAAACATCTATGAAAAAAATTAAATTTATCTTACAATTCAGCTTGTGCTTTAGCTATATATTTTTCGATGCTGAAGCCTTCGTTGCTGTTTGGATATTCAGCTTTAATCTTCTTGTAAACATCGATAGCTTTTTGGTAGTCACCTGCCATTTCGTAAGCCATACCAGCTCTGAGCAAGTACATTGGTGATGTAAAACCGTTTTCAGCTTTCATAGCAGCGCTTTCATAAGATTTAGCTGCTTCTGCTACATTGCCGAGTTCCATATAAGCATCGCCCATTGCGCCTAATGCTAATGATGCTACTATTACATCTTTTCCTTTAAATTCTTTAAGATATTTTATAGCGTTATTGAAATCGCCAGTGTTGAGATAACAAACACCTGCATAATATTTTGCCAAGTTAGCTGTTTTTGTTCCACCGAACTCATCGATAACGTTTACAAAACCGAGATAATTGCCATCGCCATTAAGAGCTGATGCGAAATTATCGTTTTCAAAATACTGTTCTGCATGGAAGATAGCTGCTTGAGCGTCTTTCTCACGTGGTTCAAGATAATACTTCTTAACTCCAAAAACTGCCAGAACTGCTATAATCAATACTGCGAGAACTATAACAATAGCCTTTTGATTTTTCTCGATAAAAAGTTCTGTGTTACTTAATGTTGTTTCAATCGATTCGAGGCGTTCATCACCTTCATTCTTTACATTTTGTTTTGCCATATCAATAGATTTTTTTCAGACTGCAAATTTAGTTTTTTTATCTGAAAAATCAACAAAAAAAATAAATATATTTGCTCAAATATTTTTTAAACTCGAAGATTATGAAAAAGAACAATTTAACATTATTTATCTTATTGTTTATTACATCTTTTGCTGGAATCAACGCCCAAGAAAATGAAAATATTTCTTACAAGCATGCACACAACTGGCTATGTCTTGACGTTCAGAACACCGCTAAACCAATGCTTAACGAAGGCGCTAATATCGCTGGAAAGACTTTCGAGTCATGCGACCTTTTCGAGATAATGAAAACGCCTAATTATCAAAGAGCCGCTTTAGGAAGAAAAGCATACGACAACATCAACTCTCCAGCTTGGAAAGAACATGCTGCATCAGAGTCAGGATGTATCGTTTTAAACAGTGCGAGCACGGGAGTAGGAACTCAATATTCTTATAACATACTTTCTGGTTACCTCGAAAACCTCGAATATCAAGAAGTCACTTTCAAAACAACATCAAACTCTCCGTACGAATTATATTTAAACGGTGAAAAAATCATTTCATACAATGAGTTCTGCAAGGATGAAAACAACACCAAAGACAAGAAAATAAAACTTGAGATTGGTAAACATGATATTCTTGTAAAGACATTATATCAAAAGAAAGATGACTGCAGCTGGGAATTTAAATTAGAATTTGGCAGCGATGACATCAACACGCTATCATGGAGTTTAGATCCAAGGAAAGAAATGGATCTCAACATTGTCATGCACGGAATCAGGTCGGCAGGAGTCTCAATCTCTCCAAATGGAAAATATGCAAAATACTCATACAAAGAGACCGTCGCTCCTGATGGAAAGACTTCCTACTGGTCGGAAATAATTGATTTGGGAAATAATTCTACTGTCTTAAGCACAAAACACAATAGTTTAGGAAGCATTTATTTTCATCCTACAGAAAACGCTGTATATTATAGAAAGAACAACAACGGCAAGTCACAGGTTTATATGCAATCTTTAGAAGACGGAGAAATCACTTTCGTGATGGAAGCACCAAAAGATATGAACCATTACAGTTTTTCAAACGACGGCAACGTTATTATATATGGTGTCAATATAGAAGGTGAGAAAAACAAAGACGGAGTGAAACGCCTTGACGGAATGGAAGATCGCTGGCCTTGGTGGCGCAATCAGACAAACCTTTATCATTATAACATAGCGACAGGCATTCACACTCAACTCACAGCAGGCAATTTAAGCACATCTCTCCATGACATAAATAATGACGGAAGTAAGATAATCGTAAGTCAATCTGTTAGAGACTACACAACTCGTCCATATTCAAAACAAATCATGATGGAAATCGATATAAAAGATTTCAGCGTTGACACTTTATGGCAAGATTATTTCGGCGGTTCTGCACAATATTCACCAGACAACAAACAACTTGTCGTTACTGGTTCAGCAGCGATGTTTGAGGGCGCTGGAAGAAATCTTCCAAAAAATATGATTGCCAACGACTACGACACTGAAGCCTATATTTTTGACATCGAAAGCAAAAACGTCAAATGTATCAGCAAAGACTTCGATCCTAATATCTCAAGCGTAAATTGGTGTGCTGACGACAATAGAATTTATTTATTGGTCGAAGAAAAATCGTATAATAACATTTACGTCTATGATATTAATAAAGGTGTATTTGAGGAAATTGAGACAGAACTCGACAATGTATTTAGTATCAGCAAGTCACAAAACAGCAATCATTTAGCATATTACGGAAGCGGAATTCAGTCACCAGAGAGAGCTTTTGTTATCAATGTGGATAACAATGAGATGATTAGCAGCCGCAATCCTGAAGAAGAATTATTCAAAGACTTAGAGTTCGGCGAATATCACGACTATACATTTAAGACCAAGAAAGGTGTCATCGTAGATGGTTACTATTATCTTCCAGCAGACTTCGACAGCAGCAAGAAATATCCTATGATTGTCTATTATTATGGCGGAACAAGTCCTACTGGCAGAAATTTAAGAGGTCTTTATCCTAAGAATTATTTTGCAGCTAACGGATATGTGGTTTATGTCATCATCCCATCTGGTTCAACAGGTTATGGCCAAGAGTTTGCGGCGCGCCACGTCAACAACTGGGGAATGACCGTCGCTGATGAGATTATCGACGCCACAAAGAATTTCATCAAGAACCACGACTTTGTCGATGCAGAACACGTCGGTTGTATGGGCGCATCATACGGCGGTTTCATGACTGAGTTATTGACAACACGCACCGACATTTTCGCCGCCGCTATCTCTCACGCAGGCATCAGTTCAATCTCATCTTACTGGGGCGAAGGCTATTGGGGCTGGGGATACAACACCGTTGCTGCAGCAGGAACATTCCCTTGGGACAACCAAAAGATGTATGTGGGACAGAGCGCTTTGTTCAACGCCGACAAAATCAACACTCCGCTCCTACTCCTTCACGGAAGCGCCGACACCAACGTCCCTGTCGGAGAAAGTATTCAACTTTACACTGCATTAAAGCTTCTCGGTAAAGAATGTGAATTGGTTCAGATTGAAGGTCAAGACCATCATATCGTCGATTATAAAAAACGTATCAAATGGCATAAGACCATCATGGCTTGGTGGGAGAAACATCTGAAAGACAACGATGAATGGTGGGAGGAACTTTATTGAATCTGAGAAATTGAGAAATTGAGAATCTTAAAAATTGTATGGACTTATTAGATACAGCTCAATTTATATAGAACGAATTTTGCTTCGTCTCAAGCGTACGAAAAAAAGCATTATCTTTGTAACGCAAATAAAATAGAAAAGTATGTCACCAAAAGACAGAGAATTATACAATTTTTTAAGTCAATATACGACAGAGGAAAGAAAGAAACGTTTTGAGGAAGTCCTTGATTATAGAACACGTCACGTCACAGTAGTTCTGGAAGATATTTATCAGTCGCACAACGCGAGTGCAGTATTGCGGAGTTGCGACATCAACGGAGTTCAAGACATCCACGTCATTGAAAACAGGTGGGTTTATAACGTCAACCCAGATATTGTTGTCGGCAGCATCAAATGGTTAGACCTCAAGAAATATAACGAACAGGAGTTCAATACGCCTGAAGCCTTTGACGCTCTGCATAAAAAAGGATATAAGATTGTCGCGACATGTCCTCATCAAGACGACTACACTCCAGAAGAGCTTCCTTTAGATGAGCCTGTCGCCATAGTCTTCGGAACAGAAAAAACAGGATTAAGCGACTACGCCTTAGAGCATGCAGATATGTATGTCAAGATTCCAATGTTTGGTTTCACAGAGAGTTATAACATCAGCGTCTCTGCAGCCTTGATGATGTACACATTAACGCAGCGCCTTCATAGCAGCAACGTCGACTGGCATCTCACCGAAGAAGAAAAAGACATGCTTCGCTTAGATTGGACCAAGAAAAGCATCAAACGCTTCTGGGACTACGAGAAGATTTTCAGAGACACTCACCCGGAACTTTATTGATTGACTTTGACACTGACAACCGTTAATTGTATATTGTTAATTCTTAATTACTCTATAGACTAGTTCTTCGCCAGGGCGTGCCAAGCGCATTCTCTGGCGTTGATTTTCTGTGATTTCAAAATATAATCTGTCGGCATCGACTTCAAATCCGGCCTTGCTTAAGATTTCCACATAGTCGCGACCGAATTGTCTTACATGGTCATATTGCCCGAAGAGACGTTCTCTCTCCTTAGGATCCGTAACAGTCGGATCTTCAAAAGTATCCACATTAGGATTAATAGGAACAAGCAATATCGCCCAGCCTTTAGGCTTAAGTATTCTCTTTATTTCCGAAAAAGCTTTATCCACATTATCAACGTGTTCTAAAACATGATTGCAAATAACGACATCGTACGTATTATCAGGCAAATCGATATTTGTGACATCAATATGCAAATCTGCTATAGGAGAATCGAGGTCAGCTGTGGTATAGTCCAAATTCTTCAATTCCTTAAATCTTTTTAAGAAAGGCTGCTCCGGAGCGAAATGTAATACTATTAAATTATCAGTAAAAAATCCAGTTTTTTCTTTAAGATATAGCCACAACAAACGATGTCTCTCCAAAGACAAACAATTAGGACACAGTCTATTATCCATTGCCGAACCATAACCGTAGGGCAAGAATTTTCTAAAATGTTTTCCGCAAACTGGACATTCGACTTTATTACCAATATAAAAAGGTCTTATCAAAATACTGAAAAGATAACTGAATTTTATCAGTATCTGTCGAGGGAATATTTTTGTCAGAAGAGATATTATCTTTTTCATCATTATTTACTATTTAATTCTTTATATAAATTAAGAATAGTCTCCGTCATCTTCGACCATTCGTATTTCTTCTTTTCCTCAACAATATTATCCTCAAAAAATTCTTTTCTGTTATTATCGTAGAAATCACAGATAGCATCTGCAATCTTAACTGGATTCGGCTCAACCACATAACCGACTTTTCCATCAGGAACAATCTCACGTAATCCACCTACATCTGTCACAAGCATCGGTTTCTCAAAATGATAAGCGACCTGAGTCACACCACTCTGAGTAGCTGATTTATAAGGCTGAACCACCATATCTGCAAGATTAAAGAAATTCTTCACTTCCTCATCAGGGATATACTTGTCACAAATTATCACCTTATCGTTAATTTTATAATTATCAATCATTTGCAGGTATATCTCTTTCTTATCGTAGAACTCTCCTGCTATAACAAGTTTCAAAGGATAGTTATCAATACGTTCGTCAGCCATAGCTTTCAAGAGAAGGTCAAGACCTTTATATTCGCGTATCAATCCGAAGAAGAGGAGATAATTATAACTCTCATCAAAATACAAACTACTGAGAGCAAACGACTTGTCTTCCCTATCACCATAATGGTCATAAAGTGGATGCGGAGAAAATTGTTTAGGTTTAGAGTTCTTATCTAATTTTGAAATATCCTGAAGAACAGACTTCGACAAAGCCACAAACGCATCCATCGACTTAACAAAACGTGGTGAGAACAAAACGTCAAGAATCGACTTCTCATGAGGCATCATATTATGAACCAAACCAATACAACGGGTATGTTTATTCTTGGAGATAATCTTCGCCATTTTTGCATAACAAGGAGCAAAGAATGACATCCAATATGCAAATATCACAATATCAGGATTTTTCACCTTAATTTCTTTTGCCGTCTTAATCCATGTAAATGGATTTATAGAATTAATCTTTCTGAATATTTTAACGTCTTTTGGAGCAACAGCGTCGGAATATTGTGTCTTTCCAGGAAAGAGAATCGATGGATATTGCAATGTGAAAGTATATAGCTCAACGTCAATATTCTCAGAGAGAAACTCTGTCGCCAAGCGGTCGGTAAAAGCCGCTATTCCACCACGATATGGATATGAAGGTCCTACAATTATAATTTTCATATTGTTCATGTCTTCTTTAATAATGATATAAATTTATCAATAATATCATTTACTTGTTTTGAAATTTTAAATTTATATATGGCAGTGATTCCTACCATCGACAAAATTATCGTCCTTACGATAGAATCACATATTTGTCCGATTATTTCAATATTAAAAATAGTAACGAAATATTTAGAAATATATTTTTGGAACAAATAATCAAATACAAACAAAACTACTATTATTATTAAAGTATATAATTCCTTAATCGAAAAAGGAGAAACTTTAACCTTATAATTCACAAACAACAGAAGTAACGCATAATAAACAACATACGAAATCAGCGATGCTAAAGCAGCTCCTTCCATTCCCATAATTGGAATCAATTGGATATTCATTACTATTGCGACAACAGCAAGTATTATTGTAAATAATAAAGAATAATAATAGTATTTTGAATAACTTAGAACTGTCGCTCCAACATTCAGGGAAGTGTTGACGATTTTCACTAAAGATAAAATCAGCACTACATATTTAGCTTCGTCATAAACATTTCCATTAGGTATAAGCGTGTAAATCAATTCGATGTTAATCCATATCAAAAAGAAAACGAAAGACGACACCATAAACTGATGCAGCGACACATTCTTTGTCAGATTATTGACCAGCGACATGTCGTTATCTTTCATTCCTTGTGAGATATGTGGCCGTGATATTGCAGCGAGAGAACGATACGGAATCTCAACTATACTCGCGATATATACAGCGATAGTATTGATACCTGCTATTGCAAGTCCTAGTTTTCCCGATACAAAGAACGTATTTAAAAACGGAATGAGAGTGCTTGACAACGAAGTCGCTATCAAGAAAAGGGTGTAAAATATAAAATCTCTACGCAGCCATTTCGAGACGTAAGCAGGCTGTATCTTGAAAGAAACTTTCTTCAGAGAGAAAAGATAAATCACGTTAAGTATTGTCGCAACACCGTATGACAGACAGAGAGTTATCACCATACCATCGAGACTTATCACTTCAAAAGCGTAGAGAAGATAAACCACCAATGTCATTATCCTTATTCCCACTTCTCTGATGAACTTAGGAATCACGATACGCATCAGCAGATTTGAATTTGTCTCAAAGACAGTCAGATACATCATAAAGAATGCCATCGGTATGACGAAATAGATGTAATCAACGAACAATTCCGAATTCTTGGAGAAATAATTTTCTATCGGCTGCTTAAAGACGAAAAACAGTATCGAGAATATGATGAAACCCACAAAAGGAATCAGCACCGACCAACCGAAAAAACCGTGGTCTTTTTCTTTTTCATCTTTGAAATATGGGTAATATCGCATCGCCGAGGTGCTAGTGCCAAGCTGAGCGAGTCCCGACAACAAGATTGACGCATCTACTAATACACGCGTCAGCCCCACCTCCTCGGGAGTAAGATATTTGGTAACGATAAAAAAGGTCGTAAAGAATCCCACCAATACACCGAGGTAATTCATTATCGAACCTTTGATACTCTGACGTACAACAACACCCATTTTATTATCAAAATCAACAAAACATCATTTTATCTTATTCAGTATATTTTTGATAAACTTCTTTGTTGGATAATCGTTGTCGTTGAATACGTGATAAAGCTCCGACATCAAAGGATATGCGTTTATATCTATATGACTATCTTGTACTTTCTGATAGAACACATCCACTGCTATACGGCCTTCGAGCACCACTTTCTCTGATATCCCACTGTTAAAGAAGCCTTTTCCAATGAGAAGTCCAAGCGTTCTGTTACGGCTCATATCGTTGAGTGCTGTAAGAGAGAAGTCACCGAATCCGCAGTAGTTGAACATAGTGATATCCTTACCGCCGAAATTGATAAGCAGACTTCGCATTTCATTGATAGCCTTGGTAATAATCAGCGACCTCATATTAGCGGAGTCGTAGTTTGCGTCGAGAAGGCCAATCACAATAGCGTAGATATTTTTCATAATGCTTGCGTATTCGACGCCGTCCATATCAGTAGAGAAATCGAAATGTATGTTAGTATTTTCGAACAGTTCAGCCACCTCGTTGAAATGCTCGGTGTTATACGAAGCGAGCGTGAAGCCTGTCTCCTGACGGTTAATTATTTCGCGAGCGAAAGAAGGTCCTTTCATTGTGAGGATAGGATTCGACATAAACTCCATAATACATTCCGGAATGAGTCTGTCGTCTTTTCCAAAACCTTTAGCGAGGTTGACAATAATTGCGTTAGGATTTATATATTGCTTATTATTCTTCAGATAACCCACAACGGCAGTAGATGGAATCGCCATGAAAATAACCTCAGCATTTTTTAAAACATCAATGTTTGTTGTAGCCTTAATATTTCTCGACAATTTAACATTTGGGAAATATGCTATATTTACTCTTTGTTCATTAATAGACTCAACTACTTCTTCTTCAATGGAAAGAAGGGTTACATTATAAACAGCTTTTCTTGCCAAAACATTACCTATCGCCGTCGCAATAGCACCACTTCCAACAAAAACTATTTCTTTCATATTTTAAATTTTAATCTAAATCAATTTAATTCTTAACAATCTTCTTAATTATCGACAATCCTTTTTCATCTATCATCTCGACAATATAAATGCCTTTCGACAAATCTTCTACATTGACAGTATTGTTATCACATTTATGATTCATCATTTTTTGTCCCAAACAATTGTATATTATAATCTCATCAATATTGGGACCTTTGATATTCAATATATTTTCAACCGGATTAGGGAAAACATCAATAGATTCAAGCACAAAATTCTCCTCAACGCTTTCATGTTCGCAATCAACATAGAAATCAGCGAAAGGACCGACTTGAGGCTTACCCTCAGACTGATAAATCAAAGAATCGCTATAATAAATTTCAAAAGAACATTCATTATCTTCATCAGAATATGCCGCATTGACATAATTCCAGAAAAATGTAAGCGTATCATTATCAGGGACAGATAACGTAATAGTATCAAAAGAGCCATTTTCTAAGCCTATTCTTTTCACAACAACGCCACGAGAATCCAATATCGAGATAGAAGGCGAAAGCCAGCCATCATCATCCGAATCGTAAAGTTTGAATTCAAGTTCACAAACCGGACCGGTCA
The DNA here is from genome assembly GCA_017466405.1 of Bacteroidales bacterium. Classification (GTDB taxonomy): domain Bacteria; phylum Bacteroidota; class Bacteroidia; order Bacteroidales; family F082; genus Limimorpha. Next base: position 82,430 of record JAFTUF010000030.1, read on the forward strand.
TGACAGTATCAATAACCGCCTTACCTTTCAAGCCATTAAACATAGGGTAAATGCAATAATAATTCACTCCATTTTTATCTAATTGATCTTCGTATGACAAGGTCTCACCTGGAGTAGGATTATTAAATGTAAACAAACGCTCTGTGTTGCGCAGTATTATTATAGAATCAATCTTTGGAAGAGATTCATCATTAATCTTTTGCGTTGGCACATTAAAAGTTATCGTGTTAATCAAAGCTTCATCATCAGTTTCAAACATCACATTCTCAACAGGTTTTGGCTGGTTATAGTAATTATTTTTTGGACGTAAATTAAAAATCACTTCATGACCGTATGGAAAATCGTGATATGTAAGATAGAAATTATCTATAGCGTAATAGCCATTATCGAATCCTTGCCATCCCCAATTAAAGTGGAACAGGTTATTTTCATCGTAACCAGAACAAACGAAAGCATGGCCACCGTCAGGACCGAAAGCTGCATAATAGAGCGGCTCTCCCCTATCCAAACTCTCACGCAATAAATTTTCCCACTCCGTAATGCCACCATCTAAGTAATCTAAGTATGTTGTGTACATATCACACTCATAACGGAAGCAATACTGCATTGAAAGAGGGACATAGTAAGAATAGGCTCCACTCGCATTCGGACCATACATCATATCTACGCTAACTCCTGCATGATACTGCAACAACGCCACTGCATCAATTTCAGCCTGAAACGAAGTATAATCTAAAAACTGCGGCATGAGTTCGTAACAATAATTTGTATTCCCGAAGTCAACGTCCAAAACACCGTAATCACTTTGAAAAGAATACGAACCTTCTCCAACCTGTGGCCATTCCCAGTAGTTCATAATCTGAGCCATAGCATTTGCAACACAACCTGACTTGACATGTCCGCCAAAACCAGCGGGATCTTCGGGACACATCGAGTTATAAATATCAGATTGATTCCATGTTGTTGTGACTAAAGGTTTAACGAAATTATTGGTTTTATTGAATGAAAGTTTTCCAGTCGTTCTGAGACAATCCCAATCTTTTTTAGCGGCTTCACTTCTTTCCAAATTATTATCAACGACATATTCGTAAGCCGACACATAATTACAGAAAAAAGTATTCAGATTAGGATTTATATTATTGCTATTGAATATATTATTGTCAGAATATCCTAGAATCGGGCGCATTCTGTCATCGGCGGAGACTATTACGAAGCCTTTGCCTTTGTTGGCAAATACATAAAAGGCGGTCGCTTCTTTCTGCGTTGACGATGAATAAGTCAGCTCTAAATCTATGTTCTTTAGATTTGTATTATTCTTCAAGAATAGTGTTCCCAACGACTTTGCTGTTTGAACATCAACACTTTGTGAAAAAAGGCCAACATTCATCAGAAACAGCGCAATACAAATAAAAAAGACTTTCTTCATGGCTACAACATTTTAACGACAAAGATAAGTCTTTTAAATATATTTATCAAGATAATTACAGCTAATTTTTCAAAAAAAATGCTGTTATATCATCGAGCATTTTATTTTTCTGCTTGTATCGGTATCTCCCAAAGTAATCTCAACCTTGATATAATGTTCAGGCATCAGAGGATCAATGAGTTCTGGCCATTCTAAAAGGCATAGACTTCCTCCGTAAAAATAATCTTCATAACCTATATCAAACACCTCTTCGAGACTTTTTATCCTATAAAAATCGAAGTGGAAAATTGAATCGAGTGTATTGGTTTGATATTCATTCACCAAAGCAAAAGTAGGACTGTTAACCTCATCGCTAACACCGAGTTTGTTGCAAAGATTCTTTATGAGCGTTGTCTTACCCGCACCCATTGTTCCATAAAAAGCGACGATATTGGAATAGTCGCGCCATTTAATCAGCAAATCAGAGACTTTTGATAAATCTTCAATATTGTTTATTTCAAATATTGTTTCTTGCATTGTTAAAAATTATTTACTTTTAAGAAAAGCAACAGGTATCAACATCTCGTTCATAGAGATGCCACCATGTTGGAATGTGTTCTTATAATAATTGACGTAATAGTTATAATTGTTAGGATAAGCGAAGAAGTCGTTGGAACGACAGAATACGTATGCCGTACTCACATTGACTTTTGGCAAGAAAATCTTTTCCGGGTCACGAATCTCGAAGACTTCTTTGGCATTATACTTCAAGCTCTTACCATATTTATATCGCAAGTTAGTATTAACATTTTTATCACCGAGAATCTTAACAGCACCTTTAACCCAGACAGAACCGTGGTCGGTAGTCACGATAACATCACATTTTTTCTGTGAGATAAATTTCATTATGTCGAAGAGCGAAGAATGTTCAAACCAAGAAAGCATCAACGAACGATAAGCCTCTTCATCAGCGGCTAACTCTCTGATTATCTCCATCTCTGTACGAGCATGCGACAACATATCAACAAAATTATACACTATCACGTTGAGTTTGTTTTGCATAAGATTCGACATCTGCTCAGCGAGTTTCTTTCCAGCCGCGAGATTCAAGACCTTGTTATACGAATATTTAACATTTTTGCCATAACGACGCAACTGTTCACCAAGCAACTCACCTTCATATTGATTCTTAGTTCCTTCGTCTTCCTCATCGACCCAATATTTAGGGAAGCGACGACGAATCTCAAGAGGCATCAAGCCTGCGAATATCGAGTTACGCGCATATTGGGTAGTTGTAGGCAAAATGCTATAATATACATCATCGTTTTCTGTTCTGAAATAAGGTTCCAATAAAGTCTGTATCGACTTCCATTGGTCGTAACGAAGGTTATCTATAAGTATGAAGAACAACGGCTTATCATTATCATCAAGATGAGGAATCACCTTATCGCGAATCAACGTATGAGAAAGAGTCGGTTTGTCATCGGTATTAGGCTGTACCCAGTTCACGTAATTACGTTCAACATAACGAGAGAAAAGATTATCAGCTTCCAATTTCTGCATAGAGAGAATCTCTTTAATACCCTCGTCGTTAGATTTCTGAAGTTCCAACTCCCAGCGAGTCAGGTTTTTATAAACATCAACCCATTCGTTATAATTAAGGTTGTTGTTTATCTCCATTCCAATCTTACGGAATTCCTGCTGATATTTTGAAGTCGATTTCTCATCAACGAGTTGTTTCTTTTCAAGGTTTCTTTTCAACGAAAGAAGAATCTGGTTCGGATTGACTGGTTTTATCAAATAATCGGCGATATTACTTCCTATGGCATCTTCCATAATACTTTCTTCCTCACTTTTAGTAATCATCACAATAGGAAGATTAGGATATTCGGCTTTTATTCTTTCCAATGTCTCGACTCCCGAAATACCAGGCATCTGCTCATCTAAGAAAACTATATCGAAATGACGCTCACGAACCAAGTCGATCGCTTCGCTGCCGTTATTCGTCGTAACGACTTCATAGCCTTTCTTTTCCAGAAACATTATATGCGGTCTGAGAAGTTCTATCTCATCGTCAGCCCAAAGAATTGTTGTTTTTACCATAGTCATTTTTTTAGTCAACGGACAACTGTCAACAGTCAACAGACTTTGTCCACGTTAATATATTATTCCTAACGGCAGCATTTTAAAATTGTTTTACAAAAATAAAAAAAATATCAGGACGCACATCCACACAATTTTCAATTTTCATCATTCAGACGTGTCAACGACATTCTTGTTAATTTCATTGGTGTCGTTGATGTTTCTCTACATTTTTTTATTTCCAGACGTGTCAACGATATATTGTTAATCTTTTTGGTGTCGTTGACGCGTCTCTACAAATTTTAAATTGTTAATTATGTCTCTTGCAATCATCGAATTCTCCCCTATTTCTTCGGCGGCTTTATCGCCAGCTTTTCCGTGAAGGTAAACACCGAGGAGAGCTGCTTCCTGAGGCAAATAGTGCTGAGCGAGAAGAGAAAGTATGATTCCTGTCAGCACGTCGCCGCTTCCTGCCGTAGCCATTCCCGGATTGCCTGTCGAGTTGAAGAAACAAGTTCCATTAGGAAAAGTTATTGCAGTATGAGCGCCTTTCAGAACGATGATTATATTATGCACGACTGACATCTTTCTCTGAAGTTCAAGACGTTCGTAAGAATTATACGTCCTTCCGAACATACGCTCGAACTCCTTAGGATGAGGCGTAAGTATCGTATTATCAGGAAGGAACGAGAGCCATGTCGGGTTATCCGCTATTATATTAAGAGCGTCAGCGTCCAAGACCAAAGGCTGCGTCGCTTCCTGAATTATTTTCTTCAACAAAATCACAGTCTCTTCATTTTTTCCAAGACTGGGACCCACTCCTATCGCGTTATAAGACAAAATATCTTTTATTTCGGTGCAATGAGAATCCGATTTATCGACCTCTGTCATTGCTTCTGGAAGATATATCTGCATCGGCAGCAAAGCGTCTTTTGGGAGATGCGCCGTGAGAAGACCCACGCCCGACCTGAGACAAGCCTCCGCAGCGAGAAGAGCAGCGCCTGTCTTGCCAGATGAACCTGCCACCAACAAAGCATGACCGTAAGTTCCTTTATGAGAGAACTTTGCACGCTTACGTAATATCGGCATCGCCATCTCTTCCGTAGTGTAGAAATTCATTGTCTCCACATTTTCGATAAAATCCTTGTGAAGATTTATATCCAGAATCTCCCATTTGCCGACATAAACATCATTTTCCGGAAACATGAAAGCAAGCTTCGGAAATTGGAAACTCAGAGTGTAATCCGCTTTGAAGATTGACTGTGAGATGTGAGCTATGAGTTGTGAGTCAGTTGATTTGGACGAAGACTGTTGACCGTTGTCTGTTGACTGTTGACTGCCGCAGGCAAAAAGTCCTGATGGAATATCAATAGCAATTCGTATTGCGTTATTATTATTTAGATATTTTATTAAATCAGCTGCGAGACCTTCCAGACCTCTATTTAATCCAGAACCGAAGATTGCATCGACGATTATTTCATTATCTTTAATTATAGGGAAGTCATCGTCGGTGAAGATGTCATACATTGGAGTCTCGGTCTCATCTTTCAACCTATTGAAATTCAACTCGCAGTCGCGACTCATTTTATCGGAAGTACGCACTACGAAAACCTGCGGTATTATTCCAGTGAAGAAAAGCATACGAGCGAGAGCGAGACCGTCGCCGCCATTGTTACCCATTCCACAGAAAATCTTGATGACGACTTCCTTCGACTTACATCTTTTCACAATCCATTCATACACCTTAGACGCAGCGCGTTCCATCAAGTCAATGGAATCAATTGGTTCATTTTCAATAGTAAAAGCATCAGCTTCTCTTATTTTTTCAACAGAAAGAATCTTCATCTCAGCAGATATTTTTGTTTTTACAAATATAGTGAAAAGATTAAAGATATAGGTTGAAAAGGCAAAGAATTTCAATTCACCACTTCCCAACGACCTCCTTAGTCAGGATCTTTCCATTCTTTTTCACTTGAAAAAGTGTATGACTTTACAGTTCATTCATTGGAAAAAGTGTAAAATATTTTGTTTATTCGTTGGAAAAAGTGTAAATTTGCCAGCAAATAAGATACCAGCAATGCTTAGAAGAAAAATCGAGTCCATTTTGGCTGAATGGAAAAAATCCGAATATAAGAAGCCAATAGTTATAAAAGGAATACGTCAATGCGGTAAGACATATATTGTCCAAAAATTCGCAAAAGAGAATTATGAGAGTGTGATTTATATGAATTTCATCCTCGAACCTGATAAAAAGTCAGCCTTTGCGGGCAATATCGATGTCGACACAATAGTACTAAACTTATCCGCCCTGATTCCAGGCAGCCGTTTCATCAGCGAAAAAACCTGTATCATCCTTGATGAGATTCAAGAATGCAGAGAAGCCAGAACTGCTTTAAAATCATTTCAAATAGATGGTCGTTATGATGTCATAGCAACAGGTTCTCTCTTGGGAGTGAAAGGATATGGAAAGAAAGCGAAAGATGGACAAGACTCTGTTCCTGTAGGATACGAAACTGTGGTTGAAATGTATCCATTGGATTTTGAGGAGTTTTTGTGGGCAAATGGAATAAATGATAAGGTTATTGACACAGTAAAATCATGCTTTGAAAAGGAAACAACGGTCCCGGAAGGCATCCATAAGGTCATGACGGAACTTCTGTACAGATATGTCATTGTTGGAGGCCTTCCTGAAGTTGTAAATAAATTCTTAGAAACCAGAAACATTGAACTCACATATCAAACTCAGCGAAATCTTATATCTGAATATGAAGAAGATATGGTCAAGTATGCTGACGATGCCGACAAAGTTCGTATTCGCGAATGTTTTGAATCCATACCAAAACAATTGGCTAAAGAAAACAAAAAGTTCCAATATTCTGCAATACGTAAAGGCGGACGAGCATCTCAATACACGGGCAGTATCCAATGGCTTGAGGACGCAGGATTGGTTAAGAGATGTTACAATACGCAGATTACGGAATTGCCATTAGAAGGAAATTCCATGAAAGAGTGTTTTAAGCTTTACACCGCTGATATTGGTCTCCTTGTTGCCATGCTTGATTATGGTACTCAGGCTGATATTTTAAAGGGTAATCTTCTAGGATATAAAGGCGCAATATTTGAAAATCTCATGGCTGATTTTCTTTGTAAATCAGGACAGAAGTTGTACTATTTCCATAAAGATAGTGGTTTGGAGTTGGATTTTCTAGTGCGATACAAGGGCGAATGTGTAGTGCTTGAAGTCAAGGCGAAATCAAGCAAAACTAAAAGTCTAAGAACGGTTCTGAAAAACAAAAATGTTTATCATATCAACAATGCCATTAAACTTGGAAATTATAATATTGGACGTGAAGAAGAAGTGCTAACGATACCTCTTTACATGGGATTTCTAATAAAAGACAGTATGGCAGATGTTATAGTTCCTGATATTGATTTGAGTTTGCTGACGTAAAAGATTTTAACATTCAACATCTTTATTTTTCATCAAAACATTTGAATCAGATGATACAAAACATTAAAAACGGAACTTCATTGAGCACATTATTTCCATCGGTCTGATTTCATATATCGATTCTTCTATGGAAAACGCTCCTGAATAATACGACACGTATGATTTGTTATTGAATATATTGGAACATTTTAACTCGAAGTCAATCTTGTGTTTTGGTATAGAATACTGATACGACAAATCCACGTAAACATAATGCTCACCCCTATGCGAATATAATTCAGTATCGAGGCTGACAAGATGATTCCGATGAGGAAAAATTCCTATATCACAATAATGACGGAAATAACTGACTTTGTTTTTCTCTTCATTACCAATATATGAAATTATATTATTGAAATTGAAGGAATATTCAAGATGAACATAACGAGTTAAGCTAATTATGACATTCGGCATTATACTTGACGACATATTTCTATTTTCAACTAAACTGTCGTTCAATATATTATGTCCTTTTGTATATGCAAAGTTAGACTTCAGTCCTATTGTCGTCTTTATTGGAGAAATGAATTTCTTAATATTGAAATTAACCAAATGATATTGTGTCAAATTGGGGATATTAACTTTTTGAAGGATAGAAGCTCCTTTATCGTCAATGTCATATTTATACGTCATAGCAGTTTTTCTCTGCTGATAAGTATATATCAATGAAGAATTTATGGCGTAGAAAGGCTGTTCAAACGTCAATCGCGCATTGGCTCTGATAAGATTGGAGACAGACATCGGCGCCGTCATTCTTGTAATACTTTGATAATTATTTAAAACAATATTATCATAATAATTCTCGAAATTATCTATCTTCTGCTCATATTTACCGTATGCATAGAATTTGAACATATAGTTAAACGCATATTTCAACGACAAAGTAGGATTGAAAAATAATTTAGGCAGTTCTTGTCTATACCCTTTACTTTCAGTTATTGCATAATCCAACGAAAGCGGAAGATACATGCTAACAGTAGCTTTTCCATGCTTGTATTCAAGTTTCGTCTTAAGATAAGGTTGTGTATATGAATGAGTCACATCATTAACAAAAATATTGTCATTCGCAGCTGTACTATCCTGAAATATCAAAGCATCTGTTTTAATCTTATTTTGATAATAACTAAATCCCAACTTGCTGCTCACAACCAAGCCTCCAAACATAAATATTCCGCTCAAGGCTTCATTCGTATAGAAGCGCTCCTTGTCGTATTCTTGTCTTATTTTATTATACGATTTATCAAAATTAAATACATCTTCAAAGACACCAGGTTCCACTTCGAGAGATTCCGGCATATTATCGTAGGAGACATAAGATACAAAATCCAAAAGATGCTTTCCGACAGGAAACAAAATTCGCAAATCATTAGATACGGTCATCGCCTGATTATTAAGCATTTGATTTATATCTTCATTATCATTCAGTACATATCCATACGATTTATTCCACCTTTTTGAGAAATCAATCTTATCTTTTATATATGCATTCTTATCATTCCTATCTATAGCCACGTCTGCTTTCAGATAAGAATCATATATTTTATTATTGATATTTTCAGTATATGAAATTGTATCATCTGGAAGTAAATAGGTATTTTGACGGAAAGAACTTTGTTTTTGTAAGTCGTTGATATAAGAAAGGTTCACTCTCATCTGAGTTTTTGGGCTTATAGGAGTCAGAATATTAAAATTAGCGAAATGAGACGTATTATTTAAATATCTGTTTTTCTCGATAAGAGGTGTGGAAGCAGTTTGTATAGCGAGATCTTCCGTTGCATCAGGAGGTCTTTCTTCAGTATTTTCAGAATAAAAGTTGAGATCACTATTTAGCAAGTCTTTACCTATGTTATTGGATTGAAGTGAAGTCACCATCTGAAGCTTGCTAGAAAAAAGCATCGGTGTTATATTGGTGTTCCACAAAAGAGGATATGCACCCACACCAACTTCTCCCGTACCGCTAACAGTAACGTTTTTAGATAGTTTTATATTTATGGACGCACGTTCCGTCGAAACCTTGTCTCTCAGCAACTCTATTGGCTGATGGTTTTCATATATCTCCACCGACGCCACCGATTGATGAGGAAGATTTTTGCTGACGACCGAATATCTACCGTCCATAAGATCCATTCCTTCCACATAGAATTTCTGTATCGGCAAGCCTTGATATAAGATTTTACCGTTGTTCTCAACTTCAATGCCTGGCATTTTCTTCAGCACATCTTCAATACTTTTATCTTGCAGGCCCACAAAGGAATCGACAAAATATTCCACCGTATCGCCGGTTTTCTCAACAGGCTTGGCCATAACGGTAACACCTTTCAGCTGTTTCACTTCTTCTTTGAGAACAAAATCTATTGTCTGGGAGACATTTGGCACACGAAGAGTTTTCTTCTCAAAGAATGATGAGTTTGTCTTAACATCCAAACTGTCGGCAGTGAGGTTGAAACTTATTGTGTAATTGCCATCGATATCAGAGAAAGCATACGCCATTATCAAGTCGCTGCCGGCAATATGAACCAGAACGCTGAGATTTGGGATTGGCTCGCCTGAGGTATCGCTAACCCTGCCATTTATGACAGTCTGCGCTTGAACTCCTATGCCAAACAAAAGCAAAATGAGAACAAATATTAAAGACATTCTTTTCATTTTCAGCAATTTTAAATCGTCAATCGCTCCTAATTATATCATCGGTCCAATTCAATAGGATTATTCTTCGACATCTCATATTCCACAGCTTTTTGAACTGCTTTCTCATTAGATGTCATTTCCTTAACGCCGTGGGAGATATTATTTTTCAATCTGTCTTGTTGCCTAAAGAATTCTTTCTTGGTCGTCGGCACTCTATCTTTAATAACATCATAAACCATCATTAATTCAGATGGCTCCTCTATAGACACAAATTCAAACGAATAATGATTTTCAGTATCAGCAATATTTAAGATTAGACCTGGAAGTCCACAGAATTTATAGGGACCGTCGCTGATAGGAATTTCTGTAGTGAACCAAGCAAGCCAAGTGCGACCTCCGAAATAGCATATCGCCTTCTGACATATATAATCACTGATTGTATCGGTCTCGGCTGTTATCTGCCAATTGAAACTATCAAACGGTTCCTCGTATTCATAAAGTCCCATTTGAAATATATGATCATTGGTTGTTATGATACCTTTATCATAATCTTTGAAGATGTCAAATAGATGAGTTGCAACATAATCCATGGAAAAATTTGCGCTTTGTATCCAATCCAATGATGTTCCATCTTCACCTCTTCGTTTAAGTTCCATGTCAAGTTTATAACTATTGTATGCCCTATATGAAGTTATTTTTCGACTACTACCTATCGACAACATTTGTTTCTCAGTTTGACAATAGTTTAAATGGATTGTATCTTCTTTAAATTTTAAATCATACATCACCACATATTCAACAGTATCAAACTCTTTATGCTGAGGTTTCCACCACTGAGCTTTTACACAGAATCCTATCGATATAAAAACTATCAAAACAAGTATTTTTTTCATTTGTATTATATTAATATTATGTTAAGATAAAATTAGGGTGATTTCTCACCCTAATAAAAACAAATCAATTAGCAGGAGGATTATCTCCTGGTTTAACTTCTACTTTACAGAAAAGACTTTTCAAAATTGCCAAATCTTCTTCATTACACACAACACCCATTCCTTGAGTTCCATCAGGACATGTAAAAACGACAGATTGACAATCTTCTTCTGGAGCTGCTGCATTAGAGATTTTCGGAATGGCAATAAACATCATCGCCAATAACGATATTAAATAAAGGATTGATTTTTTCATTGTTGTAAAAATTTGGTAAAAAAATATGTTTGTTTCTCTATAGTTTAACGTCAGTTCAAAGGCAATTATCAGACAACTGCCGGAACTGACATTCGTTTAATGAACTTGTTTTTCACAATCATCCAAATATTGGTAAGAACATGTATGTATGTATGTATTATATGTTTGGCTCTAGTTAACATATTTTTTTCGTTTAGTTATGTTTGCAAATATAATAAATTAAAAAGCAAAAGTCAAGATAAAAATTCATAAAATATTTTAACATTCAACGTCTTAATCTTTCATCAAAAAAATCTGTTGTCCGTTGTCTGTTGTCTGTTGTCTTTTATTATCTTTGCGCTATGAAGAAAAAAGTTAGACAAGCTGAATTTTTAGAAGACGTCAGCATCATTGACGCTGGCGCTGAAGGCATGAGCGTTGCCAAACCTGATGAGAAAGTAGTGTTTATCCCTTTCGGAGCTCCTGGCGATGTCGTTGACATACAGGTTTTCAAGAAGAAAAAGAATTGTTTCGAAGGTAAGATCGTCAATATGAAACAAGCTTCCGACAAACGCGTCGAGCCTGTCTGCCAGCACTTCGGTTTGTGCGGCGGCTGCAAATGGCAGCATATAGACTATCAATGGCAACTGTATTACAAGCAGAAACAAGTTAAAGACAACTTGGATAGAATCGCGAAAGTGGATTATCCTGAGATTTCCCCTATCTTAGGTTCCGAGAAACAATATTTCTATCGTAACAAGTTGGAATACAGCTTCTCAAATCGCAAGTGGCTCATTGACGGAGCTCCTGCCGGCACTCACGACGAAGAAGCAGTGAAAGGTTTCGGTTATCATCTTCCAGGTCTCTTCGACAGAGTCATCGACATCGAGAAATGTTATCTGCAACAAGAGCCTTCCAACGCAATACGCTTGTTTATCAAAGATTTCACCTTAGAACATAAATTATCTTATTATAACGTCCGCGCTCATGAAGGTCTGATGCGTAACGTGGTGATTCGCTGCAACGGCAAAGGCGAGTTTATGGTCATCATCGTGATAAACGAAGAAAACGACCTGATAAGAAACGTGATGATTCCGGAACTGCAGAAACGTTTTCCTGAGATTATCTCCATCATGTTGGTCATAAACAATAAATTCAACGACATCATCACCGACTTGCCTTTCGAATGCGTCTATGGCGAAGAATGTCTCGTCGAGACGATGAAAGCACCTCGCGAAGGTCACGACGACTTGAGATTCAGAGTCGGACCGGTGTCGTTCTTCCAGACGAACGTCTATCAAGGCGAGAGATTATACAAAGCTGCTTTCGACCTCGCCGATGTCAAAGGTGACGAACTGATGTATGACCTTTACACCGGAACAGGAACCATCGCATTGTATTTCGCGAGATTCGTCAAAGAAGTCGTTGGCGTCGAATATGTCGAAGAAGCAATCGCTGACGCTAAGATAAACAGCGAGTTCAACAATATAAATAATGTTAAGTTCTATGCCGGCGACATGGCGAAAGTCTTCACCGACGAGTTCATCGAGAGCAACGGACGTCCCGACCTCATCGTCACCGACCCGCCACGCGCAGGTATGCACGAGAAAGTCGTCGAACAGATTCTTAAGATAGAACCTAAGAAAGTCGTTTATATCAGCTGCAACCCAGCCACACAAGCCCGCGACCTACAGCTTCTCGATGCAAAATACGAGGTGAAAGCCGTGCAGCCTGTTGATATGTTCCCTCATACACACCACGTTGAGAACATAGTACTTTTGGAGTTGAAAGTTGAAAATTGAAAGTTGAAAATTGTAGGGACGTATCGCATACGTCCTAATCATACAATATACATTATGAATCTTGAATCAAAAAGAATCTATCTCATCGGTTATATGGGTTCGGGGAAATCGTCGGCGATGAAGCATCTCGCGAAATATCTGTCGTGGGACGCTTTCGACCTCGACCAGCTTTTCGAGGAGAGATATAAGATTTCGGTTCAGGATTTCTTTCATAAATACGACGAAGCCGCTTTCCGTAAGTTAGAGTCGCAGCTGCTGAAGGAGACGGCGCAATTAGAGAATGCCGTCATCGCCACTGGCGGAGGCACGCCTTGTTTCTACGACAATATGGACTGGATGAACGCCAACGGAACAACAGTATTTCTAAAGGTTTCGACAAAGACAGCCGTCGTCAGGCTGCTCAACTCCAAGAAGAAACGTCCGCTCCTCGAAGGCAAGAGCGAGGAACAACTCTACGAATATGTAGAGAAACATTACGGCGAGAGAATGCCGTTTTACGAGAAAGCACACATCACGGTGAAGGGAGAGAATTTGGATGTTAGTAAGATACTGAGTTGATGAGTTGCTAAGTTACTGAGTTGCTAAGTTACTAAGTTGATGAGACACCGAAGTGCTTTGAAACAATTCCTTACATCTATTTCGTGTCGATTCGTGTAAATTAGTGGACCTTTTTAGTCCACTAACAATCACAAACGAAGCACTAATTCTTACATCTATTTCGTGTTGATTCGCGTAAATTAGTGGACCGTCAATTCCTTAACTTTTTCCACAAACATCTCAATATCTTCTTCTGTGGTATCGAAAGAGCAGAGCCATCTCACCACGTCATTGTCATAATCCCAGTCGTAGAAGAAATAATGTTTCTGAAGTTCGGTCCATATCTCGCGAGGCAGCTGTACGAATACGCCGTTAGCCTGCACAGGATACATCACCTTCAGCTGCGGAATGTCTTTCACTTTGTTATATAAAAGCTGCGCCATCCTGTTAGAATGCTCAGCGTTCTTCTTCCAAAGTTCGTCTTTGAAATAAGCCTCGAACTGCACCGCCAAGAACCGCATCTTACTGCAGAGCTGCAGCGCTTGTTTTCTGCGATATTTGAAATCTTTCGCGAGTTCAGGATTAAGGAACACTATCGCCTCTCCTATCATCAGACCGTTTTTCGTTCCGCCGAAAGAAACCACATCGACGCCCAAGTCGGTGGTCATCTCTTTAAAGGAGCAGCCGAGAGCGACAGCCGCATTTGCGAGGCGAGCACCGTCGATATGAAGATACATATTATATTCGTGAGCGAGATCGACGAGCGTCTTAATCTCTTCCAAAGTGTATAAAGTACCGAGTTCTGTTGACTGCGTTATCGTTATCGCTTTAGGCTGCGAATGATGTTCAAATCCGAATCCATGAAGCTGTGTCTTGACAAGTTGAGGAGTGAGTTTTCCGTCTGGTGTCGCTACCGTGAGGAGACGACAACCCACCACACGCTGCACCGAGCCGCACTCATCTACATTGACATGAGCCGACTCCGCGCATACGACAGCCTCGTGCGAACGACACATAGCATCGATACATAAAGTGTTGGCACCTGTGCCGTTGAAGACGAAAAACACAGAAGCCTGCTCGCCAAAATTCTCCTTGAATATATTTTCCACCCTCGCACAATATTCGTCGTCGCCATACGCAAGAGCGTGATTTACATTAGCATCAGAAATTGCCTTTAAAACTTCCGGACAAATACCCGAGTGATTGTCACTGCCGAAACCTCTTTTCATGATTGTAATAATTTAGATTGTAAAGATAGGGAAAAAGTCAAAAAACGAAAGATAAAAGGGGAAAGATTTTTTTGAAACTGAAAATCTGAAAAATTGAAAACCTGAGAATGCTTTAGTCGTAGATGGAGCGCTTACTTCGAACGTAAATATTTTTTCTCGCGCAGAGACGCTGAGTAACGCAGAGGTTTTGCGTTTGGATTTTCTTTGCGGTCTTTGCGCCTTTGCGAGAGACATCTTGTGACCACGAATTAACACAAATCGGCACGAATTATTTTTTTTGTATCGTTCAGGTAGAGACGTATCAACAACACCAATGAAAATTAACAATATGTTGTTGCTGCGTCTCCTCGTCTTTGACGACAACAGTCAACAATCAACGGACAACAGACATTGTCCACGGAAGGTGTTTTTGTGTTGTAATTCATTCCCATATATTATTGAGAGCCACGTCCGTACAAATTCTAAAATTCTAGAATTTTGAAATTTTAAAAATTTCTCCTCGCTCAATGTATTCCGTGTCGCTTGCTTCGTTCGTCCCTCACTACGCCGCTCACTACATTCATTGAGCTCGGTTTTTTTAGCTTAGTACAAAATGATGAATGTTATTGTAGCTCCTGTAAGGCAAGGCGAAAACCGTAGTGGTTGAGCCTGCTGGCGGGATCGTTGAGGTTACGATCCGACACTCGACAGAACCATGCGTTGTAGTACCAGCCGCCGCCACGAAGAACGCGGTAAGAGCCTGAAGATGGTCCTGTTGGATTGGTCTGTGAACTGCTGCTGTAATCTCCATACCAGTCCTGACACCATTCCCATACATTTCCACTCATATCATATATTCCTAATTCGTTTGCCTGTTTTGTCTTTACATCATGTGTTCGCGAACTGCTATTATTAGTGTACCAAGCAACATTGCCTATACTATTGCTACCGCTGTATTTGTAACCTTTGGATTTGTTTCCTCCTCGTGCTGCATATTCCCATTCAGCTTCAGTTGGGAGTCGAAAGTTCTTGCCTGTGAGTTGGTTTAACTTCTTTACAAACTCTTGGCAATCGTTCCATGAAACACTCTCAACTGGCCTTTGAGAACCTTTGAAGGAACTTGGGTTACTGCCCATAACAGCTTCCCAAAGTTCTTGTGTCACCTCAGTCTCGCCAATGTAGTAGTCTGAAAGAGTAACTGAATGAACCGGTTTTTCATCACCATAAGCATCACTGTCATAGTTATCTCTTTTTGTTTTTTTACCTTGTGCTCCCATTTGGAAAGTGCCGCCTTCAACTTTTATCATAGTGAAGGTAACGCCTTTTACGGTAAAGGTTTCGTTAGACGAAAACGTCAAAACATATTCGCCAGAAGACACAGATTGAGACACTTCTATATTCTTGCTCACCGTCTTGCCATCTCTTTCGGCTTTTATTTCATGAGAGCCAAAGGAAAGATTGGAAGTAATTGGAGACATGCCTACATAATTTCCATCAACAAAAATTCTGTCGCCAGATTTGTCGGTCTTTATAGTTATTTCCTTTCCTGTTTGAAGTTTTTCATTGATATTTAAGGTCTCTCCTTCTTTTATTGTAATGGTTTTTGTTATCGAGGCACAGCCTTGTTTCTCAAGTTTCAGTTCGTGTGTTCCTATGATAATTTCGTTAATGTAGTTAGGAGTCTCGCCATAATGTTTTCCATCTATATATATTGTCGCTCCCATAGGCGAGCTGTTAACATCAACGCTTCCGTTTATAGGTTTTGGCGCGTCTAAGGTGATGGTCTTTGTCTCGCCCAAGACTAATTCCAAAGTTTTAACCGTTGGTTTATGGTTAGCTTTTCTCGCCTCGAAGTTATGAAGTCCATCAGATAGTCTTCCAGTCCATTTACCCTTGCCTTTATATTCTTCATCAACGTAAATGTCAGAGTCAGAGCCGGCATTTATCGTCACACTTACGAAGTTCGCTGTCATGTTAAGAGATGCATTTGCAGTCTGTCCGTCGCTAACTGTAAATGCCTGCTCTTTCATCTTATACATTTCCTTCATAACTCTCACGGTATGAGTTCCGCTCGCGAGTTTATCTGTCTTTATCGGAGAGACACCAATATATTCGCCATCAACAAATACCTTCGCGCCTTGTTCCGGTGAAGTCGTCACATTGATATATCCGAAGTTGGGACGCAGCGTCTTGTTAATCGTGGTTCTTTCATTTACTGTCACACTGCCGCTTTCTACATGATAAAGTTTACACTCTATCTTATACGTATGCGTACTTCCTATGTTAACTGATTTAGAAGCTTCGCCGGTGTTTATAGGTTCATCGTCAATATAAATCATAGCGTCTGGCTGGTCTGCCTTAACTATAAGATATGTCTTTTGAGAACTTATGGTCTGTAAGGTTTCGTTAAGTTTCAAGGTCTCGCCTTTCACTATGTTAATGGTTTTTGTCAGCGTCACATAGCCTTGTTTTTCAAGTTTCAAAGTATGGGAGCCTTCTGCGAGGTCTGTAATAACTGTTGTTGTTTTGCCGTAATGTTTTCCACCAACATAAACGTCTGCCTCATCAGGTTCACTGCTTATAGCGAGGAAACCATACTCTGGTTCTATCTGTGTACGCTGCACAACCATCTCGTAGCCGCAGTAGTCTTTAAGAGTCTCTGGCAACCAATATTCCGTCTTGCCGTAGTCGGGATGATGAATCTCAATGAAAGTCGCTGATTTAGCCGTGATATAAAGATATATTTCTGAAGGTTCAAATTGCACGTCGAAATAGGTGGCGAGGTTTCCCTTAAAGGTAATACGACGTCTCTCTTCTGCTGTGATATTTTCGGTAGAAATCTTTATCAACGCCATCGGAACGTCGTTAACATCTATGTGGTCTTCCTTATCCATCATCACATATCCATCGATTTTATGAAAAGAACCTTCCTTAACTTGAATCTGTGCAAACGAACTCAACGATATAAATATCAATAATAACAGCAAAAACTTCTTCATAAAAATATTTGATTTAGAGTTCACAAAGATAGGGAAAAAGTCGAAAGACGAAAGATAAAAAACGAAAGAATTTTGCAGCGGCGGAAATCCCGTACGGACGTGGCTTGCCGCGTCCCTACGCGCCTACACTTTCAATTTTCAGACGTGTCAATCACATTCTTGTTTATTTTTCATTGTTCAGACGCATCAACATTAATACGTCTCAACAATAACAATTGTCATAAAGAAAAAGCCGCATCAACATTCTTTTATTTTCATAGGCATTGTTGATACGGCTCTACCAAATTTCAATTTTCAATTTTCAACTTTCAACTTTCAATTCTCCGCGCTCCCATCAAACAGCAAATCACTCCTACTCCTAAACCTACAAAGATTCCATCGACAGGGAGTTTTAAAATTTGTGTGATGATAAGCGCAGCAGTTCCAGCAATGATGGAAATTAAAATCCATTGCGATTTAATTTTTCTTGAGAAAAACAACGCCAATGTCAAAGGGATGAACACCGCCGTAGCACGGAGTCCCATCGACAGGAATCCTAAGTCGTTGATGAACGAGCCTGAGAACGTTGCTGCGAAAACCACAGACAACAATAAAATCCCGACTATCGTCATTCTCGAGACTCTCAGATTTCTTGAAGATTCGTTTAAAGAAGGATTTATCTTTGTAAACACGTCACGCACAAGAATCGTCGATGCTCCGAGAGTAAGTCCCGAACCACCTATTATTATAGTAATCAATAATGTTCCGAGTACGATACCACCGAGAAACTCAGGGATATGATGCGTTATGAAAAGAGGAAACGCCTGAGCCGTCGTCGCCATAACGCCTACTTTTTCAGGCAGCGTTGCTCCGACGGCAGCAAGAGCCGACATCTCTTCCATTGTAACGTAATGACCTCTCATATAAAGACCTATCAGCACGCAAGCCGCTCCAATAGGTATCGTCAGCACAGCAGAAATCATCGCACCTTTACGAGCAACGCTGTCGGTCTTGGCTGCCCAAATACCTTGAGCGTAGCTCTGCGTAGCCAAAATGCCGAGTATCACAGAAAGACACGAGCCTATATCTTTGCCTGCTCCACGCGACAATAAATTATTATAACGTTCTTGTACAAAATCTTCAGACGCACGTCCGTGTGTTACTACGAGAGTTTGCATCATCTCCTCTATGGAAGTCATAAGTCCATGATAGCCATCGGTAAGAGAAAGAACTATAACACCTCCTGCAAGTGAAGATACGCATAAAAGTACAAGTTTCACAATCCCGCCAATACCGGCGCTCCACAAGCCGCCGAAGACGACATACGCCATCATTATCAAGCACGACAATGCGGCGGCAAGATAAAATTTAATCGGAAAGAGCGTCATCAAAAGCGCTGACGCTGAAAGTATCTGCGCCACCACACTGACAAACATTCCAATAGAGCACAAGACAGATCCTAAGACCTCTGCTTTCTTTCCGTATTCTTTAGAAACGACTTCTAGGAGCGTCGAGCATCCGCTTCTTCTCAAAGGAATTACATACCCTATCGCTAAAAAAACGCATCCTAGTGCCGCGCCGAGAGTAAACCACCAAGCCGACAATCCGTATGTGAAAGCGAGCTGCGCCGTTCCGACAGTCGATTGTCCGCCAATCAAAGTTCCCATAATGGTGCCGCAGACGACCCAAGTACCCGCTTTACCACCCGCGTGCGAGAAGTCGGCAGCTGTCTTCACTTTCCTCGACGACAAAATTCCCACTACTTCTATCAAGACGACAGACAAAATGATTCCTAATATGTGATATAAAGAAACTTCCATTTAATTATAAGAATTTCAATTGCTTATCCCAAACCTTCCAGTCGGGCATCTCCGCAGTCATCAAGGCATAGAATTCTTTAGAGTGATTCATGTGAACAAGATGACATAGCTCATGTAAGATTACAGCTTTGATACAGCCTTCTGGAAGTTTTATCAAATCTAAATTTAAATTAATACTTCCTTTCGAGGAACAACTTCCCCATCGTGTCTTCATCTTCTTTATCGTAAAAGATTTAGGAAAGACATTGTATTTCTCTATCTGTTTCATCAAAGGTTCTGCGCATCTCTTAAAAACCGTACGTGCTTGTTCAAAATACCAGCTATCGAGCAGAAACGAAATATCAACGGACGTATGTGATACGTCCCTACAGTATATGTGAATAACGTCATTAATAAACGTAACTGAATTTCTCGTCGCAGCTTCAATTTTCAGTGGATATTGTTCTCCGAGGAAATAATGCAGTTCGCCATCGACATATTTCTTAGGCTCGTGCGTTTTCTTTTCAGGAGCATCTAGACGATTGAATATCCATCTGTGATGTTTGACGAGAAAAGGTTCCACTTCATCAATATTATAAAGGAGAGGCACTTTCAATTCGATGCGTTTGTCGGGATGAATCTGAATGGCGACAGTTCTTCTCTGCGAGCGAACTATCTCGCAGTTCAATGTTCTTCCTTTTATGATGAAAGTCTTCATTTTAGTTTAGTTGAAAATTGAAAACTGAAAGTTGAAAGTTTATATGTTAAAATTATAAAAAAATATTCGTGTTTAATTCGTGTATATTCGTTGACAAAAATAAAAAATCCATTCGTGGACAGAAACAAAAAAAAGGGTTTCAAATGAAACCCTTAGTTTTGGTGACCCGCCTGAGGCTCGAACTCAGGACCCCCACATTAAAAGTGTGATGCTCTACCTACTGAGCTAGCGAGTCATCCTCTTGTTTGCGAGTGCAAAGGTACAACATTTTTTAACACTTCCAACATTTTTTCAAAAAAAATTAAAAAAAATTTTTCAATCCAAAATTCCTTTTCCCTCGCGAATTATAATTATTTCATTTTCAGTACAATCAACAATAGTGCTTTCTTCTTTATCTCCGAAACCGCCGTCTATAATTATATCAACTTTGTCTTTATAAACCTCATTTATTTCCTCTGGATCGGTCATAAATCCCGAAATTTCGTCCTCATCTACGATAGAAGTCGTCAAAATAGGACATCCGAGTTCACGAACTATGTTAGTAATTATAGGTTGGTCCGGAATACGAATACCTATAGTTTTTTTATTATTCTTAAAAAGTTTCGGTACATTATTATTAGCTTCGACGATAAAAGTGAAAGGACCAGGAAGGTTTCGTTTCATCATTTTGAAGACGTCATTATTAATAGGTCTCGTAAAATCCGACAGCATACTTAGGTCGTGAAATATGAAAGAGAAGTTAGCTTTCTCCTTCTTTATGCCTTTGATTCTTGCAATACGTTCGAGAGCTTTGTTGCTATTAATACTACAACCAATACCGTAAATAGTATCTGTCGGGAATATAATCACGCCGTCGTTTTCAAGACACTCAAGTATCATCTTTATATAACGAGGATTGGGATTTTCGGGATATAGTTTAAGAAACATAACATTACATTATTTAAAGGTGCAAATATAATATTTTTCAAGTCAACAGACAACAGACAACGGACAACAGATTTTGTTCACGACATAATTATTTCTAATCTGAATGTCCTGATATTATGAGTTTCTGAATTTCTGAGATTTATATAAAAAAACTGTTGTTTATTCAAGAAAAAAATATTACCTTTGCACACGTTTTCAGATTCATTCCGAAATTGATTTAAGCAATTAGATATCAATAATTTGAAACAGAGTAATAAGTTTAACAATCCTTAACGCTTATTCGGAATAGTTGTTAAGTACAAATTAAAATCATTTAATAAATGAGCGAAAATCAAAACATCATCAACGAAAACGTTGTTGAAAAAGCAGAAAAACAAGTAAGAGTAAAACCAACTCCAGATGCAAACTTCGATTGGAGCAGCGATCACAAAAAATTTGACAACTACAAGTCAGAAGAACGCAAGCAATTAGAAGCAATGTACGAAAAGACAATGAGTCAAATTGCTGACCATGAAGTCGTTGAAGGTACAGTTGTTGGTAAGACATCACGTGAAGTTGTTGTCAACATCGGATTCAAATCAGATGGTGTTATCCCAGTAGCAGAATTCCGTCACAATCCTAACTTAAAAGTTGGTGACAAGATCGAAGTTTACGTAGAAAACCAAGAAGGCATCAATGGCCAATTAGTTTTATCACACAAAAAAGCTCGCATCTTGAAATCATGGGATCGCGTTAACGAAGCTTTCGACAAACAAGAAATCGTTCAAGGTTATGTTAAGAGCCGCACAAAAGGTGGCTTAATCGTCGATGTATTCGGAATCGAAGCATTCTTGCCAGGTTCACAAATCGATGTTAAACCTATCCGCGACTATGACGTATTCGTTGACAGCATCATGGAATTCAAAGTTGTTAAAATCAACCAAGAATACAAAAACGTCGTTGTTTCACACAAAGCTCTTATCGAAGATGAAATCGAACAACAAAAGATGGAAATCATCGGTAAACTTGAAAAAGGTCAAGTTCTCGAAGGCATCGTGAAGAACATCACTTCATACGGTGTATTCATCGACCTCGGTGGCGTTGATGGTTTGATCCACATCACAGACCTCTCATGGGGCCGCATCAACCACCCAGAAGAAATCGTTAAACTCGACGAACAAATCAAAGTCGTTATCCTCGACTTCGACGATAACAAGAAACGTATCGCTCTCGGTTTGAAACAACTCACTCCTCACCCATGGGACGCTTTAGATCCTAACCTCAACGTTGGTGACGTTGTAAGCGGTAAAGTTGTTGTCATCGCTGACTACGGCGCATTCATCGAAATCGCTCCTGGCGTAGAAGGTTTAATCCACGTTTCAGAAATGTCATGGTCACAACACTTACGTACAGCTCAAGACTTCTTGAAGATCGGTGACGACGTACAAGCTAAGATTTTGACATTAGACCGCGAAGAACGCAAAATGTCTTTGGGCATGAAACAACTCATCCCAGATCCATGGGCAAACATCAAAGAACGTTACGCTATCGGTTCAAAACAAACTGCTACAGTTCGTAACTTCACTAACTTCGGTATCTTCGTAGAAATCGAAGAAGGCGTTGATGGCTTGATCCACATCTCAGACCTCAGCTGGTCAAAGAAAATCAAACATCCAGCAGAATTCACAAAGATCGGTGATACTATCGAAGTAGTCGTTCTCGACGTCGATGAAGAAAACCGCCGCCTCAGCTTAGGCCACAAACAACTTGAAGAAAACCCATGGGATGTTTTCGAAAGCATCTTCACAGTAGGTTCAATTCAACAAGGTACAATCATCAGCTCAAGCGATAAAGGTGTTGTAGTTTCATTACCTTACGGCGTTGAAGGTTTCTGTCCAAACCGTCACCTCAAGAAAGAAGACGGCTCAAATGCTAAGATGGACGAAACAATCGACTTCAAAGTTATCGAATTCTCAAAAGAAAACAAGAAGATCATCCTCTCCCATTCACGTATTTGGGAAGACAAAGTAGTTGCTGACCGCGAAGTTGAAACAGAAGCTAAAGAAAAAGCTGCAAAATCAACAAAACGCACTGTAAAACAAATCAACGACAATGTTGAACGCACTACTTTAGGCGACTTAGACGTTTTCGCAGAATTGAAAGAAAAAATGGAAGCTCAAGAAGCTAAAGGTGAATAATTAGAATAAATCACTTCATAAGTAGAAAGCCTCTGATATTATTTCGGAGGCTTTTTTATTTAACATCTTCGAGCGGATAACGGGGTTCGAACCCGCGACCTGAAGCTTGGGAAGCTTCCGCTCTGCCAACTGAGCTATATCCGCATTCTACGTCAGCAAAAATATGAATAATTTCGTTTCCTTTTCCATTTAGAAAACAGAAAAAAATCCTTACCTTTGCCAAAAGTTAATCTTATTTTAAACAAACACTAATTTATAATGAAACACATTATCTATGTACTTCTAGCAGCGATGTTTTTTATGTCGTCATGCAATTCTTCTTCCAATTCACAAAATGGAAATAAGATGGAGACTTCGTCTTCCGAAAATCCTACCGTCGATGAGATAACACAAAAAGCCTTGGAAGAATGGCGCTCCGAACACTTCGGAATGTTCATCCACTTCGGAATCTACTCCGAACTCGCAGGATGGTGGAAAGGCGAGAAAATACCTTTCTACGGAGAACAAATCATGAACCATGCCCGTATTCCAATCGACGAATATGAAGCCGTCGCTAAACAATTCAACCCTAAAGATTTCAACGCCGACGAGATAGTAAAACTCGCTAAGGACGCCGGCATGAAATATATCGTCATGACTTCCAAACATCACGACGGTTTCTGTATGTTCCACACCGAGACAACTGATTATAATATCGTTGACTTTACTCCTTTCGGTCGCGACGTCGTGAAAGAATTATCAGAAGCCTGTCAACGTCAAGGAATGAAGTTTGGTCTCTATTATTCACTTCCAGACTGGCACTATCCTCTCGGAATACCACGCCTTGCTCCAGATCCGACAACAAAATGTCATGAATACGTAAACCAAGTTTATTCACCCCTTGAAATAGTAACTCCTGAACTTGAAGATTATATCGTCGCTCAAGTCACTGAACTCCTCACCAATTACGGCGACATCAACACATTATGGTTCGATATGGGTCTCGTGACTCCAGAACAAAGCAAACGTTTCCGCGAGACAGTGAAATCGCTCCAGCCAGACTGTATCATCAACGGAAGAATCATGAACAACCAAGGCGACTATATGACTTTACCTGACAATGGCGACGTTGCTGGTTACGAAAACATCTTCTGGGACAACCCTGCTTCTATGTACGGAACATGGGGTTATAAGTCATGGATTAATCGTCCAGACGTTGACAAACAAGTCGCTGCTCAGTTAGGAAGATTATTCAGCACAGTACGTCACGGCGGAGTTTTCTTGCTCAACATCGGCCCTGACGGAATGGGTAACGTCATCCCATACGAAAAAGAAGTGTTGACAAAAATCGGCGACTTCCTCGCACAACATCCTGACACCTTAAATAAAATAGAAGTCAGCTATAAAGAAGTTCCTGTCGTGAAATCGGAAAACGGAGCTTTTGAATTGACAGAAGCTAACGGCATAATGCACGCAGCAATCGATGGAACAGGATATATGAGTACACAAGTAGATTCATGGCGTTCATGGCAAATCGATGTCACCGAAGAAGGAAACTACGATATTTTCATCGTTTATATTCCAGAATATCTCGACAAGAAATATTCATTTGAATGTGGCGACCAAGTCATTGAGCACACATTGCCAGGCGTTGACCCAATGGTACAGACTTCATACGCAGGAAAGATGAACCTCAAAAAAGGATACAACACCTTCCGCCTCGACTTGGCAGAAAGATGTTATCCTTTGGAACCACTTGGTTTGAAAGTGGAAAAAATAATTTTGAGAAAGAAATGATATCAAGATATTAAATTTATCATAAAATTAAAGCCCGACCAAAATCGGGCTTTATCGTTCTTGATATATTTGGGATAATTAACAAGTCCTCTACAGACAAGCATCATCTCACATTCAATAACTCCTCACCTATTTTATGCAATCCTTTGATAATTATTTCTCTTTTGTCTTTTCGCGGATTTCTGTAACCGCTTAAATAATGTCCCAACTGTCTCTGATTGATACCCGTAATTCTGCTTAATGCAGCTCTAGTTAGAATCTTGTCATAATAATGAAGCAATGCTGATACAGAAAGTTCAAACTCCAATTCATAATCTTCTTTGAGACATTGCGGCAAATCTTCATAATCTGAACCCTCGATATGGAATTCCAAAGCAGATTTAAAGGCTTCTTTTACGCCATCAATAGTCGTCTCTGTTGCGACACAACCCGGGACTTCATCAGAATATGCTCCATAATTATCATTCCATACAATGTTAACCAAAATCTTATTCATATTATCTTAATCCAGCTTGTTTAAATATACTTATTAATAATTCTTGATCTTGAGTGTCATTCATCTTGCCATTAATAGTAACCGTCCCTTTTTTCGTTGGATGTTTATATTGCCTATGACTACCTTTCTGTCTGACAAAATACCAACCATCCGCCTCCAGTATCTTAATAACCGTCTTAGTCTTTAACTTCTCCACAATTTTCCTCCTCCGACATTTTGCAAAGATAGTAATTTTACTAACAAATCACAATCATTTTTTCTTCAAAAATAATAGTTTTAACATGCATTTGTCAAGAGATTTAACGGAGAAAATTCTGATTTTAACAATTTTTAACGTAATTGCTAATAAATTATAAGATTTACGTTAATAATTGTTTAGAACAACTAAAGCCCGACCAAAATCGGGCTTTATTATATCTCGCAAGAATCGCACAAAATATACACAAAAAAATTTCGTGCAGAATTCGTATTGATTTATGGACTAAATCATCACTCAGCAGCTGTTGCCAATGGTGATGCCTGTGTATATGTTCTTGCTGCTAATTCCTTGTCGAACATATAGATTGCGTAAGGATTGTCTTTAATCATGCGGAGACTGTCGATCATCTTTTGAGCTGATTCTTCTTCCTCAACTTGTTCGTCGATGAACCATACAAGACGATTTTGTGTTGCATAGTCTTTCAACTCAACAGCTAAAGCATTGATGTCATTGATTAAAGATGTAACTTTTTGTTCATGTTGAAGTGTATCTTCAAAAGCTTCCAATGGTGAAGCCCATTCTGTCTTGACAGCGTCAATAGCCTTAAGTTCTACACGACCTCCACGTGAAACCAAGTAGTTATAGAATATCATGGCGTGGTCTTGTTCTTCTTTAAACTGAACTTCAAACCAGTTAGCGATACCGCCTAAACCTTGTGCATGGAAATTTGTTGCCATCGACAAATAAAGATAAGCCGACCATAACTCAGCATTTATCTGCGCATTGATAGCGTCTTCTAATTTCTTGTTAATCATTTTTACAATATTTTGCGTTTATAATTCTAAAAAACTTTTAACTTCAGTTGGAGACGCATTGATTACATATTGTTTATTTACGTAGGTGTAATTAGTACGTCTCTACATTTGAGACTTTTGACATCTGCCAATCATCGTTGCAAATATATACAATTTTTTTCTTCATTTGTTTTGAAATAATTAAGAATAATTTATAACTTTGTGATGTTCTTTAAAAAACGATGATTATGTTAACTCTCACAAACAACGACAAGCAACAACTTGAAAAGTTAAATATCTCAACAGAGCAAGTTGAACGACAGGTAAATCAATTTAAAACGGGATTCCCATTCAGCGATTTGATTGCTCCAGCAACAATCGGCAATGGCATAATAAGATTCAGCGAAGCTGAAGTTCAAGAACTTATAAAACAGTTCGATGAAGATAAACAATATTATGATATTCTGAAGTTCATACCTGCGTCGGGAGCCGCAAGCCGTATGTTTAAAAACATTTACTCTTTCGTCGAGGAATATAAAGGCAAGGAAATACCATCAGATTTTTTGAGAAAGGAAAATATAAAACCCGACTCCATCGAGAATTTCTTTCTAAGTATCAAAGAGTTTGCCTTTTATGAGGATTTGAAAGCAAAGATGGCGGAGAACGGAAAAGAGATAGACACTTTGATACAAGAAAACCGTCTTGTCGAGATAGCGGAGTTTCTGCTTGAAAATGAAGGTCTCGGTTATGGCAAACTTCCTAAAGCCTTACTTAAATTCCACAGATACAAAGAGATTTCACGTTTTGCTTTTGAAGAACATTTGGTTGAAGCTGCTCAATACAGCACAGCAGAGACAGAAGACGGCATCGTTGCTCAGTTACATTTCACCGTTTCACAAGAACATCTCGACATATTCAAAAAAACTGTTGACGAAGTCGTTCCTAGATGCGAAGAAATGTTCGGAATACGTTACGACATCAGTTATTCTGTACAGAAACCTTCAACAGACACCATCGCTGTCGATATGAACAACGAGCCATTCCGTAATAGCGACGGCAGCCTTCTCTTCCGTCCTGGAGGTCACGGCGCTCTGATACAGAATCTCAACGACTTACATAAGGAAATAATTTTCATAAAGAACATTGATAACGTAGTTCCTGACAGATTGAAACAAACGACATACGATTATAAGAAAGTATTAGGAGGTTATCTTTTTAAATTACAACAACAACAATTTGAATACCTTAACTTATTAGACGAAGGTTGTCTAGCAAATGATGAGATAGATATGATTGCCGCCTTCGCCAAGGAAAAGTTAATGATAGACATACCTATTTATTATAAGACATACAACGAGATAGAAAAGATTGACTTCCTTTATGGTAAGCTAAACCGTCCGATGAGAATATGCGGTATGGTGAAAAACGAAGGTGAGCCAGGCGGCGGTCCTTATTGGGTGAGAAACAGCAACGACGAAATATCATTACAAATAGTCGAGTCATCACAGATGAATCATAAAGATGAGAAACAAGAAGCCATCTTCCAGTCGGCGACACACTTCAACCCTGTCGATTTGGTCTGTGCCACACAAGATTTCAAAGGCGACAGCTTCGACCTCAACGACTTCATCGATTACAACACAGGATTTATCTCACAGAAGTCTAAAGACGGCAAAGAACTTAAAGCGTTGGAATTGCCTGGATTATGGAATGGTGCCATGGCAGACTGGATTAACATATTCGTCGAAGTGCCAATCATAACATTCAATCCTGTCAAGACTGTGAATGATTTATTGAGAGACAATCATCAATGATTCTATAAATCAATAATATAATAAAATGAGATTCTACCTAGGATCTCATTTTTTATATCTATTAGGCGCAGCAAAATTCTGTCGAATTTGATTGAGACGCAGCAAAATTCTGTCGAATTTTGATACGTCTCTACAGGATTGCTACCAAATAAAAGGAATCTTCAAGACTCAATAATACGAGTAGAAATTATTTAAAAGCAGCGCCCTTCGCGTTAGGGATTGGAGCGGCATCCTTTGCGAGCTTTAGCGGGGACGGGGGTTGGGTGCGGGGACGGGTGTTGGGAGCGGGAGCGGGATTTGGGAGCGGGAACGGGATTTGGGTGCGGGAATGGGTGTTGGGAGCGGGGATAGATTAGCGAGCAAAGATATAGCGGAAAGCCCGACGGCGATAGCAGGAACGCCAAAAAAAAGTCAACAGACAACGGACAACAGTCAACAGAGTTTGTCCACGATAATTTAGGGACGTATCTCGTAAAGTTGAAAATTGAAAATTGAAAGTTGAAAGTTGAAAATTGAAAATTGTAGGGACGTATTGCATACGTCCAAATTGAAAATTTAAAATTGACAATCTATAAGAATGTACATCTATAGAAATAAATCTTACCTTTGCAACAGTTATAATTATAAATTGTAAATTGTTAATTGTAAATTCCTTTATGGTAACACTAATAGAAATAATAGCCAACATAATAATCGTCGCTTTCGCGATGTTAGTCGTTGCATTGATTGTAGCGTTGGTGTCGTTAGTAGCGACATTATTCGGGAAGAAATTCAAATCGTTTTTCAAGAAAGGTCTGTGGTTCACGCTCATCGCTCCTCTCCTATTCGCTTACGGAATTCTTATCGAGAGAAACCAATGTCAGGTCACAAACGTTGAGATAGAAAGCGAGAAGATTCCAGCTTCCTTTGACGGTTATAAAATCGTTCAAATATCTGATTTACATCTTCATTCTTTCAAAAACAGAAGCAAGACTTTACAGAAATTCGTCGATGAGATAAACGCTCAAAACGCTGACATCGTTGTTTTTACCGGCGACTTGGTCTCATACGGGCCTTGGGAATTGGACAACTTAGAAGAAATTCTGTCGAAGATAAAAGCCAAAGACGGCGTGTTTTCCATCTTGGGCAACCACGACTATAGTGCATACAGCAACTTTCCCGATTCCATTCAGTGGCAATATGTTGCGGAACTAAAGCAGCGTCAGGAAGATATGGGATGGAATCTGCTTTTAGACGAAAACGTCCCTTTGACTCGTGGCAACGACACAATATCATTAATAGGAGTCGAGAATATCTCAACGCACAGGTCGTTCCTATCTTACGGCAGTCTTCAGAAAGCCATGCTGGGCGCCGACGGAAGATATAAGATACTTTTAAGTCACGACCCAACACATTGGGAGTTAGAGGTGAAAGACACTCCCGCAATCGACTTAATGTTATCAGGACACACCCACGCCATGCAGTTTTCCATCTTAGGATGGTCGCCTTCATCGTTCATCTTCAAGGAAGTGGCAGGACTGTTCCGCCACGAGAACCAATATCTTTACGTCAACATTGGTTTGGGAGAGACACTGATGAAAGCCAGAATCGGCACTAAACCAGAGATTACGGTGATAGTTCTGTCCACGAAATGATTGTTTTTTGTCCACGAATTGATTGTTTTTTTGTCCACGAATTGACACGAATTGGCACTAATAATTTTTTTCGTGTTGATTCGTGTTGATTTGTGGTTTGAGTTCCGTCCACGAATTGATTGTGGGTTGTCCACGAATTGATTGTTTTTTTTGTCCACGAATTGACACGAATTGGCACTAATATTTTTTTTGCGGTGAGCTATGGGCTGTGAGCAGTGAGCATTTCGAATTGCTCAGAGCTCGTGGCTCATTGTTCACTGCTATCAAAGTTTAAAGTTAAACCTTTTATCAAACTATGTCAAGAAAAAAATCTATGCGTTTTTTTACCAAATCTTTTATCGATTTTTTCTTCCAAAAACGTCAAATCTTTTTTTTATTCTTCGTAAAATATTTCGTAAATTTGTCGTTGAATTAATAGCCTTGTGCTATGAGCTTTGAGCCACTAGCCACACTGAAAATCCTCGACATGTGACTTTCAGTTCAATACAGAAAAACAACAACAAATTAAGATTGAAAATGAGTAATTTAGGCAAGTTAAGAAAATTATTTTTTATTGGAATTATCGGTTTGTCTTTGACTTCATGTCAAGAGCAAGTCGCTCCTCAGAAGAAAGCTGAAACTATTTATAAAACTCTCACCGTCGAGAAAAGCAACCAAGTCTTGCGAAGCGGTTTCGCCGCTACCATAAACGGATGCCAGACTGTCGAGGTGCGTCCTCAGGTCAGCGGCATGATTACAGACATTCGTATCAACGAAGGCGATTTTGTCCGCAAAGACTCTACCCTCTTCGTCATCGACCAGACTCCATACAAGGCAGCCTACGAAATTGCATCTGCCAACGTGATGAGCGCGGAGGCAAATCTCTCTACTGCTCAGTTAGTTTTGGAAAGTAGTAAAGAACTCTTCGAACAGGATGTCGTCTCAGAATTCGAGCTGATGACAGCACAGAACGACCTCGCCGAAGCTGAAGCTAAACTTGCATTGGCAAAAGCAGAGAAAAACAGCGCGTACAACAACCTTTCTTATACTATGGTAAAGTCGCCTGTTAACGGCGTCGCTTCTATGATACCTTATCGCGTCGGCGCATTGGTAAACAGCAACATAAGCCAACCTTTGGTAACTGTCTCCGACGACAGCAAGATTTTCGCTTATTTCTCTATGGCTGAAAATCAGATGCTCGACTTGATTCAAGAATATGGATCTTTAAAAGAAGCCATCAAGAATATGCCACCTGTCGAGTTAGTCATGAGTAACGGCAAGACATACAACCACAAAGGCAAAATCAATGCTGTGAGTGGAACCATCAGTGCCAGCACAGGTGCCGTGAGTTTCCGCGCAGTATTTCCAAATCCAGACCGTCTCTTACGCGACGGCGGCAGCGGAACAGTCATAATCCCAACATCACACGAAGACTGCATCGTCATACCACAGACAGCCACCTTTGAATTACAAGAAAAGATTTTCGTTTATAAAGTCATTGACGGCAAAGCACATTCAGCAGCCATCACCGTCATGCCTCGTAACAACGGTATCGATTATATCGTAGAAAGCGGACTCGAAGTCGGCGACGTCATCATCGCAGAAGGCGCAGGTCTCGTCCGCGAAGGCGCTACTATTAAGACTGGGAACGGGAACGGGAGCGAGAACGGGAACGGGAACGAGATTGGGTCTGAAGAAGAAGGAGGTAATTGATTATGAATATCAGGACATTCATCGACCGACCTATTTTCGCCGGTGTCATCTCTGTGATAATAGTATTATTAGGTCTCATCTGTCTCGTCGGACTTCCTGTCGAGCAGTTTCCAGAGATTGCACCACCTACCGTAAGCGTGTCAGCGAACTACGCCGGAGCTAATGCCGAGACCGTTCAGAACAGCGTCGTCGTGCCTTTGGAAGAAGCCATCAACGGTGTGGAAGACATGATGTATATGACATCATCGGCTAACAACAACGGCTCCGCCAACATTCAGATTTATTTCCGTCAAGGAACGAACGCCGACATGGCGACAGTCAACGTTCAGAACCGTATCGCATCGGCGCAAGGTTTATTGCCTGCAGAGGTAACTCGTAGCGGTGTCTCCGTTAAGAAAAGACAGACAAGCCGTATTAAAGTTCTCGCTGTATATAGTCCAGACGATTCTTTCGACGAGAGATTCATAAGCAATTATTTAAAAATCAATATCGAGCCACGTCTGTCACGTATCGCTGGCGTCGGTGAAGTCGATGTCAGAGGTGCCGACTACTCACTCCGTATCTGGTTAGATCCAGCCAAGATGGCGAAATATTCTCTGATACCTTCCGACATCACAGCTGTTTTAGCAGAACAAAATCTCGAGGCTGCGACAGGAACTCTCGGCGCAGATTCCGAGAATACTTTCCGTTATACCTTAAAATATAGAGGTCGCTACGACAAAGAAGAAGACTACGCCAATATGGTCATTCGCGCCGATAACGACGGTACTTTATTAAGGCTCAAAGACGTAGGAACAGTAGAATTAGGTTCAAGAAGCTATGACTATATCGGTAAAGTAAACGGACATCCTGGAACAACATTGATGATTTCTCAGACTTCAGGTTCCAACGCCAATGAAATCATCGACGCCATCGACAAGGAAGTGGAAGAGATTCGTAAGACATTACCTAAAGGAATCGAAATCGTTGACTTGATGAGTACCAAAGACTTCTTGGATGCTTCTATCGACAACGTCATCGAGACACTCATATTGGCGGTTATCTTAGTTATCTTAATCGTTTATATATTCTTACAGAGTTTCCGTTCCACCTTCATCCCAGCAATTGCAATTGTGGTGTCGCTCATCGGAACATTCGCATTCTTGATGGTAGCGGGATTCAGTCTCAACATGATTACACTCTTCGCTTTGGTGCTCGTCATCGGTACTGTCGTTGACAATGCAATCGTTGTAGTTGAGGCAGTACAAGCCAAATTCGACGCAGGTTACACATCACCATACAAAGCAACCATCGATGCTATGCAAGGCATCTCCAACGCATTGATTGCTACTACATTCGTATTCATGGCGGTGTTTATCCCAGTATGTTTCATGGGCGGAACGACAGGTACATTCTACACGCAATTCGGTCTTACGATGGCCGTCGCTGTAGGTATCTCACTCATCAACTCCATCACATTAAGTCCGGCATTGTGCGCGTTATTGATGCAGCCTTACGTCATAAGAGAAGACGGAAGCATGTCGTTCTCAACACGTTTCCACATTGTCTTCGATGCTGGTTTCCAAGGCGTTGTCAAGAAATATCAAAAAGGCGTCCTCTTCATGTTTAAAAACAAATGGTTGTCGGTGATATTAGTCATCGTTGCTCTCGGAGGACTTTTCTATATGCTCGAGCACACAAAGACAGGTCTCGTTCCAAAAGAAGATATGGGTTCAATAAACATTGACGTTCAGACACCTCCAGGAACCAACTTAGGAGAGACAGTGCGCGTCATGGAATTGATAGCATCACGCTTAGACGAGATTCCACAGATTGAATCATATTCTTATACAACAGGTTACGGAATGATGAGCGGCGCAGGTCCTTCATGCGGAGGTTTCACCATACGTCTCAAGCCTTGGGATCAACGTCCTGAAATAGAAGACAATATCGACTATGTAATGGAAGATATCTATGCAAAGACATCCGACATCACTTCGGCAAAGATAATTGTCTTCACCCGCGGTATGATTCCTGGATACGGAGCAAGTAGCGGTTTTGAAGTTCATATCCAAGACCAGAAAGGCGGCAAACTCGAAGACTTACAGAAAATCACCAACGACATCATCGCTGCCTTAAACGAGAGACCAGAAATCAGCAGAGCATCAACATCTTTCGATACTAAATATCCGCAATATCTTTTGGAAGTCGATGCTGCAAGATGTAAACGTAACGGCGTCTCCCCTGGTGATGTTTTGAATGTTATGGCGGGTTATGTAGGCGGAAGTTACGCTTCAAATATGAACCGATTCTCAAAATTATACCGCGTCATGGTACAAGCATCCGCAGAACATCGTCTCGACACAGAATCGCTCAACAATATGTTCGTACGCAACAAAAACGGAGAGATGTCGCCTATAGGACAATACGTTACATTGACACGCGTCTATGGACCGCAATCAATCTCACGTTTCAACCTCTTCTCATCAATACAAATCAACGGACAAGCAGCGGCAGGATATTCATCAGGCGAGGCAATTCAAGCTGTGAGAGAAGTCACCGACGAATATTTGCCAGCAGGCTACGGTTATGAATTCGGCGGAATGTCGAGAGAAGAAGCATCAACAGGAAGCTCAACAGCGATAATATTTGTTATATGTATCGTATTCATCTACCTGATACTTTGCGCTTTATACGAAAGCATCTTCATACCTATCGTGGTTATCTTGTCAGTACCGTTTGGACTTGCAGGTAGTTTCTTATTCGCCAATATGTTCGGATTAGAGAACAACATCTACTTACAAATCGGACTTTTGATGCTGATAGGATTGTTAGCAAAGACCGCAATTTTGATTACAGAATACGCTTCAGCAAGAAGAGCAGAAGGAATGTCGATACCAATGGCAGCCATGTCGGCAGCGAAGGCTAGATTAAGAGCTATCTTAATGACTTCATTGACAATGGTATTCGGTATGCTACCAATGATGTTCGCCACTGGCGTAGGCGCTAACGGCAACATCTCAATCGGAGTTGGTACAGTAGGCGGAATGCTCATCGGAACGATAGCACTTCTGTTTGTCGTGCCAGTCTTATTCATCATCTTTAGAAACATAGAAGAAAAAGTAATGCCTCAAAGAAACAAGGAGTTAGAATCATGAAAAAGATATTAATCCCTATTATATTATTACTCGTCATCGCGACAAACAGCTGTAGTCTTTATAAAGACTTCGAACGTCCCGACATCACTTTCGTTGACAGTCTATATAACAGAATCCCTTCAGCAGATGACTATGAATCAATAGCTTCACTCACATGGAGAGAATTGTTTGTCGACACACTTCTTCAAGATTGGATTGAAGTAGGTTTGAAAAACAATACCGATTTAGAGATAGCACGTTTGAAAGTAGAACAAGCTGAGACTACGCTAAAGAGTTCTAAATTAGCATTTTATCCCAATATCTCATTTACGGCACAAGCCAACGCAAACAGCAACGGTTTCAATTACAGCCTCACTCCTACCGCATCATGGGAATTAGACATATTTGGAAAACTTCATAACACAAAAGAAGGAGCAAAAGCAGCATTGGCATCAACAGAAGCATACCAACAAGCCGTTGAAACCCAGCTCATAGCAACAATCGCCGACTCATATTACACGCTCCTTATGCTCGATGAACAATTGGACATCAGCAAGAGAACACTCAAGACTTGGGAAGAAAACATCAGAACATTGTCGGCATTAAAGAGAGCCGGAAAGACCAACGAGGCTGCTGTTCTTCAAGCTAAGGCTAACAAAGTCAATGTCGAAGCTTCTATTTTAACATTACAAGAACGTATCATTGAACAAGAAAATTCGTTATCTGCATTATTAGGACTCGTGCCACAAGAATTAGAACGCGGCGTTTTGTCAGAGCAAATATTTCCAGACACATTATTAATGGGACTTCCACTTTCGAGTCTCATCAACCGTCCTGACGTAAGACAAGCAGAATATCAATTAGTTGAAGCATATTACGCCACTAATGTAGCACGTTCATACTTCTACCCTAGCATCACTTTAAGCGGCAATGCAGGCTGGTCAGGAACTAGCGGAAACATTGGTAATCCTGGCGATTGGATCTTCAACGCAGTAGGCTCTTTGATGCAGCCTATCTTCAATCAAGGAAAGAACAAAGCGAGACTGAAGATTAGCGAGTCGCAACAACAAGAAGCCTTGCTTAATTTCAAGCAGACATTGTTAGACGCAGGAACGGAAGCCAACAACGCATTAGTATCGTGGCAGACAGCACGTAAGAGATTGGACAGCGACAAGTTACAGATTATGTATTTAAAAGGAGCCGTCATGAATACGCAGCTTCTTATGAAAAACGGACAAGCCGATTATCTTGAAGTATTGACAGCGCAAAAGAATCTCTTGCAAGCAGAGCTCACAGGAACTAACGATAAATTTATTGAGATACAAAGTGTTATTTCATTGTATCACGCATTAGGAGGAGGAAGAGAGTAATATAATTTTGCCACTTTTCCAAGATTTTTCACAGAACTTCCCAGTGACCTCCTTTGGCGCCTCCAACTCTTGATATCAAACCATCATTTTTAAGTTGGCGTAAAACTTTTTTAACACCACTCTCCGATAATCCTATCAAATCTTGCAATTCTTTAATTGTTATCTTAGGATTAGCAGTGAGGGCGTTAAGGATTTTCTGGTTACTTTTCTGGTTACTTTTCTGGTTACTTTCATACATTTCATTCAAAGAAGAAAGGATACATTTAAGCATAAAAGTAATAAAGATTGTACTATCACCTTTTTTATCGCACAGAGCAATAGCTTTGTAATAATCTTGCTGATATTCCTTAACGATTGTCTCTACAGGAAGCCACGCAAATAATGGTTTCCAGCGCATTAGCAACAATGTTTGCCACAAACGTCCCATTCTGCCATTACCATCAGAAAACGGATGAATGAACTCGAACTCATAATGAAACACGCAGCTACGAATTAAAGGATGTACTTTAGTACTTTTCACCCACAACAACAAATCTCGAATAAGATATGGAACACGCGTTGGAGGAGGTGCCATGTGAATGCACCTTTGTCCGTCGAATACACCAACACCGTCACTACGATATTTACCATTCTCTTTGATTAATCCAGAAGTCATTATGCCATGTGCTTTAAGAAGATCCTTTTCTTTATACGGGTCTAATTCAAAAAGAAGGTTATAAGCATCAATAGCATTTGTTACTTCCTTTATTTCATCAGGTGCACCCAAAACTCTCTTACCATCCATAATGGCTGTCACCTGCTCTATTGTCATAGAATTATTCTCAATTGCCAACGAAGAATGAATTGTTCTAATACGATTTTGTTTCCGCAACATAGGAGCGGATAATTTTTCATCATTAACATTCATCTTACCCAACATCTCAGCAATTTCTGCAACAAGAGATGTTATTTCATCTGTCACCGTAAAAGGCGGGATATAAGAAGGTTCTTTAGATTTGCTCATTGGTTTCCTTAATATTATCTTACAAAGATAAGAAAAAGAGTAATGACAAAGGCCAAAGACTAAAGATTTTTTGAAGAAAAATGAGATGAAAATATCATCATTATTTTTTCCATAAACCTAAAAAATTAATGTAAAAACATCAAGATTTTTCCTTATCTTTGTGGCAAGAAGATGAAAAAATCGTCGAAATATATAATACTCATTATCACACTCTTTGCTATCTTATATTGCAAAGGTGAAATGGTTTCGCCGAAAGATAATATCCCAGAATTGATTAAACAACTTGCTGCAGAGACAGAATCGCTCTCAACAGATTTTCCAGATTCGTGCAACGCACAACTAATCAACTTCACAAACTCACAATCCTTAAACAAAAGCACATTACGACGCGACAATAGCCAGCGTCATCTTTCATACCTATTAAAAGTTAATAAGACAGCTTTCGAAAAAGTGTCTTATTGTATAATCAACAAATCTACATTAAAACAATCCCTATCTTCCGAACCAACTCATCGCCTGATAAGTCTCGGAAAACTAATTATTTGATAAAGAATTGAAAGTGACACATCAATTACACCTATATATTATTAAACTGTAATTGCTGCGTCTCTAAATGTGAGTTAATTAATAAACTTTCAACTCACAACCTCCAACTTTATAACTACTCTAAACTATTAACAATAAACAATAAACTTTAAAAATGGGTATATTACAAATCTTCACATTATTAGGAGCATTGGGTATGTTCCTCTACGGAATGAATTTAATGAGTTCCGGCTTACAAAAAGCAGCTGGCGATAGACTCCGCGGCTTGCTGTCAGCAATGACATCTAATCCTTTCAAAGGTGTACTCACCGGTTTAGGAATCACATCAGTAATACAATCGTCGAGCGCCACTACCGTCATGGTAGTCAGCTTCGTCAATGCAGGACTTCTTACCTTAGCACAAGCTATCAGCGTCATCATGGGCGCCAACATCGGTACTACGGTGACAGCTTGGTTAGTGTCGTGGCTCGGTTTCAAAGCCGACATCTCTATCCTCACAGTTCCGCTGATGGCGTTGGGTTTCATCATGTCAATCTCAAAGAAAAGCCAAAGAAGAAACATCTCCGAACTTATCGTAGGTTTCTCACTCCTCTTCTTAGGTCTTTCTCTAATGAAAAACTCCGTCCCTGACTTACAACAAACTCCAGAAGTTCTTTCATTCATTCAAGGCTGGCAAGGTCACGGATTCGGATCTGTCATAATATTCCTTTTGTTTGGAACAATATTAACACTCGTATTA
Source organism: Bacteroidales bacterium (assembly GCA_017466405.1). GTDB lineage: Bacteria > Bacteroidota > Bacteroidia > Bacteroidales > F082 > Limimorpha. The sequence goes on from JAFTUF010000030.1 coordinate 120,527, forward strand.
CAATCATCGAGCGCAACGATGGCTTTGACACTCATCATGTTAAATATGGGATGGATTAGATTCGACATGGCTTGTGCTATGGTTCTTGGTGAAAACATCGGTACTACAATCACAGCTAATATAGCAGCCGCCGTCGGTAACACCTCCGCCAAGAGATCAGCGTTGGCTCACACCGTATTTAACGTATTCGGTGTGATTTGGGCGCTCATCACCTTCCCATTCTTCCTTAGATTCATCGGTTTCATAACAGAAAATCTCTTCGGCGTGCCGAATCCTGCTTCAGAAGGCTTCGTCGTTGAAGTATCTAAAGACGCCGACGGCAATATGTTACAGAGCGACTCACAGACAGCAGCGCTCTACGGACTTTCAATGCTGCACACTCTCTTCAACACAATCAACACACTCATTCTTATATGGTTAATTCCTGTTATAGAGAAAATTGTATGCACTATTATCAAGGAATCGAAGAATCAAGAGAACGAGAATTTCCGTCTCAAATATATCTCCGCAGGTCCTATGGCAACGCCAGAACTCGCATCAGAACAAGCACTCGACGAGATAATCCATTTCGCTCAGATCTCAAAGAACGGAATGCTCTACGCTAAAGACGCTATCAACGAAAACGACAGCGATAAATTTGAAACATTGAGAGAGAAACTCGTTAAATATGAAGAAATTGCAGACCGCATCGAACACGAAATAGCTGTTTTCCTTAACGCGCTCTCTGCAGAGGAAATAAGCCAAAGTACCTCTGTAAAAGTCAAGGCTTTGTACAAGATAATCGGCGAACTCGAGTCGTTGGGCGACTCTGGCGAGACAATAAGCCGCATTCTTTCTAGAAAGAATATCCACAACAAGAAATTCGATGCTGAGACTATCAAGAAACTCAACAATATGGCTGATTATATCCTCAACGCATACGACGTTATGATTGAGAATCTTAACGCTGCCAAAAACAGCGCGCTCTCCGAGATTTCCAACGCATACAACGCTGAAGACCGCATCAACAGTCTCAGAAACAACCTCCGCGATGCTGAAATCGAAGACATCGAAAACGGAAGCAAAAACTATCAGACAAGCGTCTATTACATGGATATCGTCAATGAGATGGAAAGAATGGGCGACTTTATGATCAACGTATCTCAAGATTTAGAAAGAGCTTTTAAATAGAATCTGAGAATTTTAAAAAACTGAAAATCTGAGAAATTCATAAATCTCTAAATAAAAAAGTCGCTGCCTCGATTGAAGCAGCGACTTTTGTTTGTAAGACATTTGGACTTGTAGAGACGTACCAATTACACCTAAAAAAATTAACAATATGTAATTGTTGCGTCTCTTTGGATTTCGTCTTATTTATAAATCTCATCAAATTTCACCATTCTCACCTCGCCGTATTTTTCCAACGCCTTCATATCGACATCTTTCTTATTGCCGACAATCATAATGACGATAGGTCTGTCCTGGACTTTGTCTTGATAGAATTTCTCAATGTCATCGTATGATGTCTCTTTGATGTAGTTTGTTGTTTCGATTCTTGGATCGTGGTCGTAACCCATTTCAATCCACGATTTTACACTTGAAGGCATATTGCCTGGCATGATGTAATCCGCTGCTCTCGACATGATGAGCGCCTCTTTTGAAGTGTCGAATTTCTCCATCTTCTCTGGCATGTCAACGATAAGAGCTCTCATTGCATCGACAGCTTCATTGGTCTTGTCGGATTGTGTTCCGACGTAAGCGAATTGATAACCTGGATATCTGTTGAGATAATCGTAGTGATAATATGAATATGCAGTATATCCTAAAGAACGTAACTCTCTTATTTCTTGGAAGACAATCGAATACATATCTGTACCGAAATATTTGTTAAAGACATTCGACAAGGCTTGTTCTTGTTCATTCAATTTCTCGCCAGGAACATACATTCTGATATTGCTTTGTCTAAACTTCTTGTTATGAGCGAAATAGACGATATTCTTGCTTTGTTCTTGAGGAACATTTATCTTCTTCTCTGCCTTAATCGCGTCGTTCTTTATAAGGTTATGAGAATTCAAAGAAGCGATAACTTCTTTTGTATCAAGGTTTCCATTGAAAGTTATATCTCCGCAGTAATTAAATATCTCTTTGAAATCGTTGAGGATTTCTTCACCGCTGCGTTTTGCCCATTTCTCAATATCTGTATTGTTGAGATAATTTGAATTCTCGCCATAGAGAACATACTGATTCAAGGCGCTGCTCCATGTGTCAGGAGACGTCTTGTCGGTCTTTCTGTTCATTTTGTCAGCGTCAATCAAGATGTTAAGTTTGCTTGCGTCGTATTTTGCATTGAAGACCTTATCTTCACAGATTGCTAAAATCTTATCCAAATTTTCTTCAAAACCAGAGATTGTCAACACTGTTGCTCCATTACCTGCGTTAACGTAGATAGACGCTCCCATCTTTTGCAATTCGAGTTCTAATTCTTCAAAACTCTTTGATTCTGTGCCGAGTACCGACCATAAACTTATAGCGTTGTCTAAATCAGGATTGTTAATCAAACCGTGATGGTAAGTAATCGTCATATTGAAAATGTTGTTATATGGATTCTTTGAAGAATACATTGTGAAAGCGTCGTTAGCTTTTTCAATGATTACATCTTTACCAAATTCTAGGACCTGAGGTTGAACTTCAGCCACTTCCTGTGCTTCAATCTGTTTTGCAAACTCTGATTTAAGCTCTGTGTTCTTAACATCAACAGCCTTCCAATTTGGTTTCTCAACCTTATCTTTTTCAGGGAATCCCATACTTGATCTTAAGATGGTACGGTTCTCTGTGAAATATTTATTCGCTACTGCGACAATATCTTCCTTAGTGAGATTCTTAATCTTATCTGTCTCAGAAACATATTCTTCAAAAGTAATTCCTCTCGATTCCAAATCCATCAAGACGTATGAAAGATTATCGATGCCAGCTAAGTTCTGAAGTCTGTCTTTTAAGATTGTAGTCTTTGCTGCTTCAACTAAATCTTCGCTGAAGTCGCCTGATTTAATTTTGTTTACAGCATCGAACACTATCGCTTCAGCTTCTTCATGCGACTGTCCAATAAGTTTTGGAACATATAAGAAAATATTAACGCCGTGGTCTTCCAACGACAAAGGCATCATCATGGCAGCCATAATCTCGTTGTTAACCATAGCTTTATCCAAGATACCTGTTGCGCCGTTCATTATCAGATTCATCATTACGTTCAAGGCGAGATTGTCTTCGTGAGCATTGTCAACACCTTTATAAGCAACGATACCCATCTTCATCGGAGTGAGTTTCACCTCCTTAACTACTTCCTTATCGAAAGCTGGAAGTTCAAATTCAGGAAATTCAGGCAATTCTCTTTTCTCCCAGACAGAGAATTTCTCTTCAATCATAGGTTTGATTTCTTCTGGAACGAAGTCACCGACCATAATGAGAGTCATGTTGTTAGCGACGTAATAAGTGTTGAAGAACTCGCGCATCTTTGTTGTCTGCGGATTTTTAAGATGCTCGGTGAGACCGATGACTGGACGTCCGTAAGGATGTTCTCCGAAACATTCTTTAAACATCATTTCCATAAAAGCATTTGTAGGGTCGTCGCCGTACATGTTTTTCTCTTCATAGACAGTCTCGAGTTCGCTTTGGAAGAGACGGAACACAGGATTGCGGAAACGCTCCACATAAACATCCATCCATTTTGCGACTTGGTTGGAAGGGAAACTGTTGAAATAAACGGTGCAGTCGTAAGAAGTTCCGGCGTTGAGACCTTCGCCGCCCATCTTAGTAAGAATCAAGTCCACCTCATTAGGAATAGCATAGTCGGTTGAAGCTATTGACAATTCATTGATTTTCTGTTGAATTGCAGCTCGTTCTTCTGGCACGTCAGTCTCGTGCAATTTATCGTACATAATGTCGATGCTGTCTAAAAAGACTTTCTCCTTTTCCCAGTCGATGGTTCCGATTTTGTCGGTTCCCTTGAACATGATATGCTCGAAATAGTGAGCCATGCCCGTCGCGTCTAATGGGTCGTTCTTACTTCCGGCATGGACATACACCATACCATGAATTGTCGGTGCCGAGTGATCTTCACACAAGACCACTTTCAAGCCATTGTCGAGGTAAAACGTCTCGACTTTCAGATTTTCCTGAGCGTTTGCCGTCAAAAAAGTAAACAAGACAGCAAACAATAACATTGATAAACGTTTCATTTGTTTTTATTTATTAGTTGTTAAAATATTTTAAGTCAACAGACAACGGGACACAACAGACTTTGTCCAAAACTTTCAATTTTCCATTTTCAACTTTCAATTTATCAGACGTGTCAACAACATTATTGTTTATTTTCATAGGTGTTACCGACGCGTCTCTACAATTTCCAATTGTATTTCTCATTCTCTCAGAAATCTTTGCAATCTTTCTTGGTATGATCGTTTGTACATTCGCTTGCATCGGTCATCTAAGAATGAATTGTCAATGAGTTTGTAAACCATCTCATATTCTTTTGAAAACAATTCTACTATAGCATCAACTTTTTTCGGCACGACTCCTATTCTATATCCAAAAGTAATGAAATCTTCTTTGCAAGGATGCGTGGTGTTTTTATATACTTCGGAATATAATTCACTTGGAATCAATCCTTTTTGCAAGGCGAAATCACCATCGTCAACATGAACGGAAGTATTAAGCAAATCGTATGCTGGTGAAAGTATATAATCACCATCAACTGACTGTTGCAGGGAAAAATTCTTCAGATGTGCATCGCCATTTGCAAAGATGTAGTTGAATATCACAATACTAAAGAACTTGCTCATTTCGACGCGCCATGCCGAAACATTATCACGTATTATCTTTGCTGCATCTTCATAGCTTCCGCTATATTTATAATTCTCGCCGTGACTCTTGCTTGTCTTTCCTGCCAAAGAAGCGAAGTCTTCCTGAGGCACTTTATCACCAAACTTATCGTAATCAAAACGTTTTGTTATATATGCAGGTTTACCATCCTTAAAAAACACTATTCCGTTCTCAGCTGTGTTAATCTTAAAGACTTGTTTAGCAATCTGCATTGTAAGATGTTCATTGGCAGGTATCTGATCTCTATAACGTAAATATTTATAATTCGGTGCAGGCTTGATGATGTATCTTCCGTGACTTCCTTGTGGCGTAACTTGAATTTTCTTATCAATGATTATTGCTGACATTTTTTCTTGTACACCCGAAATAGAAATATGATTTATCGAATCAAAGAAAAAATCGTTTTCATCGTAAGTGAAATCCAATATATGACTAACATTAATTCCATCAAAAAGTCGTTTGATACAAGCTGGGCTGTATTTGTCAAAACCAGGCGATAAGGTTCCAGGGCAAACTTCAATTTTGTTCATAAATTATTGATTTAGTTCTTTTATAGTTATTGTTCCTATTGTATCGTATTTTGCTGTCGCCAACAATAATCCAAAATCATCATTCTCGTCTATTTTCAGCTTACTACATTGAAAAACCTTGTTAGCACCTTCCGATAACATATTGAAAAAAAATGGAAAAAGAAAATCAGAAACAAACTCCATCCGACTTTTAGGAAACGACAATGAAATTGCTCGACGACTTGCATCAACAAGATACGACTCGTCATACTTGAAAATATATTTCCCTTCGTCTGTCTCCGTTAATATTCCAGCGAGAACGCCATTTGAATATACCTCTGCTTTTCTCATTTATTTAACTCCTTGACTTTCATCATTATTTCTAAACCCAATACGTCAGTTATTTTTGTCAATGTAGAAACTGACGGATTAGCTTTTCCGTTCTCTATACTTTTAATGATTCTTACGCTCAGACCTGAGTAATCTGCCAAATCCTGCTGCGTAAGTCCCAATAACGCTCGACGTTCCTTGATAATTTCAAAATTCATAGTGCAATATATTTCACTTCTTTTGCAAAGATACATAATAATTTCAAACAGGAGCAACAATTGTGCAATATATTTCACTTTTATATAAAACCTGAAAATTTTAGATTATTTTTTGCTTTGAACTCATGCCTTCATTTTATGCAAATTTGGAATCCAATGCCAAAATTACATAAAAATTAAATACGAAATAATGTTCTAATATTTTTTTATAAAGTCAACAGACAACGGACAACAGTCAACAGACTTTGTCCCTACAATTTTCAACTTTCAATTTATCAGACGTGTCAACAACATTATTGTTTATTTTCATTAGGTGTTGTTGACGCGTCTCTACAAATTATTTCCCAGGAAACTGTATCGACCATTTGTTAAAATCAAAAACAATTCCTTCTATATGGAAGGTGAATTCCCCGAAATTATTCCTATCGAACAAGTCTTTAACAGGCAATCCGTCAATCTTGATATCCTCACCTTTGATTGTCACATTAAATGGCTTTAACGGCATCCATTTGTAAGCCGACATATCCAAATCGTTGGTTATGAATATCGTCTTGTCTTTGAGATAATTCTTTTCTACCCCATTCAAACAGTTTGCTACGGAAATCATCCACGCAAAACTTTCTGCATCGGAGATTGTGACATTTCCGTCTTCACCGATGACAAATCCTTCTGGCTGTGACGTCACGACTTCTGACCAATATTTTTTATCTTCAGTTTCTTGTGCGAAACATGCTGTTAAAAATGACATAACAAACAAAATCATCATGATTCGTACTGAATTCTTACACTGAGTTTTCATAATTCTAATTTTTAATTGTTAATATTTATTTTATTTTTGTCTCTACGGTAGAGAAACACAGACATACGTCTTCGCATTTTTATTGTTCAGTCACACGTCCGTGTGACTCTACATGAGATTCTGCAATTTTCAATTTGGACGTATGCGATACGCCCCTACAATTTTCACCTTTCAATTTTCAATTTTTCAATGATTTCCCCATAATCTTCGATCTTCCAATTTTTATAAACGACTTTCTTATCAGGAGAAATGAGATAGTAATTATAATACGTAGCATCTATTGCGTTATAAATTCCTTTTGCTGAATATATAATATCCTCACAATCGTACTTACCCGCATATCGTTTGATATATTCCATATTATTCGATCTCGGCTCTATCGCTAAGATTTTAACGCCTTCATTCTCAAGAATCCTGTAGCCTAATGAATCTTTTTCCTGCGCATATCTCTCTAATTGATCGACATACGAATCTTCACATCTCCAGAAATTCAAAAGCACCCAGCCATCTTGTTCTCTCAATGTCGTGGTGTCGTTTTTCAAATCAACGATAGGAAAATCAAGGAGTTTGTCGGTTACGATTGTATCTAAAGAATGATATGGTTCCGGATTTGCCACATCATATCTCGAATATTTCTCATATTCCTTATTGTCGTAATTGAAAATCGAGTCGATATAATCCTGACGATTTTCATAGCTGAAATCATAGAAAGTATAGTAATCCTTCGATAGATAACCGTGTTCTTCTTGATACGCGCTATCCATGATGTTTGTGGCTGCGTTCACATAAAGACGAAGGCTCTCTTTATGATCGTCATATTTATAGACTTTGTAGAGTTCACCTTTTATCTCCATCTCTTCCACATCACTGAAAAGACGCGTTATTGACAGGGAATGGGCGAAGTCGATAGGATATAAATAATAAGGTATGTGGATGAAATATCTCGATATAAAACCGTGCTTCCCCAATGCCTCATAATGTTGGCTAAGGTCAAAGATTGTGTTTTCATATTTTATCAGCGAACCCTCATGCTTCTCTATATTCTGATAACAATTTCTGTCAAGAAGATAGAGCCATTCTAGATCTTTTATGTTGTAAAACACCAACGAATTCTTGCCGTCATATTTTATTATGACCTCATATTCATTTTCCCAGCTAAGCTTGTCGTCATAATAATGAAGATTCTTATATTTGAAAGTAACCCATTCATGCTTATCTGCGAAAGACTCAGCCTGTTTCTTAAATTGCTTATGATAATGTATGAAATCACTTATTGACTTATTCTGAGCGTTTGCCGCCATAATTAAAAACAAGACAGCAAACAATAATGATATTATACGTTTCATTTTTTTAAAGTTTAGAGTTTAATTTAAAGTCAACAGACAACGGACAACAGTCAACAGATTTTGTCCATAATTTTTATGTCAACAGACAACGGACAACAGTCAACAGATTATGTCCAAAATTTTTATGTCAACAGACAACGGACAACAGTCAACAGATTATGTCCAAAATTTTCAATTTTCAATTTTCAACTTTCAATTTTCACCTTTCAACTGTCTTTCGATTTCCTCAATTGAAATTCCGAACATCTTCAGTTTCTTGATTATCTCTGGGAGTTCCTCTTCGATGAATTGCTTCTTCTGTTCTTCGAGGATTATTTCTTTTGCGTTCTCGCTGACATTAAAGCCGATGCCGCGCTTGTTGATTATGATGTCTTTGCTTTGCAGCAGCTCATACGAACGCATCACTGTGTTGGGATTGACACCGACTTCTATCGCCATCTCCCTGACCGACATTATCTTGTCGCCAATCTTATATTTTCCGTTCAATATCATCTCGCAGATGTGAAGATAAATCTGCAAGTATATCGGTTGATGTGCCTTGAATTCCATAATCAATATTTTTGTTTTCTGATTTTATAATATGTGAAATATAAAAGGCTTGTCGATATTATCAGGTTAATGAGATAACCTCCATAGTATATGACTCTTATAAGATATTTCTCAAATTCCAACATATCATCAGAGGTCATTGTGCCGTCAAAACCTTCAAACTTAATTACAAGTCTTACGATGAATACCATAAAAATTATTCCTATAAGAGCAAGTATTCCTATGGTTTTGCTGAGCTTACGTTTCTTGAAGAGCATATTGATGAACATAAAGATAGAGGCGTACGACAGAAATGCGAAGAACTTAAACAATGGCAGTTTTATATCTTGAGCATAACTATCTAATTCTCCTGTCGATGAAAACTCAACGACTTCAGTGTTGAAAATCTGATTGAAGACGAATCCCTCATAAGGATTGTTACCAGGAACCAAAACGAGTATGCTGTCGATGAGCACCGCTCCTACTAAATATAATATAGGTGTCACTACGACGCAGTAGAGCAACATGCTGAGGAACTTCTCCAAGGTAGAAGCCGGCAACATAGCATATTGAATCCCTTTTCTCGGGTCGTTGATGTTTTTGTAAAGTCGCGACGGGACAATCATCACGGCAAGATACATAATCAGCTGCAATATTCCAAAACGACCTTCCGACATGTACGCCTCAAAATCGTTTATGCTCATATTGGTATAAAGCAAGAACCACAACCCGATAGGAAGTGCGAGAAGAACCGCCAAGGTCAAACCGAAATTCTGAAAATAACTCATGGCATCGTACCTCACGACATTGCCAAATCTTTTGATATCAAATGTACTATTCATAATTTTTATTTTTAATGTCAACAGACAACAGACAACAGACAACGGACAACAGTCTTAGTCCACAGTATTTTATCTCGTAGAGACGTACGGACGTACGTCTTAAAAAATTCCTGCAAACCATTAGTCATTTGTCTTTAGTCATTTGTCTTTTAATTGTTAAATATTTCTTTAATTCTCTTCTTATTATTTCTCACTGCGTTGAAGAGTGCTTCCACGTTCACTTTGCTTTCCATCTCGAATTTGTTAGGAAGCACGTTGATGTAACCGCCCGGCATCATCTCCGAATAGAGAGCGTCGTCCGACTTTTCAGTACCGTAGTCGAAATAAAGTTTTGAAGAAATCTCTTCGAAAGTAGCGTTAAGCAGCACCTCGTCGTGGTCGAGAATCACTATAGGGTCGATGAGATTCTCCACGTCCTTCACCTGATGCGTAGAGATGATTATCGTAGGATTATCACTCCACGCATCTTGTGTATCACCCGTATTGTTTTGACAAGATGAAGATAGGTGCTGATTCGCGTGATTCGTGGAGACTGAATGTTGCAGGATCACTTTTCTGAAGAGAGCCTTCGATGGGATGTCGAGACCGTTGGTAGGTTCATCCAAGAGCAGATAATCGGTACGTAACGAGAGCGCGCATGCCAAGAGAGCCTTCTTCTTCTGTCCGTAAGAAAGAGTGGAGAATTTCTTTGCGGCATCTACTTCCAATTCCTGCATGAGATCTCTGAAATATTGTTGGTCGTAGCGAGGATAGAACACGCCTAACTTCTTGACAAATAGTTCCGGTGTGGTGTCGTCGGTAATTACTTCCTCTGGAAGATAAAATATGTTTTGCAAGAAATAAGGATTTCTTTCTGAAGGGATGAACTCATCTACGGTGCAAGAACCGGCGTTTGCCTGTTGCAGACCGCATATAAGTTTAAGGAGAGTTGTCTTTCCGACGCCGTTTTCGCCGAGAAGACCATAAACGTTGCCTTCTTTAAAATCGAGGCTTATGTTTTTGAAGACAGCTGCGTTTTTGTAGCTGAAATCGAGATTTTTTATTGTAATCATAATTTTTATTTTTTTAAAGACCACTCCCGTAGAGACGCGCGGACGTGCGACTAAAAACCTGATTGTTCATTTCAGTCACACGTCCGTGTGACTCTACAAGAGATTATGCTAATTAAATTCACACTTTACTATTTTTAAAATTATTCCAGAATTTAACGATACATGCTAATGTCAGAACTATCAGCAATATCAGGTTAAAGTAATTTTGATTCTCATCTTGCCATCTTTGCACTAATCCGTTCCAAAGGAACACGATTAAACCAAACATCATCGCGGCGCTGACGATATTTGTCACCATGATAATTTTCTTTGAATTATCATTCTGTTTTCTTTTCTCATTAGAATAGATTGTCTTGGCGATAAAATTTCTTAATGCAAGATACGCCAAGAAAATCGCTACCACTGTTATGGTAAATAAAACACTGTTGTTCATCATAAAGACCTCCTTTTTTAGTTTAGAATTTATTATTTTGCTTCGAGCTGTGAGCTCATTACTTAATTTTCAATTATTATCAATAAGACGCGGCAATTACATATTGTTAATCTTTTTTGGTGTAATTGATACGTCTCTACATTAATTTTCAACTTTCAATTTATTAATGATTTCAGAGTAGTCTCCCAAGTCTCCTGTTTCATAGACGATTTCCTTATTGGGAGAAACCAAATAATAATATCCCAATGTCGGAATATTGATGACTGTCATAATATCTTTTGCAGAATACGCTATATCTTCGGAATTTGATTTTGAGGCAATTTGTCTTATGTGTTCTAAATTATTGGAACGATGTTCTATTGCCAAAATCTTAATTCCTTCATTTTCAAGAATCCTATATCCTAACGAATCTTTTTCGTGAGAATATTCCTTAAGATGTTGCAGACACGGACCGCAATTTGTAGTCCAGAAGTTAAGCAATATCCAGCCGTCTTGTTCTCTGATGGAAGTGGTGTCGCCTTCAAGATTTACGAGAGGATAATCTAACAAACCTTGCGACATCTGATTTGACAGTGTCTTTACCGGCATCGTAAACTCATCATATTTTGAATAAGACGTGTATTCTACATTACTGAAATCAAAGATAGAGTCGATATAGCCTTGTCGATTTTCATAACTCACATCATAAAAAGTCATGTATCTGCGCACTGTAGATCCATCATCTAAGTTTTGTTCCATATACAAACTATCCAAAAAATTTGTTTCATTATTCACAAAAGATGTAACCATATCACCATAACCTGCGAGTTTAGATCTGTATTTGTTGTATGTACTTCCGTTTAGGTCTATGGTTTCAACATTATAAAATATGTGTAATAATGCCCATGTATTTGCAAAATCGATAGGTTTCATAAAGTAAGCCGGATCACAGAAATAATTTGCAATCTTGCCGAAAATTGCCAATTCCTTATATTTCTTACTTTTATCTTTTCTGTTTTTACTTATATCGTACAGATTGTTCTTGGCAACATCTATTCTTTTATAATGATTGTTCGTTATCAAAATATAATCAAGATTGTTGTCATTCAAAAAAATCATCGAATTATCATCGTCGTATTTTATAATAACATCCGTTACAATATCCCAATAGAGAGAATCATTGTAATAATTCATTATCCTATATTTAAACGAAACCCATTCGTGAGAATCTGCGAAAGCTGCAGCCTGTTGCTTGTATTGTTTAGAAACTTTGAGATTCATTTTATCTTCAGTTTCTTGCGCATTGCTATAATCGGCAAATATTAAGATGAATGAAAATAAGCAAATTAATTTTAGAAATGTTTTCATATTGTGAGTTTTCGTCTCGCGGTTCCTTACTCCGCTTTGTTGGTGAGACGATTCTTTTTTTTATGTCAACAGACAACGGACAACAGTCAACAGACTTTGTCCAAAATTCTCAATTTTCAATTTTCTTTCCATTACGTCAAAGAACCTTTTACCTATCTGCTGTATTAATTAACTAATACACTGCAAATATAGAGATAATTTTTTACATGTCAAGAGAAAAATGAAAAATTTTGAAAAAAAATTTAAAAGCTTAGTTATATATATATTATTCTTTTTATCTTTGCAGTTGAAATTAGATTTGAAAGACGTGGTTCAAGCTAAAGCGCGATACTTGCATTATCTTTCAAATCTATTTTTATTTAACCTCCACTTTATTAACTGAATATTGAATATACTTTCCATCAACATTAACACCTATTGTCAACTTTACACTAAAGTTCATATACTCAAATTCATCATTTGTAAATTTATAATATAACATCAACATCTGTTTATAACCGTTTTTAACTTGTGTACCCGTTTTGGGTTCATCAAATTCTATTGATTCATTTAACGGCTTCGCATTTCTAACAACGATATCGAGATATTTTACAGCATAGGTAGATTGCCATTTCCTTGGAGCAATGGCTTTGACCTTCTTATCGCTTTCGTTCTTTTTTATGTATATATTGGCATGTAAAAACTTATTATAAATATAGTGACTACGTTTCCAAAGCTTTGTATAATAAGTTTCTATCAGTTTACGTCGTTCACAAATGAGAGTTTTCATTGTTGGTATTCCCTCTATAAATTCGGGAATAGAATGAGCATTAATTATATCTTTCATAAAACTTGATTTTTGGTATATTGGTAAATCACACACACCTTTCTTCATTTATTTGCAGGATGCATAACTTTACCTTTTGCAAAGATAATATTTTTCTATATTTTGATGTCATATTATTACAAACATTTTCTTCTCAAAATAAAAAAAGCGACTCGAAAGTCGCTTTTAATCTTTATTCTCTGCCGCCACCTAAGGCGTGGTATAAGGAAGTGATGGCATTGAGTTTATTCAACTGGTCGTCGGTCTTGGAAATCAAAGCCGATAACAACGACTGCTGGGCTTCTATCACTTCGAGGTATGTTGATGTTCCTAACTTCAACAATTCGTTGGTATATTCAACAGCATTGTAAAGTGACATTATCTGCTTGTCGCGCGACACTTCTTTCTGAACTTCAGCATCGTATGCTATAAGAGCGTTGCTTACTTCCATAGCAGCGTCGGTGAGCGTCTGCTTGAACTGAAGTCTCGCCTCTTCTTCTTGTGCCTTGGCAATCGCCAACTTGGCTTTGTTAGCTCCTCTGTAGAACAAAGGCTGCGTCAATGAAGCGAGCGCGCCAAAAGCTGCATTCCATCCTAAAGAAGCATCGATGACGATACTCGGATAAAAGGCTGCACGTGCTGTATTTGTATTGTAATACATCGAGGCTAAATAATGTTCGGCGTTTTTCACGTCAGGACGATTGGAGAGTAACTGCATCGGCACGCCTGCCTTGATATCGAAATCCACTTTCTGATCATCCAACTTACCTCTTTTGATAGGCTCTGTGTAATCGCCAAGCAAGGCCGCCAAAGCGTTTTCCTGCTTCATGATGGCAGCTTTTATCTCAGGAATCGCGGCTTGTATCGAAGCATAATATGCCTCATATTGAACGACAGCAGCTTCTGTTGTCATGCCACCTTCTTTCATCGCCTTGATGGTCTCGACACTGGCAGCCCAGCTTTTCTCCGTTGCGAGATAGATATTCAATTGCTTATCCAAAGCGAGAAGGCTGAAATAATAATCGGCTATTGTCGCGACGAGTTGTGTTCTCACTGCCTGCTGATATTCTTGTGTCATCAGAAGAGCAACTTGCGACTTCCTCTTTTCATTCAATAACTTACCGAATAAATCTATCTCCCAGCTCGCGGTGACTGAAGCATCGTAATTGACTCCGAAATTGCCTTTTGAGTAAGTGAAATTTGTAGGGAGATAAAGTCCTACCGCAGGAAAGAACGCCAATTTAGAACTCATGAGAGCAGCCTTGGCTTCATTGACTTTCTCAACAGCGACTAAGAGATCCGTATTGTTTTCAAGACCGTAATTAATCAATGTCTGAAGATTAGGGTCGGTGTAGATTTCCGTCCAGCTTAAATCCGCTATGCTTGCAGTGTCGGTCGATTGTGTTCCATCAGGATTACGATACGACTCAGCGACATTCATTTCTGGACGCTCGAACTTTCTGTAGATGTTGCAGCTGCTGAACACAAGCATACATAGAACGATATATATTATTCTTTTCATTGTTGTTATTATTTTAATTTTATTTCCAAATTCATGAGACGCAGCAATGACATATTATATATTCTATAGGAGTCATTGATACGTCTCTACAGTCATTCGTTACTTTCTATCGGTTTGAATTTCTCCTGAATTGCCTCGAAGATAACGAACAATGCAGGAACGATAAATATCTGGCATATCATACCGATGAGCATACCGCCGATGGCTCCGGTTCCTAATGCGCTGTTGCCGTTGGCTCCTACGCCGTGAGCGAACATCATCGGAAGAAGACCTATAATCATAGCGAGCGACGTCATCAGGATTGGACGGAGACGAGCGGCTGCAGCATCGACAGCAGCTTCTACTATCGACATTCCGCTCTGACGTCTCGCGACAGCGAACTCGGTAATCAAGATGGCGTTCTTTGCCAACAAACCGATAAGCATGATGAGACCAATCTGTAAGTAGATGTTGTTGTTGATATCCATCATCCTTGCAAAGATGAATGTTCCAGCAAGACCAAAAGGTATCGACAAGATAACAACCAACGGCAGGATGTAGCTTTCATATTGTGCGCTCAACAAGAGATAAACGAACATGATACAGATGACGAGAATCATGCCGAGACCGCCGCTCTGACTTTGTTCTTCTCTTGTCATACCAGAATATTCGTAGGCGTAACCTGTCGGGAGATATTGCTCAGCAGTCTCTTCAATAGCTTGAATTGCTTGACCTGAGCTATATCCAGGAGCAGGCGTTCCATTGACGAGAATTGATGTAAACAAGTTGAATCTCTTGATGAGGTCAGGGCCATAAACTCTTTCAAGATTGATGAACTGTGTTATAGGAGCCATCTCTTTTCCGTTTCTGATCTTTATGCCGTTGAGCGATTCTTTATCGACTCTTAACTCTGGGCGAGCCTGTACCATAACTCGATATAACTTACCGAAACGGTTGAAGTTAGAAGCGTAGATACCACCGAAATATCCTTGTAATGTCGTGAGAATATCTGATGGAGAAACGCCGGCCTGCTTACATTTAGCAGCGTCAATCTCAACCAAATATTGCGGATAAGTAGGATTGAAACTCGTGCTAGCCTGCGCTATCTCAGGACGTTCGCTAAGCTTTGCAAGAAACTCTTGTGTCATGGCATAGAACGACTCGATAGAGCCACCTGTCTTATCTTGGAGGTTAAATTCAAAACCGTCGGAGAGACTATAACCCGAAATCATCGGCATTGAGAAAGTGATGACACGTCCGTCTTTCACGAGCTCCCTCGCTTCCTTCATAAGTTTCATATTTATAGCGTCGGCGCTTTCTGTCTCGTCGCGCTCTTCCCAATCGTGGAGCTTGCAGATGAAAGAACCATACGACGAACCCATAGCCGTGCTCAACAAGCTATAACCCGAAATTGCAGTGTAAGTCTTGATAGCCGGTGTGTTAGCGACCAACTTCTCAATTTTGTCCATGTTTTCTTTTGTCTTATCCAATGAAGTTCCAGGAGGCATATCCAAACTTACGAAGATAGTTCCGGTGTCTTCGTTTGGCACCAAAGCCGATGGTGTTGTTGACATAAGATAGAAGAACAATCCTGCGCCGACAACGACAGCTCCCATCGACAATGCTTTATTCTTGATGAAGAAACGTACGCCATTGCTATATTTCTTCACTGTAACATCGTAAGCTGTATTAAAAGCGACGAAGAATCTCTTGAGGAGACCTTGTTTCTCGCCTTCGTGATTTGCGTGTGGTTTAAGGAAGATGGCGCATAAAGCAGGTGACAATGTCAAGGCGTTGATAGCGGAGAACGCAATGGAGAACGCCATCGTGAGACCGAACTGACGGTAGAACGTACCTGTGATTCCCGACATGAAACTTACAGGGATAAACACAGCCATCATAACTAAAGTGATAGAAATCAATGCGCCAGATATTTCACCCATAGCTTCGAGAGAGGCGTCACGCGCCGACTTAGCGCCTTTTTCCAGTTTCTCGTGAACCGCCTCCACCACAACAATTGCGTCGTCAACGACAATAGCGATGGCAAGTACCATAGCGCAGAGTGTAAGAAGGTTGATACTGAATCCCATGAGTTTCAACATGAAGAAAGTACCGATCAATGCGACTGGAATCGCGATGGCTGGGATGAGTGTCGAACGGAAATCTTGCAAGAAGATAAACACCACCAAGAACACAAGCACGAATGCTTCTAACAACGTCTTGATAACTTCATGAATAGAAGCGAAGAGGAAGTCGTTGGAGTCTAATAAAATGTCGTAAGTGACACCTGGAGGGAAGTTTCTCTTTTCGGCTTCGAGCAATGCCTTAATCTCGTTGATAATCTGTGTTGCGTTAGAACCTGCCGACTGATAAATCATAGCCGTCACGCCTTCATGACCTTTGGAACGAGTGTCGATGGCGTAGCTGAGAGAACCTAATTCTACGTCAGCGATTGTCTTGAGACGTAACACTTCTCCGCTTTCATTAGCTCTGATGACGATGTCGCCGAATTCCTCAGGTGTCACCAATCTTCCTTTGTATTTCAGCATATATTGGAAAGTGACGCCTTTGGCATTCTCGCCGAACTGACCTGGAGCGGCCTCGATATTCTGTTCATTGAGAGCGGCGATGACATCGGAAGGAATGAGTCCATATTGAGCCATGACATCTGGCTTGAGCCATATTCTCATAGAATATTCTGCGCCAAGAAGCTGAGCGTCGCCGACACCAGTAACGCGCTTAATCTGAGGCAGAATATTAATCTTCATATAGTTGAACAAGAAACTCTGATCATATTTGTCGTCCTCGCTATAAACCGTGAAAGCGAGTAAAACACTCGATTGTTTCTTGCTCGTCGTCACGCCGGCTTTTGTAACTTCAGAAGGAAGAAAGCCCTGCGCTTTAGTGACGCGGTTTTGAACGTTGACAGCTGCCATGTCGGGGTCGCTGCCTGGTTTGAAATAAACAGTTATTGTAGCATCTCCGGTGTTAGTAGCCGTCGATGTCATATAAGTCATGTTCTCCACACCGTTGATTTCTTCTTCAAGAGGAGCAATAACGCTATTGACAACAGTCTGAGCATTAGCACCCTGATATGTAGCCTTGACCTCGACGGTAGGTGGAGCGATATCTGGATATTGCGAGATAGGAAGCGTCATAAGTCCGATGAGACCGAGCACCACGATGAGAATGGAGATGACGGTAGAGAGAACCGGACGCTTAATAAATGTATCTAATTTCATAATATTATCTCCTCGTTATTACTTCTTGGTTGCATTCTTGAACTTAGCCTCAGACTCTTCTACTGTGATAGGTCTTATCTTCATGCCGTTTTTGACAGAAGAGCCGACGCCTTCGACAACGATGACATCACCGACTTCAAGACCGTCTGTCACGATGAAGTTCTCTCCGTAAGTAAGGTTATCGACCATAATCTCACGCATCACAGTTGTGCTGTCGTTGAAGACATAGACGAATTTCTTGTCTTGCATCTCGAAGGTAGCTTTTTGAGGAACTAAACGAGCGTTGAGTATCTCGCGAGGGAGATATACTGTTCCTGTCGCGCCGCTACGTAACAACTTAGCCGGATTAGGGAATCGTGCACTCATGTTGGCAGCACCGGTCTTAGTATCGATAGAACCAGCGACAGACTCTACCCTACCCTTGTATTCATACATCGTTCCGTCGGCGAGTTTGAGTTCGACTTCTGGCATCAATTTAAGAATATCTTTGACACCGCCTTTGGAAGTATAGAAAAGCACGAATTTCTCATTGATAGAGAAGTCGGCATAGACAGCGTCAATTTGCGACACGACTGTCAGAGGTTCAGCTGATGAAGGACCGACCAAACTTCCAACGCCGATTGAGATAGAACCAACCACGCCGTCGATAGGACTTGTGATATAACTGTAGTCGAGGTTGATTTTCGCGTTTTCCAATTGTGCCTCGGCTTGTTCAAGTTTAGCTTTAGCAGCTTTCAGCTGATTCTCGGCGAGTTTGCTTTCATACTCGCTGATGATTCCCTTTTCACAAAGATTTGCCTTGCTGGCTGCCGTCAGTTCTGAGGTCTCGACTTCTATCTTGGCAGCGTTGACGTTAGCGACAGCCATGTTGTAAGCGGCTTGATAAGGAGCGTGATCCACTTCCATGAGGAGTTCGCCTTTTTTCACCATATCGCCTTCATCGACATGTTTCTTGATAATCATACCAGAGACGTTGCTTCTCACTTCAGCGTCGGTGTCGCCGGATATCAAAGCAGGGAAAGCATTCTTTACTATAACAGGTTCTTCTTCAATAACCATCACTGCATATTCAGGAATCACCTGTTGCACTTTATTGTTTTCCTGACATGAAAAAAGCGAAGCCGCGAGGAAAAACAACGACATCGCCTTGAATGTAAATTTTCTTTTCATACAATAAATTATTTTCAGTTATAAATATTTACAATTAGTTTGCGAATATAATAAATTTGGAGATAATAGTGAAATATTTTTTTATGTCTTTTAGATATGGAGAAAGACAGTTAGCGTATCGTATCAAGTTGAAAGTTGAAAATGTTGTCCTTTTATATGAATAAGATTCCTAACTCAAATTCAATAATGACTCTAAAAGCGCTGACATATTTTCACGACATTAACTTTGACGAGACCATACTTCTGACTAGTACAGAAATAGTATGGAATGATATCACAGAACGTTTGATTCAAATGACAAAAAATCCCGATAGAATCTTTAATGAATTCTGATTAAATTCCATCACCTGCATAAAATCATTATTCCCATTTCTCCCCTCGGATTACCGGCATAAGATTCTGTTGGATGAAGTCGGAATAGGAAATCATCGAATAGGTGTTTTTATGCCATTCATATTTATCAATCATATCCTTCACAGATATTGACTGTTTTAATCTTGTACTCTTTTTCTCTATGATAACATCACATTCGCAGGAAACCGAACTCAGTAATACCGTAATGTCTTGTTTTAATCTGTAATTGACGAATGTAAGCGAAACATTCTTTCCGATATTAAATTCAGAGCTATGGTAACCTTCGATGTAAAGGAAACTGAATGTATTGTACATCTCCCAAAACAGTTTCTCTTCTTCCGACAAATCATTTATATCATTACATTTGACTATATTATTCCTTAATTCTTGATGTTGGCAATAATCAATTTGTTTCCACTTTTCACCTCTAACAATTGTCATAATATTTTCACGTATAAATTGCGAATATACAATCAATTGTTCAGTTAAGTTTAAATTTGCTGGCAATTCCAAGCAGTCTGTAATTGATATTGTTTTTGTAAACCAAAAAACTTTTTTATTGATTACGATTTGCCATTTCCATCTCATGAAAGTTTTTTCGTTAGGTTCGGGAAGAGAAATTGTTATTGTTTGATTTATTCTGGGATTTTTATAAACGACATATACGTCTCGTCCAGTGAAAAACTCGGAAGTTATATATCCCTCGCTTTTCAAAAAATCAAAAGCCCTACATATTTCTATAAAGGTACAGAATCCAGACGATAGATTACGCTCTTTTATTTCCATAAAACAATTCACTAAAAATTAATAATTTAACAACATTTTCGCATTTTTATTGTGTAGGAAAAATAACAAAACGTTATGTTATCCGACAACAAAGTTAATTAAATTATCTATTTTGTGATGATTTCTATCTATAAAAATATTGTATGATTATACTTTAGTTGTTTATATCAAACTCACATTAATTTATAAAAAAATTCAGAAAAAATCTTGCATAAAATTACCAATTTCGGTAATTATTATTATCTTTGCGACTGAGAAACGAATACCACTATTGTATGAAAATAACATTTAAAGATAAGGCCTTATCTGATTTATATGAGAACGGTAAAACCGAAGATCGAAAATATAAGAAAATATGCAGAAACATAAGGCTAATCGAAGGTTATCAAAGAGCTGTCTCTATAATGTATGATGTAGAATCGACGGAAGAACTTAGATATTTTAGTTTTTTGCATTATGAAAAACTGAAATATCAAAAAGAAGCCAAAAGTTCTGTACGGATCGTGAACGGAATGGTGGAACGTTTGTTATTTACTGAGACAGATGACGGAATTGAAGTTGAACTTTTAGAAATAGATAGTACTCATTATGGCAACAAATAATAACAGATTAACTTCCAACAGAGCTATTCATCCGGGAGAAATTCTACGTGAAGAATTGAAGGAACGCGGTATAAAACAAAAAGATTTCGCTCAGGCTATCGGTTGGCAAGCAACTCACCTTAATGAATTTATAAAAGGCAAGCGTAATCTGAACGAGGATCTGGCAATGAGATTTGAATCACAGCTTGGCATTCCATTTAAGACGTGGATGAGTCTGCATAGCGGATATATCTATGAATGTAAGGTTTTGGAGAAAAAGAACGCTGACTATAAAATGTATGCCAACAAACTTGAACCTTCAAAACCGTTTCATCCTGGTGAAGTACTAAGGGAAGAGTTGGAATATAGAAGCATCTCACAAAAGCAATTCGCAGAACAAATCGGCATGCCATACAAGAATCTGAACGACATTTTAAACTGCCGTAAGCCTATCTCAGCTGATATTGCACTACTAATAGAAGCCGCTTTAGGAATACCTGCGCACATATTCACTGGAATGCAGATGGACTATGACATGCAGGTCATCAAACAAGACTCTTCTTTTCTTGAACGTCTCGCTAATATTAGGAAGATGGCAGCATTGCTATGAGCCTCATAAACAAAAAAAAGCCGCTTCACAGCGGCTTCCTTTTACACTCATTCAGTTATTATTACTTAATTTTTTCAACGATAGCTTTAAATGCTTCTGGATTATTCAAAGCTAAGTCGGCTAAAACCTTACGATTAAGGTCGATGTTAGCTGCGTGAAGTTTACCCATGAATGTGCTGTATGTCATGCCGTATTCATGTGCTGCGGCATTGATACGGATAATCCATAAGGATCTGAAATCACGTTTCTTGTTTCTTCTGTCGCGATATGCGTATTGTAAACCCTTTTCGTAAGAGTTCTTAGCTACAGTCCAAACGTTTTTACGTGCGCTGAACTGGCCCTTTGTCTGTTTTAAAACTTTTTTGCGTCTTGCTCTTGAAGCGACTGCGTTAACTGATCTTGGCATTTTTTTACTTTTTATTCCGTTAGAGTGCCTCGCCCTTTCGAGAACTTTTCTACTCTAACAAGAGTTAAACAATTAATTTAAAATTACATGAGAAGCATTTCTTTCACAGCTTTCATATTAGCTGGCTCAACAATAGTAGCGTGGCGTAAGTTACGTTTACGTTTTACTGACTTCTTTGTCAAGATGTGGCTTTTATAAGCGTGCTTTCTCTTTACTAAACCGGTGCCTGTTACTCTGAAACGTTTCTTGGCAGCGGATTTTGTTTTCATTTTTGGCATTGTAATATACTTTTTTTTAAAATGAGTGTCTATCTTTATTTCTTAGGAGCAATCATCATAAGCATTCTCTTGCCTTCCAACTTAGGCATCGACTCCACCTTGCCGTAGTCGGCCAATGCTTGCGCGAACTTCAACAAGATAATCTCGCCTTGGTCTTTGTAAGCAATGGAGCGTCCGTGGAAGAATACGTCAACCTTGACCTTTGCACCATCTTCTAAAAATCTCTTGGCATGATTCAACTTGAACTCGAAATCATGGTCGTCGGTTTGTGGTCCCAAACGAATCTCTTTGATGACGACTTTCGTTGTCTTTGCCTTGATTTCCTTTTGTTTCTTCTTTTGGTCGAAGAGGAATTTCTTATAATCCATCAGCTTACATACCGGAGGATTGGCATTAGGTGAAATCTCAACTAAATCGAGTCCCATCTCGTCAGCAATCTTGAGAGCCTCTCTTATCGAGTGAATCTCATTGTCAACGCCTTCTCCAACAACTCTCACCATAGGTGAAGTGATTCTCTCGTTGATACGATGTGGATCTTCGTTCTTCTGTCCTCTCTGTGGACCTCTTCCGTTATTAACAGGTAGTGCTATGATTTGTGTCTCCTATATTAATTTAACAATCTTTATATTTATTTTATTTTTTGTTCTTCTTTGACTTGCTTGTCGATGAATGCGACAAACTCTTCTGCCGACATAGATCCCAAGTCGCCTTGTCCGTGTTTTCTTACAGAGACTGAGTTTTCGTTCATCTCTTTCTCACCGACGATGAGCATATAAGGAACTTTCTTCATTTCAGCGTCACGGATCTTACGGCCTATCTTCTCGCTTCTCATGTCGATCAAAGTACGGATTTCGTTTCTCTTCAACATCTCGTTGAGTTTCTCTGCATGTTCGTGATATTTCTCACTTACAGGCAAAATCATGACTTGATCTGGTGTGAGCCACAATGGGAAGTCGCCGGCGCAGTGTTCTAACAATACAGCCACGAAACGTTCCATTGAACCGAAAGGTGCTCTGTGAATCATGACAGGACGATGTTTCTCGTTGTCAGAACCGATGTAAGTCAAGTCGAAACGTTCTGGCAAGTTGTAGTCAACTTGGATTGTACCGAGTTGCCATCTTCTTCCGAGAGCGTCTTTTACCATGAAGTCCAACTTAGGACCGTAGAAAGCTGCCTCGCCGTATTCAACGACTGCTGGAAGACCTTTTTCCTTGCAAGCCTCAACGATAGCTGCTTCTGCTCTTTCCCAGTTTTCGTCTGTACCAACATATTTCTCTGTGTCTTCAGGGTCGCGTAAAGAAATCTGTGCTTCGAAGTTTTCAAAGTTCAAAGCCTTGAAGATAATCTCGATGATTTCCATCACGCGGATGAATTCGTCTTTTACTTGATCTGGACGGCAGAAGATATGAGCGTCATCTTGTGTGAAAGAACGTACACGTGTTAAACCGTGAAGCTCGCCACTTTGTTCATAACGATATACTGTTCCGAATTCTGCGAGACGCAAAGGAAGGTCTTTGTATGAACGAGGCTGCCATTTATATATCATACAGTGATGAGGACAGTTCATAGGTTTCAACAAATACACTTCGCCTTCTTCAGGAGTTGTGATTGGCTGGAAGCTGTCGTGTCCGTAATGATCCCAGTGACCTGAGGTAACGTAAAGTTGTTTGTTACCGATGTGAGGAGTCATCACTTGTTCATAACCGTATTGTTTTTGAATCTTTGTCAAGAATTCTTGAAGACGGAGACGCAATGCTGTACCTTTTGGCAACCACATTGGGAGGCCCTTACCTACCATCTCGCTGAACATGAAGAGTTCGAGTTCTTTGCCGAGTTTACGGTGATCGCGTTTCTTAGCTTCTTCCAAGAGAACGAGATATTCTTCGAGTTCTTTCTTCTTCAAGAATGTGATACCATAGATACGAGTGAGCTGTTTGCGTTTCTCATCGCCGCGCCAGTAAGCACCTGCTATGGATAATAATTTTATAGCTTTGATGCAGCTTGTGTCAGGAATGTGAGGTCCGCGGCATAAGTCGGTGAAGGTTCCAGTTTTATAATAGGTGATGGTTCCGTCCTCTAACTCACTGATGAGTTCTTGTTTATATTCGTCGCCTTTGTCGGTGAAATGTTTCAAAGCTTCAGCTTTAGAGACATCGATACGTTCGAAGGCTTGTTTCTCGTGAGCGAGTTCCATCATACGTTTCTCGATCTTGGCGAGGTCTTCTTCTGTGATTACGTTCTCGCCGAAGTCAACGTCATAATAGAAACCGTTTTCGATGCTTGGTCCGATTCCGAACTTGACACCTGTGTAAAGCTGTTCGATAGCTTCAGCCATCAAGTGAGCTGATGAGTGCCATACGGTTGCCTTGCCTTCTGGGTCGTTCCATGTGAAGAGCTGGATTTCTGCGTCTTCATTAACAGGACGCATAGCATCCCACATTACGCCATTAACTTTGGCTGACAACACGTTACGAGCTAAACCTTCGCTGATGCTCTTAGCTATATCGAGAGGCGTTACACCTGCTTCAAACTGTCTGACAGTCTTATCCGGAAATGTTATGTTTATCATCTTTATAATCATCTAAAAAACGGGTGCAAATATAAACATTTTTTTCAATGAATAATGCATAATTAACAATGCAATGCGAAATTATTTTTTTTGTAAGACTTGGAAGGTTAAAAGGATAAAAATTGTGTAAAAAAATTTAACAAATTCTTTTTTTTTCAAAATAAAATTCTAAACTTTGTACCACCAAATCAAGGTAACAAAGACACCCTCCTGATGATGGAAACAGGGTTCTGCCAACTGATGAAGGGAAATTTATTTTTACAAATAGAACCCATCTAAACCTATTTTATTATGAAAAAACTTTACAATTTTTCAGTCGCTATGGCATTGTTAATTTTATGTGCCATCAGCGTAAAAGCTCAAAACCCAGACGTCTATGTCGGAGGTATTTTAAACATTCAAGCTGCGATATGGGAAAATGAAGTCCCTCGAACAATTGACGGCTCTGAAGTTAACACCATCGTTACAGTCGGAGAAGACTTTTATATTGCTGGTTTAGATAAAGATTATTCACCTGTGGTATGGAAGAATGACGAATTATTATATTCTCTCAATGAAGGTGATTACAACTACTTTGGCAGGTCTGTTTCTTCTATGATAGTTCACGAAGGTGACGTTTATGTAACCACAATCGACTTAATCTCTAGCGGATTTATTGGCAGATTATGGGTTAATGGAGTTGTTGTTGAAGGTTACGAAGATGCTATAGAGTTGTATGCTGTTGTCATTGATGGAGATGATATTTATGTAGCAGGCAGAACAAACGAATTAGCTGTGATATGGAAAAATGCAGAGCCTCTATACACATACGATTCTCCTTACACAGGACTTTTCGCTGATGTTAAAGTCGTCGATGGTGACGTATATTACGTTGGTGGCGATTTTGGTGGCGGCGCAGGTAAAAACGCTACTATAAAGAGTAAAGACGATGTTATAGTAAATCAAGACAACAACAGAAATTCCATCAATGTTTGGAAAAACGGAGAAGTAATTTATACTCTTGCAAATGAAGTATATGGAGCAAAAATAGTCGTTTCTGATGGTAATGTTTATGCTTGTGGTCAAATACCTAATGGCGGCGTATATAAAGCTGTTGTCTGGATTAATGGTGAAATGAACATAATCACTGACGTCTGGAGTGGAGCTCACGGATTGTGCGTATATAACAACGATTTATATGTAACGGGATTTATGGGTAACGACCCTGAATTAGACGCTTTCATATGGAAAAACGGAGAACTCTCAACTCTTACTTCTCCAGGATATGATATGGGATATTGTATCTTGGTAATGGGTGATAACACATCTGTAGAAGAGATAAACGACTACTGCAATATTTATCCTAATCCAGCAGACGATTATGTTTTAATTGAAGGTGTTGAATTTGAGAAAGCTGTTCTCTACAACAGTTTAGGTCAATTGGTTTTAACTACCACCAGCAACAGGATAGATGTATCATCTTTAGAATCTGGACTTTATTTGTTAAAACTCGATGACAATATTACAAGAAATATTATCGTCAAACACTAACATTTAACAATTATATTTCACTCCAAAAGGACGCCGCTCCTTTGTAAAGACGCGTCGATAATACCTTAAAAATTAACAATATATTATCGACACGTCTCAAAAAACATCCGAAAACAATGAGACGTGTCAATTATGAAGTGACCCCAAAAGTTTGGACAAAAAACTTTTGGGGTTTTATTATGCGTAAAAAACATGAACGTGAAGCATTGCTCAAATATATGGCGATGCTTGAGGAAGGTCGCTCCTTTAGATCTATCAGCGACGAATTCGGCA
>JAFTUF010000013.1 GCA_017466405.1 Bacteroidales bacterium
CAAAAACAATCACGACTTTGCAGATAAAACTTCCTCTTAACAACGAAGTCATCTCCAAAGTCATGATTATGAAACGTCACAAGGCAATCGAAAGATTGTTCGATGAAAAATTTTGGGGTACGCAATGACGAAGTCAGGAGATTATTATCAACGACTTTAGTTCTGCCGATGACTTTTTCTGTAAGAAGTTCACCTTCGATAATTCCGATAATCTTAATATTTCTTCCTTTGTCATCTACTTTGAAATCGTCGTCGGTGACTTTTTCAGCAACGAAATTATTAATTGTTTCTACAGAAGTTTTCTGTAACAACGACTTTCCATTTTCCGCCACCAACTCACCATCGATATAAGTTTTTAAGATATTGAAATCGTTAAAGTTATCGATGACGATGAAATCTGCAGGATCGTTTTTCTGTAATAATCCCACTTCCAGATTATAGTGACGCACTGGAGTTAAGGTAGCGGATTTTATCACATCTAAGATATTGTATCCCAAGTCTATCGCTTTTTTCACCAAACCGTTGATGTGAGTGTTGAGCAGTTCGTGAGGATGAGCGTCGTCGGAGCAGAGCATCACGCTGTCGGGATATTCTTCTATTATAGGTATAAGAGCGCTGAAGTTGTTAGCAGCGCTGCCTTCGCGAATCTGTATCTTCATTCCGAGTTCCGCCTTCTCTCGCGCCTCCTGCATATTGGAACATTCGTGGTCGGTGCTTATTCCTGAATTACAATACTTTACCAAATCGTTACCATGAAGTAGCGGAGCATGACCATCGACAGGTTTATTATGGCGTTTAGCAGATTCTATTTTCTTAATTACCTCATTGTCATCAAACAAGACTCCAGGATAGTTCATCATCTCTCCAAGATATTTTATATCGTCGGAAGAAAGAAGATAGTCTATGTCGTTAGAATCTACCGTCGCTCCAGAACTTTCAAACGTGGTTGCAGGAACGCAGCTCGGAGCTCCGAAATAAAACTTGAACGGCGACTTCTTTCCAATCTCAATCATATACTTAACGCCTTCAACGCCAAGAACGTTAGCAATTTCATGAGGGTCGCTTACAGTCGCTACTGTTCCTTGAACAACAGCAAGTCGCGCAAATTCCGTCGGGACAAGAAGAGAGCTCTCAATATGAACATGCGAATCGATAAAACCAGGCATGATGATTTGTTCGCTATCGTTATCTTCTTCAATAATATTGATAATCTTTCCGTTATCTACTTCTATTGTCCCTTTGAAAATACGTGAGTTGACGATATCAACAATCTGTCCACTGACTTGAAACCTTGTGCTATTCATGTTAAAAAAATTATATGCAAATTTAATATTTCTGATTGAACATTTCAACGATTTATTTATTTAATTTGTAAAGAACTAAAGATAAACAATATGACTACGATTTATGATTTCAAAGCACTGATGTCGAATGGCAAAGAGTTAGATTTCAGTCAGTTTAAAGGAAAAGTGCTGTTGATTGTAAACACCGCAAGTAAATGCGGTTTCACTCCTCAGTTTGCAGGTCTCGAAGAACTAAACCAAAAATATAAGGACAAAGGACTCGTCGTGATAGGATTTCCTTGCAATCAGTTTGGACATCAAGATCCAGGCAGCGACGAAGAGATAGTGAGTTTCTGTCAGCTTAATTATGGAGTGACATTTCAGATGATGAAAAAGATTGATGTCAATGGCGATGACGCCGCTCCTATTTTTAAGTTTCTTAAGGAAAAGACGAAGTCGATTTTGGGAGAAGACATAAAGTGGAACTTCACAAAGTTTCTCATCTCTTCCGATGGAATGAAGATAAAGCGTTATGCGCCAACGACAAAACCTAATAGGTTAGAGAAAGACATCGAAGAAATGCTGATGGTGGAGGCTGTTTAGGATAATGAAAATATTATTTTATTATCTTTGCGTAAATTTTCGATTATGAATACATCATCACCTTTATATCCGATAATTAAACTCCGCAAAGGTAAAGACGAAGCCGTAAGACGCTATCATCCATGGATTTTCTCAGGCGCGATAGAAAACGCCGCTCCTAACCTTCAAGCCGGCGACATTGTTAGCGTCGTCGATTTTAAGAATGAAATCTTAGGAACGGGTTTCGCCGAAGCGGGAAATATAGCCGTTAAGTTATTGAGTTTCGATAATATAAAAATTGACGCTGCTTTTTGGCAGGAGCGTCTTAACAAAGCCTTCGAGCTTCGTAAGATGATGGGACTGACAGATAACAAAGAGACAAACTGTTATCGATTGGTACATTCGGAAGGCGACAATCTACCAGGTTTGATTATCGACATTTACGCCAAGACTGCTGTCGTTCAGGCTCAGACCGAAGGAATGGCGTTAAGCGTCAATGCAATATCAGATGCTCTCTTCAGAATTCCAGGACTTAAGATTGAGTCGGTTTATAATAAAAGTTCCGAAGCCATGCAGAGAATGGGTAAGGATGCCGTCGAAGACGGTTATCTCGTTAAAGGTGAAGATGATGAGAATTTCGTTTTGGAGAATGGATCTAAATTCATAGTCGATTGGGAAGAAGGTCAGAAGACGGGATTCTTCTTAGACCAGCGTTTCAACCGCGACTTGGTACGTAAGCTCGCTGAAGGTAAAAATGTTCTTAATACATTCTGTTACACAGGAGGTTTCTCCGTCACAGCACTTCAAGGCGGCGCTAAGAAAGTCGTTTCCGTCGATTGTTCAAAGAAAGCGATTATTGCAAGTGAACAAAACTTAATACTCAATGGTTTCAGCGCAGAAGACAATCCTTGCGTGGCAGAAGATGCGAAACTTTACCTTCAGAATATGAAACAAGGCGAATTCGATTTAATAATACTCGATCCGCCAGCTTTCGCCAAGAATCACAGGTCGTTACATAAAGGACTTCAAGGCTATAAATTCATCAACCGCGAGGCTATAACTAAGATTAAAGAAGGTGGTTTGCTGTTTACTTTCAGCTGTTCGCAGGCTGTCGATAAGGCTCAGTTCCAAAGCATAGTGATGGCAGCAGCTATCGAGACTGGACGTAAGGCTCAGATAATATATCAGTTAGATCAACCGGAAGATCATCCTGTGAATATCTATCACCCTGAAGGTGCTTATCTGAAAGGATTGGTGTTGAGAATCAATTGACAATTTACAATTGACAGTTAACAATTAGATTTTTTCAAGAATTTTTGTCGTCGAGAAACCATCGACGAGTTCTATTGTCTCTACTTTTCCGCCTTTTGCGGTTACGATGTCGTAGCCGACGATGTCTTCTGCCTTGTAATCTTTTCCTTTTACAAGTACGTCGGGTTGAACGCGTTTAATAAGATTATAAGGAGTGTCTTCTTCAAAAAATACTACAGCATCGACAAATTCCAATGCTGACAATAATATAGCGCGTGCTTTTTCATCATTGACAGGTCGTGACGGACCTTTTAATCTTTTTACGGAAGCGTCTGTGTTTAAACCAATTATGAGTTTGTCGCCTAAGTCGGCAGCTTTTGAGAGGTATTCAACGTGACCACGATGTAAGATGTCGAAGCAACCGTTTGAGAAAACTATTGTTTTTCCTTCAGCACGCCAAAAATTCAATCTTTCTTCAAGAGAATTGTCGTCTAAAATTTTATTGAAAATTTTTTCTAAATGTTTCATATTATAATTTTTTAAGACACACGTCCGTGTGCCTCTACATGGGATGTATCAGAATTAATAGGTAAACGTCTGTCAATGAAGAATATTATGACGTAAGAGATGCAGCCTGTAATGAGATAAAATATTGTTTGGGTTGCATGATTTATTGTCACGAACGACACTGCTGCAGATTCTGAAATTCCGTAGAATCCATTGAGAAGCAATATCCCTATGAAGTGATAGACGCCCATTCCGCCGGGAACAGGAGCTACGACACCTAATGTCGCAAGTCCTAATAATGTGATTGCTTCTGTCAGTCCGAGATGTGATGTTTCAGGAAGCATATAGAATGGCAACCAAGTCATTACGACATAAAATCCCCAAATTAATAATGTATAAATTATAAACAGACCTTTTTTCTTCATAGTGAAAATGGATTTTATTCCGTCGAGGAAACCATTCCACAGAGAAGCTACTTTCTGATATAATTTGTTTTGAGAGAGAAGATGTTTTTTCTTTTTGAAGATGAATATGATAGCTGCAAATAATGCAATTGCTGCTACAATTATTAATGCTCCTAATACAGCATTATTCACGATTTTTTCTATCAGAGGATTAAGCCAAGAAGTGATGAGACTTCCGAGCAGATTCCATTGAAATAGAATGACCAACAATGCCATAGCGAAAAGCACCACCAAATCGAGGACGCGTTCTGAGATTACAGTTCCTAAAGATTTGTCGAAAGGGATATTTTCTTTTTTCGTGAGAGTTCCGCAGCGTGTCACTTCGCCGAGACGAGGGAAGACGGTGTTCGCGAAATATGCTATCAAGACAGACTCGTAAGTCGTTGAGACTCTTGTTTTATAACCGAGAGATTCTATCAAGATGTTCCAACGTAAGGCTCTAAAAAACAAGGATATTGCCAAGCAAACGAGGCTCAGCAACATCCATGAATATTTTGCCGTTTTGATATAAGTGACGACTTGTGAGAAGTCGATTTTTCTGAAGCAAAGCCAAAGAAGAAGAATCCCCAATGAGAGGAAAACTATATATGTTATTGCGTTGGAGACCTTCTTATTCAATGCTTTATATTTTATTGTTTTTATCAGGGAATACTATAGAAGGCTTATGTTTCTTAGCTTCTTCAAAGTCCATTGAGCAATAAGAGACTATTATCACGAGGTCGCCGACATTCACTTTATGCGCAGCTGCTCCGTTGATTCCGATAACGCCTGAACCGCGTTCACCTTTGATAGCGTATGTGCAGAGACGTTCGCCATTAGTTATATTGTAGATATCAACGCGTTCGTTTTCAATGATGTTTGCTGCATCCAACAAGTCTTCATCTATAGTGATGCTACCGATATAGTTAAGGTCGGCTTGAGTTACTGTAGCGCGATGGATTTTAGATTTAAGAACTTCAATATTCATATTAATAAATTCTAACGTTATCGATTAAGCGAACTGGACCGAGTTGAAGAGCCACGAAGATACGAGCGTGTTCGCATTCGTTCCAGTTTTCAATAGATTTAAGATTTATCTCGTCAGTAATTTCGACATATTCAACGTCGAACTCTTTTATTGTTGCGAATTTGTCGAGAGCATATTGACGTAATTCTGCTGGAGTCATTTCTTTTTTATGAGAAGCAGCGTCGTTTAATGTTGCGTAGATTTGAGGAGCGATGGCGCGTTCTGTCTCATTGAGACGTACGTTACGCGAACTCATGGCGAGACCGTCGTTCTCTCTGATTATTGGGCATGGTACAATTTCTAAATTCATATTAAGATTTAGTACCATCTTCTTGATGATTGCCAGTTGTTGAAAATCTTTCTCTCCGAAATAAGCTCTGTCAGGATTGACGATTTCGAATAATTTGCGTACTACTATAGCGACGCCGTTGAAGTGACCAGGGCGACATGCACCTTCCATAACGCGTTCTAAATCACCGAAGTCGTAATGATCTTCCACTTTCTCAGGATACATCTCATCCACTGAAGGCATGAAGACAGCATCGCAACCAGCTTGTTCGAGTTTTTCGATATCGCGTTCTGGAGTACGCGGATATTTTTCAAGGTCGGTAGGATTGTTGAATTGAATTGGGTTAACGAAGACGCTGCTAACCACAATGTCGTTATCTTTTTTAGCACGATTAATCAGAGAAAGATGACCATCGTGAAGAGCACCCATCGTTGGAACGAAGCCAACTTTAAGACCTAAATTATGTTTTTCTTCTACAAAACGTTGAATATCAACGATAAAATTAAAGACTTTCATTTTTAAAAAAAGTTTACGTCCGTTCATTAAAAACGCCACAAAGGTAATTATTTTGGCAAAATAATAAATGTAAAATGAAAAATAAATTATTGCCAAAAAAATATTATTTTTGCAAATCGAAAGAAGACGCAGCAATGACACCTTATTTAAAGTCTTTTGTGTTATTGATACGTCTCTACAATTTTAAATTGTCAATTGTTAATTGTCAATTTTCAATTAGGAAAGCCCCTATAGTTCAACGGATAGAACGAAAGTTTCCTAAACTTTAAATCTGGGTTCGATTCCCGGTGGGGGTACAAAGAACTTGAATCTAAATCCTTGTTATATAACATAGTAGCAAGGATTTTTCTTTTAAAACTGACTGCTTTACTGACTTATTTGTAGTTTTGTAATAATTATTAAAAATATTTCTACCTTTGCACGTGAATTATCATTGTGAACCTTTTAAAAATATTAAGTTTATGAATACCAAAGATTCTTTTTACAACCTAAAAGAAGGTCGTCGTATCGAATTTAAGGGAGAGATTCCAGCGAGTTCTGATTTGGCTAAAACGATAGTGGCCTTTGCTAACGATGCTGGAGGAGAAGTTTATATCGGCGTTGACAATAACCATAACGTTATAGGTCTTCCAGAAGATGAGCTTCCCCAATTGGAAGAAAAACTTAGCAGTATAATTTTCGATAGATGTTATCCTACGGTTTTACCTGAAATTTCATTTCAAACAATCAACACTAAGAATATAATTAAGATAAGGGTGTACAAAGGAAGTATGCCTCCATATTATCTTAAAAATAAAGGAAAACTTGAAGGAACATATATTCGTGTTGGTTCTACAAATCGCGTGGCTGATGAAGATATAATTGCAGACTTGGAACGCAAACGTAGAAACCAGTCTTTTGATGGCGGAATAGTGATGGATAAAGAACTTTCAGAAATTGATTATGAGAACTTTAAACGTATCTATAAGGATAAAACTGATGAGGATTTAAATGTACAAGTACTACGAAAATTGGATTTGATTAAGGAGGAGCAAAATAAATTATACCCGACAAATGCCTTGATTTTGTTCTCTGATGATGGCCTGAAACATTCAATTTTCCCAAAT
This sequence comes from Bacteroidales bacterium, assembly GCA_017466405.1. Lineage (GTDB taxonomy): Bacteria > Bacteroidota > Bacteroidia > Bacteroidales > F082 > Limimorpha. The sequence goes on from JAFTUF010000013.1 coordinate 7,005, forward strand.
GCTAAGATTGAATGTTCTCGTTTTAAGGGTATAAGCACAGAGGAATTTATAGATCAGAAAAGTATTGATAATAATATTGCTGAGCAAGCAGAAGAGGCTTATAACTTTGTGATAAGACATATTAACAAAGGAGCAACTGTTGAAGGAGTTTATACCATACCAAAATGGGAATATCCAATAAAAGCGATTAGGGAGGTTATTCGTAATGCGGTTGTACATCGTCAATATTCATTATTTGGCAAGGATATTAAAGTTGCAATTTATGACGATATGGTGGAAATTACAAGCCCTGGATTATTACCGCCATCAATAGATTATTCTGCAATGAATAGCAGACAATCTGATGCTAAAAATAAAGTTATCGCCCCAGTATTTAAAAAACTTGGTATTATAGATCAGTGGGGTAATGGCTTGAAAATGATTGCTGAAGAACTTAAACAGTATCCTGATATAGAATTCAAATGGTCTGAAATAGGACTTTCTTTTCAAGTTCAATTTGTTAATAAAAAATATAAAATTGGCGGTAAAGTTGGCGGTAAAGTTGGCGGTAAAGTTGGCGGTAAAAAGATGACAAAAGAGCTGATGATGAATAAAGTTATGTCTCTATTGTCAACAAATAGTAAAATTACAGTACAAGAAATCTCTGATAAAACAGGTTTTAATAAACGTCAATGTGAACGATTATTAGCCGAACTTAAAAACAATGGGAAAATAATTAGAAATGGTTCTCCAAGAAATGGTGAATGGAAAATAATTTGATATGCGCTTCGTCACAACTCCTTATATATTAAGAATGTTCTATCCTTCGCTGCTTTGGGAAATGCCTGAAGGAGAGAAGAAGATTTATATTACTTTCGATGATGGTCCGCATCCGACAATAACGCCGCAAGTTTTAGAAATCTTAAAGAAATTTAACGCTAAGGCGACTTTCTTCTGCGTAGGTAATAATGTTAAAAAATATAAAGATACTTTCGAAATGATTGTTGAGGATGGTCATTCGGTCGGAGGTCATACTTATAATCATGAAAAAGGTTGGAATACAAAAACTAAAAAATATGTGGAGTCTGTTGATGAAACTCAAGGACTTATAAAATCGTCTTTGTTTCGTCCGCCTCATGGAAGAATAAAGTCATCGCAGATTAGGAAGTTAAAAAATCATTATAAACTCGTGGCTTGGACGGTTATCGCTTACGATTGGGATAAGTCGTTAAGTCCAGAAGATTGTTTTAACAATGTGATAAAATATGCCGGCGATGGCAGTATCGTCGTTTTTCACGATAGCGAAAAAGCTGTGAAAAACATGATTCCAGCTTTGACAAAAGTCCTTGAATATTATTCGGAGAAAGGATTTACATTTGAGAAATTATAAACTTCGTTACTAAAAAATTATTAACTCTACGATTGAGACGCAGCAATTACATATTGTTTATTATCATCGGTGTAATTGATACGTCTCTACCTCAGTAACTTATAGATTAATAGACTTTAAAAAAAATCTGTTGTCTATTGTCTGTTGTCCGTTGTCTTTTTTTATCTTTGCATTATGAAGAATCTATCACGACATATATCTCAGGCTCTTGCGTTTATTTTGATGCTGAGTTTTACGCAATGTGCTAATGTTGTATCGCCGACAGGTGGACCTAAAGATACAATACCTCCTGTGGTTTTACAATCTCTCCCTGATAATCAATCGACTAATTTTTCAGGAAAAGAAATTGACATTACATTCGATGAATATGTTACTTTAAATAATCCAAATAACAATATTCTTATCTCTCCACCTCTTGATAAAAATCCTGAATATAAACTCAACGGTAAATCGTTGATAATTAAATTTAAAGAACCACTTAAACCAAAAACTACATACTCTATAAACTTCGGTGAAGCCATAAAAGACCTTCATGAAGGAAATATCTTCAAAGATTATTCTTTCGTCTTCTCAACAGGTGATAATATAGATACCTTGTCTTTAGAAGGAAAACTGTTACAAGCTGACAATCACAAGCCTTCAACAGATTTCTTCGTGATGCTTTATTCTGATGCGAACGATTCCATTAAGCAAGATTCACTTCCTTATTTCGTAAAACCAGATTATGTCACAAAGAGCAATAAAGATGGAAAGTTCAGATTCTCAGGCTTGAAAGAAAATGATTATCTTATCTTCGCCTTGAAAGACGAGAATTCCAATCTTAAATTTGACTTGCCTAATGAAAGCATCGCATTCTTGGATAGCCTTATTAATCCAATTGACAATTTACAATTGACAATTTACAATGATTCCATTTTGAATGATTCTGTAAAACAGTATGTTAAGAATGATATATCTTATACCTTATATTCTTTTTTGGAAGAAGATTCCATTCAGAAGCTGTTGAAAAAAGAAGTCCCTGAAGAAGGATTGCTTCGTCTTGCATTTCGTTATCCAGCTCAGGATGTTAAAATTGAAGTCCTCGAAAAATTGCCTGATTCTTTCGCGATATATCAAACTCATTCAATGAATTATGATTCTATTCTTTGGTATTTCACTCCAAATAAAGATAGTCTTTTATTAACAATTAATTACGACACACTAATCAACGATACTTCTATGATAAGTCTTAAGCCTCGTAAGACTCAAGGTAGAAGAAAAAAACAGGACGAAGGCTCTAAATCGCTGAATATCACTACGAACGTTGTAGGAGGAAAGTTAAAGCCAGAAGAGAGTCTGTATCTCACTTTTAAAGAACCTATAACAGATATTATAATGCGAGATACTAATTGGTTTATAGTTGGCAAAGATACAATAATCAATAAGTTGCATTTTGATAAAGTCGATTCTTTTGGATTGAAATATAAACTTGACGAGACTTTTGAGCCTGAGCAATCATATAAGATTATCATTCCTGACTCTGTTTTTTATAGTTTCAAAGGATTGACCAACGACACCACAGAGATTGCATTTAAAGTGCCCGAACTTTCTCAATATGGAAATCTTTTTGTCACTGTTGAAGTTCCTGAGAACATACCTCAGCTCATAGTAGAATTGTTAGATGAAAAAGATAAACTGATTGAGAAGCAGATTATTAAATCTACATCCAAGGTCTCATTCCAATATTTAGCTCCGAAGAAATATAAGTTAAGAGCCACATTGGACAAAGACGGCAACGGACTTTGGTCACCTGGAGTTTTTGGCAAGAAAATTTTGCCAGAATCTGTGATTTACCACAAAGACGTCTTTGATATCAAAGCCAATTGGGACATTGATTTAGAAGAAGTTTGGAAGCCATAATTATTCTATGACGCCGCTGCCAAGCACGACAGGTTCCGTTTCGTGATATATGACTCCAAATTGTCCTGCTGCAACGCCGGATATGGACTCGTCGGAAATAATTGTCAGTTTGTCAGAGTTCTCACTAAGTCTCAGGGTTCCGTTGTTGAATCCAGGCTGATGTCTTATTTTATATCTAACTCTCTGGCCTTCTGATAATTTTATCGCTGGGTTCATTGTCATGACATCGACTAAGTCGATGTTGTTGACATATTGAGCGATAGGGTCGTAGCCTTTAGAGACGAAGATAAGATTTTTCTCGGTGTCTTTTTTCACCACGAACCAAGGGCCTCCGCCTAATCCGAGACCTTTTCTTTGTCCGATGGTATGGAACCAGAATCCTTTGTGTTTGCCTAATTTCTTTCCTGTTTCAAACTCAATGATGTCGCCTTCTTTTTCTCCGACATACTCCTTGATATAGTCGTTATAGTTGATTTTTCCGAGGAAGCAGATGCCTTGAGAGTCGTGGCGTTGAGCGCTTGGGAGTTTATGAAATTCGGCGAGACGACGCACCTCCGACTTTGGGAGGTCGCCAATCGGGAACATCGCTTTTGATAGTTGGTGGTAAGTTATTCTGGCGAGGAAGTCGGTCTGATCTTTAAAGGTATCGACTGCTGTACCGAGCCATGATATACCGTTTTCATCGTACCATTGACGAGCATAATGTCCGGTAGCGATTCTGTCGAACTGATAGCCCATCTTCTCTTCAAAGGCACCAAACTTAATCATTCTGTTGCACATCACATCAGGATTGGGAGTGAGACCTTTGCGCACAGAATCCATTGTATAGCTGGCAACGCGATCGTAATATTCTTTTTGCAGATCGACAATGTCGAATGAGCATCCGTATTTTTTCGCTATGAATGTCGTTATCTCAATATCTTCTTCTGAAGGACAATCCATGAGGTCATCTTTGCCTTCGAGACCGATTTTGATATAAAATATATGAGGCTCATAACCTTGTTCTTTTAGGATGGGAACCATCACAGAACTATCGACGCCTCCCGACACTAAAGCAGCTATCTCCATGAAACAGAATTAAATATTTGATGAAACAATAGTCTTGATGACTCTTACGTAACCTGAGTTCTCAAATTCTTTCTCGGCGGAACCATAAAAAGCGCCTAATCTTTTTCCTTTATATGCAGCCCAGTAACGGTCGCCGAATGAGTAGTGCCACCACTGTCCTGGCTGTTGTATGAAATTCTGCGACTTCATTAATCTCAAAAGATATTTCCGGTTGTTTTTCTGGTCGGTATTCAAAGATATGAGAGAACCAGCTTGTGAGCTTTCGTGATATTTGGTTCCATAGTCGAGGTCTTTTCCGTTTTTGTCGCAAAGAGCCAAGTCGATGGCAGCGCCAGTGTCGTGACCTCCCATGTTTATATTTGGGGCAGAGACCTTAAATTTCACCAGCGACAACAACTCGCCTCTCTGCATGTTAGGATTTTCTTTCTCCATAAGAGCGACTTCATCTTTCCATCTCTCGTATAATGCGATGCGGGAACGATATGCACTATAAATTTTGATATATTGGTTGTCGGGAAGCTTGTTCGCTATTTTGTAAAGACGTGCAGCGACTTCTTTTCTGAGCATCACAGGCTGTTCTACTGTTTCTTTGTTGACGATAATCTTAGGATGTGAAACTTCTACCAGCGGTTCGTAACTCTCTTTGACATGAACCATGCCGATGTAAGTCTTAGACATACGCTTCATGATACCGAGTTTATACATTATGAAATTGAGGTAAAAACCTACTTTACGGCGGCGTTTTTTAGATTTTAATATATAGTATGCTAGGCAGATGACTGCTAAAGCTGCACCAGCGACGATTATCTCTTGTAAGTTATATTTTATGAAGTCCATGTTTTTAAAAATTTAATTCTACGACAATAGGGCAGTGATCAGAGAAATTTATTTCTGGTAATATATCAACATTTTGTAATTTCTCATTAAGGTTATCTGTCAGGATATGATAATCAATACGCCATCCTTTGTTGTTTTGCTTTGCATTGGCACGGTAACTCCACCAGCTGTAATGATTAGGCTCTTTGACTAATCTTCTGAAGCTATCTGTGTAACCATCGTTTAGGAAATCTGTAAACCACTGTCTTTCTTCAGGAAGGAATCCCGATGACTTAGCATTTCTTATTGGGTCGTGAATATCGATAGCCTCATGGCAGATATTATAGTCGCCAGATATCACGAGGTTTGGACGAGTTTTTCTTAGTTCGTTGACATAATTACGGAAGAAGTCGAGCCATTTCATCTTGAAATCTTGTCGTTCTTCACCGCTTGTTCCTGATGGATGATAAACGCTTATCACTGAGAGTTCTCCGAAGTCAGCTCTGAGAAAACGTCCTTCGTCATCATATTCCGGATTATCCATTCCATAAACGATATTGTCGGGAGCTTGTTTTGAGAGTATAGCTACACCGCTATAACCTTTTTTCTTGGCTGGAAACCAATAATGGTTATAGCCGAGCATCTCAATCTCCATCAGAGGAATCTGATCCTGAGTTGCTTTAATTTCTTGAAGACATATAACATCGGGGGAAGATACCTCTATCCACTGAAGCAGTCCTTTTGAAATGGCAGCTCTGATGCCATTAACATTATAACTAAAAACACGCATTTTAACACTTAATTACTTCTTGCAAAAATAAGAAAATATTTAACAAAAAAACATCGATATAACAAATTCATTTTTTATATTTGGGGACTGAAAATTAATTATTGTGAAGACAAGAATAAAGGCATATATCTCCTTATTGGTAAAGAAAATTAACAGATGGCGTTATTCTCATATCTCTGAGAAGCAGTTTATGTTCATCTTGAGTATTCCTACGGGTTTTCTCGCAGGACTCTCTGCTATAGTAATCAAGAAGTTAGCTCATTTTATAAGAGATTATTTCTATAATATTGCGACGCATGAAGATCATTACGGATTGCTGTTTTTCATTCTTCCGGCTATAGGAATACTGTTGACGATTTTCTTCTGTCGTTATGTTTTGAGAAGAGATGTAGGTCACGGTATCCCGGGCATCTTATATGCCATTCAGAAAAATAAAGGAGCTGTAAAGCCTTATAATACTTTTGCTTCCATCATCACAAGCTCTCTGACTGTAGGCTTCGGTGGTTCTGTCGGATTGGAAGGTCCTTCAGTATCGACGGGTGCCGCAATAGGTTCCAATATAGGTCAGCTGTTGCGTTTGAATCAGAAAAATATTGTGGTTCTGATAGGTATGGGATGTGCTGCGGCTCTGGCGTCAATTTTCCAGGCTCCTATCACAGGTATTATATTCGCTATCGAGGTCTTTATGATAGACATCTCCATGGCGTCTTTGATACCTATCATAGTTTCTTCTTTCGTGGCAATCCTCACCTCATATTTCTTCCTTGGAAAAGCCTTTGAATATACAATAACTACGAGCACAGCCTTTATGCCGTCTAACTCACTCTTCTATGTAGGATTGGGATTGTTTGTCGGTTTGGCATCTGCATATTTCATGTATGTATATTTCAAAGTGGATAAGAGATTTAAGAAGATAAAATCTCCTTGGATGAGATTCGCATTAGGTGTCAGCGGATTAGGTATTTTGATATTTATATTTCCTGCCTTATATGGTGAAGGCTACGAAGCTATCAACGCTGCTCTGAGAAGCGACTGTTCCATTTTGTTTGAAAATAGTCTCTTCTCGAGTTTCCAAGATAACGTATGGATAATTTTGGTTTTGCTTTTGGTGATAATCTTGCTTAAAGCCTTTGCAACTTCATTCACCTTCGCTGCTGGCGGAGTGGGAGGTACCTTCGCTCCGGCTCTGTTCATAGGTTCTTTCTCAGGAATGTTCTTTGCATTGCTTGTCAATACTTTAGGTTTGGGAAATCTCAATATCACAAACTTTGCTCTTGTTGGAATGGGAGGCGTCATCGCAGGAATGCTACATGCTCCTCTCACCGGAATATTCCTCATCGCGGAGATAACAAACGGATATTCGCTTATGGTTCCACTTATGATAGTCTCGGCAATGTCGTACGCTATCAACAGGGCTTTCTTCAAAGATTCTATCTATACTAAAGCCGTGAGCGATAAGGGAGTACGCGTAACTCATAATAAAGACGTGAGTATCCTTAATATGATGAACGTCGATAAGCTTATTGAAAATAATTTTCTTACAGTGAGACCAGGACAGACATTGCGCGATTTGCTTCCTATAATATCTGCTTCTACGAGAAATATCTATCCTGTGGTAGATGAGGAAGGTAATCTGAAAGGTCACGTCCTTTTCGACTCGATAAGAAAGATAATATTCGACCCCGAACAATATGATACTCTCATAGAAGACATTATGTTCCTTCCAGATTATCTCGTCACTACGGAAGACAGCGTGGAGGAAATAGTTTATAAATTTGAACGTTCGGGGAATTATAATATAGCGATGGTGGATGGTAAAAAATATCTCGGTTATATCTCAAGAGCACAGTTCTTCACTACTTATCAGCTAACGCTTAAGGAGATTTCTGACGATTGATGGATATGAGATATTAAGTTGCTGAGTTGCTGAGTTACTAAGTTACTAAGTTTTAATAATGGTGAATATGGATTTTAATTTTAAAGATTTAAATGTAAAGAAAATAAAGGAACTTTATCAGGATAAGAGATATACTGCTACTATAGACGTAACACTTTTTATCTTGTTGATATTCAGTTTCCACTTCCTTTATCTGGGTTGGCAGGCATTGAACTATTTCCCTATTTCGGGATTGATCGACAAATTGTTTATCTCGGCTTCTGATATGTTGTTCAATCAAAGTTGCTGGGTGTTGGAACATATCTTCGGAGTTGATTATGTCACTCATGGACATGCTATCGGTGTGATAAATTGTAATGATACATACTCATTTGTCAATGTGGCTCCGGAATGTACAAGTCTCAAGCAATGGCTTCATTGGCTTTTTCTAATGTTGATTTTTCCAGGCCCATGGAAACATAAACTTTGGTATATTCCATTGGGTTTGGTTATCATTGAATGGATTAATGTGGTGAGAGTCGTAGGTATAACACTATGCATGATACCTTTTCCTGCACATTTTGATTTCTTCCACGATTATATCTTTAAAACATTATTCTACTTTTTCATATTTATAATGTGGTTGATATGGGTGGAAAAGTTTTTGCATAAGAAAGAAAAAATTAAAAAATAAAAATATGGATTCAAATAGCATCATTTTTGTTCTCGATGCCGGTGGCACGGGATTTAAGTTTTCGGCAGTACAGAACTATAAGGAGATTATAGAAGCATTCACAATTAAAACAGCTTCAGATACTTTAGAAGAACAACTTCAAAAGATAATCGATGGATTCCGTCGTACAGAAGAGTTATGTGGCAGCAAGCCTTCAGCTATCAGTTTCTGTTTCCCAGGACCTGCCGATTATCCTAATGGTATTATATGCGACCTTGCCAACCTGCCTTTGTTTAGAGGCGGTGTCGCTTTGAAGGATATGTTGGAAAATGAGTTTAATGTGCCCGTATATATCAACAACGACGGCGACTTGTTTGCGTACGGTGAGGCTTTAGGCGGCGTGCTGCCAGAAGTTAACGCTCTCTTGGAAAAAGAAGGCAATCCTAAGAGATATAAAAACTTGGTTGGTTTAACACTTGGTACAGGCTTCGGTGGTGGCGTTGTGCTTAATGGCAGACTCCTGGAAGGTGACAACTCTGCTGGAGCAGAGGTTTGGTGCATGAGAAACATATTATATCCACAGACAAGTGCAGAAGACTCTATAAGTATCAGAGGCGTACGTCGCGTTTATGCTCGTGAGGCTGGTATTGACTTCAACGAAGCACCTCAGCCTTTCGATATTTACGAGATTGCCTTAGGAAAGAAAGAAGGTAATAAAGAAGCAGCTCTTAAAGCTTGGGACGAATTCGCTATCGTACTTGCAGATATCATTGCCAACATCGCTACTGTTGTAGATGGCATCGTCGTTTTAGGCGGCGGATTGTCAGGAGCATCGCAAATATTCTTGCCTAAGGTGGTTGAACATCTTAATAAAGAGTATCCTGGATTAGATGGTAATAAGATTCCTAGAATGGAAATCTCTGCATACAATTTAGACGAAGAAGAAGGTAGAAAAGCTTTTTCTAACACAACAGGTAAAATGATTAAGGTGCCATTCTCAGACAAAGAAGTATGGTACGACTCATCGAAGAAAATAGGTGTTACAACAACAAAACTTGGTACTTCGTCGGCAGTTTGTATCGGTGCTTACGCATACGCAATGATGAAACCATAAGTTGTTAAATTTTTCAATACAAATTAATATTTCTGCATTTCAGGAATTCAAGTAATAATCTTGAGTTCCTGAAATTGAAATATGTAAAAGCTACTCTTTCACGACTAATTTATAACCTATTCCATGCACGTTTCTTAATTCCACATTTGGATCGTCCTTAAGAAGTTTCCTTATCTTGTTTATATAGACATCCATGTTTCTCGCGTTGAAATAATTCTCTTTGTGCCAAACTCTCATCAAGGCAAAAGACCGTTCGACGACACGGTTCTTATATTCACAGAAGAGGAATAATAAGTCTAATTCTCTCCCAGTTAGTTTCTTCTCGATACCATTACGAATCAACACATGTCGTACGCTGTCGAATGTGTAGGACGCCAGTTGAAATATATGTTCGTTACGTGTCTTTAAGACGGTTCGTCTGCATATCGCCTTGACGCGATCCAATAGTTCGTCCATACTAAAAGGTTTTGTGATATAATCGTCAGCTCCAATTTCAAATCCTCTCGACACATTCAACCTTGAAGACTTGGATGTCAAGAATACAATAGGTATTTCCTTGTCGTATTTCCTGATAGTTTCTGCTAAAGTATATCCGTCGATATTACGTAAGAGCACTTCGGTTATAATAAAATCGAAAGCATCATTCTCGTAACGTTCCAATGCTTCTGTACCGTCAAGGCACAATACTGTTGGGAATCCTTTTAATGTCAGGAATGATTTTAAAATGAATCCAAGATTTCTGTCCCCATCAGCCAATAGTATTTTGATTGTTTTTTTCATTTGATTGTTTTTTGGTACAACATTATCCTAAACTTTCTCAAAGATGATTTTAACCATTTGCATAGTTAAATTGTTAACTCATTGCTTTCTATAGCTATTGGTCCTCCTTTCTTATCTTATTAACTATGCAAATTTACTATTGGACTTATATTCTGTCTATATTTTGGGTGTGGTATTTTCTCAGTTTTAACTTTTTTTAACTCAGTTACATAAAAATTTTAAGTTTTAAGTTAAATTTTATTAAGATTAAAAAAAAAAGCGTATATTTGCAACGCAAACGACACCATCTCTGGTGTTGTTTGTAAGGTTTCATAAATTTTGGTTTTTGGTTCTCGAGACCGTCCTGCTCAGGACGGTCTCTTTTTATATGCAAAATTCGTTATACTATTGATATATAGCAAACGATACAGCACCACGATGTTATCGTGATGAGTTACGTAATATAGGAAAAATATTGTTGTGAGGCTCGATAAAAAGCAGGTTTACTTAGCTACTACTATCTCTAACTTTTTGTTAATCTTGATTCTTAAATCATCAAGTTTCTTCTTTTTGGCAAGAAGTATCATCTGATCGTCTATGTCTTGTGTCGCCATTAACTCCTTCATGATTTCATTTCTTCTCTCGTCGATAATCAGGTCCTTGTATCTCAATATGGAAGATGAAACAACTGTTGCTAAAACGTCTTCCTCTGTCTTTACCTTTATCTTAACTCTATTGTTGCCGTCCCAATTGTCAAGTTTATAAGGTGTTGTCAAGAGATTGGCTGCGAGTTCTGAGATTTGTGCGTTTTCATGCGAGGTGAAAAACTGTTCTTTGGGTAGCGATTCTCCGTCAAGAGCTTTGTCGTAGATGTCAAAGATTATTCTATGAACTTCATCTCTGAAAAAGATGTCGTCATTTTTTAAGTCGTCTATAATGAGCGATGCTACGCTAATCTTATAGACGGTAGGATTGTTATTGTCGTCAATTCCGTCGATGTCGATTTCTTTGTCTCCATACATCAACAACAATTTTACTAGTTCTCGCTCTTGATAGAATCCTGGAGGGAGTGTATCGGTCGCAACTTGTTGAGGCTCCGGTTTAATTTCCTCAGTTATCTCAACTTGTTGGTATTGTCCCTCTTTATTGTTTTTATTTATTTTAGCGCGAAGCAGTTTGTTGAGTTCATTCATCAACGACTGTTCGGGCATCTCCATCAAGCGACTACATTCTTTTATATATGTAGCGCGGAAGATAGCATCGGGGATGAGAGAAATGGTATTTACTATATCTTTCACCACTTCAGCTTTTTTGATAGGATTGTTAACAGTATCTTTTAGAAGAAGTTGCGTCTTGAAGCTGATAAAATCCTTTGCGTTTTTATCGATATAATCTCTTACTACTTCGATAGGGTTATGTTGAACGAAAGAGTCGGGGTCCTCATCAGGAGGAAGCACCACGATGCGTACGTTCATTCCTTCTTCTAGAATCATATCTGTTCCGCGCAGAGCCGCATGGATGCCAGCGCTGTCACCGTCGTATAAGATTGTGATATTTTTAGTGTAACGACGTATGAGACGAATCTGTTCCGATGTCAGGGATGTTCCAGAGCTTGCGACAGTGTTTTCTATTCCAGCCTGATGCATGCTTAGAACATCGGCATAACCTTCAACGAGAATACAATTATCCAAACGGCTTATCTCGCTTTTTGCGAAATATATACCATATAGAGTCTGGCTTTTGTTGTAGATTTCCGACTCTGGCGAGTTGAGATATTTGGCTTTGGTTTTGTCGCTGCTTAGAATACGAGCTCCGAAACCGATGACCTTACCCGTGAGGTTATGGATAGGGAATATGACGCGACCTTGATATTTGTCGTACATCCTTTCCTCGTTGCCAGATGCAAGACCTATTTTCAACAACAAGTCTTTGGAATATCCGTTTTTTAGGGCGTGCTGTACGAAAGCATCTCTCTGATTCAGACAATATCCAAGTTGGAACTTGTCGATGATAGCATCGCGGAATCCTCTTTCTTTGAAATACGACATTCCTATGGCAAGACCCTCCTCGTTGGTTTTCATTGTCTCAGAAAAGTATTGCTGAGCGAAAGTGTTGATATTAAACATTCTTTCGCGTTCGTTCTGAGCCATCAACTCTTCGGGTGTCTGTTCCTTTTCTTCTATGATGATGCCATATTTCTGTGCGAGGAATCTCAGTGCTTCTGGATAGGAATAATGCTCGTGTTCCATGATGAAGCGTACCGAATCGCCAGCTTTACCGCAACCGAAGCATTTGAATATACCTTTTGCTGGAGATACAATAAATGAAGGTGTTTTCTCTTTGTGAAAAGGACAAACGCCTATAAGGTTGGCGCCTCTTTTCTTGAGACTGACAAAATCGCCGACGACTTCTTCAATGCGAACAGTGTCGAGGATGCTCATTATTGTACTTTGAGGTATCATCTTATTTTCTAATTCAAGCGATAATTATTAAAAACATATTCCTATTCTGATACTGAAACTCAGTGCTATGTTGGTGTTGACAGTATTGAAGAAATGCCACAATTCAAAACCATGATGATAGAAAGTTTCCGCTGGTGTTCCGAAAGCAGGACCTCCACCTACCCAAAAGTCAGCAAGAAGTCTCTTATGAACGTATTGATAGCCAATAGTGCCAAGTAAGGCAGTTTCGTTAGCCAAGGTACGAAGTCCGTCACCTCGTCTATTATAATGATAGTTGGAATATACGACTTCTGGACGAAGGTAGAATCCCATCAGAGATTTATTGCTGTTATTCTTGAAAAAGAATTTATGACCATATCGCATGGTAAACCCTTTGGGATCGTTATCGTATTTGTCGAAACCAGCTCCGATGAGGCTCGTACAAAACTCTCCGCTTTGACGAATATTGCTGAATGCTCTTTCGTATGATATTTTTGTGCTGCCGCTAATCCATGAGAGGAATGTTATCTTGAGAGAGTTACGATAATCTTTTTCTTGAGGTGACAATTCATGATTACCTGCAAATAAGACATTATTTCCCAGTAGCAAAAAGACAGTTGTTACTATTATTATAATCCTTCTCATTGTTATCGATGGTTAAGGTGATTTTGATTAAATAAAAGCTTATTTCTCAGCGACAAAAGTCGAGTTGCAAAGATAGTAATTTTTTAATCGTTCTTTTTTAAACAAGAGTTAAAAAAGTTTAAGAGTTTCTGCTCATAGCAACTTAGTATCTTAGTAACTCAGCAACTAAGTATCTAAGATAGGTATCTGATATTTGTGGTGACTCAGTTCTATTTTAAGAATCGTTCGATATTGCTAACAACGATCTTCAGTCTTGCTTCAAAAGCTTCTTTAGTAGCAAATCCTATATGAGGCAGCAGCATTGTGTTAGGAGCAGAAAGCAATGGATTGTCATTTTTCAATGGTGGCTCGTTGTCATATACATCGAGAGCTGCTCCTGAAATTGTACCATTCTTAAGTGCATCAGCTAAGTCACTGCTGTTAATTATAGGTCCTCTTGCAGCATTGACAATGATAGCAGAAGGTTTCATCATTTCTAACTCTTTCTTTGTAATGAAGTCGCGAGTTTCATCGTTGAGAGCGATATGTAATGTCAGAATATCAGATTCTCTTAATAAGGTTTCTTTATCGACTAATGTCACGTTCTCGACTTCTTTAGGCGTTCTGTTCCATGCTATGACTTTACATCCGAATGCTTGTGCGAGTTTAGCTGTTCTGATTCCGATAGCACCAAGACCAATAACACCTACAGTTTTGTTTGCTATCTCTCTTCCAGGAGCGATGGAGTTTCCAGAACATTGTCTTGTAATCTTGTCGTTTTCCATGATGTGACGATATAATCCTATCATCATGCATATAGCTTCTTCTGCAACAGCTTCCGTTGAATAACCTGCAGCATTGTTTACCACGATACCTCTTCGTTCACATTCTTTCATGTCGATATGATCCAGTCCGGTGAAAGCAATAGACAACATCTTCAGATTAGGACATGAATCAAAGAACTCTTTGTTAAGCGGCATATTGCTTTCAACAACAATATCAGCATCAGACGCTCTTTCGATGTTTTTCTCTGGACATCTGTCAGGATAGATTATAACCTCATGTCCTGATAATCTTAATGATTTACATTCTTCATCAATTCTTTCAACGGATAATCCTAATGGTTCCAAAAAAACTATTTTCATATACTTTATTTTTTTAATCACATTACATATATAAAATCTCTGGATAATTTAGTCACACGTCCGTGTGACTCTACAAGAGACCCTCTTAGTAACATAGCATCTCAGCAACTAAGTATCTTAGTAACTAAAACCTCCCACAAAAGTAGTATTTTTTTTCATTCACAGGATTCAGACAAAGATTCTTTTAGATTGGTTATCCTGAGACCGATGCCACATCAAAAACCAAAATTATGACCTATCAAAGAAAAAACCGACATCGGTCCAGGACTTTCGAACCAAAAACTAAAAATCAATTTATGAATCAGAGTCTGTTTGATCGTCATTGCTAGTATGATCTATCATCATAAATTCATTCATGGTAATTTCTGTGAAGAACGACTTCTTGCCGTCTTTTTCGTATGTCCTTGTACGCAGTCGCCCTTCTAATGCTATACGTTTACCTTTCTTAATGTACTTTTCTGCTTGTTCGGCGATCTTTCCCCATGCCACGATGTTATGCCAAGAACTGTTTCTTTCTAACTCATGATTCTCATTGTAAGAGTAGTCGTTGGTGGCAATACTGAATCTTGCAAGTTTACGACCGCCGATTGTCTTAATCTCCGGATCTGAACCGGGGCGTCCTATCAGTTGGACTGAATTTTCTAAGGTTCCCATAATTCTTATATTTTGATTTCACGCTGCAAAGATATTATGGTATATAAATATTAGTCGTATGAAAAACGAATAATTTTTTAATAAAAATATATATAGCTGAATGTCAATTATAATATTTAAATATTATCGATGAAATGGGAATAATGAAATATTATTAATTATTAACATTTCTTATTCTTAATAGAAATAGAGACCCAAAGATTATCAGATTTATAGGATTCTACATTAATGTAAGGTGTGTTAAGAATATCTTTTATGTCGTTGGTTATTCCGCTTCCAAGCATTTTAAACACAGCTTCTTTTCTCGTCCACAGTCTGTAAAATTCTTCCGCTTTATCGTCACTTTTTTCTAACATCATAATTTCCTTATCGTTACAAACATAATTGGCAAGGCTTTCTTTATATGATGCAATTTCTTCTATGTCAACGCCGACTTCTTCCTTTGATAAAATACAGCATACCGCAGTCTTGCAATGACTTAGATTAAAATACCAACCTGGATAGTTCTTCAAAAAAGGCTTTCCATGTTCATTATAGCAGAACTCTGGCATCTCATAAAATATGCCTTCTTCCTTCAATGCATAAATCAGCAGAAGATATGCTAATCCGTTTTGTATCTTACCTTTAAGAAACTTATATCGTAACATCTTCTCTTTTCTCCATTCAGGGAAAAAGGAAGCGCAATTTTCAACAAAGGTCTCGTCGAATGCATCTATGTCGGTAACGATAAATATTTTCATATCGCAAAGATATGATTTTTGAACATTATATATTTGTTTTTGTTAGAATAAAAAAACAACAATTATGATAGAATTACCTAAATTACCTTACAAGAGAGATGCTTTGGAACCGCATATCTCTCAAAAAACAATTGATTTCCACTATGGTCAGCATCATGCTACATACGTAAAGAATCTTAATAATTTGATTGAAAATTCTCCTTTTGAGAGCATGAGTCTTGAAGAAATCATCAAAAACAGTGAGGGCTCTATTTTCAATAATGCGGCTCAAGTGTGGAATCATACTTTTTATTGGCATTGCATGAGTCCAGAAGAAAATGTTGAACCACAAGCTCTTCTGCTGAAATATGTAGAAAGAGATTTTGGAAGTTTTGATAATTTCAAGCAGATGTTTATCAAGCAAGCAGCCACTTTATTTGGCTCAGGATGGCTTTGGCTCGTTTGTGATAAGGAAGGAAAACTCATGTTGATGCAGACAAGCAACGCCGAAACTCCGCTAACACATAAGGGACTGACACCTCTTTTAACATGCGACGTTTGGGAACATGCATATTACTTAGATCAACAAAATCTCAGATTAGCTTATCTAAATGAATTCTGGCAGATTATCAATTGGCGTTTTGTAGAGAAAAGATTGTCTGAGTGTAAAAATTGATATTTCAAACACTATTATTGCAGCTTCAGTATAAAATTATACGCAAACTATATTTTGATAGTATCTTTGTATTGTTTTTTTTATGATTAATTTTTAATTTTTGAGTAAAAGTTGTATATTTGCAACGATTTAAAACGAGCGCTTAAGTGATTTTAACAAAATCACTTAAGTTTTTTATGGAACTTTAGAATTTGATTAATAATAACATTCAAAATTTATCAATATGAAAAGAACATTACAATTGATGACTGTATTGTCATTGCTTTTTTGTGGTTTGAACCTAAACGCACAGAAGAATGCTCCTAAAGTAACTGTTAAAAATGTTAAAGGAGCAGCTATCACTATCATCGATAGCCAGTATCATTTCCCTTACGACATCTCAGACAACAAACAACATGTCGTTATCCAAGGTTTTGGTGTTGACCAAAGTTTCTATTACTCAGAAGCTACAGGTCTCGTTGAAATCTTAGGTACCGCTTTCGCAATATCAGATGATGGTGTTATAGCTGGTTATTACAAAAATGAGCAAGAAATCAATGTTGGCGGTTTATGGTTCCCTGATACTCAAGAATGGAATTTCTTAGGTATGAACCCTGACTACCCAGAATTCTTTGAAGATAATCCAGAATACAACGGTGCCTGGGCAATGTCAAACGATGGCTCACATGTTGGTGTTATGCAGTACTCAGCTGAGTGGGAAACATCATCTTACATCTGGTCTCCAAACGACGGTTATACAAAACTTCCTAATGGAACCAATCAAACAACAAGACCTAATGGCATCAGCTCAGATGGTAGCGTAGTCGCTGGTCACGGCACTGACGAAATCGGTTATTGGACAGTATGTTACTGGAAAGACGGAGAAATCTATACAGTTGCTGACGCATACGGCGAAGCAATGAGTGCATCTCCAAGCGGAAAATATATCTGCGGTTATCTCGATGGCATGGATGGCAATGCTTTCATCTACAACATTGAAAACGACGAATTGACATCTATTTCAAATACCGTTGAACCAGGTAACGCTTTATCAGCAACTTGCGTTACAGACAATGGCGATGCTTTCGGCTATTGGTCAAGCGGTTTCCCTCCAATGCCTGACATGAGAAGAGCTTTCGCTTACGTAGGCGGAGAACTTATGACATTCAACGACTACTTGTTAAGCAATGGCGTTGGCGAAGCTGAAGGATGGACAATATACAGTATTAATAATGTAACAGCAGACGGAAGAACATTTATCGGCGCTGCTAATATGGATGGCCAAGATTGTACATTCATCATCACTCTCGAAGAGTCATTATGCGATGGTCCTACAAACTTGACATACGAAATCCCTGAAAATGATTATAATAATTTAATCCTTAGCTGGGATGCTCCTGCTGATCCTGTCGATGTTACTTACGAAATATACACAGGATATACAGCAACAGAACCAATCGTAGCTGACATCACAGAAACATCATTTGAGATAGAAGACTTAGAACCAGGCAGTTACACTTTCATAGTAAGAGCTAACTGGGGCGGCGAATGCTTGTCAGGCGCTTCAAACTCAGTGAAACCAACTATCTATCCTTGTCCTGCTGATCACATGTGCGAACTTACATTCACTATGGTTGACGAATATGGCGACGGATGGAACAATGGCTATATCCAAATTGTTGGTACATTGAGCGATATGGTTTACAAAGTTGAACTTAAACAAGGCGGCTATGCTGATGACCCAGCTATACAAACAATTTCATTATGCCAAGATACTTACACATTCACATGGGTAAAAGGTGAATGGGACGCTGAAGTAGGCTTCACAATTACAATGGGTGACGAAGAAGTCTATAGCCTCGAAATGGGTGGCATCCACGACACATTCGAATTAGAATTCTTGACATACGAAGTAAACTGTGGCGCTAACGTAAACGAAATGCCTATAGAAAACAATATCTCTATCATGCCAAATCCTGCTCAAAGTTATTTCAATATCGAAGGCGATAATATAGCAAAAGTTGAAATACTCAATGCAG
Source organism: Bacteroidales bacterium (assembly GCA_017466405.1). Lineage (GTDB taxonomy): Bacteria > Bacteroidota > Bacteroidia > Bacteroidales > F082 > Limimorpha. The sequence goes on from JAFTUF010000013.1 coordinate 25,646, forward strand.
TAGGTCAGATAGTTGACGCTATCAACGTTGAAAACGACAACGTTCAAATCAGCACAACAAACTATAACAACGGAATATATTTCGTAAAAGTTACAACAAACGACGCTAAAGTTACAGTCAATAAAGTTGTAGTTTCTAAATAAAAAAAGTATAGAAATACAGAAGCGACTCCCGTCAAGAGAGTCGCTTTTTTTATTTTAAAATTGGCTATGTTGCTACTGCTAATTCTGTTGAAAATTGTATATTTGCATTCAATAATCAAAAATGGATTTGTAGTGTTTGCATGCTTATGAGAATGCGGAATTATATATCAATGTCAATCATCTTCTTATGCTTCTGTTTTTCTTGCCAAAATAATGTTGACAAGTCTCAAAAGATTTGGTTACATCGTGCTAATGATATTGAGAAAGCTCAATATTTTCAAGATAAATATTCAGGTCTGGAAATAGATATTACGTTCGTCGATTCATTGCAGACGTTTCTCGTTCTTCATGGCGGAGGTCATGTGGAACTCAGTCCTATCACTCTCGAACAATGGTTTGATGAAATATGGACAGCAAAACAAATGAATTTGTGGTTGGATTTTAAGAATCTTAATAACAATAATAAAGTTGCTGCTCTGAATGAACTCAATCGCCTTTGTTCAAAATATAAGGTAAAAAAAGGAAACTTTATCGTAGAAAGTTGGAATGCAAGCTGCCTTACCGCATATAAAAACGCTGGCTTCCAGGTGAGTTTCTACATCCCTAATTTCAAGCCACAATCAGTGTCTAAGACTGAATTGCAGAAACAAACCGACAAAATCCGTAGAATAATTTCTGAAAATAATTTAACAACTATCTCGGGTTACTATTACCAATACCAATATATGAGAGACTCTTTCCCCGACAAAGATGTGCTTATTTGGTATCATTTGAGTGATACGAATATTAGAAATGAATATATACAAATTGCAAATGCTGATCCAAAAGTGAAAGTCCTTCTCGTAGCCGAAGAAGTGCCAGCTGATTATATAGATTGATGTTAAAGTGATAAAGAAATTGAAAATGAATAATATAAAAAATGGAATAAAAGAATGGATACATCTCAACATATTGTTATTGTTGTTGATGTTTGTCGTAAGAATTTTTTTCTTCATCGAAACTACTACGAGAATCGATGTTTCTGTTTCTCAATTTCTTAATGTTTTCCTAGGATTTAAATATGATTTGTTATTAGCATCTCATATCATTGCTTGGGCTTCTCTTGTTTTCTTAATTTTCTATTACTTTTTCCCGAAAACAACAGTCAAAATTTATAAGGTTTTAATCTTTACTTACGCAATAATCTCGACACTTTTAACCGAATATTTCTGTAATCTGACGATGCCTTTAGACCACGTCATTTTTGCATATTCTGTTGAAAGTTTGAAAGCTACTATTTCTTCATCTTCTTCATTTTCAATCATTCCGATTCTATATATCGCAGTATCGATATTTATTTTCGTAATAATATCACGTTTTTGGAAAAAGGTTAAGATTAATAATATCGTAGCATATATTATTCTTGGAATATCCATAATTATTTCTATTTCATTTAATTATGGAAAGATTATAAGAGAAGAACATTTTGTTGACACTCACGCAGAATTTATCTTGGCCACTAATCAGCCTTCATATTCTGTGATTAAAATCTACGATTATTTGACAAAGGAAGATAATGGAGAAAAGTCGGGATTTGAAATCATTGAAGAAGCGACGAAGTCTTATCAAGAGCTTAACGGTCAGTTTGATTATCCTTATCTTGATTATCCTTTTTATAGAAAAGCTGATTATCAAGATGTTTTAGGAGAGTTTATGAATAAGCCGGAAAATGGTGAGATGCCGAATTTTGTCTTTATCATAGCGGAAAGCTTCGGACAATGCTTGACCGGCGTTGAAGATCCGTCGGTTTCGTTCACTCCATATATCGACAGTCTGAAAAATGAAAGTCTCTATTGGAGAAACTGTCTGTCGGCGACGGAAAGAACGTTTGGAGTTCTGCCGACAATCTTCGCCTCCACGCCGCACGGGAAAAAGGGTTTCGCCTATAGATATTATCCAATAACGCCTCATAATTCTTTGTTAAAAGATTTTAAGAAAAATAATTACGACATTTCTTATTATTATGGATGTTACCGTGATCTTGACAGATATGACAAATTCTTGAAAACCAATGAAGTTGAAAAGATTTTTATTCCAGAACAAGGTAATGTAGATGAGGAAATCTACAACCTTATGCGTGAAAACAACAGATGGGGAATCGATGATAAAGAATTGTTCGATATTTTGGTAAAATACAGACAATCAGCGAATAACGACAAACCTTTCGTTGACATTGTGATGACTTTAAGTACTCATGAACCTTTTATCATTCTGGAAGGACAGGAAAAATATGAGCAGAAAGCAAGAGAGATTTTTGAAAAAGCAAATGTTAAAAATACTAAAGAGAAGAACATTATTCAGAAGAATATGAACGTGTATGCTTGCTATCTGTATATGGATGAATGTATTAACGAACTCATCAATTCATACAAAGAGATGGGAAAATACGACAACACGATTTTCATCATCACTGGAGACCACAGAATGGGAATGCTGAATACTGGCAGCACGCTTCGTTCTTTCAATGTGCCTCTTTTGATACATTCGCCATTACTTAATAAAAATAAACAAATGGACGCTGTCGTATCGCATTACGATATAACTCCGACGATAAACGCGTATCTGTCAAACAATTTTGATTATCAAGTCGATGAATACTGCCATTGGTTGGGACATTCGTTGGATACCGTCAAGGAATTCAGAAATAAAGTAACTCAGGCTTTTATGCTCAATAACAGAGATGTCGTCAATTATATTCACGGAGAGTATTTTCTCTCCAGAAGCAAATTATATGAAATTGACAGCGATTTATGTCTGTCATTGATTAAAGATGAGTCTAAATATCAAGAACTTAAAAAAGAATTAGACGAATATAATATGATAAGCGCGTATGCTGTCGAGGCAAATTTCTTAAATAGCGAAGGCGAATCTAATTTCGTTGATGTTGCTGAATATCATTTCGATATAGACAATACCTCCGATAAGGTTTTTAATAAGTTGACAGCAGATTCGTTAGATAACAAATTCGTTTATTTTGATGAAAAGCGAGAATATATTTCATTATATCCTTATTACGAAGTAAAAGACGACTATGCAAAATATATCGTCTCTGTTTCTTTTGATTTACAATCATATACAGACAAGAAGTTGCCCTTGTTAGTCTATTCAATCGGTGATTTTAATAAATCGGTTCCTCTTGTGTCGTTGCAGAACGAAAGTCTCAACACAGGAGAAATAGAACATTTTGTAAATAGAATAGTAATCGATGGTAACGACAGTTTCAAAGGTGAGAAATTGAAAATATATTTCAGAAATTCATCAAAAACATCAATGATGTTCGATAATATTAAAGTACTTATCAAAGCAAGCAGATAAAAATGAAAAGAAATTTAGAATCGATAAAAACGTTTTTTACATTATCAATATGCTTTATTGTATTATTGTTTTGTATAAAATTATTTGAATTGTTTATTGCGTCACCATCGGGAATAGGCTCCTTCACAGATCTTATTCTCAGTAATTTAACAGCGTCGCTATTTATATGTTTCTGCGTTTTTATTGTGCATAGCCTAATTTCTGTCTTCTCAAAGAAAGCGGCTTTATATGTAACATCTATATTATTTTCCATAATATTGATTGCCGAATTCAGCTTGATATTCTATTATAAGACAACAGGTTTGCTGATGGGAAGAGAACTTTTGGAAAGACCTTTGTGGGAAACCATACATACTGTTAAAAGCGTACTGAATTTCTGGATGATAGCAGCGGCACTCTTGTTCATTGTCGGATTTGTCTTTGTTTCAATAAGAATTGTCAACAAACAACAGACAACAGACAACAGAATCCGTGCAAAGATCGCTTTAAGCCCAACAGTGATTTTCTTGGTTTTAATGATAGTTTCTGTTCCTTTGTTTTTCATATTGAAACCAAATCAGAATGCCAATTCTGTTAATAAAATCTGGTATTGTGTAAGTTCATGCATGACGAAAGAAACCGAAGATTTGGCGATAAGATTAGATAAAGAACTGATACAGAAATATAAAGAGATATTTCCTGAAAGAGACGTCATTGACGATCATTATCCTTTAGAAAGACCCTACGACAATAATAATGTCCTGGGGCCATATTTCGAACGTAAAGATGTGAAGCCTGATATTGTTTTTATCATCATGGAGTCGTTGGGTTCAGACTTCTTCGGACAAAACAAGCTCGGTTACACTGTCACGCCGTTTTTGGATTCGCTTTCGAAGCATTCTCTTTTATGGACTAATTGTCTCTCAACGACGCCACGTAGCGCGGGAGTGCTTCCTGCAACGACGGCATCGGTACCGAACGGACTGAAAGGATTCCAATTTGGAGATATGCCCGATCATAACTCATTATTTTCTATATTGAAACATAACTCATACAACACTAATGCTTTCTATGCCGGCGACTTTGCCTTCGACAGAGTTTATGATTATTTGGTGGTTCAAGAAACAGATTATATCTCGCCTTTCGCATACGAATGTTCGCAAAATAAAAAGAAAAACAATTTCGATTATTCATCGTGGGGCTATCACGATGCGAAACTATACGAACGAGGTTTAAGTATAATAAATGCCAGAAAAGACAAGAATCCAGACTTTGATATTTTTATTACAATATCTCAACATGAAAATGGATTGAAACTCAACACAAACAAAGAACTTCAGGATCATTATCATTCTAAGGCAGAAGAAATATTGTCGTCAATTCCAAGCGACAAAAGGAAAGGTCTGCAAAACAAAAAAGGATTTATGGCGGCATTCCTTTATGGCGACGACGCCTTGAGATATTTCTTTAAAGAATATAACGCGAAACGTAAAGATGACAACGTGATTTTTGTCATCACTGGCGACCATAGCCTGAATCTTTTGTATAGCAATCCGCTCAACGCTTATCATGTGCCGCTGATAATCTGGTCGCCGTTGCTGAAAGAAGCACAACATTTCCATTCTGTTGTCTCTCATAACGACATCGCACCTTCGCTGACAGCTTTGCTAAAAGAAAACTTCGGACTTAATACTCCAAAAAATATTCATTGGGTATCAGATGGTTTAGACACAGCCGTTAATTTCAGAAGCAATCTGAAGACTTATTTTATCACGCCTTCTAATAAAACTACAAATTGTCTTTACGACAGTATTTTCTACATCGAGAAAAATAACGAAGACTTTTTGTATTTAGTTCAAGATGGTATGAAACTGAAGAAAATGAAAAACGATAGTCTTCTGAATCTGATGAAAGATAGAATGAATACGATGTTATATGTTGATAATTATACATACATGAATAATAAATTAACACAAACTCCAATAGTGCGGTCTAAGAACTACGAACTGCTCGAGTCTGTTACAGTAGATTCAGTTATTTGCCGAACCGGTGAAGAGAAACCAAGTGTAATGGAACGACCTCTTGTTGATATATACTCAAAGACGATAGATCCAGGATATAGTGAAATCAAAGTGGTTATGACGGCAAAGATGAAATATACGGCTGACATAACATACGACAAATTTGTACGACTTTCTATAAGATCGTCTAATGCGATATGGACGCCGGAGGTGATTTCCAAAAATATTATCGAAAAAGATTATAAGCCAGAGCAATGGTGTAATATCAGTGTCACAAAAGTGTTAAAATCTAATAACAAAGACAAGGATTCTAAGATAGATATTTATTTGAGACCTACTGGAGATGATTATCTATGGAATCCGGAACATAGTGTTACGTTAAAAGATATCAACATAAAGATCTTAGGTGTAAAATAATAATTATATGAAGAAATATTTAGAATCAATAAAATCATTCTTACCAATAGCAATATGTTTCATTATTGTCATTTTCTGTGTAAAATGTTTTGAACTTTTTACGTCAGATTCTGTATCAATAAGTCATATTTTAGAAATGATCTATAGTAACCTTGTTCTGTCTTTGGTTATAAGTTTTCTTATCTTAATAATTTTTAATTTAATTTCTCTTTTTTCAAAGAAAGCCGCTTTTTATACATCTTCTGTTCTTTTTGCGATAATTGTCATTTCAGAGATCGGGCTAATTTTCTATCATAATTCAACGGGACTTATGATGGGACGCGAGTTGATAGAAAGACCATTTTGGGAAACAGTTGCCACTGTAAAGAGTACGCTGAATTTCTGGATGATAGCAGCAGCCATACTGCTTATTGTCGGATTTGTTTTTATAAATATTGTAGCCGCTCAAAGTTCAAAGTTCAAGGCTCAGAGCCCAACTATGATTCTCCTGATTTTAATGTTAGTTTCGATACCTTCATTTATTATTATCAAGCCTGTTCAGAATGAAAGTGTTGTCAATAAGATATGGTATTGCTTCTATTCTTGTTTTTTAGATGAGGATGCTGATAATGCTGACATAAGCATATCGAGATTAAATTTTGAGAATGAAAAGATTGAAAGATATAAGGCATTATATCCACAAAGAGAAATAGTTGATAATGAATATCCTTTGGAAAGAAATGATAATATTGACAATGTTCTTGGCAAATATTTCTGTGAATCAGAAATTAAACCTAATATTGTCTTCATCGTTGTAGAATCTTTAGGTGCTGATTTGTTTGGTGTTAATGAATATGGATATACATTCACACCGTTTTTAGATTCTTTGTCGCAACATTCTCTGTTATGGACCAATTGTTTGTCAACGACCCCGCGTAGTTTCGGCATCGTGCCGTCTATGACGAGTTCCGTTCCGCACGGAACGAGAGGATTTCAATTTGGAGATATGCCCGAGCATAATTCCTTGCTCAGTATATTGAAAAACAATGGGTACGAGACAAGTGCGTTTTATGCAGGAAATTTCTCCTTCGACAAAGTCTATGATTATCTTATTGCAGAGAAGATAGATTATCTGTCGCCTTTCTATGAGGAATCGATGAAAAAGGAAAACAAGAAATACGACTTTACTTATTGGGGATATCAAGACAAGGTGATGTTGGATAAAAGTGCTGAAATAATAAGTCGACGTAACAAAGACAAATCGTATTTTGATTTGTTGATAACTATCTCTCAACATGATAACAGACTTAAACTTCACGATAAGAATAAAGTAGATGCCTATAACGATAAGGTAGCTAAGATTATCTCTTCTATGCCTGAGGAGGAGCAAATCAGGTATAATGAGATAAGCGGGCATCTCGCTGCTATGATGTATGGCGATGATGCTGTAAAAGATTTTGTTAGGAATTATTCAGAATTATATCAAGATGGCAATTATATTTTTGTCATTACCGGTGATCATAGTCTGAATTTGAAGCCAGATCATCCTTTAGATGCCTTCCACGTGCCTTTGATTATCTGGTCGCCTATGCTGAGAAAAACGAATCATTTCAAATCTGTTGTCTCTCACAACGATATTGTACCTTCTCTCAACGCTCTACTCCGCGATAATTTTAACCTTACAACGCCAAGTGAAATACATTGGGTGAGCGATGGATTAGATATGAGTAAGTCATTCCGTTGTGATATAAAGACTTGCTTCTTACGATATACAAGAAGTATCTATGATGGAATTTTTGAGAATTATTATTACACTTTTGAGAAAGACAACAAGAAAGCATATCTCATAAAAGACAATCTCGAACTTGAAGAGATAGACAATAAATCTATAATCAATGAGATAGATGCTAAATTCAAGAGTCTTGTCTATGTAGATAATTACACTTATTCGAATAATAAGATAACGAAGAATCCTATCTTCCCACATCAGACATTCGACACGATAAAAGAAGTAGTGATAGATTCGATTTATTGTAGCTCGGGACCTGAGAAACCGAGTGTTAAGAAACCTAAGGCTGTCAGGATTTTATCTGCCGACATTGAACCAAGATATGATGAAGTGAAAGTCGTTATGACAGCTGATGTCATGTTTACCGGCAATGTGTGGCAAGACCAGTTCATAAATCTCGGCATAAATTTCACTCACGATAAGAATCAGAAGATTACCAGTTTGGATAATATTTCGAAGAGTTTTGTTGAAAGAAATTATTACAAAAATCAATGGATAAATCTTGAATTCGTTAAGATTTATTCTGTTAGAGGTTTTAAAGATAACAAGCTTGAGATTTATTTAGAACCAACAAAGAAAGACTTTATGTGGAATCCTGAACATAGCATCTTGTTAAAAAATATTAACATTATGATATTAGGAAGTTAGATTAGATATGAAAATCTGAAAAACTGAAAATTATGGTATAATTGTCAAAAATGCCTGAGTTGAAATTTTCTCAGTTTTTCAATTTTCTAACTTCTCAGTTTCTAAAAAATATCAGGAGTTGGGTAGTCAACGAGAACGACTTTCACGCTTTTATTGTTACATAATTCTTTTGTAAACTCCACATTTTCAGGAGTGAAATCCTTAGGCGTATCCCAGAAATGAATATTCTGTTCTGGGAAGCTATCGCACAAAAAAGGATACATGCTATATTCGCAGCTTATAGCGTCGGGATTCAGTTCTTTAATTTGATTCCTAATCATTTTCGCTAAATAGACGGAATCTTTATGCTCCTTTCTTTTCCAATATTTTATGTTCTCGACCCACAGCAAGGTGCGGAATCCGTTTTCCTTAACAGTCTTAAGAACTTTTAAGTTTTTACTCTCGACGAAAGCATTCGCCTTAATTCCATATTTTTCATCCAAAGAATTTAAGATTTTCATTGCCTGCTCGACATTTTTTTCTGACAGATTCTTGAAATCAATCCAGTAATTCATCTTTTCTGGTTTTTTAAGAATTGACAGCCATTCGTCTAGAGTCAGGTTTTTGGAAGTATCGGCGACGACGCGTCCCACGTAAATGTCATTCTTCTCCTGTGAATAAATTACATCGACTTCGAGTCCATCGAAGATGTCTTCATATTTCTGCGCGTCATATTTAGAATAAACGCCATGCTTCCAGACTTTTGAGTCGGGATATTGGAAACCAGCGACATCTTCTTTTCTATCACATGAGAACAAAGCGATAAATATCAGCGATAACAATAAAAATTTTCTCATAATCTCGATGAATCTATTTCTGCAAAAATATTATTTTTCACGATAAAAATAGATATATTTGCAAATAAAATCATACTATGAATACTAAATCTAAAATCATCATCATGGGAAGCATGATAACAATGTTCGGATGCGGACAACAAACAACGAAATATTCTGTAGTGGAATATCCGGAGACAAGAAAAGACGCTGCTGTCGTCGATGAATATTTTGGAACAAAAGTCGCCGACCCTTATCGATGGCTCGAAAACGACACCACAGCAGAGACGGCACAATGGGTTGACGCACAACGTGCCGTGACAGAAGACTATCTCACACACATTCCTTATCGCGAGGACTTGAAAAACCGCATGACAGAATTAATCAACTACGAGCGTTACAGCCTTCCTTCAAAACGTTTCAACCGTTATATCTTCTCGAAAAACGACGGTCTTCAAAATCAGAGCGTTATTTATATTCAGAATTCATTAGACGAAGAACCATCCGTTCTGCTCGACCCTAATGCTTTGTCAGATGACGGAACTGTCGCTTTGTCGGGTACTTATCAATCTAACGACGGAAAATATCTCGCTTATTCTATTCAACGTAGCGGCTCCGACTGGGTTGAGTTTTATGTGATGGACATCGCTACTCGTGAGCTTCTCCCTGACCATATCCAATGGGCTAAGTTCACCGGCGCTTCTTGGTACAAAGACGGCTTCTTCTACGGCGCATACGACCGTCCTGAAGAAGGCAAGGAGTTCAGTAACGTAAATGAAAATCATAAGATTTATTATCATAAACTCGGCACATCACAAGAGGAAGATGTCTTGTTTTATGAGAATCCTGAGCAACCTCGTTATTTCCATCAGCTTGGCTTGACAGAAGATGAGAATTATATGTTCTTGTATGAAAGCGGTCAAGGCGCAGGTCATACTTTATGGATTAAAGACGCTAAAAATCCTAAGAGCGAATTTGTTCAGATTGGCTTCGACATGAATTATTCTTACAGCCCGATTGACGTCATCGACGGAACATTGTATATTTTCACAAACTATAACGCTCCTAAAGGAAAAATCTGCAAAGTAGATGTGAAGAATCCTCAGATGGAAAATTGGATTGATGTAATTCCTGAATGCGAAAACGTTCTCGCTGGCATCAACCTCGCCGACGGCAAAATGATCGTCACCTACGACCAAGACGCTTCGAACCATTCATACGTCTATACTATGGACGGCAAATTATTACACGAGATTAAACTTCCTACCTTGGGTTCTGTCGGTTTCAGCAGCGACTACGAAGATTCTGAAATTTTCTACGCCTTCACTTCTTTCGCTTTCCCAACAACGATTTACAGATATAACATCAACGACAATACTTCAGAAGTCTTCCGCGCTCCAGCAATAGATTTCAATTCTGAAGATTATACCACAGAACAAGTCTTCGTCACTTCAAAAGACGGCACTAAAGTCCCTATGTTCTTGACTTACAAGAAAGGCTTGAAGAGAGATGGTAACAACCCAGCCTTGCTTTACGGTTACGGCGGATTTAACATTACCTTGAATCCTGGCTTCTCAACTTCACGACTTCCATTCTTGGAAAACGGCGGTATCTATGCCATGATGAATCTCCGCGGCGGCAACGAATATGGCGAGGAATGGCATATCGCAGGAACCAAATTACAGAAACAAAATGTATTCGACGATTGTATTGCCTGCGCTGAATATCTCATCGAAAACAACTACAGCAATCCTAAGTTGATGGCTGTCAACGGCGGCTCTAACGGTGGCTTGTTAGTAGGTGCTGTTGTAAATCAACGCCCTGATTTATTCGCAGCTGCTGTTCCACAAGTCGGTGTTATGGATATGCTGCGTTATCATTTATTTACAATCGGTTGGAACTGGGCGAGCGACTACGGCACCAGCGACGAAAGCAAGGAGATGTTTGAGGCGTTGTATGCTTATTCTCCATTACATACCATCCAAAATGGCGAGAATGTAAATTATCCAGCTATCATGGTGACGACAGCCGACCACGACGACCGTGTTGTTCCGGCCCACTCTTTCAAATATGCAGCAGCATTGCAGGCAGCACAGACCGGTGACAATCCTAAGATTATCAGAATAGAAAGCAAAGCAGGTCATGGCGCAGGAAAACCAATTGCCAAAGTCATTGAAGAGCAAGCCGACATCTACGCCTTCATCATGTATAACATGGGATTGGAGTATAATTGATAATTAATGACCGTAGAGACGTATCAATGTTTCCTGCTATAAATGCACATTGATGCGTCTTATTAAGGATATAAAAATGATAAAGATCACAAATAATTCCGGATTGATTCTCGAGGGTGGAGGCATGAGAGGTGTCTTCACCTGCGGGGTCTTGGATTGTTTCATGGATAACAATATCCGCTTCCCATATTCCATAGGCGTGAGTGCTGGCGCATGCAACGGACTTTCATACGTGTCGCGACAAAGAGGTAGAGCCAAGTTCAGCAATATCGATTTGTTGAAAAAATATAATTATATCGGCATAAAGCATCTCATAATGAAAGGCAACATCATGGATTTCGATTTGCTTTTTCATACTTTCCCTAATGAGATAATTCCGTACGATTATGAAGAGCTAGCCAAGACAGAGCAGCGTTTTGAGATGGTGACGACGAGTTGCAAGACAGGCGAGGCTTGTTATTTTGAAGAGAAACATAATCCAGAGAGAGTCATCGATATTGTGAAAGCTTCGAGCAGTCTGCCTTTCGTCTGTCCGATTTCATACGTCGATGGCGAGCCTATGTTGGACGGCGGCATTGCAGACTCCATCCCGATAATGAGAGCGAGAGAGTTAGGTTACGATAATAATGTCGTTGTTCTTACTCGCAACAAAGGATATAGGAAGTCGGAGAAAGACATGAAGATTGTGAACTTTTTCTACAGAAAATATCCTGCGATACGTAAGGCCATCATGATGAGAAACAAACTCTACAACGAGCAGATTTCCATGATAGAGAAGATGGAAGAGCGAGGCGAGATTATAGTAATACGTCCAGAAAAACCTATAGAAGTCGATAGGATGGAACGTGACACAAAAAAGCTGCTGGCGTTATATGAAGAAGGATATAAGATAGCGGAGAGAATTTTAAGATACTAAGTTGCTAAGACACTGAGTTGCTGAGGTAGGGACGTATCGATTATACCAGTCTTCATTTTCTGTATTTATGATATTTAATCTAGGCAGAAATTCCCTAAAAATAGGGATGTCACCTTGTTAATTTTATAAATATCTTTGCTACGTAGGAAAATTATATCATAATGAAAGACAACAAAGATAAGAGGCTTAGTTTAGCTGAGATGGAGACTGGTACGAAGTGCGTGATTGTCAAGGTTAACGGACACGGCGGTCTTCGTCATAGGCTAATGGAGTTGGGTTTTGTGAAAGGTGAGACAGTCACTGTCATCAAGAACGCGCCTCTCATGGACCCGGTGGAATATCAGGTGCTTCAGGCTCATATCTCTCTCCGTCGCAGCGAAGCCGATAAGATAGAGGTCGTAGATCTCGACGATTTTAACATAAGCTCTTCAGATTATAATGGAACCATAAGCGACGACATCATCTCCGATGTCATCAAAGAGAAAACCAATAATATAACGGTGGCTTTAGTCGGAAATCCTAATGCAGGAAAGACGTCGTTCTTCAACCACGCCACCGGTCTTCACGAGAAAGTTGGTAACTATGGCGGCGTCACCGTCGATTTGAAAGAAGGTAAATTCTATCATAACGGATACACTATCAACCTCATCGACCTTCCTGGAACATATTCCATAACAGAGTTCTCTCCCGAGGAACGTTATGTGCGTGATTATCTAACCAAGAACAATCCCGATGTGGTGCTTAACGTCGTCGATGCCTCCAACTTGGAACGCAACCTCTTTCTCACGACGCAGCTCGTAGATATGAACGTACGTATCGTGATGGCTCTTAATATGTTTGATGAGATGACTTCCAAAGGCGACAAACTCGATTATAAGTCGCTCGGCAAGATGATGGGATTCCCGATAGTGCCGACGACAGCCGTCAAAGGAGTGGGAATAACGGAGGTCTTAGAGACCATCATCGACGTTTATGAGGAGAAGAAAAACCTCAACAAACACATACATATCAACTACGGCCGCGACATCGAAGATGCCATCGTACCGATAAAGAAAAAGATTGAACTTAACAAAGACATCATCAATATATATCCTGCTCGTTACATAGCTATCAATGCTTTAGAAAATTCTGAATCGACGATAGAAGAGATAAAGAATCTTCCTAACGGAGAAGATATTATTATGTCGGCAGAAGAAAAACGTCAGGAGTTGGAACGTGATTATCACGAAGACGTTTATACTCTCCTAACGAATGCACGTTATGCTTTCATCAGAGGAGCGTTGAACGAGACCTTCAAGAAAAGCGAGAAGAAGATAAAGAACTACGCCTATCAAGCCGACGACCTCTTGACCAACAAATGGTTAGGTTTCCCGATATTGATATTTTTTATGTGGGTGATGTTCCAAGCCACCTTCACCATCGGCGCTTATCCTCAAGAGTGGATTGAAGCAGGCGTGACTTGGTTTGGTGATAAGATAGCAGCGCTGATGAACGACGGCATTCTACGCGACTTGATAGTAGATGGTATCATTGCCGGAGTGGGCGGAGTGCTTGTTTTCCTTCCTAACATATTGATATTGTTCTTATTTATTTCCATCTTAGAAGATACCGGTTATATGGCGCGTGCCGCTTTCATCATGGACCGCCTGATGCATAAGATAGGACTTCATGGCAAGTCGTTCATTCCTTTCCTCATAGGATTCGGCTGCTCGGTGCCTGCTATCATGGCGACGCGCACATTGGAAAATCGCAAAGACAGAATAGTGACGGTCTTAGTTACTCCTTTCATGTCGTGTTCTGCAAGACTGCCGGTATATCTTCTTTTCGTAGCGGCTTTCTTCCATAAAAATCAAGGACTTATCCTGCTCAGCGTTTATCTCATAGGAGCGATAATAGCAATCCTTACGGCTTTGTTGCTAAACAAGACCGCCTTCAAAGGATTGTCGGAGCAGTTTGTTATGGAACTTCCTCCTTATCGTATCCCTACGATGCGTAACACTTTGATACACATGTGGGACAAGAGCGTTCAATATCTTCAGAAAATGGCAACTGTCATCCTTGCGGCGTCTATCATAATTTGGGCTTTAGAATATTTCCCAAGAAACTCTAAAGAGGCAGAGATGATAGCTCAAGAGATAGAACTCATTGAAAATAACGACAATATCTCACAAGAAGAAAAGTCTGCAACTATCAAAGCTCTTGAATTACAACAGGACGCTGCTCTGAGTGAGAACTCTTATATGGGAAGATTAGGACACTTCATCGAACCTGTCGTCAGTCCTTGCGGCTTCGACTGGAGAATGGGAGTGAGTCTGATGACAGGCATCGCTGCCAAGGAAGTGGTAGTCTCTACACTCGGCGTATTACTACAAGCCTCTGACGAAGAAGAAGGTACGACTTCATTGGTGGAGAAAGTTAAGACGCAGAGATGGACTTCTGGAGATAAGAAAGGAGAGTTGCTCTTCACTCCTTTGGTGGCGTATGGTTTTATGATATTCGTTTTAATATCAACGCCTTGCTTCGCTACCATCACTGCGGTGCGACGTGAGGTAGGATGGAAAGGAGTTATTTTCACTTTGTTTTACAACACAAGTGTCGCCTGGATTGTTTCATTCCTGATTTATCAGATAGGAGGATTATTTTGATATGATTCAGAGCGTGATAGCATATATCATAATAGGAGCAGCGGCAGGATATGCTGTTTATTCTTTAGTTAAGAAATTAAGGAAAAACGACAATAATAATTGCAGCGACTGCAGCTGTTGTAATAAAAAATTGAACTGCGGTAGAGACGTATCAATGTATCCTGCAAAAATAAATAAACATTGCTGCGTCTCAAATATAAACAATGGTAGAGACGTATCAATGTATCCTGCAAAAATAGACAAACATTGCTGCGTCTCAAATACAAACAATGGTAGAGACGTATCAATGTATCCTGCAAAAATAAATAAACATTGATGCGTCTAAAACTTAAAAAATATTAATAATGATTACATTCATCAATATGTTATGTCAGATGGCGCCATACCTTATATTAGGTTTTCTAATGGCGGGCGTGCTTCACGTTTTCGTACCATCGAATTTCTTTGAGAGACATCTTGCAAAAGAAAACTTCAAGTCGGTATTGTTAGCAGCTTTGATAGGCGTTCCTTTGCCTTTATGTTCATGTGGCGTCATCCCGACGGCTATCTCTTTGAGAAAAGACGGAGCCTCGCGCGGCGCTACGGTAGCTTTCATGATTTCCACACCTCAGATTGGCGTTGACTCAATAATCGCGACATATTCCATGATGGGACTGCCTTTTGCCATAGTGCGTCCATTAGCAGCTTTATTGACATCAATAGCAGGTGGCGCTGTAACAACATGGTTCTCAAAAGACGAGATAATAGTCAGACAAAACTGCGCTTGCGAGGAAGAAGACAAAAAGCAAAATAAATTTAAGGAATTTCTCAGATACAGTTTAGTCGATTTAGTTCAGAATATTGGAAAATGGTTAGTGATAGGATTGATAATAGGCAGTCTCATCACCGTATTAGTTCCAGACTCATTCTTCACCGATTTAAATCTTCCATCAATAGTGACGATGCTGATAGTATTGGCAGTTGCTGTACCGATGTATGTCTGTTCTACGGGCAGCATTCCTATTGCAGCAGCGTTGATAATGAAAGGATTGTCGCCAGGAGCAGCCTTAGTTTTATTGATAGCAGGACCTGGTGTCAGTGTTGCATCATTATTAGTTGTTGGAAAATCGTTGGGAAGAAAGCAGTTGTTATTCTATTTAGGATCTATCATCATAGGTTCGGTGGCGGCAGGTCTTTTTATTGACTATTGCTTACCAAGAGAATGGTTTACAATAACATCCTTATGTGAGTCGGGAAGTCATTGTGCTATGGAAGGCAGCGGCTTGTCGGCATCGTGGTTTGAGATAATATCGGGAATAATATTAGTTTTACTTTTAATAAATGCATTTATGTTAAAATTATTTAAGAAAGAAAAAACAGTTGACGAGAATCAAGTGATTTATCGTATCGACGGAATGTCGTGCAACCATTGCAAGAACTCTGTCGAGAAAGCCATCAGAGGCGTTGAAGGCGTTGAAGAAGTGGAAGTTATCTTAGGAAAGAAAGAAGCTGTGGTGACAGGAGCTCCTAACGACGACACCATCAAGAAAGTCGTTGAAGAATTAGGCTTTGAGTTTAAAGGAAGAAAATAAGACCGTTTTGGAGAGACGTGACAGGATATTATCGCTCGACATACTTCGTGGAGTTGACTTATTCCTTTTAGTCGGATTACAGCCTGTACTTCTGAAGATACTTAATGCTGTTGATATAGAGTTTCTTAACAATACATTATTGTATCAGCTAGATCACGCGCCATGGGAAGGATTCCGACTATGGGATCTTGTCATGCCGTTGTTTTTGTTTATGTCGGGCGTGACAATGCCGTTCTCGCTCCCCAAATATTTAGAGCTAAATGGAAACAAAGCACTTTGGCGACGCGTCATAAAAAGATTCGTCATACTTTATGTTTTGGGAATTTTCGTTCAAGGTAATATCCTCGCCTTAGACCCCAATTCTATCTATTTATATTCTAACACTCTGCAAGCCATTGCCGTAGGTTATTTACTTACAGTGCCTATCACAATATATCTAAAGAGAAATTGGCAGATAGTGTCGATAATATCTTTATTTATAATATACACAATACCAATGACTTTATTCGGTGATTGGTCGTCTCAGGGCAACTTTGGCTGTATGCTCGACAAACTTATCTTGGGTCGTTTTCGTGATATGACGACAATCGGTGCTGATGGTGAAATCATATTTTGTTCATGGTTTGATTATACATACGTATGGAGCAGCCTTACCTTTTGTTGCACAGTCGCGATGGGAAGTCTCGCCGGTTCGTTGATAAAAGATAGTAAGGATGGTAATAAAACAAGCTGCATACTATTAATAATAGGTGTAATCTTAGTCGTCGTTGGATTTGTGTGGGGACAATTTCAACCGATAATTAAAAGACTTTGGACGGGAAGTATGACTGTCTTCAGCGGTGGTTTGTGTTTTATCCTGCTCGCAGCGTTCTACTGGTGGATAGATGTTAAAGGTCATAATAAGAGGGTGGGTTGGTTGCAGGTCTATGGATGTAATGCTATTGTTGCATATATTTTGGGAGAGAAGATAAATTTTCGTAGCATTCCAAATTCTATCTTTTATGGATTAGAACAATATGTCGGTGATGCGTGGTATGATGTAATTCTCACATTTTCAAATTATTTCATTATCTTTATTATTTTAAAGATTCTTTATAGAAATAAGATTTTTGTTAAAATATGATTCTATAAATCACCTTAAAAATATCTAAAAAAGTTCGAAATTATTTCGTACCTTTGCCGATTCAAAAAAATGCAATTTTTTACATTATAAATTAACATGAACAACGAAGGTAACAAAGGCAAACGTACTCGTATTGCCACAAGAAAGACTGCCGGTGTGCGTAGATTCAGTGAAGAGAGATTAGAGCAGTTCGAGAGAGAACAGGCTTCTCGCCGCGATGGCGATAATGAAAGACCAAGAAAAAGCTTCAGACCAAGAAGAGACGACGACAGAAGAGAGTCGAACTTCGGAGGAAGAAAAGAGTCTAACTTTGGCGACAGAAGCAGAAAATTTGGTGACAGACCTGTTAGAGAAAGAAAGTTTGAACGCGATGAGAATCGTAGTTTCAAAGGTTCCGATGAACGTCGTCCTAGAAGAGAGTTCGACGAAGATCGCGACAACAACCAATACGGCAACCGCCGTAACGCAAGAGGCGCTGCTCGTAACGAACGCAGCTTCGACAACAAAGGTCGTCGTGACGACAGACCAGAACGTAAAGAAAATGAACGTCGTGGTGGCGGCGGTGGCTTCAAGAGAAGAGAGAAAGACCCTCTCTACGACAGACCAAAAGCTACCGGACAAATACGTCTTAACAAATACCTCGCCGACTCAGGCATCTGCTCACGCCGCGAAGCCGACGACCTCATCCTCGCCGGTGCAGTGTCTGTTAATGGAGAAGTGGTGACAGAGCTCGGCACTAAAGTCAACACTACCGACAAAGTGGTGTATGGCGGCGAAACTCTTAACCGCGAAAAACTTCGCTACGTCCTCCTTAACAAACCTAAAGGCGTTATCACAACATCAGACGACCCATACGAACGTCATACCGTTATGGAACTCGTTGAAGGCGCTTGCCAAGAACGTATCTACCCCGTTGGAAGATTGGACAGAAACACTATAGGTCTGCTCCTCCTCACCAACGACGGCGACCTCGCCAAGACTCTTACTCACCCAAGCCACGAAGTTAGAAAGCTTTATCACGCAACATTAGATAAGCCTCTTACTAAAAACGATTTGGCTAAGATAAGAGAAGGTCTCGTACTCGAAGACGGTCCTATCGAAGTTGATGGCATCGACTGGGTTGTAGACGATCCAACAAAACGCGAAATAGGAATTGAGATTCACTCAGGACGTAACCACATCGTACGTCGTATCTTTGAAAGCCTCGGCTATGAAGTGGTGAAACTCGACAGAGTGATGTTCGCAGGATTGACTAAACAAAACCTTCCTCGTGGTCACTGGAGATTCCTCACACCATCAGAGATAAGCATTCTTAAAAGAATAAAATAAAAACTAAAGCCGCCTCAAACATCGTTTGAGGCGGCTTTTTTATTGGACACATTCGATGTGTCCCTACATTAAACAATTGATTACTTTGAAAGTTCTCCTTGATATACCAAAGATAAATAACGACCACCGCGGTCTTTGAAAGCTTCGCCAGAAAGAGTGATAGAATATACACCGTCTGTAGTTTCGCTTATTGCCAAAGTACCTGTTGCATCATAGTCTCTGTCAGAACTGTAGAAATCAATCTCGCCAGTGTATCTACCTTCACGGGTGAGTTCGTAAACACCGACAGCAAGTTCTTTCTCGCCTTTAAGTTCAATAGATAATGACAAGTCGCTGCAATAGAATGTCAAATCGACTTCACTCTCAGGATTATCTACGGTGCATAATGCAGAAGTGATATTATACATATCATCTCCGAGTACGATTGAGTTTCCTTCATTTTCTGGTGCTGAATCTTTGTTGTTACAGCTAGTTAGTGACATAGTGAGGGATAGAAGTAATAATCCCATTAAATAAAATGTTTTTTTCATATAATAATTGTTGTTTAGATTTGATATTATTAACGGGAAAATTGTTGTTATAGTATGTATGATATAAAAAAGTGTAGATGATAATGAAGTTGGGGGAATAATGTGAATGAGTTGATGCAGATTTGCCATAATTACATAACTTTATTAAAAAATGGCAAAAAACAAACTTATTTCAAGGTTCATCGAAGAACAGATTAAACAGTTAAGAGAAAGCGAGCGTTTCGGCACAGCCAACAATTATGAGAAAACGCTGCGTAGTCTTATGAATTTTATTGGTGACAGAAAGCTGACATTTTCAGACTTTAATGAAAGTCTCATTTCCGATTACAACAGCTATCTGATAAAAAGAGGTCTGATGCGTAATTCCATTTCATTTTATATGAGGATTTTACGTGCGATTTACAATAAAGCTGTGAAGCAGAAACTCGCGGTTAGGAAAGAACTTTTTACAGATGTTTATACTGGCATTGACCAGACGCGTAAGCGAGCTGTTGATGAGAAAATCATATACAAACTATATGAGTTAAAATTAAATAGCAACAGTCCTTTAGCGTTGGCACGCGACATTTTCATCTTCAGCTATTGTACGCGCGGGATGTCGTTTGTCGATATTGCATATCTAAGGAAGAGCGATATCAGTGGAGGTGTGATACGCTATTATAGGCGCAAGACCGGGCAGATGATGAGTATCAAACTCGAGAGTTGTATCCAATATATTATCAGTAAATATGTTAGCAAGAAATCCATTTATGTCTTTCCTATCATAAAAAGTCCTGACAGCGATAAGGCATACGGGCAATATCGTTCAGCCATAAACATCTACAACAGAAATCTTAAGGAACTATCCAAGATGATAGGACTTGAATGTGGACTGAGTTCCTACACCTCGCGTCACAGTTGGGCGACCATAGCGAGGAAACACGACGTCCCCATATCCGTCATCAGTGCTGGCATGGGACACAACTCCGAGACAACCACCCAGATATACCTTAAGAGCATCGAAGATGATATAGTTGACAAAGCCAACGCCGAAATGATGAGGATTTTTAGGTGAGAGTTCTGCTGAAGAACTAAATAAGATATCAACTGCATGAGCTGAATACCTTGATGATAACCAAAACGTACTAACAAGACTAATACGACGACAAACATAGAACTATCACTTATTCGATAAGTACTGAGTTTGAGCACTCAAATATCAGAAAGTCTTTTCATGAAGAGGCTTTGACAATCATCATCGCAAATGTATGAATTATTTTTAAATATTAGTTATTAAAATTATTTTTTTTGAAAAAATAATAACATTATTTAAAAAAACACTACATCATATTGATAATCTGCATATTTGCATTTTGCTATTTAGTTCTTCAGCAGAACTAAATAAATGATTGAGAAAAAACATATCTACTAAGTATATATGTAGCTTATGAGAAGTAAATAATGGAGTGGGAAGCTTAGGTGGACTTTAACTAAATACAAAAATTAAAGAAATGCTTATTCAGAGATTACAAGGTGATATTGAAAAGAAACAAGGTATCTATTATGAGTTTGATGTTCATTCAAAGCCATTAGGTGTAGGTGGTATGGGAAAGGTGTATCTTGGTTCAAAAGTGGTAGAGGAGTCTGGTAAGAGAACACCTGTAGCAATCAAGGCTATGTATGAGGGACTGCCTGAGCACATTATTGAGCGAGCAAGAAGAGAGTCTTCTATACAGATCAAGCATGAGAATCTTGTTGAGATGATGGGTTTTGTGGAGAAGAATGATATTAGTTCGACAGGGGGAAATGTGATCCATTATCATGTTATAAGTGAGTATATTAATGGTGTGTCATTGTATGATATATTACATGGTGAAACAAAAAATCAATTTGGTGTGGAATTAGAATCGGCACAGAAATTATATTCAGAATACACCAAAGATAAATTGAAGGTTTCACTAATCATAATAAAGCAAGTGTTGTCCGCTATTATGTCGCTTCATGATAATGGATATATTCATAGAGATATCGACCCTTCGAATGTTATGGTAACATCAACAGGTGCCATAAAGTTGATAGATTTTGGTATTGCCAAGAGAATAGATACATTAGGTACGCAAGATAAGATGTTGACAGCAACAGGTGTTTTCATGGGGAAAGCACAATATGCAGCGCCAGAGTTAGTGACAGGTGATGTTAATCATCAAGATGTTACGACAGACATTTATTCTATAGGCATATTGTTTTATCAATTGTTGGTAGGCGACCTCCCGTTTGATGGTCCTATATCTGAAATATTAGATGCGCAACTTCACAAGAAGATGCCTGTAAATAATATTAGTGATAAGGATTGTAGGATGATTGTTAAAAAAGCTACGGAGAAAAAACAGGCAGAAAGATACCATTCTTCTGCTGAGTTTAGAGTAGCGATTGATAGTTTAAAATCGGCCTCAAATCAAACTACACCGAACCCGAAACGAAAGGTCTTGTTAATGGTGGCCTCTGTTTTATTACCTATTTTATTCGTTGTCTATTATTTTGTAAAAGATGATATTATTCAAGAGGAGAAGAATCCACCAATAGTTGTTCGCCAAGAGAAAGAAAATTCTCAAAAGGATGTTGTCGTTCAGAATATCGAACCAACAACAAACACTATTTCCCAGAAAGAGAATGATGCTCCAAAGAAAGAAATTCCCCAGAAGGAAGTTTTCGCTCAGAATAATAAACCAGCAACAAACACTATTTCTCAGAAGGAAAATGTTGCTCCAAAGAAAGTAATTTCTCAGAAGGAAGTTGTTGCTCAGAATAATAAACCAGCAACAAACACTATTTCTCAGAAAGAAAATGTTACTCCAAAAAAAGAAATAATAAATTCTCAGGAAAATAAACCGAAACAAAAATCTGTAATCACTATTGCAATAAATTCTGACATAACAAGTATTTATTCAATAGGTGCATTTAATTACAAAGAATTAGAGAGTATAGCAGAAAAATATTCCTTGGGAAAAGATGTCAATAGAGAGTATGAATATTACGGTAAGGAATTGATAAATAGTAATAAAGGTTGTAATATTCGTAATGAATATAGTATTGATGATAGCTATTCAAATTCAAAGGTTGCTTTTATATTGTATTCTGAGTTGAAGTTTATAGCTACTAACAATGAAGATAAGCAACTTGAAGAGAAGAGTGACAAGCAATTGGAAATGCTAAGGAAGAAACTTGGATATTAAATGTTATAAAGATGGCTGCAAATTTTTCACCTATAGTACAAAGGCCTGGTGATCCGAGAATATACCTTTGGGCAGATGGTAGATGGTTCTATTATGATACTCTACAACAGCCGATTGGAGGAGGTTCTATGGGAACGGTATATGTCGGGTATAGTATGGATGGAAGAACAAAGGTGGCGGTTAAGAGGGTGAATGACAGGTATGCCAACCAGATGTCGGTAAGGAACAGAGCTCACCTTGAAGCATCATTATCGTTTAGACATCCAAACATGATTGAAATGATTGGTATTTGTGAATATCCAAATAGACAAGGCCCTATCTTTATGCTAAGTAATTTTGTTTCAGGTTGTAATATTGATGATTATATCAAAACATATAATATTCCCGAGACAAATAGGGAAGAATTTATTTCAGAAAAGATTTGTAAGATATTGGATGCATTAGAGTATCTTCACTACAAAGGTATTATACACCGAGATATAAAACCATCTAATATCATGATAGATATGAATACAGATGAACCCAAACTGATGGATCTTGGAATAGCCAAAATGCTTAATACCAAAGCATCTACCTTTGGATTTGTCGGAACCCCTCAGTATGCAGCTCCAGAACAGATTAATAGAACAGAAGATGATGATACGTTAACACCTGCTGCTGATATCTATGCTTTAGGAGTAACCTTCTATGAACTTTTATCAGGTACAAATCCCTTCGATAGCGAGATTCAAAGTAATGTTATAGAGAATGCTTTGAAGATGAATCTACCAAAGAACAGACTGATTTCACGTAAGATGATGAAAGTCTTACGCAAAGCAACAGAGAAGGATTACGAACGTAGATTCCAGTCTGCTGGAGAATTTAAGAATGCTATAGAAAGTGTATTAGAATCGGGAACTAAGACGTCAAACAATATTATATTCATAGCCGCTATATCTTTAGTATTTGTGATAATTATGTTATTATTAATGTTTTAAAATCAATCAACATGGAGTCTATTAAATCCGACAACTACAAAGCGAATGTATGTGAAGAACCCTGCAAAATGGAGTCTATCGTGTCCGATAAGTATAAAATCAAGGCTTTCGTAGAATCTAGAATTGGTGGGAGAGATGAGAATCAGGATTCGTATGCATATTCAGATACTTCAATTGGATTTTTGGCTGTAGTATGTGATGGTATGGGTGGCATGAATGGCGGTAAAACAGCTTCATCATTAGCTGTTGAGACGATAGTAAATTTTGTTTTGAATACCGAAGAACAAGCAAGTTTAGAGGTCGTGTTATCTAAAGCTATTGCAGAGGCAAATAATACAATTATCAATTGTGCACAAAACAATCCTGAATTGAGAGGGATGGGAACTACAGTTACCGCATTGTTATTTAACGAGGATGCAGTGTATGTGGCTCATGTTGGAGATAGCAGGATATATCAGATAAGAAATAATAGGAGAATATTTAGGACAGACGACCATTCAATGGTATTCGAATTGGTGAAAAAGAAAGTCATAACTGAGGAGCAGGCTCGCTTATCTTCACAATCGAATATCATTACGAGGGCTTTAGGTATCCAAAAAGATGTTATAGTCGATACGCAGGTGTTGAATTATAGAAAGAATGATCGCTTTATATTGTGTACAGATGGATTCCATTCTGTTATGAGCGAGAAAGAATTTATAAGTATCATTGGAAAAAATGGTGATATCAATATTATCTTAGACAATCTTTCTGAAAAAATTGACAATAGGGGGAAATCAAAAGGTGGTGGCCATGACAATTTAACGGCTTTTATGATAGAAGCAGAACAATCATCACCAACGGAAGATAAAAGAAGGAAACAAAGATATATTACGTATATAGCTTCAGCTGTTATTGCATTGTTGATTTCCATTATTTTACTGTTTAATTCCAAAACAGAAAAGGAGAACGGTAATCCTATAAATAATCAAGAGCAAACAACCTCAAATTCAAGTGATGATAACAATGGTAGCTCAAAAAGTGAGTCGGTAGAAAATGATATGAATACTAAAATGTCAACAAATAATAAATAATATTATGAAAACAATTATAATAGGCAGAGACGAGAGTTGTGATGTCGTCATTATCGACAGAACAAACGTAGCAAGTCGTCGTCATGCAGTAATAAACATTGATAATTTAGGAAGGATGACAATTACTGACCATAGCAGTAATGGCACCTATATCAATGGTATTAGAATGTCTGAAAATGTGCCAGTTCCAGTCACACGCAAAGATGTTATATCGTTTGCACAAGTTTCCGACCTTAATTGGAGTCTCATTCCCAATATAAAGCAAAGGAACTTTTTGATTCTTGGTGCATCATTAGCTGTCGTCGCTATCGCAGTGATTCTTCTTGTAACATTAAACAAAAAAACGGATAGCCCGTTGCCACCACCCACACCTGTAACTACAGTAACAACACCTCCAGTTAATAAGAATAATCCACAAGAAAAGGTAGAGCCTAGATTGCAGGATGAGACCCCTTCAGAAGGAGTAGAATCGGAGACAGATGATGTAATTACCATTATTAAAAAGAAAAAGACAGAAGAAAAGACAGATAAAAAGACAAACAAGAATAAAGATAAAGAAGAAAAGAAAGAAGAAACAGTAAAAAAAGATGAAACAGCCTCTCTCGAAAAAGAGAAGGAAATAGAAGAACAAGATAAAATTGATGATAAAGAAGTAAAAACGGAAACAGAAACAAAGACAGAAGCAGAAACAAAAACAGAAATAAAAACAGAAGCAGAAAAGGAAGTCGAAATTCCAAAAGAGAAGAAAAATAAAACTTTAGTAGATCCAATTATATTTTGAGTAAATGTTAAATTAAAATTTTAAAGATATGAAATTGATTACAGTAGGCAGTTCACAAAATGCAACTATCAGATTAAATAGTTCTTTTGTAAGTTCGGTTCATGCAGAGATTATATTAATCGACAATGGTGATATAATCCTTACCGATAAAAACAGTAAAAACGGAACTTATATCCAGAATCAAAGGATAGAACCAAACAAAGAGATTGTTGTCCGCAGAGGCGATAGCATTAGATTCGCAGATGTATATCTCGATTGGAATAGCGTGCCTAAACTTCCTCCTATCGACCACAACAAAATCAAAGGTATTTATGGAGTTGGTACAAATCCAAGGAATACATACCGTTTGGTAGGAAATACTGTCAGCAGATTTCATGCTACATTAACAGAAACCAAATCTGGAAAATGGTTTATCAGAGACCATAGTACTAACGGTACCACAGTTAATGGTAAGAAATTGACACCAGAAACCGATTATCCAATCAAAGCTAATGACGTTATTGTTTGTGGTGGCGTTTCACTTCATAATCCTATACCATCTCGTCCTAATAATGGATTATGGAAATTTGTTGTCGCTGCAGTCGCAGTTGTCTTGGTAGGATTTGGAGTATGGAAAATTTTTAGTACACCTTCACTAGAAAAGATGGCAACAGCATCTGCACTCGTTTATGGAGAGTATTATTATGTTGTGGAATTGGAAGATGATCCTTTTGTAAATCTTGTTCGTAACTGGCCAAAGAAATATTATTTTGGCGTAAGTACTGATAAAGAAGATGAAGGAAAATATATTGTATCTATCGATTATAGAGATGTTGAACCAATACATCGTGCTGGTACGGCTTTCTTTATCTCAGATGATGGTAAAATGGTCACAAATCGTCATGTGGTATGTCCTTGGCATGAGTATGTGATGGATGAAGAACTTCGTGATGACATTATGCAAGCGATGACGATGTATAGAAACAAGCAAATAACAACAAACCAATTAACTGTAGATTCTGATTTAGAAAGATTAACTAATACAGATCTTGGTCTGTTGTTGTGCTCTCACATGGCTGTTTTTGATAAAAATGATGAGATAATAGGATGGAAAAACATAGATGATGTTAATGCATATATTATGAGATACAAGACTTCGCGTGTTAAAATTAGCGGAGAAGTCTCATACATAGGAGTTGGAGTGGCAAACAGAAAATATAATTCTTATTCAGAATTAGAGCCATGTACAATATTGAAGACATCTGATAATCCAGATACCGATCTTGCAATAATGCAACTCAATGTGGGTACATTGCCACGAACTGTAGAGTTTACATATAACTTAGACAAATGTGTCATGGATCAAAAAAATCTCAAGGTTCAAAAAGAGAGTTTTTATATATTGGGATACCCAAGACAATTTGAATTGAATCTTGATAATTTGAATAAAGGTCTAACACCTATGGTTTATGATTGCAAGATTAGTAGAGTGCCTAGTGAGTTTACATTCGAATTACAAGGCGAGGCAATAGAAGGAAGTAGCGGCTCTCCAGTTTGTAAAAAGAATGGTACATTAGTAGGTGTCTTGTATTCAAAATCAGGTTATCTAACGACAGGCTCATTCGGCGTTCATGCTAAATATGCCAAAGAATTGAACGATAAAATCTATTGATATTCGATTTGTATTAAGTGGGTTGCAAAACCCACTTATAATCTGTTAAAGTTTAGATAATGAAAAGAAGAATTATATTTATCCTGCTCGTTGGCTTACTGTTTACATCGCAGGCAAAAGCTCAAGATGTATCAACATCTGTTGTTAAGATAGGCCCAAAAATAGGACTGAACATTTCAAGTCTTCGCGGAACTCAAGATTATGAGCCGGCCTCGGCCAAAATCGGAGGAAATATAGGTGCTGTTATCAACATAAGATGGGGACAACGTTATTTGGATAGTGATTTGGGTACCGGTTACATAGGATTTCAACAAGAAATGTTGTTCTCAACACAAGGCGCCTTAATTGATGGAAAACCGTTGAAACTAAATTATTTCATGGTCCCTATGTTACTTAAATTTTATCCAACTGAAAAGATAAATGTTGAGTTGGGCCCTGAATTTGCATTTATGATGTCAAGACCAAATACAATAACCCAAGAGCAATTCACATACGACCTAAAGGACCTCTGCTCAGGCAAAGACATTGCTCTGGTAATAGGTCTCGGATATGAGGTTAAAAACGGACTGAGCATAAATGCAAGATATAACATGGGATTGAGTAAACTGGCTAATAATTTGCCATGGAAAAACAATGTCTTACAGATTTCATTATGTTGGCTATTAACGTTATAAAATTGAAGTTATGAGAAAGTATCTTTTGTATTCATTTATATGTATGTTAGTCATATTCTGCTCCTGCAATAAAAAGATTGAGGTCGGTTTGACATATAAGGTTAATGTAGAAGTCGATCCTAATGAGATGATTGGTGGTTTTTCACCATACCAAGAGGACGATTTCAATGCCTTTAAGAATGATTCTGTGAGAATAAGTCTATTCGTATATAACAAAAATAGTGAACTTGTAGAAAAAACAGTCCGCTATTGTAACGGATATTCTGAAATTGCAAAGTTCTCATTAAACCTGCCTGTTGGACAGTATTCCTTTGTAGCAACATCAGACATCGTACTTTCATCTGATTCAGAAGCATGGACCTATTACGATGTGGAGAATATTAACGGATTTTATTTAAAGCAGAATTATAACGGTGTTGAAGGACTATTAGGTCTTAAGATACTTGATGTGAATGTAGATAAACCACAAGACATAAAGATGATGTTGGCAGCAGCGACCTCACTTGTCAGATGGGAGATTGTAAATATACATTCTGATGAATCCTTTGGTGATTCATTGATAGTAGAAAACTATTTTGTTTCTATTGATAAAGAAGGCGCATACAACGATTCCGTTAGTATTGAGAATGGCAATTTTACTTTCTCAGCATCACAAAAATGCAGTTATTATCATTTGGCATGTTTAAACCCTTCCGACATTATTGATTCCATTATGTCCGATTATGGCTATTTCTCCATTCTGCCTATCAATAATACATCAATATCTATAATGGCAAACGTCCGCAATGTAGAAAACGATACTGTAACTTTAGTGAAACATCCAAACTTTGAATCAATAGATGTAACATTAGAAATGGGTAAGCAATATATAATGAATATTGACTTTGAGAATTATAGCATTGAAACAAAAAATAATTAATTGTATGAAAAGAGAAGTATTATTTTCGATTATGCTTTTGTTGGGTGTAGGATTATATCTTCCTGCACAGAATACAGAGACTTTATATCTTAATGATGACTCCGTTCTGAAGGGATATATAAAAGAGCAAGTACCTGGCAATAATATAATTTTCCATAGCGATGATGTTGATCTTAAAAATGGCAGACAGAAATCGTCAAATTCTTTGTATGATATAAAGTGGAGCGATATTTCTTTTATAGAGAAAGAAGATATGCCAGATACTTTATTGACAGGGACAATTAGTGATGTGATACTAAATGACGATAATTCATATACAGGTTTCATTATAGAATTGCATCCAGGTGATTTTATAAAACTTAAAGATGAAAATGACAAGATACATGTTGTCAGATACTCGAATATAAGGACAATAAATACTAAAATATTGAATCATAATCAAGCTCTTGAAGAACAATTTTATTATTTAGATGAAATCGTATTGAAAGATGAAGGTTCTGTAAAAGGCTTTATTGTTAAACAATCTGTTGGTAAATCAATCTCGGTATGGGTTGATGAGACAGAGACAATCAACGTACCTTTAAATGATATAGCCAAACTGAGAAAACAACCTAATAATACTTTCTACAAACCTATTTGGGACAAGATTCTGCAAGAAGGTCAATTTGTCTATAATAATTCAGATATAGTATTTCAAGATATCAAGCCAACAGTACAAGGCCTCTACATAGTAGATGTAAAACAGAATGTACTTACAGCAGAATTGAATAAGGAAATATCTGTCTATGCCAATCTGATTGACGATGAAACAAAGATGACAGCAATCAAAACTGTAAGAATGGAGGATAGAGCCAACTTGATTGGTAATAAGAAGAATTACTATGAGACATTCAAAATGGATGACTTTGTTTCTTCTAATATCGAAGTGAAGAAATCGAATGTAACAAAAGGAGGAACAACAGAGTTTTCGTTTACACCGACTGAGACAGGTTATTATGTTCTTTATGTCAGCAGCGAAGAAGGATATATCGTATTTAAAGTCATATAATGGGAATTAATAAAAATGTATAATAAAAAATTATAAGTTATGAGTGGTTCTAAAACTGTTTTTCCAGGAATGGAAGATGCTTATTCAGCATCAAATAATAACTTCAACAATCAGGGAGCTAATATGGGAGGTCCAGGTTTTCCTAACTTCGATGCTCCAAATGCTCAACAAAATGTAAACAATAAACCAATAGTAGGTTTTCTGTATTCTATATCGAAAACGAATGTTGGAGAATATTGGCCATTAAGAATAGGTTCTAATAGTATTGGCCGTTCTCAGGACTGTGATATATGTCTTAGCGAAGCAACAGTGTCGGCACAACATGCTGTGTTGGTTGTCAGACAAATGAAAAATCCAGATAAAATAATCGCCTCTATCTGTGATGCTCGTTCAACATGTGGAACAATGATTAATGGAAGTAGCCTGGGATTTGAACCGAAAGAATGCTTTAATGGAGACGTTATAACCATAGGAGAACATTATGAATTTTATTTCATATTGATTGATGCTAAGCAAATAGGACTTAGCGTGTGTGCTGAGTTCTCTCCTGCAGAAGTACAGATGGATAGTCCATATTCTAAGAATTTTGGAGGTGATAACATCCCAAGAACAGATGGTGGAACTATGGGTTTTGGTGATGCAAATTTGAAATCTGCCTATAGTGATAACGGCAGAGGTAACAAGAGCGGAACCATGTTCATCTGATTGAATATAGTATAACTTTACGAGCACTTTGTGTTTTACAGTATTGAGATATAGACATTGAAGTGCTCGTAATATTTTATAATATGTTTTTTTTATGTGAGTCATAGATTTATTCGATAATATGAGAATACTATTTTTTGCTGTATTAATATTTTTTACAGGTGTTTTGAGTGCTCAGGAGTATAATATAGAAGATATTAAAGCTGATACTTCATACTATTGGGGCCTCGGAAGAGAGTTTGAGTCTGAGGAGGATGCAAGACGTGATCTTTCAGATTTATACTCTAATATTGCTATGGATATCAAGTCTAATTATAGATATTTTGGAACTGAAACACCACAAGAGTATCTTAAAAAAATAATAGCTACTTTTGAAGATGAGATTTATGAAGAAATAAATGAAAATAACCAAATAGTGTTGAAAAATGGTGATAAGTATTCATACTTTTCATACATTAGGCGACACGATTTTAGAGTAATATGTGACAACAGGATAGATGAGATTCAGAAATACGCGAGTTCTGGGCTGAAAATGGAACGAAAAAAAACGCCTCAGATGTATGAAGCATTGGTTGCATATTGCAAGGGTATGTCGTTGTGCATAGCCCATCCTATGGGTTCCACTATTAATGTTAAGGTAGATAGGGAAGAACATGATGCATATAGCTGGTTTGAGAAAAAAATTAACGACATCCTTAAGTCATTTAAATTCTCAGTGAATGAAAATGATCCTGGCGGTTATAAGAATAATGGGATATTTGTTAATCTTGACGTGAATAGTTCTAATAATGTGCCTGTCGTTTATCTTAAATATTCTTATTTCAATGGAGAGAGTACAATGACATCGAGCGTTTATGAGGGAAAAGCGTGGGTCCATTTGTATGATAAAAGCATGACACAGTTTGATGTAAGGGTAGAATATAGCTTCTTAGACAATGTTGCTCCCAAAACAAGAAAATTTATAGAAAGCATAAATAAAGATACTTTTAAATCCGATGTTAGAATAACGATAGATCTTGAACCTTACCTGGAAAAATTCTCAATGCAAGATGATGTGACATTTGATGAGACAATATCGGATAAATATTTAGGTGATGATTATCAGTCTATAATTAAAGAGGTTGAAAAAGGAATACGCTCAGAACAATATTCTGAAATAAAGAAATTCTTTACACCTGAATGTTACAATATGTTGGACACATTGACAAAATATGGTAATATATCAGTCTTCGGACAACAACAATATGAGTTCATACCTCATGGAGATGTTGTGATATGCAGAGGCATATTGATGAAGTTTGAGTTTAAAAAACATGAGTTCTATGATGAGATAGTGTTCCGCTTTGATACAAGCACCAACTTGATTTCATCTATTGCATTTCGTCTTAACTCTCAGGCAGAGAATAACATTTACTCAAAGACGATGTGGCCTCTCGACAATAGACTAACTCTAATTAGTTTCCTAGAAGACTATCAAACGGCATACTCATTGAAAAGATACGATTACCTTGAAAGTATATTCTCTGATGATGCCTTGATTATTACAGGACATATTGTGAAGAAAATAGAAGAACCTATGCCTGATAGAATGACATTAAATTTACCAACAAAGCAACTTAAATTGATAAAACACGATAAAGACAGCTACTTTAAAAATCTGTCAAATGTGTTCAATAAGCAGGAATTTATTCATATTCGTTTTGGTGAGACCGACTTTCAAAGACAAATGAGTATGGGTGACGATGAGTCGTATGAAAAAAAATATAAAGATATATATGGCGTACGACTTTTCCAGGAATATAAGTCAGGAACTTATAGCGATGAAGGTTATCTCTTCCTTATGGTCGACCTTAGAAAGGAAGTGCCAGTTATTCATGTCAGAGCTTGGCAGCCTGATAAAATAAATATTGGTGATGTTATGGGTTTAAAAAATTTGAAATAATATTATTTAATCATGAGAAAATTTTTACTAGTATTTTTGACATTGATTTCTATCAATGCAGTGTCGCAGATAGAAGTGAAAGAAGGTTCTTTTCATAAGATACCAGATTATGTTATGATTGATAAGGAAGATCATCTCGATGGAAATGGTAATCCTATGGCATTAATAAAAATAACAACAGAGAATATAAGTTCAGAAGAAAGAGATAAATTGTATTTTAAAGGAAATCTCGCTACAGATTTTGATCCTGTTCCAAAAATAGGCGAATTGTATTTATATTTATCTGCTGAAGCTGCAACATTTATCGAGATAAAGCATCCTGATTTCGGTAAATGTACAATTGATATCCTGGAAACATTAGGTGAGCCCTTAGAAGAATATGCCGGATACGAAATGATTCTCGTAAGTAATTATAAACCTAATCCTGAATTGTTGCCTAAATTTAATTACTTGGTTATAAATACAAGTCATGACGATGCAATGATCTATGTTGACGATGTCTTTATTGGCATGAAAGAAATTTCAACATTGTTGAGCGTTGATACAGTGCATACATGGAGAATAGAATGTGATTTATATAAACCTAAAAGTGGAGAAATAATACTTAAACCAGGAGATCCGCTTGTATTGCAAGAGGATTTGGAACCTGATTATGGCTATGTGAATATCACAACTCTTCCAGAAGATAGCGCAGTAGTCTATATAGATAAAAAAATCGCTGGCTTTACACCTTATCAGTCAGGTAAAATCAAGTCGGGTAGTCATGATGTTCTCGTTATGAAAGAGAATTTTAAACATGAATTCCATACCTTTGAAGCAGATAGCGCACAGACAGCCTATTTGGGTATAGACATGAAATATAGTGTAGTTCACGTATCGGTGAGTACCGATTCCTTGTCAAAAATTTATATCAATGACAAATATAGGGGCGAAGGTACTTGGAGCGGTGTCTTAGATGAAGGAATGAACCTTTTTGAAGCAAGAAAGAAAAATCATAAAACATCATTCGTAGAGAAAGAATTGTTTATCGGTACAAGCGATACAATAGTAATAAGTAGTCCGGAACCTATATTTAGTAGTATTGATATCCAAACAGATCCTGACGAAGTCGATGTTTATATAGATGGTGAGCATTATGGTACCACAAAACTTTCTCGACTTTTTGTAGACAAGATAATGATTGGACAACATGATATTAAATTTGAGAAAGATGGTTATGCGTTGTCATTGAAAGGTATCAATGTAGAAAAAGATGAAGTATTGGTATTAAATGAAACCTTGTCGGAAGGTTATAGTGTCAATATTGAGACTGATAATATTGGCGACTCGGTGTATATTGATGAGCAATATTTAGGAGTAAGCCCGTTGAATGTATTCTTGACTAATGGCTTGCATAACTTCAAAGCCGTAAATCATCCTTATGTGATTGAAAACGACCATTTTGTTCGAAAAGCTGAAAATAATATAAAATTATCTTTCGACAAAAAAGTATGGATAGAGTCCGACATGAAAGGTGATATAGTCTATGTCGATAATGTATATAAAAACGTGACTCCTTGTTTTGTAGATATTCCTTTCGGTATGCATGAAATTACAATAAAAAGGTATTATAACGAGGATAAATTAAATAAAACAGGATTACTGGTGGCAGATAGTGCCGTCGTTAGGAGAAATATTATTGTTGAAAATGATGATGATACCACATCTGTCAGGATACCTTTAGGTAAAGAAGTAGTTATCAATTCAGTAGAGGAACAGGATAGGATTTATGTTAACGGACATGAAGTCGGTAGAAATACTTCCTCCGTGAAGATATACCTCCCTTTTGAAGAATGGAATGTTAAGTTGAAGAATGGTCGTGACGAATATACAGAAAGTATTGTCGTTAAAGAAAAAGGAGGCGAAGATGTATTTAATATCTATCGTGGACAATTAGTTATTTTTGAATCTGATAGAAATGGAGATAAAGTTATTATTGATGGTAAGAAAATAGGAGAGACACCTGTTGAAGTAGATGTTCCTTTTGGTAATCATGTGGTAAAGGTTAAAAGGAATCGTAAATTTGAAGTTAAAAATCTGTACTTAGAGAAAGACGATAATTTGGATGATAATAATACTCTCTTTTACAGATTTACTCCTCGTAGAGAAACTTATTCTGAGTTCATAAGCAAAGGAATGAAATTCTTTACATTAAATGCTTCTATGGATGCTGAACAGAAAATGTTATTCGGTTTGTCATTCGGTTCATATAAGAAAGTTGGTTATTTCTTCTCTTTGGCATCTAATTTTGATAATACTAAAAATGGTTTATTTACAGGTATAACTCAATATCAATCGTCATTTAATGTAGATGATTATTCATCCCCTGAATACTATACAGATGTTGTAGCAGATTCAAAATTGTCTCTCATGGGTGGCTTGATGTTTAAGACATTTGGACCTATATATCTAAAACTTGGCGCAGGATACGGCGTATATTCAACTTACCATAAAACTACTAATGATAAGTGGAGCTTCGATAAGGATATGTCGTATGAAGGTCTGCTCATATCGGCAGGACTTCAGTTTAATCTAAGAAACTTTATAATGTCTGCTGACGTTATTGCTCCACCAGAATTTGATAGAATAGAGTTGAAGTTAGGAATAGGTCTTGGATGGAAGAAAAATAAATAGTAAGTCCTCTCCCCCACAAAAAAACCTCCACGAAATTTCGCGGAGGTTTTTTTGTATCGGTCTGTTGACCGTTGACTGTTGTCTGTTGACATTATTTGCGTGCTGCCATGAGCAAGTCTAACATCTTGATAGCTGAGTCGCTGATGACTGAACCTGGTCCGAAGATGGCTGCTGCGCCAGCGTCGTACAAGAATTGATAGTCTTGTGGAGGGATAACACCACCAACAACAACCATGATGTCAGGGCGACCTAATTTCTCAAGTTCTTCGATGATTTGAGGAACGAGTGTCTTGTGACCTGCTGCCAAACTTGAAACACCAACGATGTGAACGTCGTTTTCAACAGCTTGACGTGCTGATTCTGCAGGTGTCTGGAACAATGGTCCCATATCAACGTCGAAGCCTATGTCGGCATAACCTGTAGCGACAACTTTAGCGCCACGGTCGTGACCGTCTTGACCCATCTTAGCGATCATGATACGAGGACGACGTCCTTCAACTTTTGCAAATTCGTCAGCTTTAGCAACTGCTTCTGCAAATTTAGCATCACCTTTTGTTTCCATAGAATAAACTCCTGATATTGTACGAATAACTGCTTTGTAACGTCCAGCTACTTTTTCGCAAGCCATTGAGATTTCGCCCAATGTAGCGCGGCATTTAGCTGCTTCTACTGCTAATTCTAACAAGTTGCCTTCGCCTGTCTCAGCTGCTTTGGTGATAGCTGCTAAGCAACGGTCAACGTCAGCTTGGTTACGTTTAGCGCGTAAGTCGTTGAGACGTCTGATTTGTGATTCGCGAACTGCTGTGTTATCGACTTCGAGAGTTTCGATAGCGTCTTCATGTTCGAGACGGAACTTGTTGATACCAACGATAACTTCGCTGCCAGCGTCAATACGTGCTTGTTTGCGTGCTGCTGCTTCTTCGATACGCATCTTTGGAAGACCTGTCTCGATAGCTTTTGCCATACCGCCCATAGCTTCGATTTCCATGATGTGTTCCCAAGCTCTGTCGGCGATTTCTTTTGTCAATGATTCAATGTAATATGAACCTGCCCATGGGTCAACAACTTTACATACGTTTGTTTCTTCTTGGATGTAAATCTGTGTGTTACGAGCGATACGTGCTGAGAAGTCTGTAGGAAGAGCGATAGCTTCGTCCAAAGCATTGGTGTGCAATGATTGTGTGTGACCGAGAGCTGCGCCCATAGCTTCGATACATGTACGTGCTACGTTGTTGAATGGGTCTTGTTCTGTTAATGACCAACCTGATGTTTGAGTGTGTGTACGGAGTGCCAAAGATTTTTCGCTCTTAGGATTGAAAGTCTTGACGATCTTAGCCCATAACATACGAGCTGCACGCATCTTAGCGATTTCCATGAAGTGGTTCATACCTGAACACCAGAAGAATGAAAGACGTGGTGCGAAAGCATCGATGTCGAGACCTGACTTAACACCTGTACGTAAGTAATCCCAACCGTCAGCGAGAGTGTAAGCCAACTCGATGTCGCAGGTAGCACCAGCTTCTTGCATGTGGTAACCAGAGATAGAGATTGAGTTGAACTTAGGCATCTTCTTAGATGTGAATTCGAAGATGTCGGCGATGATACGCATTGAGAACTCAGGTGGATAGATATATGTGTTACGAACCATGAATTCTTTCAAGATGTCGTTTTGGATTGTACCTTGAAGTTCTTCGTAGGTAGCGCCTTGTTCCAAAGCAGCGACGATGTAGAATGCCAAGATTGGCAATACAGCGCCGTTCATTGTCATGGAAACTGACATCTTGTTGAGAGGAATCTGGTCGAATAAGACTTTCATGTCTTCTACAGAACAAATACTTACACCGGCTTTACCGACGTCGCCCATAACGCGTTCGTGGTCGGCGTCATAGCCACGGTGTGTAGCAAGGTCGAAAGCAACTGACAAACCTTTTTGTCCTGCAGCGATGTTACGACGATAGAAAGCATTTGATTCTTCTGCAGTTGAGAAACCTGCATATTGACGGATGGTCCAAGGACGCATCACATACATTGTTGAATAAGGTCCGCGGAGATATGGAGCGATACCTGCTGCATAGTTGAGGTGTTCCATGCCTTCGAGCTGTGCTGAAGTGTAAGCAGGACGGACATTGATATGTTCAACAGTTTCCCATTCTGGTTTTATACCGTTTTTATTTTCCCATTCTTTTGGGTCTTCTGTCTGAGGTATAACGTTGATGTTTATATCTTTAAAATTGGGTTTCATCTTTTTCTCCTTTCTTTATTTTGTTATACCTAATTTCTTTTGAAAATCTTGTAATGTCTCTAAAACATTGCTCTTGACGTGGATGAAGTATTCCATGCCGGCTGCCTTGAGAACGTCGGCTGTGCCTTCTGGATTACCTGCCAATACGACGATAGCTTGGTCTTTAAGAGCTTCATAGATCTTAAGAGCGTTGCCTTCGCCATATTCTTCGTCTGATGAGCAGATGACTACGATTTCTGGTTTCACTTCTTTAGCAGCAGCGATACCGTCTTCTACAGTCTTGAATCCAGCGTTGTCAACGACTTGGAATCCAGCGCAAGCGAAGAAGTTAGATGCGAAGTTAGCTCTTGCTTTTAACATTGCAAGGTTACCGTATGTTAACATCCATGCTACAGGGCGTTTGTTGCTTTGGCTGTAAACGTCTGTTGCATAACGTAATTGTTCAAATTGTTGAGCAACGCGGTATGTTACGATGGTGTCGATGTCTGCGTTTTCGTCACGACGGTCGCTTGATTCAAATACCCATGCTTCTGGATTTGACTTCATTGTCTCTGTGAAGTTAGGGAATTGGTTTGTACCGAGGATGATTTCACGACGTGTTGCTACGTTGTTGAGACGTTTGGCAGCGTTTTCTTTAACCATCTTTTGGATTGTGCCGTTACGTAATGCTGCGAGGTAACCGCCTTCTTCTTGGATTTGTAAGAATAAATCCCAAGCTGCTTTGACCAATGAGTCTGTGAGGTTTTCGATGTAGTATGAACCTGCTGCTGGGTCAGCGACTTTGTCGAAGTGTGATTCTTCTTTTAAGATAAGTTGTTGGTTGCGAGCAATACGTTCTGCGAATTCTGTTGTTGGTTCATAAACCATGTCGAATGGAGTTACGCTGAATGAGTGAACGCCGCCGAGGATGGCTGACATTGAACCTGTTGTTGTACGTAACATATTGACGTATGAGTCGTATAAACTCATGTTGATTTGTGCGTTGAAAGCGTGGATGAGCATCTTAGCGTTTTCTTCCTTAGCACCGTATGCTTTAGCGATGTTTGCCCATAACACTCTGTAAGCACGCATCTTAGCCATTTCCATGAAGTAGTTTTGACCTACTGCTACGTTGAAACGCATCTTAGGAAGGATGGCGTCGATAGTCAAGTCTGTGTCTGTGAGTCTGTCTAAATATTCAGCACCGATAGCCAAAGCGAATGCCATTTCTTGAACGATAGTAGCACCTGCATTGGTGAATACGTGGCTGTTGATACCGATGGTTTGGAAACCTGGCATGTCGGCTTTTGTCAAGATGTAAGCCAATTCCATGTCTGTGCTTTCAGAAACGAACCATGTGCCGCGACGGATGTAACGTGTCAATGGGTCGTAGTTCAAAGAACCGCGTAATTCAGGGATTCTTGAAAGTTGTTCTAAAAGTGGTAAATGATATTTGTTGTTATAGAAACTTAACTCTACTTCTTTAGCATTGATGCCGTTGAGTAATGCCGAGATTTCAAGGTCGGTGTAAAGTTTGTCATACTCAAGACGGAATGTGATGGCGTTGGCGCCTCTGCTGAGAGCATCGATAGCTTTCTTGTTAGCAGCTTCGCAGTCTGTCACGTTGATGTCTTGACAGATAAGCCATTCGTTGCCTTTTGTTTTGTTACCGCGAACGTATGGAAATTCATTAGGTTCCACATTGTTCCATGTTATTGAATTAAGATCTTCAGCACGGTAATAAGGTCTTACCGAAAAACCTTCAGCCGTTTTCCAAACTAATTTCTTGTTGTAGTCGGCTCCTTTGAGATCTTTTTGAATAACTGCTTCCCATTGTTCTGTTGAAACACCTGGAAATTCCTCAAAAAGTTTTTTCTGGTTACTCATATCTATTTTTGTTAAAAATTGTTAATTAATTTGCAATATCATTTTGTTTTTTAAGACATCGTCGCCATACGAAATAAACACCGGCATTATCTGTAAGATGTACATTACCCGAATGAAGGTCTTGACTTTAATAACCGTCGTCCTAATAATGCGCAGGTTTAAATTTCACCACAAAAATAAATTAAAATTTGTTATAAAAAACAAAAATACCTAATAAATAATAAACAAAGCTTTTGTTGCCGAAAAATGATTATTTTTGTAAGGTCTAAATAAGAATTTAAAATGATTAGTTATGAAGAAAGCTTTATTATTTCTAACTCTATTATTGCCTTTTGTTTTAAAAGCACAGATTTGCGAAGTGTCAGGAAATCAAGAAGGTTTATGGGATTGCGATACTGTGATGGTGGTTGGCGATGTTGTTGTCCCTGAAGAAAGCAGTTTAACAATTGCTGAGGGTACACAGATTATTTTTCAAGATTATTACTCTATTCTCGTAAAAGGTTCTTTTGAAGCTGTTGGTTGTGAAAATGATTCTATCTATTTCACCGTTGCCGACACTACTGGTTTTCATATCTGGAATTCCGGTGATGGAGGTTGGAATGCCGTTATTTTCCAAGATGTTAAGATTCCGGTTTTGATGGATTATTGCCATTTCTCATACGGTAAGGCTGCCGAGGAAATGTCACGCGGCGGTGCTGTAAGAATCTATGATAGCGAAGATGTTACCATCAGTAATTGTACTTTCTATCATAACTTTACAAGAGAAAAAGGCGGCGCTTTGTATGCAGAGAACTCTAATATTAAAATATCGAATTGTGAGGTGGATGGTAATTTAGGTTATAACGAAGACGCTGCTTATATGCATGGCGGTGGTTTCCAATTTCTTAAATGTACTGTGAATATGGAAGATATGTATTTCCATGATAATTATTGCAGCTCTTGTTATGGTGGCGGTGTCAACTTCGACAGTTGCAGCGTTGTGGTTAATAAGGCTGTCTTCGAAGATAATTATGCTGTCAATGCTGGCGGAATGGGAATCCAACGAAGCAATAATTTTGAAGTGAGAATTTCTAATGTTTTGTTAAACAATAATATTGCTTATCATTATGGCGGCGCTATGGCAATGGCAACCTCATCTCCTCTGATTCAGAATGTGACGATGGTTAATAACTATACTATCGCTGCTGGTGGCGGAGCGATGCAGTTCTTCAGCGAGGCACGCCCTGTTTTCAAAAACTGTATCATCTGGGGCAACGATTGGTATGAGTCACAAGATACCTTCGATGACGGTTCGCAGATTTTCGTCTGGGGTAGCGACTGCGCTCCGGAGTTCTACTACTCCGTTCTTGAAGGCGGATTGAAACAGATTCATGGTAATCAATTTGTTGCACAATATGATTATGAGACTATGGTTGAGGCAGATCCTATGTTTGTAGATACTGTAAACCGCAATTTCCAACTCTTGGATGGTAGCCCTGCTATAAATCGTGGAACTATAGATACTACAGGATTATCAATTCCTCTAACTGACCTCGCAGGAAACCAAAGAATTATAGGCGATAGAATTGATATGGGTTGCTACGAATCTAACGTCACTTCCTTAAAAGAAATTAACAATGTTAATGTTAATATTTATCCTAATCCAATAAATTCTAATTCTGTTTGTGAATTTTTATTAAGAAATGAATCAGATGTTAATGTTAAAATTTATGACCAAAAAGCATCATTAATTTTCTTTAAGAATTATGGAGAGATGAAACCTGGAATGAATGAAATCCGTATGTCTGATTTTATTGAATCATTACAAAAAAATAATATCTATTTCTTAAGCATTGAATCAGAAGAAGAAACTTTAAATATTAAATTTATATACTAAATGCATTATGAATTATGCATTATGAATTATGCATTATGAAGAACAACCTATTAAAAAACAAACAATTACTCGGAATAGTATTTGCGATAATCGCTTTTGCAGCTATCACATTAGTTTATTTTACTCCAATATTGGAAGGTAAAAGAATCAAACAACACGATATTGAGATGTACAAAGGTATGTCTCAAGAAATCAATGACTTCAGAGAAGAAACTGGTGAGCAGTCTCTTTGGACAAACTCCATGTTCGGAGGAATGCCTGCCTGGAATATCGGAGTTCAACAGAATTCTAACTTGATGACTTACGTCCAGAAAATCATTGGCTTAGGATTCCCAAGTCCTATAATGTCGGTCTTTATCAGTATGTTGGGATTCTTCATCTTGCTTCTTGTCCTCGATTGTAAAATATGGATTAGTTTCATAGGCGCTCTTGCTTACGGATTTACGTCTTATCTCTTCATCGTGATGGGTGCCGGTCATAACTCAAAAGCTGTAGCTATGGCTTATATGGCTCCCGTAATCGCAGGTATCATAATGACTTACAAAGGAAAATATCTCTGGGGCGCAGTGTTGACAGCAATAGCTCTAGCTTTGGAAATAAGAGCGGGTCACTTACAGATTACTTACTATCTATTTATCGTAGTGTTGATTTTTGTCATAGCAGAATTTATTGAAACAATAAAAAATAAGAAATATACCGAATTCTTCAAAGCAAGCGGAATCCTTGTCTGTGCAGCGATTTTGGCAATTCTTACAAGTACTACAACGCTTTATGCAAATTATGAATTTGGTAAAGAAACAATGCGTGGTAAACCTGTTCTTACAGAAAATGTTGAAAATCAGACTCGTGGTCTCGACAGAGATTATGTAACTCAATGGAGTTATGGTATCGGTGAGACTTGGAGTTTGATGATTCCAAATGTTAAAGGCGGTGCCTCGGCTTATATCGGAAACGACGATCCTGCTTTGGAAAGTGCCGACCCTCGTTTCCGTTCTATGATTGCGCAAAACAATGCTTACTGGGGCGACCAGCCTGGAACAAGTGGCCCTATTTACGTTGGCGCAATAGTGTGTTTCCTCTTCATACTTGGTCTTTTCGTTGTGAAAGGAAAAATAAAATGGGTTCTGCTCATCGCTACAATCCTCTCAATATTATTGAGTTGGGGTAAAAACTTCATGGGCTTCACCGACTTCTTCCTCGATTATTTCCCTATGTATAATAAGTTCAGAGCTGTGTCGATGACGCTTGTTATAGCAGAGGTGTGTATGCCTATTTTGGCTTTCTTGGCTTTGGCAGAGATAATGAAAAATCCTGAGATCCTGAAGAAAAATATGGTTTATTTCTATGTTTCTCTTGGACTTACAGCAGGTCTGTGTTTGTTGTTCTACATCGCTCCTCAATTTTTCTTCAATTTCTTAAGTCAGGGCGAGGCTGCACAATTTGCTCAGTTGGGTGCAGGAAAAGACGGCGCTATCTATCAAACGTTCGCTAACGAACTTGAGAAAGTGCGTATGGCGATATTCAAGAAAGATGCTATAAGAAGTTTCTTGTTTATATCAATAGCTGCTATATTGTTGTTACTCAATGTTAAAGGTAAATTGAAAAACAACGCGATGTTTGCATTGCTCGCTGCTTTGGTGGTTTTCGATATGTTCCCAATAAACAAACGTTATCTTAATAACGACAATTTCATTGACAAACGCCGCTTCGAAAAGCCTTTCGTGATGTCGGAATTAGATAAGCAGATTCTTCAAGATAATAGCTTGAACTACAGAGTGATGAATCTGACGACAAGTACATTCAACGATGCAAGTACTTCATATTTCCACAAGTCAATTGGTGGTTATCATGGTGCTAAACTTCGTCGTTATCAAGATATTATAAATCATTATCTTGGTGGAAATAATGTTGGCAGCGACGGCTTCTGGAATGTTATCAATATGTTAAATACAAAATATCTGATTACACCACAAAATAACAAACCTGCTGCTATGGCAAATCCTGATGCTTTCGGAAATGCTTGGATTGTATCTGATATTAAATGGGTTGCAACTCCAAACGAAGAGATTGTAGCGATTGAAAATACTGATGTCAAAACAACAGCAATCATCAATGATGAGTTTAAGAATGTAATTGGAGATTTCAAACCATCGTTGTCAACTGGAACGATAAAATTGGATTCATACAAACCTAATGAATTGGTTTACAGCTTTAATTCTTCAAAAGATGAGTTAGTTGTATTTTCAGAGATATGGACAAGCAAAGGATGGACAATGTGGATTGACGGAAATGAATCTCCATTGATTAGAGCGGATTATATTTTAAGAGCTGCTGTTATTCCTGCTGGTAATCACGAAATTATGATGCGCTACGAACCAAAAATTTGGAAAGTCGGTAACACAATCCAATTCGTCTCATCATTGATTTTAATCTTAGGTTTAATTGGTGCAATTGTAATAACATATAAAAAATCAAATGAGACAAAGTCTGTTGACTGTTGACCGTTGTCTGTTGACTTTATAGAAATGAAACGTTTGCTAATCATAACATATTATTGGCCTCCGTCAGGTGGTTCGGGCGTTCAACGATGGTTGAAGATGTCGAAGTATTTGCCCGAAAATGGTTGGCAACCTGTTATTTACACTGCCGATGGAGCGGAATATCCGGTCGAGGATTTGTCATTGGAAAAAGATGTTGCTCCAGAAGCAGAGATTGTGCGTTATCCGATAATCGAGCCTTATTCGTTTTATAAGAAATTTTTAGGAATCAAGAAAGATGAGAAGATTAAGGCGGGATTTATCAACGAAGGAAAAAAGAAATCCGCTTGGAAAGAGAATATAAGTGTTTGGTTAAGAGGTAATTTGTTTATCCCAGATGCGCGTTGCTGGTGGATTCGTCCTTCGGTGAGATTTCTTAAAAATTATTTAGAAAAGAATCCTGTCGATGCTATTATCTCAACGGGTCCTCCTCATTCATTGCATCTGATTGCTAAGGAATTACATAAGAAATTTAACATTCCTTGGATTGCTGACTTCCGCGATCCTTGGACTGACATTGATTTCTTTAGTGAATTAAAATTAACAAAAAGAAGTCTGAAGAAACATCATAGACTTCAATATCAGGTTCTTACTGAAGCAGACAAAGTAGTTACTGTTGGTTGGGACTGGGCTAAAGGTCTTGAAAGTCACGGCGCAA
The DNA here is from genome assembly GCA_017466405.1 of Bacteroidales bacterium. Taxonomy (GTDB): domain Bacteria; phylum Bacteroidota; class Bacteroidia; order Bacteroidales; family F082; genus Limimorpha. The sequence goes on from JAFTUF010000013.1 coordinate 69,973, forward strand.
AAGATGTGGCGGTGATTACTAACGGTTACGATTTTAATATTGACGAGAAGTCTGGCGATGTTGAATTGTCGAAAGAGTTTACGATGTCGCACGTGGGTATCGTTGGTGCTGCGAGAAATGCAGTCGTCTTTTGGGAAGCCCTCGGCGAATTGATAAAAGATAATTCTTTGGAAGATTTTTCTAAATTATTAAAAATTAGATTGATAGGTCAGGTAGATAATTCTGTCATTGAATCTGTAAAGAAAAATAATTTGGAAAATAATGTCGAGATAATTCCATATATTCCTCACGAAAAAGTAATTAAAGAACAATGTTCGTCACAGGTTTTGTTACTTTTTGTTAACAATTCACCTAATGCGAAAGGTATTCTCACAGGAAAGATTTTCGAATATATGGCATCGGGACGTCCGATCTTGGCAATCGGTCCGAAAGACGGTGACACTGCGATAATTCTTGAAAAGACAAATTCTGGTCTCATCGTCGATTTCGATGATAAGGAAGGAATGAAAAATATTATCATTGATTTATTTAATAAGTTTAAAGAGAATCAATTGGTTACAAAGAAAAATGAAATTGTTGAAAAATATTCTAGAAGGGCTCTTGCGAAGGAATATGTTCAGCTTATCGAAAACACTGTGGAGACGCGTCAATTACACCAAAAAATATAAACAATATGTAATTGACAGTCTCATTTTTAAAATAAATTAAGAAATGAGCGAAATAAAAATTATCATACAAGCTCGAACTGGTTCGACTCGGCTTCCTCAGAAAATGATACTTCCGTTTTATGAGGAAAATGGTATTTTCTCGTTGATACTTAAAAGATTAACATCTGCAATAAATATAGAGGATATTATTCTCGCGACTTCTACAAATGTTAATAATGATGTGTTAGAAGACATCGCTAGAAGTTACGGAGTGAATTGTTTTCGTGGCTCTGAAAATGATGTGCTTCAACGTTTTATCGACGCTGCAAACAAATTCAACGCTGCTAAGATAATAAGAGTCTGCGCCGATAATCCTTTCTTAGACGTGGATTATCTTAATTTTCTTATAGATAATTTTAAGAAATCGGATTGCGATTATATGTCGTTCATGACTTCCAAAGGAACTCCAACTATTAAAACTCATTATGGATTCTGGGCTGAAGCAGTGACTCTCAATGCTTTGGAAAAAGTTAAATCAATGACAGACGAGAATCTTTATCATGAGCATGTGACGAACTTCATCTATGCAAATCCTAATGATTTTAACATAAAATTTTTTAACATTCCTGAAGAGATAGATAGTCACGATGATATAAGATTGACGATTGACACTAAAGTCGATTTTGATATTCAGAAAGAAATTTTTAACGTTATTTATAAAAAGAATCCGTCTTTTAATGCTTCTGATGTAGTTGCTTTTTTGAATGAAAATCAGCAGTATATGAAGATTATGAGAGACGAGATTTTAAAGAATCAAAAATAGAATATGGGAAACGGAACATATATAATAGGTGAGATTGGTCAGAATCATAATGGTTCTGTTGATATTGCGAAACTCATTGTGGAGTTGGTCTCTCGTCCTGTCAGGGAAGAATATTTCGGCATTGATTTGCAACCTATGAATGCCGTGAAGATGACAAAACGCGACCTTGCGCATGAACTCTCCGATTCACAGATGTCGCGTGTTTACGACTCACCTAATTCATTTGGAAGAACTTACGGTGAACATCGTGCTTTCTTAGAACTCTCCGATGAACAACATTTTGAGGTTTATAAATTCGCTAAGGAAAGAGGACTTGATTTTGTCGAGACATTATGCGCTCCTTCTTGTCTTAGCATAATGAAACTATTCTCTCCTGATTATCTGAAAGTTGCAAGTCGTGATATGACAAATATTCCATTGTTGGAAGCTCTTGCTGAAACAAAAATCCCAATGATTTTGTCAACGGGAATGGCAGGAAAAAAAGAACTCGATGAGGCTTTGGATGTCATTACAAAATATCATAGCAATATTTCAATACTTCATTGTGTTTCTCAATATCCTACGCATCCGAAGAATTTGAATCTCAATACTATAACATATTTAAAAAAGAATTATCCTCAATATAAGATTGGTTTTTCTGATCATACCATCGGAATTTCAGCACCAGTCGCTGCTATTGCAATGGGCGCGGAAATCATTGAGAAACACGTCACTATCGACAGAAGAATGAAAGGTACAGACCAAGCCGGTTCTTTAGGTCCTGACGGCGTGAACAGAATGATTCGCGATATCAGAATCACTGAAATGTCGATGGGAAGGGAAGAGATCTTCATCGAGCCTGATGTTAAAAGCAGCAAGATAAAACTTGAACGTTCCATCGCAACAAATATAAATCTTAAAATAGGTGACATAATCACTGAAAACGATATTCATCTTTTAAGTCCTGGTGATGGTTTTAAATGGTCTGAACGACAATTTGTTATAGGTAAGAAAGTTAAAGTCGAGATACCAAGAAACGAAATTATATATCCTCAAAATTTAGAATAGATGAAGAAACCTAAATTAATATTAACAGATATTGACGGCGTTTGGACTGACGGCGGTATGTATTACGACCAAACTGGAAACGAGTGGAAAAAATTCCATACTTACGATAGTGCGGGAGTCTTGTTTGCTCATCAGAATGAGATTCCTGTTGGAATAATCACTGGAGAAGATACAGAGATTGTTGCAAGAAGAGCAGCCAAACTTAAAATAGATTATCTTTTCCAAGGTGTGAAAAATAAATTGGAAGTAGCAGAAAATATCTGCAAAGAATTGAATATCAGTTTGGACGAAGTAGCTTATATTGGCGATGACCTTGGAGACGTAGAATTGTTAAAAAATGTTGGTATTTCAGCAACGCCAAATTCTGCTCCAGAATATATTAAGAAATATTCACAAATGGTGATGACAAAAAACGGTGGCGAAGGCGTCTTCCGTGAGTTCGTAGAAAAAATCTTAGGAATATGTTAAAGAAATTTATCATTGGAATATTCAAACCTAAATTTTTATTTAGATGGATAGTGAAATCCAAGGCAAAATCATGCAAAGGAAAACTATCTGTCAATGGTTTCAGTACTGTAAATAAAAATACGCATCTTGGTTATAACGTGAACTTTAACGGAATGAAAATCACGGGGAAAGGTAAGTGCGTCATAGGAGATAACTTCCATTCTGGAACTGCTTGTCAGATTATGACAGATTATCACAACTACGATTGCGGTACGAGGATTCCATACGATAACACCGTGATTGTCAAAGATGTTACGATAGAAGATAATGTGTGGTTGGGAAATAGCGTGATAATACTTCCTGGCGTTACTTTAGGTGAAGGCTGCGTGATTCAGGCTGGCAGCGTTGTCGTGAAAGATATCCCAGCGATGTCGGTTGCTGGCGGTCATCCTGCTAAGGTGTTTAAAATGAGAGATATAGAACATTATAACAAACTTAAAGAACAAAAACTTTTCTTCTGATGAAATATAGTAAGCTCGATGTTTTGGAGATAAATCGTATCTCGCAGATTGTCAAAGAGAAACAACCATCTTTGTTTAAGCAGATTTGTATCTTCATCGGGCAGTTGTTTTATTATACTTTCGTCGTCCATTTTAAATATAAGTCATTGCCTATCAATTATAAAGGTTTGTTGTTCTTTGGCGTTTCTCTCAACAACAGACGCTCCCTCGAACCGATAATTGATAAGGTGGAAAAAGACACTTATCTTTATCTCAACAATCACGTCACCGATGTGCATAAAAGACGCGCCTGGTGGCATAGCATTCCTTATCTTCCTACCTTAATAAATCTTTACAAAAATTCTGACAAAGAAAACAAAGCCCTGATTCTTAAATATTTCACCAGACTTTGGACGACATACGGACTTTATGAGATAGCAGGGGAGATGTTAGATAAATATAATGTAAAGGTTTTGGTTCTGGCAAACGACCATAATGACATTAACAGGTGTTTGATTTTTAATGCTTTAGAAAGAGGAATAAAGACAGTTTATGTGCAACACGCTTCTGTGAAGAAAGGATTTCCGAGATTAGATTTCGCATATTCTTTTTTAGATGGAAGAGAATCGTTGGAGAAATATGTTTATGCCGGAAAACCTGCTGGCGAAGTCTATCTCTCTGGCGGAGTTCGTTTCGATTTTCTTTACGATAAAATTGTTAAAAGAAATTATGACGTTAAGAAAATTGGAGTTGCGATTAATATGTTAGATGATTTTGAGAAAGTTAAAAAACTTTGTCTTTTCTTGAAACAAGAAGGTTACAGCGACTTGATACTTCGTCCGCATCCTCGTTATCAGCATCTTAATTCAGAATGGTTAATAAAAAATAACATTGCGATTTCAAATCCTAAGGAAGAGTCGTCATACGATTTCATCGCGAATATTGACTTCATGATTTCTAACGAATCCGCTATACATCTTGACGCTTCTATAATGTATTGTCCTACGGTGCTTTATAATATGTCAGCCACGTCCGTACTTGATGATTATAATTTTATTAAAAATAATTTAGTAAAATTGGCAAATACGGATGAGGAATTATTAATGTTTATTAAGAATCCGAAAGATATACTTCCAACGAGAGAAGTCCTACAATATTACAATGCTTCTTCCAACACACATTTAGAAGGAAAGTTGGGAACCACTATAGCAAGATTTTTAGAATTACTCTGTCAAGGTAAAGAAAAACAATTTGATAAAGAACAAGGCTTCGTCAAGAACTCAGTTATTTATCATGAAATTGATGATTCTTATTTATCATCTTGATAATTTCATCACGAAGCGGCGAACTTATCATATAGTTTCTTCCGTCTTTTGTTCCAAAGTTCTAAGACTCTAAAATTTCTCTTATCACGTGTGAGGCGCAAAAACATCCGAAGATGGCGGGCATGTATGATATTGTTCCCACTGTAGCGATTTTATTCTCTGTCTGTTCTTCTATCGACACTGCGCTGTCGGCGACTTTCTCGGGCGAGAACACCACCGTAATACCTTCTCGTATCCCGAGTCGGTGAAGTCGTTTTCTAATATAAAACGCGAGACGACAGTTCCACGATTTCGAGATGTCGGCGATTTCTATCTTCGTCGGGTCGAACTTGCCGCCGGCTCCCATGCAACTCACAATTCTTTGTTTGTTTTGAACAGCGTAATACAAAAGAAACACCTTTGGAGCGAGAGTATCGATGGCATCTACCACGAAATCGAATTTCTGCTCCATCAAGTCGATGATAGGCTGGTCTTTGAGATATTGATTTATCGGTATCACCTCAACATTGGGGTTGATGTCGCGGATACGTTCAGCCATAACCTCTACCTTCGGGCGTCCTATGGTGCTGTCCAAAGCGAGAAGCTGACGGTTCTTATTCGTGATGTTGACAGTGTCGCAATCCACTATTGTCATCTTTCCTATACCAGCACGCGCCAATTGTTCAGCAGCATACGCGCCCACACCTCCAAGTCCGACAACAAGAACATGACTCGACGCCAATTTCTTAAAGCCTTCTTCTCCAACTAATAATTCTGTCCTTGAATACCAATTCATATCTTTCCAAAAATTTTTTCAAAGTTATTAAAAATATCTCTACTCAACACCTCAATATCTTTTCCAATAATAGATGCCGCTTTCTCATAAATATCTTCGATATTTCTTTCGGAAACGTCAGTCTCCAAAAACAATCTCTCGGAAGGAATCGTCACGAGAAGCCGCTTCGATTTTTCTTCGTCTTTAAACAAGACATCGCCGAGAGAAATGTAGATTTCGTGTCTCAGAAGCTGTTCGGCAGTCTGAACATTAGCTCTGAATCCGTGTATGATCCAGGGCTGCCTTGCTTTCGTTTCTTTCCTTATGGAGATGATGTCGGGATAAGCTCTTACGCAGTGAATGATAAGAGGTTTGTTATATTGTTCTGAGAGTTCTATATGTTTTATGAAGAGTTTTTTCTGTGTTTCAAAATCGTGAGCCGCGACTCTGTCTAAGCCTGTCTCTCCTAATGCGAGGAAGTTTGAGTCGCCGAGTCTCCGAGTCAACAAGTCACCGAGTCGCCGAGTTGCTGAGTTACTGAGATGAGACAAAGACTGTTGACCGTTGTCTGTTGTCTGTTGACTTAAACTCCACGGATGGATGCCGAGACTATAAAAAGAAGAAACATCGATGTCGGCAAGATTGTCAACATCAATGTTTCTTATAGCGATTAAATCTTTTCTATCGATTTTATGATGAGTATGAATATCGACGAAAGGACTCATTTATTCTAAATCGATATTAGGTTGAATGATTATTTCCTTAGTGTCGATATTGAATGCGAGCAGGTTGCCGAATCCTTCCTTGTTTGAATAATAGATACCATTATCGAGAGATATGAAGTCGTAGCTATTATTTTTAAACAAGTCGATTAGCGACATTTCAACAGGAACGTGTCCGTGGATGACTTTTTTACCGCCGGTTTTAGACCTGTCAACTTTAAAGTCTCTTATCCACATCATACTTCTATTGTCTTCAAATGGATTCTGAGTGTTAAAGTTCAATCCGGCGTGTACGAGTATATAATCTTCCAGTTCGATATAATACTCTGTCTTTTTCATCCAGTCGATATAAGCCTTGCCTATCTCGCGAGGACGTTTCACGCCGAAACTATCCAAGGTCTTGGTGCCGCCGTTCTTTCTCCAGTCTTTCTCTATAGGACTATGGAATAATATTCTTTTCTGGTCGGCTTCCCATGCCCTTATGCAATAATCCTCGTGATTACCTCTGATGCAACGAACATTATAACCCGAATTCTGGAGGCTCATTATGTAATCTATGACGCCTTTGCTATCGGGACCTCTATCGATATAATCACCGAGAAAGAAAACAGTATCTTCTTTCTTCAAATCGATTCGGCTTTCAATCATGTACTTTAAAGTATTGACAAAACCGTGTACATCAGGAATCACCCAACGATTATTCATATCAATCTTAACTGTCAATTGTTAATTGTTAATTGTCAATTTACTTAGCTTTTCCTTGGTTAGCAACGCTTTCCATCTTACGTTTGATTTCTTCTTGATCGCCGAGGAAGAAATGGTTCTGAAGTTTCATATTGTCGTCAAATTCAAATACGTAAGGAACTGCTGTAGGAATATTGAACTTAATGATTTCTTCGTTTGTCATGCCACGGAGTTCTTTAACGATACCTCTGAGGCTGTTGCCGTGAGCTACCACCATAACTTGGTCGTGATTTTCGAAAGACTTAAGGATGACGTCGTTATAGAAAGGCATAAGACGTTCGATAGTATCTTTCAATGACTCTGTCAAAGGAATTTGTTCGTCGGTGAGTTCTGCATAGCGAGGATCCATTCTTGGGCTCTTAGGATCGTTCATTTCCAATGCAGGAGGTTGAACGTCGAAAGAACGACGCCATACCAAAACTTGTTCGTCACCATATTTGGCAGCGGTATCGGCTTTGTTCAGACCTTGGATAGCACCGTAGCTCTTTTCGTTGAGACGCCAGCTTTTTTGTACAGGAAGCCAGTCCATATTCATAGCGTCGAGAACGTTGTTCAAAGTCTTGACAGCTCTCTTCAAATATGATGTGAAACACAATTCTGGTTTATAGTTTTCTTGTTTCAAAAGTTTTCCTGCTTCAAAAGCCTCTTCCAAACCTTTAGGGCTTAAATCGACATCTGTCCAACCTGTGAAAAGATTCAATTTGTTCCATTCACTTTCTCCGTGTCTGATTAAAATAAGTTTTTTCATTTCGATATATTTTTGATAAATGTTTTCAATCCTGCAAAGATAATATTATTTCTTTTTTTTACCGCATGAAATGATAAATCTATTTCAAAAAACAATAAAAAATTACGTTTTTTGTTATACCTTTGTAGTCTAAATATTTATGATATGTCGAAAAGATTAATTGCACTTATATGCCTAATATTTATCGGAACCAGAATATCTCTCGGACAGACTTCCATCTATGAATGGAGAACCCATGCTCCAGGAATGAAAGTCATCAATGTTGAGAAGGTTCACGAAAGAATTTATGCAGCCACACCATACGAGCTTTTCTATTATAACACAAACGATAATTCCATCAATAAGTTAACGAAAGTAAATGCCTTGTCAGACTTCGGTATCAGCGTGATGCGCTACGATAGGAATCACGACATTGTGTTTGTCGCTTATACCAATGCCAATATCGACATCATCGACAGAGATGGAAAAGTGACCAACCTGAACGACATCAAAAATAAAAACATCTTAGCCGACAAAACCATCAACGATGTCTGTTTTATAAACGACATGGCATACTTATGCTGCGGCTTCGGCATAGTGGTGATTAATATGGATAAGATGGAAGTAAAAGACACTTATATCATAGGCGAGAACAGTTCGTATCTCAATGTCAACGATATAACATTGTATGATGGCAGACTTTATGCAGCGACGAGCGCTGGTGTTTATTATGCCGATTACGACAATAACAATCTTGCCGACTTCTCTCAATGGACTCGCGACGACTCTATGATTCACGACGACTTAAATTATTCCGAGATAGAGACTTTCAACGGAAAGCTTTATGCCAACTACTCAGAAAATGCTTATAACAAAGATACCTTATTCGTTTATGAGAACGGAAGATGGGATTATCTTGACAAAGTGAGCCATTCTATAAAAAGAGATATTAAAGCCTACGACGACCGTCTCATTCTTACAGAACATTATTCGGTAAAAGCTATCGACAAAAACCATAATAACATCTTTAACTACAATCAGTCGGTGGAGCCTTTCGCCGCTATCTATGATAAGGAAAACAAAGCCTATTGGATTGGCGACAGAGAAAACAGTCTCATAAAAGCATATCCCGACAAGACATACGAATATATCAATTTCAATGGTCCATACAACATCAACAGTTTTGAGATTGAAGCAGCAGGCAAGCAGTTGTGGGTGGCTTCGGGAGGTTATACTTCTACCTGGGCAAAACGCTGGCTTGGTGATGGAATATATTATTATCACAACGACGAATGGACTAACATCAACAAACACAACAACGAAGCATTCGATACCATTTCCGATATGGTGACTGTCGCCATCGACCCTATCGACAACTCAAAGGTTTATGTAGGTTCATATCATAAAGGCTTGCTTTATTTTGAAGACTTTGAACTGAAAGAGATATACGACAACACTAATAGCAGCCTCGACTTCCTAACCGGTTACGACTACATATATGTCACTAGTCTCGGTTTCGATAGTAACAACAACCTCTGGGTTGCAAATCATGGAACAGACAAGATGCTCTCGGTAAAAACTACCGACAACAAATGGTATTCCTTCAACATCGGCAGCCATTATATCAGTCACCTCGCCATCGACAAAAACGACTACAAATGGATTCTGAACAGAGACGGTAACATCATTGTCTTCAATGATAACAGAACTATCTCAAATCCTGCCGACGACAGATTTAAGGTTTTAAGAACCACTGCCGGTCAGGGCGGACTTCCTGCCGAAGCCAACTGCATGGCAGTCGATAACAATGGCGTGATGTGGGTCGGCACCAACGATGGCCTCGCCTTGTTCTATTCCACCTCAAAGATATTCCAACAAGGCGTCAACTATGATGCTTCAAGGATTTTAGTACCTCGTAACGACGGTTCAGGTCAAGCCGATTATCTTCTATCAGGACAGTCGGTGCTCTCGATAGCTATCGACGATGCCAACAACTTATGGGTAGGAACTAAAAACGGCGTCTTCTATATCTCAAACAACGGACTCAATGAATATTATCATTTCACTCAAGATAACAGTCCTCTGCTCTCGAACAACGTACAAAGCATAGCAATTGATGCTGAAGGTAACGTATATTTCGCCACCGACAAAGGCATCATCTCTTTCAGAGGAAGAGCCACCGAAGCTAAGAAAACAAACTCCAACGTGGTAGTATATCCTAATCCTGTTGAAAGAGATTATTCGGGCGTGGTAGGAATCAAAAACCTGATGGCTAACACCTTAGTCAAGATAACCACCGTTGACGGATCCTTCGTGACACATCTCTATTCTGAGGGCGGCCAAGCTGTCTGGGACTGCACCACCATCGAAGGCGACAAAGTAGCTCCGGGAGTGTATCTCATCTTCGTCAGCGACAAGACAGGACAAGAGACGTTCGTATCTAAAATACTTGTCAAATAATGGCTAAGACGGTTGTCAAGACAAGAGCCATAGTGCTTCATTCCATAAAATACGGCGACAACAGCCTTATCGTTAAGATGCTTACCGAAGAAGAAGGCCTGCAGTCGTTTATGGTGAAAAACGTCTTTGGCAAGAAGTCGAAGATGAAAGCAGCGCTCTTCCAAAACATGACGCTGCTCGACATAGTATCGGAGTCGGGAAATGGAAGTCTCTCTTTCATCAAAGAGCTGTCGTTAGCACATTATTATAAAGACATCCCGACAAACATAAAGAAATCGACAATCATCTTTTTCATCAGCGAGCTGCTCTCCAAGACCATCACCGAAAGCGAGACCGACACTGCGCTCTTCGACTTCATCTTCAACTCGATGATATGGTTAGACGAGGCAGAAAACGACTACGTCAACTTCCCTATCTTCTTCGCAATAAGATTAAGTGCCTACCTAGGATTCTTTCCTAACATCGACACCTATTCCGAAGGCTCATGCTTCGACCTCTTGGACGGCAACTTCAAGAAAACCCAAAACGACATCTATCAGATGGAACCCGAACTGAGCAGAGCGTTTTATGACATCTCAGCCTCTCAGCAACTTAGCAACTCAGCAACTCAGCATCTTAGTTTAAAGGAAAGACGCTTGCTATTGGAAAATATCTCTACTTATTACAAGCTGCACGTCGAAGACATGAGAGAGCTAAGCTCATACGAGATACTTAAAACGGTGTTTGAAAGTTGAAAATTTCAAAGCCTCAGCAACTTAGCAACTTAGTAACTTAGCAACTTAGTAACTTAGTAACTCATAAACTCGGCGACTTAGAGATGAGACGCAGCAACGATACCTCGTTTATTATCTTTATGTCGTTGATATGTCTCTACAGAATTATACCAAAAAATCTGTTGACTGTTGACTGTTGTCCGTTGTCTTTTCGTATCTTTGCAACAAACATTTCCTTTATGAAAAAAATAGAGCTTTTATCGCCGGCGAAGAATTTGGAAGTAGGAATCGCGGCTATCAATCATGGCGCTGATGCTGTGTATATTGGCGGACCGAGTTTTGGTGCGAGAGAGAAAGTTGGAAACAGCATCGAAGATATTGAGACTCTGTGCCGACACGCCGCTCTCTTCGACGCGAAAGTGTATGTGACATTGAACACTTTATTGTTCGACAATGAGTTGGAAGATGCTCGCAAGCTCGCTTACGACTGCTGGAACGCTGGTGTCGATGCGCTCATAGTTCAAGATATGGCATTGTTGAATATGGATATGCCTCCTATCGCATTGCACGCCTCGACACAATGTCACAACATTGACGCAGAGAAAGTTAAGTTCTTGGAAGACGTAGGTTTCTCGCAAGTCGTTTTGGCAAGAGAACTGAGCATCGAGCAGATAAAGGACATCCGTTCTAAGACGACAGTTCCGTTGGAATATTTCATTCACGGCGCGTTGTGCGTTTCATATAGCGGACAATGTTATCTAAGTCATGTCATCGGCGGACGTTCCGCCAACAGAGGCGCCTGCGCCCAGCCTTGTCGTCTCAGCTGGAATCTCGAAAACGAAGAAGGCAAACGCCTGATTAGCAACAGACATCTTCTCTCTTTAAGAGATTTGAACAACTCAAAAAACATAGAAGAACTCATCGACGCAGGAATCACTTCTTTCAAGATTGAAGGCAGGTTGAAAGACGTCGATTATGTTAAAAACGTCACAGCTTTTTACAGAAAAACAATAGACGAAATCATTGAAAGTCGCGACGATATTTGCAGAAGTTCTCGCGGTGAAAGCAATCCAGGTTTTTATCCGAATCCGGAGAAATCATTTTCAAGAGGCTTCACCGACTATTTCATTCACGGAAGGCAGAAATATATCGACGCTCCATATTCCCCGAAGTCGATGGGAGAATATCTCGGAACGATAGAAAAAGTCAAGAATAAATCAGTGACTATCAGGACAGGAAAAACGCTTCATAACGGCGACGGACTTTGTTTCTTAGACAGAGAAAACAATCTTTTAGGATTTAATGTTAATGCCGTGGCTGGTAGAGACGCGTCAATGTCACCTGCAATGAAGCACATTGACACGTCTAAAAATCAACGCGGAATCAAAAGTCAAACTGTGACAAGCAATACCGACATCTCGATGGCGACGCGTTTTAAGATTGAAGGAAGCAAGATTTTCAGAAACAGCGACATCGTTTGGCAGAAAGAAGTCGAGAAATCACAAGGCAACAGAAAGATTAAAATCGACTTGAGATTCACTGACACAGAATACGGTTTCGCTTTATCGGCAAGATTGCATAAGGCAGATTCTGAATATATTACAACAAATTTATCTATAGAGAAAGAAGTCGCCAATAACACAGAAAAAGCGTTAGAAAACATAAAAAGTAAACTATCGCAATGGGGCGACACCGAATTTTCGGTAGAGAATATTGAAATATCTTTTGACAACGGACAACAGACAACGGACAACAGACTCTGTGCTTACTTCATCCGCGCATCCGTTTTAGGTGAGATGAAAAAAGATTTGGTTCAAAAATTAAAATCATATCTCATTGAAAAACATCGCGATGAAAGAGAACGCAGAGACGCTATTCCTGTAGAGACATACGGACGTACGTCTTCACAACAAAATACAGTTTTTCCTAAAGAACATCTTTCGTATCTCGGCAATGTCATCAACAGGAAAGCGAGAGAGTTTTATGAACTTCATGGCGTGAAAGAAATTGAAGACGGTTTGGAGAAAATCAAATCCAATGAAGAACTTGTCGTTATGACAACGAAACATTGTATCCGTTATGCCAATAATATCTGTAGCAAAGAGATAGGGAAACCTGCCACATCATTATATTTGGTTAATGACAAAGGACGCTTCCGCCTCGACTTCGATTGCAGAAATTGTTGCATGAAAGTGATTAAAGAAAAATTATAAAAAACCGCAAATCAATCTTATTCGTATTGTTTTTTTTTCTTATCTTTGGAACGTAACATTAAAAGCATTAAAAAATGAAAAAGTCAACTCTTATCAAAGTAACGATGTTTATCATTACTTTATGTATGTTTGGTACTGTAACATGCAGCGAAAACTACGACGGTACAGAAGAAACTAAACTAATGAAAAGTTATCCGAACTCTGACGGTAATTTTGAATCTGACTTAAGCAATTACGAATCGAATAGATTGTATATCATCAGAGAGGACTCCAATCCTTCAGGACTGAGATTTATGGAAGACGGATCTTTAATAAGGTTCGGAAACGCAAGTATAGGCACCAGTTCGACTGTTAAAGGAAATTTTAACACAAGAACCAATATGAAGAACGTTGCCGCAAGTCTCCCTAATTTCATAAAGAAGCTTCATAATTCAGATAATTATGCGATTACGTACTTTGAACATTTTTACTTAGAGAATTCTGAAGTCATAAAAATGGAGTATATAGTTGATAATGATTATGACAATCCAGAAAGCATAATGATTTACACAGATCTTTCCTGGACTCAAGCAGCACCTCAAACAACGATAATCAAATGTATGGGACAATGTGATGAACTAACAGAAAATTGTGAAGAGATTCACAATAACGGTGAGATAAGATGCAGTTGCCAGAGTGATGATTGTTACATGGTTGTCGAGGAAGTCAAGAGTTTTAGTTATAAGTTATAAATTAGTTTAAAATAGGATATTGGGGAGGTGTATATGAAATCATTTTTTAAACACAAAATAATTCTCTTGTTATTTTTAATGATGATAGTAGAAATGTTAAATGCACAAACACGTAGTTTTACATTTAACAATAGCGCATCAAAAGAAGGCTTTTCTACGACTTCAAAAGCTGATACTAGCATTAGAATGCGACATTCATTAAAAAAACTAACTCTTAACAGAATTGTTGACAATGGCTATTCTGGTGAACAGATTGAATTATCTGGAATTTTTCTTCCAGCAGACCAAGGTAAGCCTAATTTGCCAACTAATAGTTGTTTTGTTGCAATTCCGCATGGTTCTACAGTAAACTATAATATTAATAACAGCCAAGTACAAATCATTAATAATGTTGATTTAATGGCTGCATCACCAATATATGCAGATACTGACGATACAATGGCAACATATGAAAAAGATACTAGTATTTATAATGTGAACGCATTCTATCCCGAAAATCCAGTTGTTGTATCGGAGATTATGGATTTAAGAGGTGTTCAGTCAGTCATTGTTTCAGTAACACCGTATCAATATAATCCTGTAACAAAAGTGTTAAAAGTATTTCATGACATAGACCTCAGTCTTTCTTATGAAAACGGTGATGGGTATTATGCTTATGAAAGATTACGTTCTCCATATTTTGACAAGGTACTTCAACAATCATTGGTCAATTATAATCAATTACCTGTTGTTGATTACGAAAGCCGTATGAGACAATGGATTTCTGGTAGTAATACGGGATGTGAGTACCTTATTGTTATTCCTAATGATGAATCTTTTCGCCCATACGCACAACAATTGGCCAATTATCGTACAAAACAAGGTATATTGACCGAGGTAAAAAGTCTGAATGAAATGGGTTGTACAAATCCATCACAAATAAAAGACTATATTCATAACGCTTATAACAATTGGGACATCCCTCCTGTAGCAGTTCTATTATTTGGAGATTATAACACAAATGTAACTTTGGGTATCCCAGCAGAGATATATGAACATGATTATTCTGGTACGTGTATTTCTGACAATGGATATGCTGATGTAAATGGTGATGGTTTGCCAGATATATGTTTTTCAAGATTGGTTGCTGCTAATGCGAGTGAAGCTGAATTGATGGTAAACAAAACTATCAATTATGAATACGTACAACCAAATATGGATGTCAATACATATCAAAAGCCAACTACAGCATTAGGATGGCAAACAGGCAGATGGTTTCAAATATGTACGGAAGTTATTGGTGGTTATTGGAGAAATAATGGAAAAACACCTGTTAGAATTAATGAAATCTACGAAGGCACTCCCGGTACAATATGGTCCACACATCCACATACATCCTCTGTGATCAATTATTTTGGACCTAATAACAGAGGTTATATACCAAGTTCTCCTGATCAGTTAGGAGGATGGACGGGCGGTATAGGTGAGCAAATCGTTGATGCTGTTAATAATGGTACTTTCATCATACAACATAGAGATCATGGTTCTGTAACTGGTTGGTCAGAACCTAGTTTTGATACGAGTCTTGTTTTAAATATGAATAATACAAATAAACTTACTTTTGTTATGTCTGTAAACTGTCTAACGGGTAAATTTGATTATACTGGCAGTAACTGTTTAGTAGAATCATTAATGCGAAGAATGCATAACAGACAGGGTGCAGGTGCTGTCGGATGTTTAGCACCTACGGAAGTATCATACACCCCATTAAACGACACATATGTATGGGGAGTTTATGATTTTTTTGCTCCTAATTTTATGCCAGATAATGGCACATATGCTAATTATGATGGTAATTGGATGCCTGCATTTGGCAATGTAGCTGGAAAATATTTTTTACATGGATGTTCGTGGTCATATAATAGTTTTTTTAAGGATATTACTTATAAAATGTTTACAGCACATTGTGATGCATTTTTAAGATTGTATACTACCGTGCCTCAAACTATGACTGTTGAGCATCCTTCTGAAATAAGCATGGGAAATGGGGAAATTGTTGTTAAAGTTCCGGAAGGTGCAATGATTGTTCTAACCGTAGGTAATAAAATTATTGCGGTAGCAGAAGGTACTGGCAAATATCAAACAATTCCATTCCAGCCACAATTAGAGAATTGTTTTATGGATTTGGTCGTAACTAAACAGGATTATTTACAATATGAAGCAAAGATAGCTCATTTGAATGTCCCATTATCAGGTCCTAATATTATTGGTTCTCACGTACTTTGTGGGGATTATGTTTATTTATTTGATATTCAATCACATGAAGAATATACTTATGATTGGTTATGTTCATCAAATTTAACAATAATATCTACGGATGATAATAAAGTTTATGTTAGACCAAACGGAATAGGTGATGCGTATATACAAGTTAAGGTAAGTTATCAAGGTGTTAACTTGTGTTCTTATATTAAAGACATTACGATTTTACAGCAATATTATAATATCATAGCTCAAGAACATGTTTCTTCGAATGCAACTTGGGGAGCGGATAACTATTATATTCTTGATTCTGTGTTTGTTGAACCTAATGCAACATTGACTATTACAGGAACCGTGTATTGTTCTGATCAGGCTAGTATTATAGTTAAACCAGGTGCAAAACTTGTTATAAATGGCGGACATTTATTATGTTTATGTGATGACGAACAATGGAATGGTATTCAAGTATGGGGCGATAGTGATAAACATCAATTTAAAGAAAACGGGCATTATTGGCAAGGTGTTGTTGAACTTAAAAATAATGCTATCATTGAGAATGCTGTAGTTGCTGTCGATTTGTGTAATAAAAATGCAGATGTTCCTTATTCTACTACAGGTGGTATAGTTTTGGCTGATGATTCCAAATTCATCAATAATGCAAGGGCTGTTAATTTTGAGCCATACGAAAACCAGTACTATCATCCTAACAATCCAGAAGAATTAGTTGTTAGTGACAATGCATCATACTTTAAAAATTGTATATTTGAAGTTAATAGCAATTATGTTGGTCCTGAAGAATTTTTCACACATGCAAATCTTTATGAAGTTAGAGGTGTTAAGTTTATAGCATGTGATTTTATCTTAGAGGATAATCCTTACAACAATATGTATCCGGTAGGAATATATGCTTACAATGCTGGATTTTCTGTAAATGGAAGTTATAATAATATTATTAACATTAGTGGGAATCCTAGTATAAAAAAACATTCAACTTTTGATAACTTTTATAAAGCTGTTGTATCAACAAAAGATGGATCTGTAGGAACAAGAAGTTTTTCCGTAAAAGCAACTATATTTACCAATAATCAATATGGTGTATATGCATTAAACTCAGGTTTTGCTACTATTCTTAATTCAGAATTTGAGGTAGGACAAAAAAAATATGGTTGTCCAGCAGGTATTTATGCAGAAAATACCCCTTATTTTGTTATAGAACAAAATGATTTTACAAAGGGTAAGATTCATCCTATAGAATATTATGGAATCATTATAAATAATTCAAAATCGATAAATCAGATTTACAAGAATTTTTTTGAAAATTTATATTGTGCTAATATGGCTATTGGTATCAATCATAAAAACAATGTGATTACTTCAGGGTTAACATATCGTTGTAATGAAAACTATAATAATAATTATGATTTATACATTTTAGGAAACTCGACAACATCTAATAGTAGGAATGGTATTCAACAAAATCAAGGAATGAAATATGAGGCATCAAACAATGTATTCAGCCGATCAACTACAGAAAAACCTCGATATCATATAGCCAATTATGGAGACTATAGTATAAATTATTATTATGATAATTCTCAAACTAATGCTATGCCAACGTACACTCATAATGTTGCTTTATTCAATACTAATGATACATTAGGTTGTCCTTCTCATTATACATTAAATAGTGGTGTTGCTATTGATACCATGTTACCAGTGTTGCCTAAAGACGAAATAATAGTTCTTAAGGATAAATATTATGAAGCATATGGTGTATATACAACAATAAAATCTGCATACGAGAAAAAAATAGATGGAGGTAATACCATTGCGGTTATTGATGACATTAATACAGCACAGTCGGATGATGTATGGACTCTTAGAACTCAACTTCTTGGTCATTCTCCATATCTTTCTGAGGATGTGTTGAAATCTGTAGTTGATCGTGATGATATTTTTGTTGAGAATGTTTTGTTTGAGATTCTTGCAGCTAATCCTGAAGAATTAAAAAAGAATTCTCTTATGATCCATCTAAAAAATAAGGAAAATCCTTTACCAGAGTATATGATAAATATTTTGCAACAAATATCAGAAGGTGTGAGTTCAAGAAGTGCACTTGAAAGCCAAATGGCAAAATACAATCATATTTATACCCTTGCCGCAGGTGATATAGTACGCAGCATACTTAATGACACTGTTGTAAACATGGAAGAATTGAAATGGTGGTTGGGCAATATGAATGATATAAATGCTGATAGAGATATAATAAGCATTTATCTTGAAGAAAACAATTATGCCGATGCTATAACATTAGCTAATATGCTACCATCATTGTATGAGTTGACTGAAGAAGAAATACGTGACAATGATAACTACATTAGTTTATTGTCTCTTTATAATAATCTTTATCGAACTGGCCGTACCACATTCCAGTTGACAGATGCAGAAAAAATAATTGTAGAAGACATTGCCAATAGTAACAGTGGTACAGCGTCGTCAATGGCTCAATCAATAATGGAAAGTGTATATGGTATAACAATTCACACATGTCCGCAAATTGATTCTAATGTTGAACGAGGGAACAAATCGTATGTATTTACTGTTGAGGATATAAGTAAAGCTAAAGGATTAGATTTTTCAATCAGTCCTAATCCAGCAAGTTTCTGGTGTTCGTTGGATTATACACTGCCTGGAGATTGTACAAAAGCAACGATAATCATTACAGATATTTTTGGTGTTAAAGTATATGAAAATGTACTTTCAGGTAATCATGGTAACAAAGTACTTGATTTAAGAGATGTTGCCAGTGGAGTATATATGTGTACTATAAATTGCAATGATTGTCAAATGACCAGCAAATTAGTAATAGCACAATAAATATCATAAAAATTATTAACTATAAATTTGTTATAACTTATGAAAATACACAAATACAAAACTATGTCTTTAGCAATAGTAATAGTATCATTATTGACTGCAATTTTTGTCTTAGATGGATGCAAACCAGAGTCTGGACTTGAAGAAAAACCTCAACAACAAGTGGAAATACCTCAACCTGAGTTCTATGGATTTTCTGTTACCGAGTGTATAGAAGATGAACATGGAAAGTCAGTTGTCAACGACACCGTTTATGCTGTAGCAATAGATGAGAGCAGTCTCAAAGTCACAATAGCAAACATGCTTTTCAACTGCTGTTGGGAAAGTTTCCGTGAAAAAACAAAAATAGTAGGAAATGACCTCTATGTCCATATCTTTTCCGATGATGAAGCATGTCACTGCGAATGTCCTCGAAACGTGGAGTTTACAATAAGCAATCTGGTGTTAGGACAAAGCTATAATATCCATATATTGAAAGGCAGTTACGAACATTTAAGTTTTAAGGTTTCTTTCGAAATGGAGACAGACATGATGTTAGTCTATGGAAATAGCTTCATCTCTGATTTTTCGGCATCAGACTGTATGACAGACGATCGTGAAACCACATTCGAAAACGACACCGTTTATGCTGTAGCAATAGATGAAAGCAGTCTTAAGATAAAAACCACCAATACTTATTTCAATTGTTGCTCTGAAGAATTTTGGGAAGAGTCAAACATGAACGGAAATGAAATCAGCGTTTATATGTATGAAGATAACTTGATACCATGCGACTGCGTATGCCCCAGAAGCGTTGAATTTATATTGAATAATTTAGTAATTGGGCAGACATATAAAATCATTCTATCAAGAAACGAATACGAATATTACAGTTTTGAACTTGTATTTGATGAAGATACTGATTTAATGTTTCTAATAAGGTGAGATAAGATGCAGTTGCCAGAGTGATGATTGTTACATGGTTGTCGAGGAAGTCAAAGAATATAATTACTAAGTTTAGTAAAGTTGATATATAACTGACGGTAAATAAACATTTATCGTCAGTTTTTTTATTGCAGAAATTGTTGCATGAAAGTGATTAAAGAAAAATAAAAATCATTATTTTTGTAGGTCAAATTTTGAAACAATAAAAAAGATATAAATATGTATAGAACACATACTTGCGGTGAACTTCGTCTTGCTGATGCAGGAAAAGAAGTCGTTTTGAGCGGTTGGGTGCAACGCGTCCGTGACAAAGGCACTCTCTTATGGATCGACATTCGCGACAGATACGGATTGACACAACTCTTTTTACAAGAAGGCGTCAGCTCGGCAGAAGTGATGGAAAAAGCTCGTACTTTAGGTCGCGAGTTCGTTATTCAAGCTAAAGGTAAAGTCATTGAAAGAGAATCGAAAAACCCTAATATCCCAACAGGAGAAATCGAGATTCAACTCACAGAACTCAATATATTAAATGCAAGTAAGACTCCTCCTTTCACTATTGAAGACAAGTCAGATGGCGGCGACGACCTTCGTATGAAATATCGTTATCTCGACTTACGTCGTAATCCTTTGAAGAACAATCTTATCTTACGTCATAACGTAGCTATCGAGACGAGAAGCTATCTTTCGGAACAAGGATTTATTGAAATTGAGACTCCATGTTTGATTAAATCGACACCTGAAGGAGCACGCGACTTCGTCGTTCCATCACGCATGAATCCAGGCGAGTTCTACGCTCTTCCTCAGTCGCCTCAACAATTCAAGCAATTATTGATGGTAGCAGGTTTCGACAAATATTTCCAAATAGTACGTTGTTTCCGCGACGAAGACCTTCGCGCCGACCGTCAGCCGGAATTTACACAGATCGACTGCGAGATGTCGTTCGTTGAACAAGAAGACGTATTGAATACTTTTGAAGGTTTGACAAAACATCTCTTCAAGAAAGTAAAGGGTTTAGAGTTTGATAAATTCCCACGCATGACATGGCACGACGCTATGAAATATTACGGCAGCGACAAGCCAGACATCCGTTTCGACATGAAATTCGTCGAGCTCACCGACTTGGCACAAGGCAAAGGATTCCCAGTATTCGACGAGGCTGAATTAGTTGTCGCTATCAACGCAAAAGGCTGTGCTTCATACACACGCAAGCAAATCGACGCTTTGACAGATTTCGTCAAGAGACCACAAGTAGGAGCTAAAGGTTTGGTTTATGTCAAATATAACGAAGACGGAAGCATCAAATCTTCAGTAGATAAATTCTATTCTCCAGAAGATTTGAAGACATGGTTAGACCGTTGCGGCGCTGTCGCCGGCGATATGTTATTAATTCTCTGCGGCAAGACAATGGATGCAAGAGTTCAGATGAATTCATTACGTCTTGAAATGGGCAACCAACTCGGACTCCGTAATCCAGACGATTACAAACCATTATGGGTCATCGACTTCCCACTTTTGGAATGGGACGACGAGACACAAAGATATTACGCAAAACACCACCCATTCACAGCACCTAAGCCAGAAGACGAATATCTCTTAGACGAAGATCCTAGCAGATGGGCAGAGATAAGAGCTAACGCTTACGACATCGTACTCAACGGCGTTGAGATAGGCGGCGGTTCAGTGCGTATCTTCAACCGCGACTTGCAAAACAAGATGTTCCGCACCTTAGGTTTCACCGACGAAAGCGCACAAGCACAGTTCGGTTTCTTGATGAACGCCTTCGAATACGGAGCACCACCTCACGCAGGTCTCGCATTCGGTTTCGACAGATTATGTTCATTATTCGGCGGACAAGAAAGCATCCGCGACTTCATCGCCTTCCCTAAAAACAATATGGGACGCGACGTGATGACAGAGTCACCTTCAACAATAGCCGACGCGCAACTTGAAGAGTTACAAATAAAATTAGATTTAAAACAATAATTTATAGGGACGTCATATTATGGCGTCCTTTTATTTATCAATATATATGAAACGAGTATTAGTATTAACAGGCGGCGGCGATTGTCCAGGTTTGAACGCTGTGATAAGAGCCATCGTGAAGAGAGCTTCGCAAGAGAAGGACTGGGAAGTTCTCGGTAGTATTCAAGCTTTTAACGGAGTCTTATGGGAGCCATCTGAGATAGTGAGACTCACTCCGGAAAGCGTGAGAGGAATACACTTCAGAGGCGGAACCATTTTAGAGACAACCAACAAAGGAGGCCCGTTCTCATGGCCAGTGAAAAACAACGACGGCACATGGACGACAGTAGATCGCTCCGACGAGATGATCAAGAAGCTGCAGTATATGGGCATCGATTGCGTCATCAACATCGGCGGCGACGGCTCGCAGAGAATATCTCAGAAATTATATGAAAAGGGATTAAATATAATAGGTGTTCCAAAGACCATCGACAACGACTTATCAATGACAGACAGTACTTTCGGTTATCAGACAGCAGTTGAGATAGCCACTGAGTCGGTTGATAAATTAGTTACGACTGCTGCAAGTCATAACAGAGTTTTTGTATTAGAGGTTATGGGACGCGACGCCGGATGGATTGCATTAAACGCAGCGATTGGCGGCGGAGCGGAGGTGTGTCTCCTTCCAGAATTCCCTTACGACATAGAAATAGTAAAAGAGAAATTAGAAAGTCGTTTCGTTCATGACAGAGGATTTGCCGTTGTCGTTATCTCTGAAGGCGCTAAACCAAAAGACGGACAACAGGTCTTTGAAGTCAGCAAGGAAGTAGGTTATGAGAATGTTAAATTAGGCGGTATAGGACAGAAATTCATCGAGCAGATGAAAGCCGCTGGTTTCAAACACGATATGCGTGAGACGACATTAGGACACTTGCAAAGAGGTGGTGTGCCGGTGGCATACGACAGAGTCCTTGCATCGCAGTTCGGCGTCAAGGCATTCGAGATGGTCTTGAATCAAGAATATGGAAATATGGTGGCATATCGTCATCCGAATATCATTTCCGTTCCTTTGAAAGATGCTGTCGCAAAACTAAATTTAGTGACAAAAGACCACGACTTAGTCAGGACAGCGATGGGATTAGGAATCTCGTTGGGAATATAAAGCTTGTGAAATCTCGCTCAATCCTACCAGAGACGTTAATGCATTAAGAGTTTTTTTTATAAAGATTCTTAATGCATTTTTATTCAAAAAACATTTTTTTGTTAAATGATGTTTCTTTGTAAGTATTAAATTGTATCTTTGCAAACCATGACGAGCAATCTTTACATTATCAGTGGATGTAACGGAGCTGGCAAGACCACAGCTTCGTGTACTGTATTACCTGATATTTTGGAATGTAAGGAATTTGTTAATGCAGATGAAATAGCAAAAGGACTATCTCCTTTTAATCCTGGAAGCGTATCAATAGAAGCTGGACGTATAATGTTATACAGAATAGAGGAATTGTTAAATCGAAATGAGACATTCTCTATAGAAACAACGCTTGCTACAAAGTCATATATCAATTTGGTGAGGAAAGCTCAGAAAAAAGGGTATCATGTACATCTGATATTTTTCTGGCTTGAAACTCCAGAATTGGCAGTTCAACGTGTGGCAGAACGTGTTAGCAATGGCGGACACAACGTCCCTTCAAATGTGATTAAGCGCAGATATGTCGCAGGGATTAGAAATCTTTTTAATATTTTTATGAACGAAGTTGATGTTTGGGCTATATACGATAATAGTTGTACACCGCGTACTTTTGTGGCAAAAGGCGGCAGGGCGATAGGTGTTGATATAGTCTCAGAAACGATATATAACAAAATAAAGAATTATGTCGAATAAAGAAATAAACGAATTTGTAGAGAAACTTAATGCAGGATTGGAATTAGCTGAGAAACGTATGTTGCAAGAGAAATCGTTGCGAGGCGAATCGGTGGTGGTTTATACAGAAGAGAAAGGAATACAACACATTCCAGCCAGCAAGATCGTAGCAAGCAACGTTATATTCCAGAATTAATGGCGTAACTTTTTGATTACAAAATATTCATTCTGTTAGCATCTTGTTTCAGGAAAACGAAAAACATTAGGCTGAACATCAATAAACTCGATCCGCCGTAGCTCATAAACGGCAGAGGAATTCCGATGACCGGCATCAAGCCTATTGTCATTCCGATGTTTACCATGAGATGGAAGAACATTATCGACGCTATGGCATAGCCGTAAATCCTGCTGAAAGAAGAGCGCAGCCTTTCAGCAAGCAGTATGATCCTAACAAGAAAAGCAAAGTATAGTGATAATAAAACAAACGAACCTATAAAACCAAACTCTTCTCCTATAGTACAGAAAATAAAGTCGGTGTGTTGCTCTGGAACGAAGTCATATTTCGTCATCGTACCTTGCATATAGCCTTTGCCAGTAAAACCGCCAGAGCCAATGGCAATCTTCGACTGATGTAAATTATACCCAACACCATAAATATCTTTCTCTATACCTAATATAATGTTGATACGCGTTCTCTGATGTTGTTTCAAGACTTCATAAAAAAAGAAATCAACAGAGAAAACCATCACAGCTGAGATAAAGAGAGCTGCTATTAATTTCCATATATTTTTCTTTGTCCTCTCTATCAGAAAAAGAAGTCCCACAAAAACAACAAGAAGTCCTATAAGAACATACCACTTTGAGAAATACAGAGTTAACAGGAATAATGTCACAGCGAAGAGTCCTACTAATAATATCTTTCCCGACATTCCTTCGCGATAGAAAACGAGGATAAAGACCAAGAAAACTAGTGCAGAGCCAGCATCGCCCTGAGCTAAGATAAGCATTATCGGCAGCAATACCATTGCGTATGCCTTCATCTGAGTTTTTATTTGAGAGAAGTCGGTGTTGATGTCGCCGAGAAAATGAGCTACAGCCAATGCCGTCCCGAATTTGGCAAACTCGGAAGGCTGGAATGAAAATCCGCCTAATTGGATCCAAGAGCGAGAACCTGCTATTGTCGTTCCACCTACTAAGACATATAAGAGCAAAAATATTGAAAATCCATATATTACATATGCGAAGGTGTTAAAGAATTTGGCGTCGATAAGCATAATGATGAAACCTATAAAGAGACTCACTCCAACGAACAGAGCCTGTTTTCCATAATGTTGCGAAATATCTAACAAACTTGGATGTGCCTCGTTGAAAGCAGCAGCATAAATTGTCAAGACTCCGATAACTACTAATGCTAAGTACATCAGCAACAAAGCCCAGTCTATTTTTCCTATTATATTATTTCTTGTAGTCATTATTTTGCCTTCGGCGGACAACAGACAACAGTCAACTGTCTATGTCCGTATTATTACTTTTCTATAAATCTCTTCTCTTTATTTGTATTTTTTATATAACCTCTTAAGTATTTCTCTATCATTAGACTTGCTATAGGTGCAGCCCATTGTGAACCGAATCCGGCGTTTTCTACTACTACAGCGATAGCAATCTGCGGGTTGTCGGCAGGAGCGAAGCCCATAAACATAGAGTGATCGTCGCCGTGAGGATTTTCGGCTGTGCCTGTCTTGCCCGCCACTTGAATACTATCTATCTTAGAAAAACGTGCTGTACCTCCTTCGCCTTCAAAAACACGACACATTCCAATCTTCACGTCTTTGAAATGTTCCTGCTTTATATCAATAACTCTTTTCGTTGTCATTATGGAGTCGATAGGTGTGCCGTCGCTGAACGATTTAATGAAATGAGGAGGATAATAAAAACCCTCGTTTCCAATGGCGGCTGCCATGTTCGCAAGTTGAAGTGGAGTAACGAGAATCTCACCTTGTCCTATACTTAACGACCTAATCGTTAATGCGTTCCATACACCACCATACATCTTGTCGTAGAATGAACTCTTAGGAATGTTGCCTGACACTTCAGCTGGTATATCAGTCTTATATGTACTTCCCAATCCAAAACTAACTACCAAATCATACCAGAAAGAATAGGCTTCTTTTGATGAAGCGAAGCTATGTGAAGCAAACATTTCTCTAAATGCCTCCCAAAAATATGGGTTGCAAGAGTTTTCTATTGCTTCATGAAGAGCCACTGGACTGTTATGATAGTGTGTGCAACGTATTGGTTGACTTTCTGTTCCGTCGCATGGAAAAGTACTACTTGAGTTGATAACCCCGCTTTGAAGAGCTATCAAACCGTTTACCATTTTAAATGTTGAACCAGGAGGATAGATGCCACTTGTGGCGCGATTGAAAAGTGGTTTGAGACTATCGTTTAAAAGTTTTGTATAATTCTCGCCTCTCACTCTGCCGACAAGTTCATTAGGGTCATAATAAGGACTTGTCACCATCGCAAGTATCTGTCCTGTAGAAGGTTCTATAGCAACGATGGAACCTATTCTATTTTTCATGAGAGCTTCGCCATACGACTGCAGCTCAGTATCAAGGCCTAAATAAATATCTTTTCCCGCAGTAGGCAGAGTGTCAAATCTACCATCCATGAAATGCTCTTTCTCTCTATTATGAACATCGACAAAGATGATTTTCAGACCTTTCTCACCTCTAAGCTCATTCTCATAGAAATATTCAATCCCGGATTTACCAATATAATCGCCAGCTTTATAATAAGAATCCCTTTCCAAATCCTTCTTATTGACTTCTCCGATATTACCTAAGACGTGAGCAGCAACAGGATGTGGATAATTTCTTATGGAACGTGTCTGGAAATAAAATCCGGGGAATTGATGAAGTTTTTCGGCTATTCTTCCATATTCCTCTTTGGTTATCTGAGGCATAAAAATGGATGGACTGAAAGATGAGTATCGTCTTGCTTTTTTCATCCTTTCATTGAAAAACTCACGCGAAATATTTAAAGCTGAACAAAAGCCAAGGGTGTCTAGTTTCTTAACCTGTTTAGGTACAACCATCAAGTCATATATAGCTTCGTTATACACTAAAATATTCCCATCACGATCGAATATTCCTCCCCTAGCAGGATATAGCGTGATGTGACGTATAGTGTTGTTATCAGATGATGCCTTATATGATTGATCTACAATTTGAATCATAAATAACTTTACTAACAGAATCATCACCACAATAAAAAATATTGCGATTACGACATACTTCCTTGACGAATAATTGACTCTGTTTTTTATCATGATTCAGACAAATTTTTACGGTAACAAAATTAAGAAAAATACATCAATAAAAAATGTCGTTTGAAAGGAAAAAAGTGTTAAATTCGCAGTTTGAAATATAATACCAATGCGCTACATTTTTAATATATTGATAGTATCAATGCTTTTATTTACATCTTGCAAAAAGGAACAAGATAAAGTGGTGATTTCTAAAGAGTTTCAAAATAAAGAATGGTCGAGATTCGATTACCTTATGGGAGAGTTTGATGTCAAGGATCTATCGGCAAAGTACGACGTTGTTATAGAAGTGAAAGTCACTGGCGACTATCCTAGTGCATACGCTAACAGTAATGATGAAAGTCGCTTTTTGTTCAATTTGACAATAAAAGACCCTAATGGAGATAGTTCTCGCTCAAGAAATTTCCAATTTAATTTGAAAGATAAAGACGGAAATTGGAAAGCCGAAAATAATAACGGCACATACATTTTCAAATTGCCTCTTTACGACGAAATGATATTTGGACAAACAGGTTTACACGTCTTCAAAATAGAAAATAAATATCCTAAGGATCCGTTATACGGAATAGAAAGTGTCAATCTGAAATGTGTTAGTGCTAAATAAAAAATTACTATAACTTATGAGAAGGATTTTTTTAATTTTAAGTGTTATTGCAATTGTAGGAACATCTGTATTCACATCATGTGTCCCTCAGAAAAGAATCTTGTATTTGCAAAACGAACAGATGTTAACCGACAGTGCTTTCATGTCTATTGAATATGAAAACGAGCGTACATTCAACTACAAAGTTCAGCCAGGTGATAACCTGTATATCAGAATAGCAAGTCTTGACGAAAAATTCGCAGCATACTTCAACTTCATGAACCAAGGAGGTTACATGAATACATCAACTCAATATAGCAGCGGTAATGCTTCTATTTATCTCAACGGATATACTGTTGGAGCTGACGGCAACATCGATCTTCCTTTCGTAGGTGATGTGTTGGTGAAAGACTTGACTATTGATGAGATACAGTCTAGAATTCAAGTCATCATGAACGAATACCTCAAAGAGACCGTTGTTTATGTAAAGCTTGGAGTTTTCAATCTTACAATACTTGGTGAGGTGTTACGCCCAGGACAATATCAGATTTATCAATCAGACATCAATATCTTCCAGGCTATAGCATTGGCAGGTAATGCAACAGACTTCGCAAATAAGGCCAATATTAAAATCATACACCAAACACCAAAAGGCTCCCAGATAGCAAGAGTAAACCTCAACGATGCTGACATACTCTCATCTCCTGAATATTACTTGAAACCTAACGATATTATTTATGTCGAACCATTGAAGACCAAACAATTCGGATTTACCAGCGTTCCTTACGGAACTATTATCTCCGCAATATCTCTCTTGATTACATGTTTCACATTCGTTATCGTTTACATGAAATAAAATTTAAATCATCGATATAAAATACTAAATATATGAATAATACTGAATTACAAAACAAACCTCAATATCAAGAAGAAGAAACATTAGACTTAAAAGTCATCATCATTAAGATTTTAAGCTATTGGTACCTTTTTGCAATAGGCGTAATTGTTGCATTGGCTATTGGTTTTATCTATAACAGATACACCCCAAGTGTATATCAAGCATCTGCATCAGTATTTGTCAAAGAGGATAAGATGGGTATTGACCCAACTTCAATGATGACAGGCTTGACATTTAAGAGCAATATCAATATTGATAACGAAATAGGCATCCTTCAGTCGTTTAGCCTAAGAGAGAGAACTATCAAGGAATTAGATTTCTTCAATGTATCTTATTACGTGAAAGGTCGTCTTGCAAAAAGAGAATTATACAAAAGCACACCTTTCAACGTGGAATTAGACTACGATACCTTACAGGTTGTTGGTAATGAATATCATATAGAATTCATCGATAACGAATCATATCGATTAAAATCTAAAGAAGGAAAATATTCTATTTATAATTATGAAACTGACAACAACATTGGTCCTATAGAAATGCCAGATTATGAAGGCATATATCGTTTTGGCGAATGGGTGAATAATGGATACAACAAATTCAGAATAATCCTCAATAGCAACTATAATCCAGACCCTGAAGAAGAATTTGTGCCTAAATATAGTTTTGTGGTGAAAAGCCGCTTGTCACTCATAGCTGAAATGAGCAGTTTGTCTATCGCTCAAAGTACAAAGAATTCTTCAATATTAAATCTTTCAATACAAGGATATAATGCTAACAAGATTACAGATTATCTTAATCAGTTGTTAAATGAATACATGGAAAGAAACTTGGAACAAAAGAACCTCGTTTCTGAAAATACAGTCATCTTTATCGACGAACAGTTAATAGGTATCCAAGATTCTTTGCATAAGGCAGAGACAGACCTTCAGGTTTTCCAAGAAGGCAACGATTTCATGGACTTGAGTGCCCAATCAAGTGAGATGTTCAACCGTCTTAAAGAAATAGAAAGACGTAAGTCGGAACTGGAATTGAGCATTAAATATTACATCAACCTCCAAGATTATATCAACAAGAATATCGACGACTTGAATAAACTTGTTGTGCCAAGTGCTATGGGTATCCAAGACCAGATGCTTAACAAACTTGTTTTGGAATTGGTAGCATTATCATCTGAAAAAGCTAAGCAGCTGGCTACATCGACAGAGAAAAACCCTGTGATTCAAACAATCGACGAACGCATTATCCAAACCAAAAAACAATTGTTGGAAAATATCACCAATATGATCAACAACACTAATGTAACTATAGAAGAGTTGACGAATCAGATTCTCTCATACGAGGAACAAATCAAGTTACTTCCAACAACACAACGTGCTTATTTAGGATATGAACGTAAGTTCGCTCTCAATGATGAACTTTATAAATTCTTGATGCAGAAACGTGCTGAGGCGCAAATCGTCATGGCAAGTAACAGCCCTGATAACAGCGTGATCGACGAAGCACGCGTCTCAAGAGCTCGCAAGGTGGCTCCAAGAAGCATGATGGTTTATCTTGTTTGTGTAGTGTTAGGATGCGGCATCCCAGCAGCTTTTATCTTCCTCAAAGAAATACTTAACACTAAGGTCATCGAAAGAAGCGACATAGAAAAGATCACAAAACTACCTATCATAGGTCAAATTCCTTATACAAGTCCTAGGGACTCTAATGCAAGCTCGACATTCGTAATAGATTCACCTAAATCTCCTGTGTCGGAAGCATTCAGATCAATCAGAACTAATATAGAATATATCGTTAAAGGTAAGGACAAATGTATATTCTCTGTTATCTCCGACTCTCCAGGTATCGGTAAGACATATATCTCTATCAATATGGCTTCCATCTACGCTATGTATGGAAAGAAAACAGCCTTGATAGGTATGGACTTACGTAAACCTCGTCTATACCAAGAGTTCGGATTGTCGAACAAGGTGGGTGTAAGTTCTTATTTGGTAGGAAAAGCTTCTATCGACGAGATTATACAACCTTCAGGCAAGTTACCTAACTTGGATATTATCACAGCCGGTCCTGTGCCTCCAAATCCAGCTGAACTCATCGCTTCAGATCGCTGTGCTAAAATGTTTGAGGAACTGAAAGAGAGATACGATTACATTATCGTCGATACTCCTCCGCTCTTGTGTGTAACAGACGCCTTGTTGTTGATGAAATTTGTTGATACTTCAATATTCGTAGTTCGTCAAGATGTTACAAATAAAAAAGCTCTTGAAGTCGTTGTCAACGATTTGGAACAACGTAACTATAGTGTCAGTTTAGTCGTTAATGGTATCAATTACCAAGGAAGTTACGGATATCGTTATAGTTACGGCTACGGAGGTTATGGCTATGGCTATGGTTACGGCTACGGAAGAGGTTATGGCTATGGATACGGCTATTATGACGAAGAACATGACCCTAAACGTAAGAAGTGATAAGTTCATTTTATGACAAAACCAAAAGAAGATAAGAAATGGTTCGCTATCTATGTTAGATCGAGATTTGAGAAGAAAGTTCTTCAAAGTCTTGCTGACATAGGCATCGAATCATTTCTTCCTTTAATATCAAGAATAAAACGATGGAGCGACCGCATGAAAAGGGTGGAAGAACCGTTGTTTCGTTCTTATCTCTTTGTTCGGATCCAACCAAATGATGAAACAGCAAAACTAAATGTAAAGAAGGTGTCTGGAGTGGTGAGATTTGTTTCTATAAAAGATGTCCCTGTTCCAGTGCCAGATAACCAAATTGCAGCAATAAAAGCTTACATAGCAGACAATACCCTCCACGAAGTTAATTGCGAAGATTATAAAGAAGGTGAATTGGTAATCATAAAATCAGGACACTTAAGAGACTTGATAGGACGATTTGTTAAAATAAATGGTAAGCATCGCGTCATTATAAACATAGAATCTGTAGGACAATCGCTGCCAATAGACGTGCCTATTTCAAATATTGAAGTATATAAAGAAGGAACATAAAAATCATATTGATATTATGTTCCTTTTTTTTATTAAAGATCTAAATAACTTACTTTATCGCTGCTATGCCAGGGAGCTCTTTTCCTTCAATGGCTTCCAACAATGCACCACCTCCCGTTGAAACGTATGAAACATCATCCGACATTCCGAACTTGTTGATACATGCAACAGAATCGCCGCCGCCAATCAGTGAGAACGCTCCGTTCTTGGTGGCTTCAACGATAGCTTCGGCAATAGCGCGTGAACCGTTAGAGAAGTTGTCGAATTCGAATACACCACATGGTCCATTCCATAAAATAGTCTTGGAATTCTTA
Source organism: Bacteroidales bacterium (assembly GCA_017466405.1). Taxonomy (GTDB): domain Bacteria; phylum Bacteroidota; class Bacteroidia; order Bacteroidales; family F082; genus Limimorpha. The sequence continues at coordinate 101,825 of JAFTUF010000013.1, forward strand.
ATAACTTCACCAAATAATTCTCTTGTCTTTGGACCGATATCCATACCTTCGTAAGCTTCAGGAATATCCATTGGATCAACGATTAATGTGTTGGCGTTGTTGCTGAAATCGTCGGCGACGACAGCGTCGATGGCTAATACCAAATTGACGCCTTTTTCTTTAGCCTTGTCTAAGATAGAAAGTGCTAAATCCAATTTGTCGTTTTCACATATTGACTTGCCGATGTTTCCTCCAAGAGCTTTTTTGAATGTATATGTCATTCCTCCGCAGAGAATTAAGTTGTCAACTTTAGTAAGGAGATTTTCAATAATCTCAATCTTCGTTGATACTTTCGAACCTCCCATTATTGCGGTGAAAGGACGTTTGATGTCTTTCATGACTTTGTCAATTGCCTCGACTTCCTTGCCCATGAGGAAGCCGTACATCTTATGTTCGCTGTCGAAATAATCTGCTATGAGAGCTGTTGAGGCATGAGCACGGTGTGCAGTTCCAAAAGCGTCGTTGATATAATAATCGGCGTATGAAGCCAATGTTTTGGTAAATTCTTTCTGACTCTCTTTCAAGGCTTTCTTAGCTTCGTCATAACCTTCTTCACCTTTTTCTATGCCACGAACCTTACCTTCTTCTTCAGCATAAAAACGAAGGTTTTCAAGCAAAACAACATCGCCAGCTTTCATCGCAGCGATTGTTTCTGAAGCCTTCATGCAATCTTCAGCGAAGATGACTTCCTTGCCAATCACCTGACTCAGGTAATTCACAATATGTTTAAGAGAATATTTCTCATCTGGATTTTTCTTAGGACGTCCAAGATGTGACATCAAGATAAGCATTCCGCCATCGTTGATGACTTTGTTGATAGTAGGCATTGCAGCACGAATACGAGTGTCGTCAGTAATGTTAAAGTTTTCATCTAATGGAACATTGAAGTCAACGCGAACAATAACGCGCTTTCCATCGAAATTGACTTGTTCTATGTTTTTCATATATTTATAATTTTAGGATTTACTTAATTTATATTAACTTAAAAAATGTATAAAACACCCTTTGGTCTTTTATCTTTTGTCTTTAGTCATCAATCTTTCCAATGTCTTGTACTTATGTCTCGTTGCTTTTGCCGATACCCAGCACATTACAAAACCTTCCTTTCCATCCAAGAAACCTAATCTCACGATATAATGCTTGACAAAGAAAAAGATTGGTGATACTATTTTCAGGAGACTTGCGTTTTTCTTTCCCTTGTCGTAATAATGTTGAGCTCTCATCTCTGCAAAACGAAACACCTGTTTCTCAAAGTCTTCAGGTTTGTTATACGAATAATGAAGTAAATCTCCTTTGAGGTGTATATCTTTTGTCTCTGTGGTAAATTCAATTATCTCATGCACGATACCTTTCCACTGGCCTATGTTTCTGTTCCAGATACGAATCTTTCTGTCGGGATAGAATCCTGAGTGATGAATCCATTTTCCGCAATAATTATTTAAGCGGTTAAAAGAAAACACGTGATTATCGGGAGTGTCGGTTTCTTTTATTTTTAAGATAGATTTCTTTAATTCTTCCGAGAGAACCTCGTCAGCGTCGATAGATAAAATCCAATCGTGAGAGGCTAATCTGTTGGCGAGATTTTTCTGTTCGGAATATCCCAACCATTTTTGTTCTACAAACTTAACATCAAACTCCTGACATATCTGCTTAGTGGAATCTGTCGAAAGAGAATCAACGACAATTATTTCGTCGGCAATTCCCACGAGCGATTCTAAGCACTGACGTATCTTGTCTTCTTCGTTTAATGTTATTATTGTTGCAGAAATCTTCTTCATCATTAAAAAATATTAACGGAACAAACGCTCGACATCTTGAATTGTTTTAGGAAGGACGAGAACCACCACTCTGTCTTCGGCTTGTATCTCGAAATTACCTGTTGCGATATAACTGTCTTCACCTCTTATTATACCGCCGATGACAGCGCCTGCTGGCATATCGAGACGATTGATAGGTTTGTTGGTCACTGCTGCGCCATCACGAACTACGAACTCTACTATGTCAGCATCGATGCCACTGAGACATTTGAGCGACGACACATTGCCGCCGAGAGTGTAACGCACCATGTAACTTGCAGCGATGAGTTTCTTGTTGATGATAGTGTCGATGCCGATGTTTTGCGATATGTCGATATAGTCGATGTTCTCTACCATAGCTATAGTACGTTTCACACCGAACGACTTGGCTTGCAGACAGGTTAAAATATTGGTCTCTGTGTTATCCGTCACAGCGATAAAAGCGTCCATATCTTTGATGCCTTCTTCTTCGAGGAGATCTACATTTCTCGCGTCGGCATTGATGACCAATGTGTCGGAGAGGAAGTTGGTCAGTTCATAGCAGCGTTCCTTATCCATCTCCAATATCTTTATGTTGAGGTCACCCTCGAGACGTTTTGCTGTCAGTTTTCCGATGCGTCCGCCTCCGACAATCATCACATTATTAATATTGAATTTTGTCTTTCCGCTGAGCTGCATCAGTTCCTTGATGGCGTGAGGCTTGGTTATTACATAAACCAAGTCGCCTTCCATGAAAACGTCGTTGGCTTTAGGAATGAAAGTGTTCTGTCTTCTGTGGATAGCCAAAGCTCTGAAGTCGATGTGTTTGTATTTCTCCGTGACTTCTTCCAAAGTCTTGTTAATGGCAATGGCGTTAGGTTCTAACTTAATCATCAGAAGTTCCAACTTACCTCCGGCGAAGTCGTGAGCTTCAGTAGCAACATTCTGTTTTAGCAGATTTATGATTTCTTGCGCTGCTATGTCTTCAGGCGAAACAATACCATCGATGCCGAGGTCTTGATAAATACGCCACGACTCTTTGCTTAAACTCTCCATAGTATTGACACGCACGATGACTTTCTTCGCGCCGAGTTTCTTTGCAAGTATGCCTGTCAACACATTGATATGTTCATCGTGTAGGACGGCGATAACCAAATCAGCTTTTTTAACATTGGCTTGTTGCAGAACTTTTATAGAAGTGGAGTCGCCCATGATTGTCATCAGGTCGGAATGCGACTCTATCATTTTCAGAAGTTCCTCATGAGGGTCAACGATGGTGATGTTATGGTCGCCATGTTCCAAAGCCTCAGCCAGATGCATTCCAACTTCGCCGTCGCCTGCTATGATGATATTCATATTCTATTATTTGTCAAAAGTAAATAAACTTATTTCAAAACTTCAAATTTATCCCAGTCTTTATAGACGGTGAAATAGCCTCTGAACTTATCCAAAGATTCCTTGTCTAACTCAAACTCGAGTATGTCTTCTTTGTCGCCTTCAATCTGTGCAATCGTTCTTCCTTTGCCGTCAACGACTTTGGTCTCTCCGATATAAGGAATGTTGTTATGGTCGATGCCGACTCTGTTGACGCCAATATAATAAGCCTGATTTTCAATAGCTCTTGCCGAGAGAAGGGTATTCCATACAAACGATTTCTGCATAGGCCAGTTGGCAATCAATATTGCGAGGTCGTATTCGAATTGTCCGTCTTTATAATTATTTCTCAACCATACAGGGAAACGAAGGTCGTAACATACGAAAGGTCTTATGCGCCAGCCTTTCAATTCAATGGTGATTAATTCTTCTCCGTTACCTAAGTCTTTCTCTCCACCCATACTGAAGGTATGACGCTTGTCGTATGCTTTATATGTTCCGTCAGGACACATGAAGACCATTGTGTTGAGATAATGATTATTGACACTGACTATCGACTCTGACATTGACTTGGACACGGATTGTTGACTGTTGTCTGTTGACTGTTGTCTGAAAGAAGTGAGGAAACTACCGCAGACGATGCAGTTTTTCTCTTTGGCTTTTTCTCTCAGCCAGTTCATAGTAGCACCGTTTTCTCCTTCGGCAAAAATTTCTGCCTCGGCAGGAAAACCAGTGTTGAAGGTCTCTGGCAAAATAATTATATCTCTGTCATCTTGGATTTTCTTAAAGATCTCGTCAAGATGTTTGAAATTCTCAGAAGGGTTTCGTGCAATAATATCACTTTGCACACATGCTATCTTTAGTGTCATAATATCTCAAAAAAACTTTGTAAAGATATACATTTTTTTTTAAATCTCAGAAGTGCAGAAATTCAAATATTCAAAATATTAGACGTGTCAACAACATCTACTGGACACATTCGATGTGTCCCTACATCTGTCCTATAAAAAACTTAAAGACTCGGTGACTTGGTGATTTGGAGACTTTCTAAAATATCGTATATTTGCAATTCATTTTAAGCAAAGTCTGATGTCGAAGAATTTATATATCTTATTTTCAATTACGTTAATATCGTTGTTTCTATTTTCCTGTTCGGGGAAGGAAGAGGAATTCATAGAACCTGAAGTCGTTAAGGAGTTACCTGTTGTCAATGTTGATAGTATCTTCATCGATCTTGGTGAGGATATTATTGAGAAGAAGGCGGCGAGTGTCGATAAGGTTTTCAGCAATTTAAGAAGAAAAGTGGGTTTCAATGGAACGGTGCTTTATGCTGAGCAAGGACGTATCGTTTATAACAAAGCGTGGGGCTTCCGTAACTTGCGAAAGAGATGCGACAGCATCCAGGCTGACGATGTCTTTCAGCTGAGTTCGGTGTCGAAGATGTTCACCGCCGAAGCTGTCATGATTTTGAAAAACGAAGGCAAGATAGATTACGACGCCGACATCAGAGAATATATTCCGGAGTGGCCTTACGAAGGTATCACAACGCGTCTTCTCTTAAATCATCGCTCGGGACTATCGCGTTATGAGAGCTTGGCAGATGCCAAATGGCCCGACAGAAAGAAACCTTTCCTCAATGAAGATATGATAGCTTTCTACGTAGAACATCAGCCGGATCCATATTTCAAACCTGATAAAGGCTTTAATTACAGTAATGTGAATTACGCGCTTTTAGCATCTGTAGTGGAACGCGTTTCTGGAATGTCGTTTGCCGATTATATGAGGACGAAGATTTTCGAACCTCTCGGAATGGACGACTCCTATATCTATGAGATGCGTCCCGATACTACGGTTTCCTTATATATCGAAGATGTGATTCAAGGTTATTATATGGACCGTCGTCGTCCGATGCAGGCTCCTAACGAATATCTCAACGGCGTCAAAGGAGATAAGATGATGATGTCTAACACCGAAGATATGTTTAAGTTCTTGACCGCCGTCGATTATGGCTTGCTGATGCCCGACTCTATTCAAGACGAGGCTTTCATGCCAGGAAGCCCCAAGAGCAGAAAACGTAAAGACAACTATGGCTTCGGATGGAGAATACCGAGCAAATATCCGGGATGTTATTTCCATTACGGATGGTGGAAGGCCTATCGTTCTTTCGTCATCAGAGACGATATGAATGACAAGACTATCATCATCTTGACGAATACCAACAAAGGACCGAGTTCAGATCATTTCTGGAAGATAATTAAAGATAACACTAACTCGCTGCCTCCATCTTCAGTTAACATCTCCTATTGGGAGACTAAAAACGGCAAGCCATTCCCGTATCATTCTTATGGGAGTCGATGAGTCACCAAGTCTGCGAGTGTAGAGACGTATCAACAACACCGATGAAGATTAACAATATGTTGTTGCTGCGTCTCCGCGTTTTTGAGTTGCTGAGTTACTAAGTTGCTGAGTTACTGAGTTGCTAAGTTGCTGAGAGGATGAGGTATTGAAGTTTTCAATTTTCAATTACAAAAACGCTTCCCACATCAATCAGCTCTCCATCGTATAATTCTATTAGGTTGAAATTATTGTCTTTAAGGAATTTATTTAATGTTTCCTTTTCCTTTAAATTGTTCGTGCTGCCACATACTATAAGATTGTTTTTCCAAATTCCGCAGCAACCAGGGAAAAATCCGTTTCTCTGTCCTTCTAATCTAATCTGTTTCGGATCGATGTAAAGAACAGACAATGGGCATTGACTGTTGACTGTTGACCGTTGACTGTTGACCGCATTGAAAATGCCCATATCTGATGTAATAAACGCGTTTTCATTCAATGCGATTAGATTACATCTCGTATATCCTTGATTTACATCGATATGATTTTTGTATGAAGATAAAATCTTCGAGTCGGTATGTTTTAAATTATGTATCAATAAGTTTCCAATTCCGACAGCGTTGTATGGAACCGTTTCCGGATATTTCTTCCCGACTTCTTTAGTTCCTTCAATAAGATTTATCTTTCTCTTCTTCAATTCTTTGACTATTCTTTTAGGAGCGTTTGGCGCATAAATCAATGTATCGTTTTTTTGGAAGAAGAAAATATCAGGATGAGAAGATATCGAATTATAAGTTATAGATGTTGGATTTATGAAAAGAACATTTCCTAATTTTTTCAGATTCCTCTTCGCTTCTTCTGGCATTTTCGAATCAGCGATAATTGTAGGAAGTTCGTCTTTCGATGTGACAGTAAAATCAAATTGTTTGTTGTCTGTTGTGTTTTGTGTGTTGTCAATAGTTTTGAAATCAACACTGCGAAATTGTTCCAACAATATTTTCTTATTCTCGCCATTCCACCCAATAGCATGATTTATCTGCGAAGCCGAAACGTTGATTATTATGTCTTTGCTTTTCAGATTCTCAGATTCTGAATTTTTCAGTTTCTCAAACTTCTTTTTCCAGATATGAGAGAAGACCATCTCGGCGAAATTCTTGTGATAAGGACCGGCAACGTAAGCTTCGCCATCTAATTCATCTGAAGCATGAAGTCCGATTCTCAACACCTTAACTTGATTTTCAATAAAATAAGAGTACAGATCAGCCGATTGCGCAATTGCGTCTTCCATAGAAATAGATTTGTATTCTCCTGAGAGATACATCGCTTCTAACTCAGTGTCTTTCACTACGATGCAAGGATAAATACGAGTTTCTTTTGCGCCTAGATTTACAATGTCTTTTGCAGTCTGAAAATCGATTTCCTTATTGCTGAAAGGAAGTCCAATCATCATCTGCAATCCCAAAGTGATGTCTTCGGAAAGAATAATCTGTGATGCTTCGACGATGTCATTATATGAATGACCTCTTTTGCAATGAGTTAAGACAATATCATTCGTGCTTTGTGCTCCGAGTTCAATATTTCTCATTCCAAGATGTCGCAGTTCTTTAACTCTTTGATATGTAATATAATCAGGGCGAGTACTACAACGAATACCGTGAATGAGATCTTTATCAAGATAAGGCTGAACAACTTCAAGATAATCATTTTGCATTTTCAGAGGAAGTCCGGTGAAATTACCTCCGAAGAATGCCACCTCAACAAAGCGATTTTCTTCTTTAAATGATGATAAATAATTGTCAATTATGTTTTTAACGTCATTAGGCTTTATTATATCATTCAATCCCGTTATGCTAAACTGATTGCAGTAAACACAGCGATAAGGGCACGCTAATTCGGGCATGAAAATCGGTATGTTGTAGTGTTTTATCATACTGCAAAAATCATAAAAAAATCATTTCAAAAATATTTCTTTTCAACGTTCATACGAAAAATATTTCAACATCCGTTATATTCTACAAATTGTTAATAAAAAACCTCAAGAGGCTTATAATTTTTTACCCAAAATTATTATATTTGCGTGACTAATTATTAAAATAAATAACTATGAAATTACAAATCAAGAACTTATTCATTATTACGATGTTGTTTTTCGTAACTATTGGTGGAACAACAAGTTGCGGTAGCAAGAAGAAAATGGCTAAGAAAGAGTACGAAGCAAAAGTTGAGCAAGCCAAGAAAGATTTGAACGCTATTATCAGCGGAGATACACAATGGACGTTGGACGAACAAAAAGCTCGCGTTGAAGAAATAGATAAAATGGACTTGCAAAATCCGGATATTGAGGAATTAATTGTTAAAGCCAAGGATGTCGTAAATCGTGAAATTGCTGAGGCAGAGCGACTTGCGGAAGAAGAAAGATTGCGACAGATAGAAGAACAAAATATAATGAAACCTAAAACGTCATTAGAAGATTTCTTTACCATTATAGCAGCAGCTCCAGATGCGGAGACGGCGAACGAGAAGATTGCAGAAGCATTGCAATTATTTGCATCACCTGATGTTCCTGTACTCATAATAGTATATCATGTCGGCGATATTATTGATTATGATGCTCCTACAACTGCTGAAAAATATTTGAATTATATAAAAGACCAGAAAAAGGTTAGCGTCAGCGTGAAGAATATCAAATATGATAGCAATGACAAAATTACAGAGTTAGAGTTAATTAAAAAGTAAACAGATATGAAGAAGGTATTATTGACATTATTATTAGGAATATTTTTAGTTGGAAATATGCAGGTTACTGCACAAGAATTAAGTCCTGAACGCAAACAAGCTATTGATAGTCTGGCTCTTGAAAAGGTACGTGACCTTAGTAAATATATCAAAATCGTCGGTTCAAAGGAGACACCTTGGAGTGAGGCAAACAGAGTTATAGATAGAGCAGAGGAGTTGTTTGCTCCTGAGGCTGAAATAGGTGTTTCATCATTGACATCAAATCAAGTGATGTATTACAAAGTCCGTCAATATCTTGAGAGATTGATGCGTCTTAATTATGATCGCGTGGAGATTGATTGGTACAAAATAGAGTATGTAAGTGATTTGCATCGTCAACCTGATGGAACATACGTAGGTGTTATCACTGTGTTCCAAACATTCAAAGGCTTTGATAAAGAAGGTCGTCTTATATACCAAGACACAACCAAAAAAGATATCACTGTCTATGTGAAACGTAAAGAAACTCAAATTGGAGGTCGTCTTATCGGTTTTTGGGACGTGTTATTGGGCGATATGAGAGTCAAAGAAACAACACATTAATTGTTGAAAAATATTATAATCTCTTGTAACTATTTCATAGATGAACAATATTTTGCGTCTTATGACACTGTCTTTGTTGTTGGCATTTTCAATAATAACAAAGTCACAGGTATATACCAACCTCGGCGATGTGCAAACTGACGAAAGAGCCTTATACACAATGACTAAGCAGATGAGTCAGTTTATAAGCAGGTTTAATTATGAAGAGGACCAATATGGTAAAAAACTAAATCCAGATTCGCCTGACTATCGCAACAAAGAGAAACGTAAATCTGTTTTGCCTTTACTATTCGATATGGAGAATCAAAGGACTAACGGTTCCCTGCGCGATTTCTTCATAGCCGACCTTACCGAAAATGACTCTAACTATTTTGAGTTTCTTGGCGGAAAATGGTACTCCGAAGTGTCTGCTACCTTCAAATGGAAAGGAAAGAGCGTGGATGTTAGTATGATATTTACTATAGAACAGGAAAATCTCGGATCTAAGTGGGTGCTGACAAATATATATTTCCCAGAGTTTAGCAAACTTTTTCCAAAAGGCGATATAGCTGAACAACAGAAACATTTCCTTCACCCAATGAGTCATGAGCTCGATTTCATGAATATCCACAAAATTTTTAAAACACCAGAATGCATCGAATATTATGCATCAGAATCTTATTCAACCGATTATCTTTCTATCTTTTTCTATGAAATAAAACAAGGTAACTTAGTGTTTGAAAAAGTCAATAGTGAGAAATTCCATGTCTTTCAAATAGATAACTGGTATTTTGAAATCTCATGGTTTAACAGAGAAGGACTTAATACAGGCTGGCTTATTTCCAACCTTGTATTCTTGAAAGATAATGAGAAAGAGGAACTTCTGAAATTCTACCAACCAAATTTCAACAACTAAAAATGAAAAACATCACATTATTAATATTATTATTGGTTTCATCCTTTTTAGTAAAAGCGCAACAATCTTTGTCCAATAAAGACATAGTTGAATATGAAGGTCAGGTAAAACAGATGGTTAACTATCTGCAGGAAACACTTAACTTCATTGGCGACCCTAATAACTCAGCCCAAGAGAAAGACATCATCTTCAAGGAGAGTTATTCTAAGATATTTAAAGACGATAAGGTGCAGGTTGAAGACGACCTCGATGAAAATCGTTCAATATCTATAAATAAGGATATTCAGGCATATCTTAAAGATATTGACTTTTTTTTCCATAATGTGAAATTTTCTTTTGACGTTCAAAGTGTCACACCACAAATTAATGAACTCGGAAATACTTTCTTCAAAGTGGCGATGGTACGTTCGTTGTCGGGTCGAACCATAACAGGTGATACCGTGGTAAATACAAGAAATCGTTTTCTCGAGATAAATCTTGACGAATACAAGAAAGAACTTAAAATTGTAAGTTTCTATACTACAAGGCCTAACGCTAAAGAAGAACTTTATACATGGTGGAATTCAATGAGTAAACCATGGAAAGATTATTTAGGAAAAGAAATATTCGTCTTCGATAGCATAGAGATGAAAGACATAAACCTTATACTTGATGACGCTTTTACTGTTCTGACAAAACATAGTGTGATTCTGCAAGATACATTTATGATTGTAGATAACGACACCATGACAATGGATAGAATAGACGAACTCTATGGACATCGTCCCGACACCATATTGTATATTGACAAAACTGTTTCAAGAATGGTTAATGACACCATCGCTGCAGACTTATTTCCTATCTACGAGTCTCTCCGAATAATGACCAAGATTACTGAAGTTGATGTAGCTGACAATATTACAATCACTGATCTCAATCCTTTGGCAGAACTTTCAGATTTACGTTCGCTAAATTGTTCCGGTACCAATGTATCGGATATAAACCCTATACGTAATCTCAATAAAATTAAGGAACTAGATATCAGCAATACTAAGATAACAGACATTTCTAATTTAAAATATGCGAATGTCGTTCAGATTTTTAAAGCCGATAATAATGACATAAAGGATATTTCTGTGGTGGCTTTTTTTAGAGATTTGAACAATCTTTCTCTTCAAAACACAGATGTCTATGATGTCAAATCGTTGGAGAAATGTGTTAATATCAGAACATTGAACTTATCATCAACACAAGTCAATGATTTATCTCCACTTAAAGATCTGCTTACTTTACACGACTTGGATATTTCTAATTCTTTTGTTAATGATTTGTCTCCCTTGCAAGGTTTAGTTAATCTTTATTTCTTAAATCTTGAAGGAACGCCGGTAACTGATTTATCGCCGCTTTCTAATTTAGACAGACTTAACGTTATTAATTTATCAAATACAAAAGTTGAAAGTCTTGCAGCATTGATTGATTTACCTCATCTGAATAAGATATATTGTGATAACACATTGATAACCAAAGAAGACGCTAATAGATATAAGGCAAATAAGCCTGACGTCTTGCTGATAAATGAAAGCAATGCATTAATAACTTGGTGGAATGAGCTGCCCTCGTTTTGGAAGACTCTTCTCAAAGATCAGGCGATGACAAGCATTAATCCTACAAAAGAGGAACTTCATGCTATTATAAATATAAAAAGCTTGAAAGTCAGTTATTTCATTCAGGATGCAGAACCTATAAGCCGTCTTACAAACATAGAATCACTCGATTTGTCGGATTCTAAGATTGACGACTTGTCTCCTCTTTATGGCTTGCATAATCTTAGAACACTGAATGTCAGAAATACTGCCGTATCTGATATTAGTCCATTGGCTAACAACAATAATCTTAGGGAACTCAATATTGAGAATACCAATATCAATTCTCTTACTCCTCTCCATGAATTGAAGAGCATCAGTAAGATATATGCTGATGGCACAAACATCACTACAGAAGAAGTCGTTGAGTTGAAGAAGATTCAACGACAAGTAAGTGTCATCTATCAAACAGATGAATTGAAATTGTGGTGGGGTAACCTTGACGACTCATGGCGCGACATCTTCAACTCACATATATTGTGTAACTCAAATCCTACATCCGAACAATTACAATCAATAATTGATTTGGAGGAAATTGTTATCGAGCCTGAAAATGTTGTTTATACATTAGAGCCTATTACTCAAATGGCTTTCTTAAAAAAACTTATTGTCAACAACAACCAGATACAGGATTTAAGTCCTTTGAATGATAAATATTTCCTCGAAGAGCTTTCTGTGAGCGGTAATCCTGTCGATAATATCTTGCCTCTTTCACAGCTTACTTCATTGAAAAATTTGAACATAGAGAATACTCCTATAGGAGAACTGACACCAATAGAGTATCTCGAAAATATCAAGGTCCTTAACATAAGCGGAACTTCTGTAAGAAACTTAAAACCAATAGCTAGGTTCCATGCTTTGGAAGATCTGTCAATTGTTAATACTGGAATTAAAAATGTTGAAGTGCTACTAAACCTTGATTCTCTGAAACACTTAAAGGCTTATAAAACAAAGATTAAAGGAAAAAGTATTGATCTGTTGAAAGAGAAACATCCCGACCTGAATGTGATTCACTATTAAAGCGACATCACATAATCAATAATAAAATCGGCTCCTTGAACATCATTCTCATGACACAAGGAGCCGAAATTGTTTATTCTAACAAGGTGTTAAGAAATCAATCGTCGTATGAAATAAGTTTTCCCTTGCTGTTAAATTCTATTTCCAAATTGTCGTTAAGTTCGACTTTGATGCGGTTAAACTCTCTCTCAACATCAGTGATACACATTCCTTGATGATTCATCTCTACATAGTCAGTTATCTCTTTCAAGATGAAAGCTGTTGGAATACAATTGTTTTTGCTGCTTACATCTGTCCATTCGCCTTTAGCGTTGAAGTCGATTTCTGTTCCATTTTCAAAACGAATCTTGTACTCAGTGTCGGCAAATTCTCTGTCAGCAAAAACGTATGTGACTTTGTAATCGCTGAAGTAAGTCTTGACAAATTCCTGAGCCTTAGCTGGAAGTTGTTCTAATTTCGTCATTCCATTCTGAGCGAAAACATTCGCTCCAAACAATAAGATGATTGCTAATGCTAAAATGTTTTTTTTCATTGTTTTCAGATTTTAATTATTAATACATATATATAACTTTAAAAGTTCAAAAAAATTTTGTAGGCGATAAAGATAATACAATTATTTTATCCAGATAATGTTATAATTTGATTTTTCCCAATAAATATTGGTATTATCAACATCGTTAGTAAATCCTAGAAGGAAGCCTCCACCTCCGGCACCACATTGTTTCACTTGAAAATAATCTTCTTTTAATGATTTATAGAAAAACTCTTTCACTTTATTTGGTATCGTATGTGCTAACAATTCTGTCTGCATCATTGAAAGCTTCGACAACTTTTCAAAGAAATTATCATCTCTCTTTTCGATAAGACAATCAATACATTCGTTGACTAATGGAACATATTCATTATCGAATTTCTCACGATAGTCGTCATCATTTCTTAATTCCTTAAAACGCTCCACCAAAGGCCCGGTCGGACTTTTTATCTTTGTATCAATCAAGAAGATGTGAATGTTTTCAGAAATGAAATCAGAATCTAAAATTGCGAAAGAAGACTGTTGTCCGTTGTCTTTTGTCTGTTGACTTAAAACAAAAGGTTTTCCATAGTAACATTGCAGCGGATCGACGCCGGAGCTGCTTCCATGGAAATAAGACTCCATAGCAGCAAGGAAGCTCTTCAGTTTCATGGCATCTTTAATCTCTGTCAACTTATAACGGTCGTAGATGGCAGCCACCAAAGCACCGGAACTTCCCACTCCATAGCCAAGAGGAATGTCAGAGTCGAAGAACAATCCAGCGTTGAGTTCCATCTCGAATCTTTTTAAGTCTAAAATCCTAAACTTATCATTCTCATTAAGATAAGTAAAGAATTGAAAGAGATTTTTATTCGATTCTATCGCTTTTTCCGAAGGACGATGCATTATTGTGTTCCATTCGGCAGTAGTATTATAATAAGGTATAAGCAAGGCGCTGGCGCCATATATCATCGAATATTCGCCGAAAAGTATGACCTTGCCCTTGTATTTTCTCTTATCCATTATTGACAATATCGTCTATAAATTTATTATTGAAACAATACTTCTTCAATACTTCTTCGATAAAGACATGAACTTTCTCGGAACATGAATCAGGGTAAAGAAGATGTACGTTAGGACCTGCGTCTAAGGTGTAACACACTGGGAGACAATTCTCTTCTCTGAATTTTATTATTTCGTTTATAATATTTATCGTATTAGGTTCTTTTAGTGTATAAGAAGGTGTCGAACTTGCCATCAGATCGTGGAGCTGATTTGCTTCGTCTTCTGCAATTTTTATAAAACCTTCTAAATCACCTTGTTTGAGAATTGTTAATAAATCTTCGGTATTTTTTCTCGCTGAAGAATAACGCTGCTCTGCCATAGGATGATTGTTCATCAGAGAATGTCCTGCTCTACTCGAGACGCTTTTTTCTTTTGAACTCACAATCAATATTGTGTCGTGATATGACTTAAAGACTGGATGTAAGATATCACCAATTGGTATTGCATATTCGTCGGAACTATTTGACAATGATGGAGTCTCGCCCCATAATGTCATCAAAGGATAAACTGAACGCGCCGCACTACCTGAAGCTAACCTTGAGAGATATGAGGCTTCTTGAAGATCCAATTCCTTACCTTTATATTTTATCTCCAACAGACAGAGTATCAATGCGCTCATAGAAGAAGCACTCGAGGCTATGCCTGAAGAATGTGGAAATGAATTATAACTTTCTATGTTGAGATGAAGACCTTTGAGGAATGAAAAATGCTCTGCGTTGTTTTGAAGATATTTCTGAATCTTCTCTTTAAACGCCTGATTCTCTTTTCCTTCAAAATAAAAGTTCATGCTTTGCTCATCAGCTTCTTCGTAACTCACCTTTGTCTCGGTAAAACAATTTGTCAGGGTGAAACTTATAGAAGGATTATTAGGAAGCTGATTACCATGCTTTCCCCAATATTTAACTATTGCAATATTTGAAGGACTTCTTCTTGTAATTAGTTTAGAGTTCATAGTTTAGAGTTTAGAGTAGTTTAAAAGTTTAATGTTTAAAGTTTTTAAGTTTATCTCAGTTTCTCAGATTTTCAGTTTCTCAGATTTTCATATTATAATGTCTTTATATTTGAATATCACGTTATTTCCTTTATTTTCAAAATACTTTTTCACTTTTGTCTCGTCCCAGTTTGTCGCTGCCAAGAAAAAGTCGCCGCCCCATGCACCAAGCGATTTCATCTCACCTTCAAAATCGGAGAAGTATTTCTTTATCTTATTCTGACCTAGACAAGTCGCCATCATATCTTCATGTATCTTTATGAAATAACAGAAGTCGCTGAGAGTCTGAATGTCAGGCAAGATTCTGCTTATCTCCGACACCGCCTCAATCTCTCTTTTATAATTCTTCTCTTTAGCGAGAAAAGCCTTCACCTCATTCGCAGAGCTCTGTTTATGACCTTGATAAACGAAATAGAGATTGTCTTTGAATGAAGGATTGAAGTTAGCAATTTCTATAATTCGGCTGTCGTCTGTTGACTGTTGGCTGTTGACAGTATAAAATATTGGTTCGTTAGATTTTGCGCAGGCGATGTCGTAGCCTGAGCCTTTGAAAGTCGAGTCGAGGAGAGAGTATGGATTTATCTCTGCCCATTCTGAGATGTTATTGATTAGTGTAGAGCTGCTGCCGAGTCCCCATTGCGGGTCGAAATCTAAGTGAGTAGAGAATCTAAGGTCGTGAGGAGCGTTGAAAACATTCTCATTCAGCGATCTGACTTTTGTTAAAATCTCCGAGAGACGTTCAGCTTTTTCTTTGTCGTCGGTCTTTATTATGCTGAAATCATTCTTACTTAATACGACTGAAAACCAAGGCTGTGAACTGTGAAATACGTCTGTTGTCTGTTGACCGTTGACCGTTGACTTCTTATATGCGTCCCAATAAATGAGGCTTTCGTTTTCTTCTAAGGTCTCAACATCAAGGCTTTGACCTAATTTCAGAGGAAGAGCCAAGGCTGTCGCGCCTTTCAAGACGAGATATTCGCCTGTCAACAGAAACTTGCCGTTAGATTTGAAATTCATAATTCACAGTGCATAATTCATAATTACGAGACACAGACGTGTCAATTACATATTGTTTATTTTTTGGTGTAATTGACGCGTCTCTACCTTATTGTATTTAAATATTTTTCAACCTCAGAATACGATACCACCTTATCTTTAAAGTATTCTGCTGCTTTCACTTTCTCTTCTTCAACTGCGCCCAACTGATTTAAGATGTTAGCGAGGTGCATCTTCATGTGACCTTGTTGTATTCCTTTTGTCGTCAACGACTTAACAGCTGCGTAGTTATTAGCGAGTCCCATCGTTGCTGCTATCATCATCAGTTCTTTTGCAGAAGGATTACCAAGAAGTTCCAACGATTTCTTTGCTAAAGGATGTAGCGAAGTCAAGCCGCCGACTGTACCGAGAGCGAGAGGTACTTCGAGAGTAAATCTAAACATATCGTCGTGAATGTCAACGTAAGAGAGACTCTGGTAAGAACCGTTTCTCGCAGCGTAGGCATGACCTGCAGCCTCAGTAGCTCTGAAGTCGTTACCCGTGGCAATCACCACAGCATCGATGCCATTATAGATACCTTTGTTGTGAGTCGTTGCGCGATATACATCAATATGAGCTATATCGACAGCCTTCTTAAATTTCTCTGCAAAAGACCTTCCATCGAGACATTCATCAACGCCATTAAGTTCTGAGACAGGACATTCCACCCATACCTTAGCGACACATTCAGGAGTGTAATTCGACAAGATACACATCACAATCTCGACATGACGCTCATCTTCGTTCAGATTATTTTGTCTAGAGAAAAAGTCCTGAAGAGTCTGGCCGAAGCTTTCCAATATTGAGTTTATGAAATTGGCACCCATCGAGTCGCAGGTGTTGAAAGTGACGAGGAACTGATAATAATCTGGAATCTTATCTGTGAAGTCGATGAGTTCTATATCCAATATTCCGCCGCCGCGTTTTCTCATCTTCTCCGTTATCGAGGATGTCTTCTGAATGAATTCCTCTTTTATCTCTGGTAATAAGTCGTTGAGAATCTTCTTGTCGCCTTTCCAGCAGAAATGAACCTGACCTACTTTTTTCACATCTACAATCTCTGCGTGGAAACCGCCTCTCTCGCCCCAGAATTTTGCTGCCGCCGACGCTGCTGCCACAACAGAGCTCTCTTCGATAACCATAGGAACGACATACGACTTATCGTTGATTATCACATTAGGGGAGACCCCGTAAGGAATATGGAAATTTGAAATGGTGTTCTCGCTGAACTCGTCAAACTGTTTTTGCTTCTCGTGGTCCTGATACCAGAAACTCTTCAACAAAGAAATAAACTCGCTTGGGTTATCAATATATTCGGAAACGACTTTCAACTTGTCTTCTTTCAACAACTTTGAAAATCCTTTTTTTATCAAGTCTCTTTTCCTGATACGCCTAACTTCTTCCATAATCTTTCAATACATTTCGCCTTGCAAAAATAATAAAAAATAAAAGACCTTATATTTAAAGATGTGACCTTATCGTATTTTTATGAATAGTCTCATAAATCGTCTTATTTTTTAGGACTTACAATAATATATCTACCGAATATTTTCTTACTTTTGCACGAAATTAATAACAACCTGGCGATTGCCTTAAAAAGAGGTTCCGACAATCGCTGTTATTGATGTAATCTCACGAACCTCACTTAAATCTATTGAAGAAATTTTTATACTTAATAATTCTATCATGAAAAAGATTTTTACATTTTTAATTATTTTACTGTCAACGCTATTCTTTACAGGTCATAATTCAGATTTAGTATTTTCATAAGATTTTACCACAGCCAACGAATTGAATGA
>JAFTUF010000014.1 GCA_017466405.1 Bacteroidales bacterium
AGTGAAACGATTGCTTAAAACATCTGAAGCAAAAACAACCAACCGTCTGATAAAAATCAGGCGGTTTTTTTATTGAACCAAGATCCAATCAAAAAAATACTTATTTTTGCCGTAAAATACTACACCAATAATCGTTGATAATAAGTACCTTATTTGTACCATAAAATTATAAAATATTGGTTATTAGTAGTATTAAATTAGAAAGTTGAAAGTTATGAATTCCAAAATATATTCGATAAAGTCTAATGATTTAGTTTCTGTGATAACTCCAGCGTTTAATAGCGGAATGTTTATCGCTGAGACGATAAACTCTGTGTTGTCGCAGACGTATCAGAATTGGGAATTAATAATTGTTGACGACTGCTCAACCGACAATACTATAGAAATTGTTAAATCGTTTCAAGAGAAAGATAATAGAATTAAACTATTCGAAAACGAGACTAATAAAGGCTCCGCATTTGCTCGCAATATGGCTTTGAGAAATGCAAAAGGCAGATGGATTGCATTTCTTGACAGCGATGATGTCTGGCATCCATATAAACTCGAGAAACAGATTACGTTTATGGAACAGAACGGCTATCATTTTTCTTATACAAATTACTGTGAAATTGACGAGAATTCAAAAGAAACAGGAATATATCTGACTGGACCAAAGGTAATTACCAAAAACAAGATGTTCGCTTATTGTTGGCCTGGTTGCTTGACAATAATGTACGACACTAATTTTATCGGTTCGATACAAACTGTTGACATTAAGATTAATGAGGAATACGCCTTATGGATAAAGATCTCCAAGAAAGCTGATTGCTATTTGTTGAATGAGAATTTAGCAAAGTATCGCAGACATTCCAAATCGCTGAGCAATCAATCTTATTTCAAACTAATCAAATGGCACTATCTAATGTTCAGAAAATCTGAAGACAAAAGCGCGATAGGTTCAGTTATTTTTACCATAGTTAATCTTATCTTCGGAATATATAAAAAATTAGTTTACAGAAAGAAGTCGTAAAATGAGCAAGTATCGTTTCTATAGAAACTCGTGGATTTTTTTGGAAGAAAATAAGGAACAATTACTTACCAAAAAAGAAGCTCGTGCTTTATTGGAAGAAAAAGGACTTATTGTCAGAAACACCTACGATTTTGACACAAAGGATAATACTTCATTTTGGTTTATTATAAAAGATAAATTAGAAGATATTTCTGAGTTACCATCATCGACACGTAAGAAGATTCGCAGAGCGATGAAAACATACAATTTTAGAATCATTACGCTTGATGAACTCAGAAACATAGCATACGAGATTGTAGTGTCAGCTGAAAGTGCTTATAAAAATATAATGAGACATACAACACGAGAGTGCTTCGAAAGTCTAATAGATGAATACAAGAATGATGGTAATAAGGAATGCTGGTGTGTTGAGAATAAATTGTCTGGTGAGATAGTTGGGTTTTCAGTCAATACAATAAAAAGTGATAGTTGTGAATATGACAATGCAAAATGTAAATATGAGTCGCTCCACGATAGTACCTATCCTTATTACGGGCTATTTTATTCAATGAACCAATATTATCTCGGAGACAAAAAACTGAAATATGTATGTGATGGCAGTCGGACTATTACAGAACATTCCAACATTCAGGATTATTTAATATATAATTTCAAGTTCAGAAAAGCATACTGCAAACTCAAAGTTCATTACAAATGGTGGCTTGGTGTCGTCATAAAGTTACTTTTTCCCTTCAGAAATATCATCCCATTACGAAATGTAAGGGCTATTTTGAAGATGGAAGAGTATTCTCACAATTCCCAATAGATTGAAACACAATATTTTAAAACCTAATAAAAATATTTTTCAAAAAAAATAAAAAAAAGCTTGTCAGAATAAAAAAAAGATGTACCTTTGCACTCGCAATACGGAGATAAAACGTAGCAAACGCCTCCTTAGCTCAGTTGGTTAGAGCATCTGACTGTTAATCAGGGGGTCTCAGGTTCAAGTCCTGAAGGGGGCGCAAAAGAGAGAGATTACAAAGTGTAATTTTTTTATGTTTCATGTTATTAATTGAAGAAGATGGTTGCCGCTCAAGCAATCATTTTCTTTTTTGTATATAGACCAAAAATAAAGTCTAAAGACAAAAGACAAAAGTCTAAAGAGAAGTTTGGTTGTGCTATTAAAGAGATAACGGTCGATAATATATCTGTTGACCATTGTCCGTTGACTGTTGACATTTGAAAAATAAAATATATGAAAAACGTAATAGGTATTGGAAGTGCATTAGTCGATATTTTAACTAGAATCGACGATGACAGTATTTTAGAAGAATTAAACATCCCAAAGGGTTCGATGCAACTCGTCAATGAAAAGTCGTCGGCATTGATTGGAGAGAAACTCAGCAAATATGAAAGTTCAATGGCTCCTGGAGGCTCTGCTGCTAACACAATTCACGCATTGGCAAAAATGGGAATCGAAAGTGGATTCGTATCATTCGTAGGTAATGACGAAATAGGAAGATTCTTTGAAGAGTCGATGAATTCTGTGGGAGTGAAACCTCTTTTGTCACATAGCGATACAGCTTCTGGAACGGCACGTACTATAATTTCACGTGACGCAGAACGCACCTTCGCAACAAATCTAGGTGCTTCAATGGAACTCAACGAAAGCGTCATCACTGAAGATTTATTTTCAAACTGGGATTATTGTTATGTTGAAGGTTATCTTATCGCTAACAAACCTGTATTTAAAAAGACTATCGAGACAGCAAAGAAACGTGGTTGCGAAGTGATTCTCGACTTGGCAAGTTACAACGTAGTAGAAGAAAACCGTGAGTTCTTGAATGAGTTACTTCCACAGATTAACATAATCTTCGCAAATGAAGAAGAGGCAAAGAGTCTAACCATGATGAGCGCAGAAGAATCGTTGCATTATATTGCAGACAAAGTTGATATTGCAGTAGTTAAGGTTGGTAAGAAAGGTTCTTTGATAAAGAGAGGTAATGAGGTTGTAAGCATTGGGTGTAATGATGTTAAAGTCGTTGACACCACAGGAGCTGGCGATATGTATGCTGCCGGATTCCTCTACGGACTTATCAACGGTTATGATTTGCAAAGATGCGGCACTATAGGAAATTTATTGGCAGAAAGTATTATTCAAGTCATCGGTGCAAAAATGGATGAAAGTAATTGGGAAGAATTTAAGAAGAATCTGAAAAACTGAGAATCTGAAAAATTGAGAATTTGGGAGACATTTAGACTTTAGACAATATTCTCAGATTCTGACTTTCTCAAGTTCTCAGATTTTTGAAAAAAAGTATTGTATTATTTAATTGAAATATGTATTTTTGCACTCCAAATTGGGTAATTGCCAATTTTGTTCATTTTAAGAATTAATTTAATAAAAACATGAAGATATTTCAAACAGAAGACATTCGGAATGTTGCTCTCATAGGAGCTGCTAAATCCGGTAAGACAACGCTTGCTGAAAACATGGTTTTCGAAGGTAAGCTCATCAACAGAAAAGGTGCTACAGAATCAAAGAACACAGTATCTGACTACCGTCCAATCGAAACAGAACGCGGTATCTCTGTAAACGCCAGTTTGTTATACACTATCTATAACGACAAAAAAATCAACATTTTAGATACTCCAGGTTTTAGCGACTTCTCAGGCGACATCGTTGCTTGTTTAACAGCTGCCGACATGGCTGTCTTCACAGTCAATGCTCAATCAGGTGTAGAAGCAACATCTGAAAACGCTTGGAAATATGCTACAAAAACAAACAAACCAGTGGTGTTCTTCATGAACCAGTTAGACCACAACAACGCTAACTTCGACGACACCATCCACCAACTTAAAGAATATTTTGGCGATAAAGTTACTCCAGTTCAATTCCCAGTAAACTCAGGCGAAGGATTCAACTCAGTTATCGACCTCATCACAATGAAGATGTTAGTCTTCAAAAACGGTAACGGCGCTCCTGAAATCCAAGACATCCCAGCTAACCTCGCTGACAAAGCTGAAGAATTACACAACGAACTTATCGAGCACGCTGCTGAAGGCGACGACGCTCTCATGGAAAAATTCTTCGAAGAAGGTACACTCTCAGCTGAAGACATGGAAAAAGGTCTCCACCTCGGTATCATCAACCGTGATATGTACCCAGTATTATGCGGTGCTGCTAAATCAGGTGCTGGCGTAACACGTCTCCTCGAATTCCTTATCAACGCTTGCCCATCACCAGCTCACGTTCACCCAACAAAAGCTGTCAACGGTACAGAATTCCACAACAGCACAGAAGAAGCTCCAGCAATGTTCTTCTTCAAGATCTCTAACGAACAAAACGTTGGCGACGTTGCTATGGCTCGTATCTACGGTGGTACAATCGCTGAATCACAAGACTTGGTTAACCCACGTACAGGCAATAAAGAACGTATCTCACAACTTTTGGTTTCTAATGGTAAAACACGCGAAAGAGTTGAAAAAGCTTGCGCTGGTGATATCATCTCAACAATCAAGTTGAAAGACGTTCGCGTTAACGATAGCTTGGTAGATGCTAAGATCGCTGACACAGCATTCGAAGCTGTTCCATTCCCAGCACCTATCTTCTCAACAGCTATCAAAGCCGTTAACTCACAAGAAGACGAAAAACTCGGCGGTATCCTCGCTGACTTCCACAAGATCGACCCAACAGTCATCACTTCAATGTCACGTGAGTTGAAACAAAATATCCTCCAATGCCAAGGTGAATATCACCTCAACACAATCAAATGGTATCTCGATAACGTACATAAGATTGCTGTTGAATTCGCAGCTCCTAAAGTTCCTTATCGCGAAACAATCACCAAGACAGCTAACGCTGACTACCGTCACAAGAAACAATCAGGTGGTTCAGGTCAATTCGGTGAAGTTCACATGAGATTAGCTCCTTACTATGAAGGCTATACAGATCCATCAGATCTCCAAGTTCGTGGTAAAGATGAATACGATCTCCCATGGGGCGGTAAACTCATCTTCTGCAACTGTATCGTTGGTGGTTCTATCGACGCTCGTTTCATGCCAGCTATCTTGAAAGGTATCAACGAACGTTTAGAAGAAGGTCCTCTTACAGGTTCTTACGCTCGTGACATCATCTGCTACATCTACGATGGTAAGATGCACCCAGTTGACTCAAACGAAATGGCATTTAAGATCGCCGGCCGTATGGCATTCTCAGCAGCATTTAAAAACGCTGGTCCTAAGATCATGGAACCTATCTACGACTTGACAGTTCGTATGCCAGAAGATATGATGGGTGCTGTTAACACCGACCTCCAAAGCCGTCGTGCTATCATCATGGGTATGGATGCTGACCGCAACTACCAAATCATCCGCGCAAGAGTTCCATTGGCAGAAATGGACAGATATTCAACTTCATTGAGCTCTTTGACATCAGGTCGTGGTACATTCACAATGGAATATGCAGAATACGCACAAGTTCCAACTGACGTTCAAACAAAACTCTTGAAAGCTTACGAAGAAAGCAAGAAAGACGAAGATTGATAAAATCTCCGCTAAATATATAAAGACTCCCGCGAAGAAATTCACGGGAGTCTTTTTTTTGTCCACGGATTGACACTATTACAATTCAAGACTGTCTGGATTTAAAAGAAAATCTATGACGCTCATATAAAGCACACCTTGTTCGTTGAACCAAGGTTTTGTTGCTGTCCGCTGAATAACAATCTTTCTGAAAGAATCATCTATGTTGCGAAAAGATTGTAATTCCTGCTTCATCTTTTCTTCATTGGATATCTCGTACGCCGACTGTATGTAATAACGCTTATCTCCTTTATTTGCTATAAAATCCACCTCTAATTGTTTCTTCACATATTTGTCGTCTTTCTTTTCATTTATGTTAACAACACCAACATCAACGCTATATCTTCTTCTTAAAAGCTCATTATAGATAACATTTTCCATAATGTGATTCTCTTCCTGCTGTCGAAAATTGAGTCGGGCATTGCGCAAACCAACATCAACGAAATAATATTTCATCGGCGTTCCTATATACTTACGACCTTTGACATCGAATCTGTGAGCTCGTTCAATTAAAAATGAATCAACGAGATAGTCGATATATGACGAGATAGTGAACTGAGAAAGTTTTGTATTATTTGACGATTGAAATGTATTTGCCAAACGCTGAGGATTGGTGAGAGAGCCAATAGACGACGCCAAGACATTTGTCAGAACTCCTATCTCCTCACGGCCTTTTAACTTATAACGATTTATTATGTCGGAGAAATAAACCTGCTCAAACAAGTTTTTAAGATACGACTCTCTTTCATCGTCAAAGTCCATACTCCAAATCAATGGCATCCCTCCATAACGACAATACAATGTCCATAATTTTTCTCTGTCGATATCGGAGATGCCACAAACCTCAGAAAAACTGAAAGGATATACTCTTATCTCATCGCCTCTACCTCTGAATTCTGTTATTATGTCGCTCGAGAGAAACTTGGAATTGCTGCCCGTGACATAAACATCTACATTTGACAAATGTAAAAACCCATTCAACACAGGAACAAAATCATCAACCAATTGAATCTCATCTAAAAGGATGTAATACTTCCCGTCGTCAGTAATTCTGCTTTTGACGTAATTATACAATTCTTCCGGATTAAGATATCTCCTATTTGAAAAATCATCTAATGCCAATGCTATGATATGGTCGTTCGCGACCCCGGATTCTATCAACTTACGACGAAACAACTTAAAAAGCAAGTACGACTTTCCACATCTCCTTACACCAGTTACAATTTTAATCAGTTCATTGTCACGTTTTCTAAACAGCCAATCAATATAATCTTTCCTATCGACTTCTTTCATCCTATTTAATTTTTTAGCAAAAATAGAAAAAATCTTAAATAGAAACCGCTTCTATTTAAGATTTTTTCTATAATTACAAATATTTTAAATAAGATTTATACGGAATTCTCTCCCTATCACTCCACTTCCCAGAACTTATGAGCGACTTTTCTTTCTCCTCGCTTTGCTGACCATGGTGAAATCTAATTGCTTCTTGATAAGATTGACGCTCTTGACTTGTATCTTGACTTCATCGCCGAGTTGGTATATGTTGCCGTAGTCTTGTCCGATGACGCGGAAGTTCTCCTCATCTAAATAATAGAAGTCGTCGTTGAGGTCGGCGTATCTTATCAGACCTTCGCATTTGTTGCCTTTCAACTCGACGTAGATTCCCCATTTGCTGATGCCGGAAATCAAGCCGTCGAAGACCTTTCCAACTTGATCTTGCAGATATTCGGCTTGCTTGTATTTCACCGATTCGCGTTCCATCTCGGCAGCGCGTTTCTCCATCTCGCTCGCGTGAAGACATAACTCCTCATATTCTTCCTTATCGACGCTGGGCTGATTCTCTATCAGATAACGTTCAATCAAACGATGAACCATCAAGTCGGGATAACGACGTATAGGCGAAGTGAAGTGCGTGTAATAAGAAAACGCAAGTCCGTAGTGACCGATATTCGTAGTGCTATAGACAGCCTTTGCCATCGTTCTGATAGCCACCGATTCGACGAGGTTCTTCTCCCCTTTTCCATCGACAGCATCAAACAAAGCATTATACGACTTCACCAATTTCTCTCTCGAACTGATATTCATAGTATAACCGAGCTTAGAGACTAACTGTATGAAATTATACAACTTCTCTGGATTAGGCTCGTCGTGGATTCTGAATACGAAGGTGTAGTCTTTGAACTTACTGTCAGGTTTCGCAATAGTCTCAGCTATTGTCTTATTAGCCAGCAACATGAAATCTTCGATGAGCATATTGGCTTCTTTCTGAACTTTGATATAAGTGTCGATAGGTTTTCCGTTCTCGTCGAGGATGAACTTCACCTCTTCTGAATGGAAGTTGATACAACCTTCTTTCATTCTCTTGGCACGTAATTTCGTCGCCAAGTCGTTGAGCGTCATAAGTTCCTTCTTGTTATCGCCATCGGCACCTTCAATCATATCCTGTACTTCTTCGTAAGCGTAACGACGGTTAGATTTTATGACGGTCTTACCAATCCATACATTTTTAATATCAGCATTCTCATTAAGTTCGAACACTGTTGAGAAAGCGAGTTTCTCTTCGTCAGGACGTAAGGAACACACCATATTACAGAGCTTCTCCGGCAACATAGGAATCGTTCTATCGACGAGATATACGGAAGTTCCGCGTTCCTGAGCCTCAGCGTCGATAGCAGAACCTGGTCGTACGTAATGCGACACGTCTGCGATATGCACGCCGACTTCATAATTGCCGTTATCTAAATATCTCAATGAGAGAGCGTCGTCGAAGTCTTTTGCGTCTTGAGGGTCTATTGTCACGGTGAAGACATCGCGGAAGTCGCGGCGTTTCTTTAACTCCGCTGAAGAAATCTTCTCGGATATCGCCTTCGCCTCTTTCTCGACGGCTTTAGGGAAGTCGAGAGGATATTCATATTCTGCGAGGATCGACTGCATCTCGACGTTATTCTCGCCTGGATTACCGAGAACTTTCACTATCTCACCGAAAGGATTCTTTGCGTTGTCAGGCCAATCTGTGAGGTGTACGATGACTTTCTGTCCGTCTTTAGCTGATTTATATTTTCCTTTAGGGATGAAGATGCTGAGCGGCATTGTTTGACGGTCAGGCACAACGAAAGCGAAGCCATGAGAGAGACTGAAGATACCGACGAAATCGGTCTTAGCGCGTTCGATAATCTCGACAATCTCGCCTTCGTTTTTCTTGCTCTTGCGTTTAGGGAACATCGCCACCTTGACCTTGTCGCCGTGAAGCGCCTTGCCTGTGTTGTTAGCAGCGATGAAGATATCCTCGCCTTCCTCATCAGGAATGACGTACGCCTTGCCAGTGCTTTTCATATCGACGGTACCGGTGATATATTGAGGTTTTGGACCGTATTCGTGGATGTAGTCAGGGTGAAGGAGATAACGATACGGACGATCCTCGATGAGTTTTCCTTCGTTGAAGAGAGTAACGAGAATTTGATATATCACATCTTTTCCAGCAGCGTCGCGGACCGACATAATCTTAGCGATCTGCTTATAATTCATCGGCTTGAATGGATTCTCTCCGAATATGGTAAGTATCGTATTAACGAAAGTGCTGAGGCTGTTTTTGGTTTTCTTTCTTGACATATTAGAATTGTTTAGTTGGTTAATAGAATTAAATATATAAAAAAAGTATCAATCATATAACGATTGATACTGGGAAAAGTTGCCCAACCAGGGTTCGAACCTGGACTTTACTGATCCAGAGTCAGTCGTGTTGCCAATTACACCATTGGGCAATTTTTTTCGACTGCAAAGATAATATTTTAAATTGAAAGTTGAGAACTGAAAATGGAAAATTTTCAATTTTCAACTTTCAACTTTCAATTGTTAATTATTTTTACAGAGCGCTGCTGCTCCTAAAATCGCTACGTCGTTATCTGGGAGCTCTGATACCTTCACTTCGACGGAGCCTTTATATACGAACAAGAGATTCTCTGCGAATGACTTACGTACTGGGTTAAGGAGAACGTCGCCGGCTTTGACAGGACCGCCCATCAAGAAGACCGCTTCCGGTGATGAGAAAGAACATGCGTTTGCCATCGCCAAGCCTAAGATATAACCTGTCTCTTCGAAGATTTTAAGTGCCAATGGGTCGCCAGCGTTAGCTGCATCGCCTACTGCCTTACTTGTGAGCTCTTCTGTTGGAATCTTTGAGAGCACGCCGTCGTATGATGGATCTTTTTCTAACATCTCTATCGCTGTGCGACGGATTCCGGTAGCTGAGGTGTAAGTCTCGAGGCAGCCTTTCAGTCCGCATCCGCATTGACGTCCGCCAGGTATTACGATAGAGTGACCTAACTCGCCAGCGCCGCCTGTAGCACCGAGAAGTAATTTTCCGTCAACGATGATACCTGTTCCTACGCCGGTTCCCAAGGTGAACATGATTAAATGTTTCATGCCTTTGCCGCCGCCATAGACCATCTCACCGAAAGCAGCAGCGTTAGCGTCGTTAGAGACAACGACAGGGACGTTCATATATTTATTGACGATTTCCTGTACGTTGAACTCGCCTTTGAAGTTGAGGTTTGTTGCGCCGCTGAAAGTGCAGTTGTAGGTGTTGCCGTTAGGAGCGCAGATGCCGATGCCGTCAATCTCATCGATATTGTTTTCTTTCATCATCTCCTTGACGTGTTCTGTGATATCTTTAAGATAAACGTCAATGTCGAAATATTTGTTTGTCGGGATGTTGTGACGAGCTATTATCTTTCCGTCCTCGCGAACCATTCCGATGTCGGTATTGGTGCCGCCTATATCAACGCCTATAGAATAAGTATGTGCCATAATAATGAATTTTGTTTTTGCAAATATAAGAAAAGACAACGGACAACAGACAACAGACAACAGACTTTTTTAGTCATAATTCCTAAGATTTTTATTATATTTGTAATCTGATTTAGAAATTATTAATCACTTAACAATTTACTTATGAGAATTAAACTTTTACTGACAATGCTGTGCATTTTAGGTCTGATAAACCTGAACGCACAAAACACTCCTGTGGCAGATGTCGATGCTTCTGTCAACGAAAACTCTAACGTGGATCTTATCTGGAGTTGGAATAAAATCGTCCCGGAATCGATAGTCGTTGACTTTGAAACGGGTAACCTGAGTCAAGCTGACTTCAATAATGACGGCAACGCTCCTTGGGTCATCACCGAAAACGCTTACGAAAGCAACTACGCCATCAAGTCGTCGTGCGAAGGTATCCACGATGGCAAATCTGTCATAGAGATAACTGTCGATGTTCCTTTCGACGCTAAGATGAGTTTCTATCACAAATCGTCGTGCGAACAGTTTTTCGATAACGGAAAGTTCTATATCGACGGAATACAGAAAGCTGTCGCGACAGGCATCACCGACTGGAGCTATAGAGAATATACCGTGAAGAAAGGCGTACATACCTACAAATGGGAATATTCAAAGGACGTGAGCGGCTCATCTGGAAGCGACGCTTATTACGTTGATAACATCGTTCTTTACAAGCCAATACCTCCATTTGAAGGCGGCTGGATTCATTACGACGAAGGTGACTACGCCAATGCTGCAGGCTCTCAAACAGGTTCCATCTACTGGGGCATCAGCTTCCCTGAGACATCAGAATACGAAGGCTACTCCTTGACAAAACTCGCTTATTACGATAAAAACGCCGGTAAGGTGACAGCGAAGATTTTCTTCGGAGGAGAGACAGCTCCTGAAACTTTAGTACACGAACAAGAATTTACAGTGACAGGCTCCGACCAATATGTCGAATTGAATCTCAACGCTCCTGTCGCCATCGACGGCACTAAGCCTTTATGGATTACATTCTACTCCACTGAGTCATTCCCTGCGACAGCCTGCTATCACGTCGGCGACTCTAACAGCGACTGGATTTCTTTCAACAACTCCTCATGGGGTCATACCGTGGAATACGGAATCCCTTACACCTGGATGATAAGAGGTTATTTAGAGAACGCTAAAGGTGAAATGATTTCGTTGGGTCAACAGACAACAGATAACGGACAACAGTCTGGTTTACGCGACTTTATGAATTCTTATAATGTTTATAGAACTAATGTTCATACGGACGAAATAGTGACTTTGGCAGAGAACGTCAGCGATACAACTTACGTCGATAATGGATGGAATGCTCTTGGAATGGGTGCTTATAAATGGGGTGTCGCAGCGATTTATTCCGATAAGGCAGAGTCTGAGATAACTTGGTCGAATACCTTGGATAAAGACATGTTCACTTCTCTCGAAATGATTGTAGATGCTAACAACGAACTCAGCACTGAAGGAGCTAAGATTACCTTCACAAA
Source organism: Bacteroidales bacterium (assembly GCA_017466405.1). GTDB lineage: Bacteria > Bacteroidota > Bacteroidia > Bacteroidales > F082 > Limimorpha. The sequence goes on from JAFTUF010000014.1 coordinate 11,899, forward strand.
CCTCGACGAAGCTGATATGGGTTACGACTATAAAGCTAAAGTCGATGCAACAGGTTCTTGCAAATGGGACAGCTTCCGTAAAGGAAATTATTCTTACACAATCTCATTAAAAGGCTACGACACAATCTATGTCGATAGAGTTGAAATCTGGGACGCAACAACATTAAACAACACTCTCGTTGAAATCCTTGCTCCAGTAGAAAATCTCTTCGTCTCAGCAACAGGTTGGGTTATGTGGGAAAACAAAGACTTCAGCAATGGCGGAGGCGAGTTCTTCTATAACTTCGACGATGGCTCGATGGAAGGCTGGGAGACAATTGACGCTGATGGCGACGGATTCAACTGGAGAATAACAACCGACATCATGGGCCCTGGCTACGGTCACGACGGCAGCAGATATTGCGTTATTTCACAGTCGTTCGACAACGACTCACTCGGACCTCTCACACCTGATAACTATTTGGTTACATCAGACAAATATCTCATCAAGGACGGTTCACAGCTTTCGTTCTACGTATGCGCTCAAGATGCGACATATTCCGCTGAGCATTATGCAGTGGCAATCTCCACAACAGGCAATACCAACCCAGAAGACTTCACAATGATTTTTGAAGAGACTCTTACTGCGAAAGGCGACGCTAAACCACAAGGCACTTGGTATCAGAAGAAAATCGACCTCAGCGACTACGCAGAACAAGAAATCTATATCGCCTTCCGTCACTTCAACTGCACCGACCAATTCTATATCGACATTGACGACATCCGCTTAGTAAACGAGTCCAAGTCAGAGTCAATGTCCGTGTCCAAGTCAGAGTCAATGTCCGTGTCCAAGTCAGAGTCAATGTCCGTGTCCAAGTCAAAGTCGAGAGACAACGCTCCTATTTCATACGACATTTATTTGGACGACGTATATGAAGCAACAGTAACAACAAATTATTATCAGCATCAGAATTTAGACACAGAAGAGTTCTTGGAATCAGGTCCATATCATGAAACAGCGGTTGTTGCTAACTATGCGACAGGCGACAGCGAATCTATGAAATATGGTTGGATGTTCTCGCCTTGCGATATGTTTGAACAAGCAACAGATTTGACAGGTCAGAACTTCTTCGGCAAGACCGTCTTGAACTGGTCACTTCCTGGAGAAGAACAAATTGCAATTTCCGACTCATTCTCTTTCGACTTTGAAGACGGATCATTAGATGGATGGACAACTATAGATGCCGACGGAGATATGCTTGAGTGGAGAAACTCAGCAGGTTATATGGAACCAGGTTATGGTAATAACGGCAGTCAACATTATGCTATGTCGGAGTCGTTTAACAATTCATTCGGCGGAGCTTTAACTCCTGACAACTATCTCGCTACATCAGAGAAATATCTCATCAGGGAAGGAACTCAGCTCTCTTTCTACGTCTGCGCTCAGGACGAAAATTATCCTTACGAACATTACGGCATCGCTATCTCTGTAGCAGGTAACAGCTCAGCTAACGATTTCGTTACTGTTTGGGAAGAGACAATTACCGCTGAAGGCAAAGACAACCGTCAGACAAAATGGACCAAGAAAACCATCAACCTCGGCGATTATGCAGGTCGTGAGATTTATATCGCATTCCGTCATTTCAACTGCACCGACCAATATATCCTTGACATTGACGACGTCACTTTGACTTCAGGCGAAAAAGGCAGCAGATACGGAGAACTTCTCGGCGTGATGGTGTTCCGTGGTGATGAACTCTTGACACCTGAGCCTATCATGGCAAACTCATTCGTTGAAGAGTTCCCAAGCGATGTTGAAGAAGAATATTGTATAAGAGTGGTTTATCAACATTATCCAGATCCTGACGAGGAATTACCAGGTGATAATAACTGGCATTATGCGATGGCTTGCGAGCAATGCGTCACTGTAGGACCAGTCGATGTTGAAGAACAGAACGCTGATAATATGAACATCTATCCTAACCCGACAAACGGACTCGTCAATGTTGAAGTCGCCGGCATGGAACGTCTCACCGTACTGAACACATTGGGACAGATTATCCACGACCAAGATGTCAGCAGCGACAAGGAAACCATCGATATGACAGAATACGAATCAGGAGTTTATATGTTGCGAATGACAACGGAAGAAGGAGTCGTGGTGAGAAGAATTTTGAAATTCTAGGATCTGAGAAGCTAAGATTCTAAGATGCTAAGTTACTAAGTTGCTGAGTTACTAAGGCACCGTCCTGTATTTTGTGTAAATGAAAATTACAGCATATAAAATTCCTATATCTGCAATCTGTCTGCAAATATAAGAATAAATTGGTTCATGATTACGCCCCAGTTGTGAATGGGCTGGGTCCACTTTTTCTCAATC
>JAFTUF010000031.1 GCA_017466405.1 Bacteroidales bacterium
AGCAACAACAACAGCAACAGTTATCAAAGGAAGATGCCGAGCGAATGTTGCAAGCTCTTGAAAATCAAGAAAAGGAGACAATGGACGAGATGAATGAGAAAAAAGCATCACAGATGCAAAAAAGAAAGTCTCAAAAAGATTGGTAGTATTAAATAAGATTTTATTTTTGCAAAAAATTTAAAAAATGAAAAAACGTATCCTTTGCATATTATCTTTAATATTCATGATTGCATATTCTCTTGAAGCACAATCTGATATTACTTTTAAAACCATTTGCAAAAAACAAGTTTCAGTAGGAGAACAGTTTCAAGTTTCTTACGAATTAAGCGGTGACGGAAAAGATTTCAGGACTCCAAATTTCACAAATTTCGAAATTATTGGAGGACCATTCTCATCAACAAGTTCAAGCGTGCAGATTATCAACGGCTCTGTTTCTAGAACAAACACACAAACATACTCATTTCATCTCAGAGCCATCAAAGAAGGAAAATTCACAATTCCTCAAGCTTCGATTACTGTTGATAAAAAAAGAATTACTAGTGAGCCATGTGAGATAAATGTCGTGGCATCGGCAAATGGAAGTTCTTCTTATTCCAGCAGTTCTACAAGCAACAACTCTTCTCAAGCCAACGTAGGCAGCAAAGAAGTTTTCCTAGAAGCAATTCCGAATAAAAAGAAGGTATATCTTGGCGAACAAGTGTTACTGACATATCGTTTATTCTACACTATACCAATCTCACAAGTATCAGTGTCAAAAGCACCATCATACTCTGGATTCTGGACAAAAGACATTACCGACAACAATGGTTCTCTTCAACAATCTTCTATCGTAAGAGATGGTCAACAATATTATGTGTCAACTATTCAGGAAATTGTACTGTTCCCACAAAAATCAGGAACATTAACAGTCGATCCACTTGACATAACTTGTATTGCTCAGATAAGACAACAAAGGAATCGCTCGCACGGGTATGACCCTTTTGAAGATTTCTTTGGCGATGTTTTGGGAACATCATACACAAATGTAAAGAAAGACATAAAATCGCAACCTTTTGAAATAGAAGTATTGCCTCTACCGACATCCAATAAACCAGAAAGTTTCAAAGGTGCAGTCGGCCAATACACATTTACATCAAAAATTGACAAAAACGAACTCAATGTAAACGAAGCATTTACGCTAACACTTACAGTTTCAGGCAAAGGCAACATTGAATTATTAGAATTACCAAAACCAGTCTTCCCTCCTGACTTTGAAGTTTATGATCCTAAAATCAGCAGCTCTGTCAAAGACAACGCTCTTGGAATAAGCGGAAGCAAAAAAGCAGAATATATCGTAATTCCTAGAGTCTCTGGAGACTTCACATTAGATAAAATTAACTTCTCATATTTCAACCCTACATTGGACAGATATGAGACATTACATTCCGAAGAATATCAAATAAAAGTTAACAAAACCGAAGGCAGTTCCGGCAGAGCAGATGTCTATACGCCAGGACAAGCCGACATCAAATATTTAGGAAGCGACATCCACCACATCAACACAAGCGACAACAAATTAAACGTGACCGGAGTTTATTTCTTCTTATCTCCAGCTTATATCATAATTGTTTGTTTGATGGTAGTTATATTTATTGTCTCACTTATCATCTACAAGAAAGTCAATAAATTCAACAAGAATCAAGCATTGGTAAAAAATAAGCAGGCCACAAAAGTCGCAAAGAAACGTCTCTTGAACGCACATAATTTCTTAAAAGAAAACAACCAAAGTAAGTTCTATGAAGAATTTTCACAGGCGTTATGGGGATATATTTCAGATAAACTGAATATCGTTCGTTCACAACTTTCGATGGAGACCGTAAAGGAAATGATGTTGAGCAAAGACGTCGATGAAGATATAGTCAACGAATTTATCGACCTGCTTCTCAATTGCGAATATGCTCGATTTGCACCAGGCGATCCTAACAAGAAAATGGACGAGCTTTATAATAAAGGTATAAATATAATAACAAAAGCTGAAAGAATCTTAAAATAACAAAGAAATGAAGACAAAAGCACATATATTTGTAAGAATTGCTATTCTATTATTCGTAAGTTGTTTTATTGCCTCAAAGGCCGAAGCACAAAAGCCAGAGGATTTAATAGTAGAAGCAAACGCACTATACAATGAGAGCGCATACGACTCTGCTGCAAGAGTTTACGAAAACATTATCAACGAAGGTTATTCTTCAGCCACCTTATATTATAACTTAGGAAACACTTACTACAAATTAAGAAACTATCCATTAGCGATATTATACTACGAAAAATCGTTAAAACTCGACCCTAACAACAGCGACACAAAACATAACATCGACATTGCCAAAGCGTTCATCAGCGACAAGATTGAAGAAGTGCCTGAATTATTCATCAAAACATGGTGGAATAAGTTAGGAAATATTTTCACCATCAACACATGGACTATCATCACATTGATAAGCATTGGTATAACTTTGATATGTCTGTTTTTATACATAACTGCAAGGACAAGGGTACTTAAGAAGAGTATGTTCTTCGCAAGCTTACTACTGATAGTTATTAGTATTGGAACTTTTAGCATATCATTAGATAAATACAATTATCTCAATAACCATAACGAAGGTATTGTAATAAATCCTACTATTACAGTGAAAAGTTCACCATCCTCATCAAGTGTTGATTTGTTTGTGTTACATGAAGGTTCAAAAGTAAAAATATTGGACAGAACAGACAAATGGGAAAAAATTAAAATCGCAAATGGCAGCATTGGCTGGTTACCTTCATCATCCGTAATAAAATACTGATAAAAGGAGACATAAGCATTTGATATTTTAAGACTTAAAACCACCTTATATACATCACAAAAATGATTCGGAAAAAAAATATTTTTTTTCTGAAAATAACTTGCGTAAAATCAAAAATTATAGTAATTTAGCACCCTTAAAAGGTGAATTATTTAATAGTAATAAATATCTAAATTAGGTGATATGAAAAGAAGATTTTTACCAATTAGTTTGCTTTTGACAATCATTATCTTAGCGCAAACAAGTTTTGTTGTTGTTGCCAACGGTGATTCTGGAAAGTACAATCCTAGAAGCACAGCTCAAACAACAGCACAATCGTTTATGAAGAGCATTCGAGCTAATCAAGAGACAGGTTTAATCGATCCGGCATGGTTAGTTTCGAATGAAGGAACACAAACAAGAGAAGGTTTTAATTGGACATCTTTAGGACCTGACAATTATGGTTCTTTGACAAGAGGAATCGTCTACGACAATCAGGATGCTTCAAACAAAACTATTTACATCGGCACAATGGGCGGTGGCATTTTCAAATCTGTTAATGGCGGTATCACATGGAAAACTGTCAGCGACAATTTGATGGTAAGCTGCATGACACAAACAGAAAACGGTACAATCTATGTCGGTACTGGTGACGGTCGTGGAGCTCACGAACAAAATGGTTTATCAGACCTTAATTATGAAAACAGCTTCGTCGGCACAGGCATCTACGCATTTGACGGCAATTCTTTAACACAAATCGAAAACACATCAAAATTCGTCAATGATTTGGCAGTTTACGGCAACAGACTTTATGCTGCTACTAACGAAGGCCTTAAATATTACGAAAATGACACATGGACTCCAGTCATGGAAGGTGAAGAGGCTTACGGCATCGAAGTATGTTCAGATGGCGATATCGTTGCTGTAGTTGGTCACAATATTTTCATGACAAATGATGAAGGTGGTTTAGACACCATCACAACAGGAGCAGAAAATATGTTACCAGCAAGCGAAACATACAAAATGGTTGCTGTTGCTCCATCAGATCACAACTACATCTATGTAGCATATTTGACAGCTTCAAATGGAACAGGTGACATTTATTTCACAAGTGACCACGGTCAAACATGGAAAACAATTTACACCACATCAACTTTATATGATATTTTCGGAAGCCGCGGCTTATTAGATAATGCAATGGCTGTGTACCCAAATAACCCTAGAAAAGTTTTAATCGGCGGCACCAACCTCTGGGTTTTAAGAGATGAGTTAGGTGAAGACATTTTCAGATTAGAATGTATTTCTAACGGTAACGCATACCAGATAGCACAATCAGGTGGCGCATTCTATTACAACTACACATATATCCACTTAGGTATCCAAAGCATTGCTTTCAACCCTGGCAACGTAAACGAATTCTTCGTTGGTAGCGAAGGTGGTGTATTTAAAGGTACTTGTAGCGCTGCAAGCGGATATTTATTTGAAGGTGCAAACCGCTACTTCGTTACAGAAGAAGAACACACATCTGTAGCAAGAATGTTCAACGTTGGTTTCGCAGGAGACTTGAACATGACATTGGGCGGTAGCCTTGACCACGGCACAATCCATGTATATGGCGACCCAAATACCAATAGCGTAACAACTGGTAGTGCAATTTATCCAAACGACATCGCTACAACAAACGCAGCAGAAACATACGGTCCATTCGACTATAGCAAAGTTGGCGGTCCTTGTGCAATATCAACTATCAATCCTCAAGTAATGTTCGTAACAGCAACAGGATCTAACGGCGTTGGAACACCATTGTTAAGAACACAAACAGCAGGTGCCGACTATGACAAAGACAACTTCTCATACTCAGTAACAGATGGTTCAGCAAGTATCACAAACAGCGATGCTTTCAGAACTCCAATAGCATTGTTCGAAAACTATAACGATACAAAATCAGAACAATTAGCAAAATTCGTTAACAGAGCTGAAAACGATACAACTTATAACGCAGGTAGCGTTATCCAAATAGAAAGTAACAACTGCAACTACCCATTCGACTACACTCTTACAGAAGATTTAGTTCCTGGCGACTCAATCGAAGTACAAGACATCATTTCTTCAACATTCCTCGTAGCAGTAAAGAACGCTGTTTACATGACAAGAGACGCTTTAGTATTCAATGAAGTAGCAGACTGGTGGAAGATTGGTACTATCTCAGGTATTCCTAACGTCGTTACAATCTCAGGCGACGGTGATGTTGCTTACGTAGGTACAATAGCTGGTAAATTATACAAAGCTGTAGGTTTAACAGACGCTACAAATACAGATAACGCATTAGGTATCGATGCTATCCAAGGCGTTGATGGAACAGACTCTATCGCAGCAGTTCCAAGCGTAATCACATTTGAAGAAATCGCTATCGATTCAATATTCAACGGCCAAGCTATTACAAGCATCGCTATCAATCCAGACAATGCAAACGATATTGTTGTTACATTAGGTAACTACGGAAATGAAAATTACGTATTCCGTTCAAATGATGGCGGAGCTTCTTTCTCAGTAAAACAAGGTGACTTAGCTCAAAAACCTGTTTACTCAAGCTTAATTGAAAAAACAACAGGTAAAGTTTTCTTAGGTACTGAAGATGGTATTTATGTTTCTGATGATATGAACACATGGACAAACGCTGGTATCGCAGGCGTTCCTGTAATGGACATCAAACAACAATTACAAGCTAACCACGATAACAAATACACTTACCTCGTTGACGAAGTCGGTGATGTAACAACAACAATATACCCTGGCGTATTTAACGAAGGTATGATATATATCGCTACTTACGGTAGAGGTTTATACAGATGCGACGAATATCTCGTTGAAAACACAGAACTCAATGTTGAAGATGCTACAATGGCTGAAACATTCGGCGTTGAAATCTATCCTAACCCAATCTTCAGCAACGCAACAATCAACTTCAACGTAGATGCAAAAGCTAACGTATCATACCAAATCTATGATTTATCAGGTCGTATGATTGCTAACAACGTATTAGGAACTTATACTGCAGGTTCACACTCAGCAACATTGAATGTAGAAAACCTTACATCAGGTACTTACATTATCAAGGTTCAAGCTGGTGCAAAATCATACACAGAAAAAGTTATCGTTTACTAATAAGTAAATCATAATAACAAAATAAAAACCGTCTGACATTAGGTCGGACGGTTTTTTTATTAACATAAAAGAAAATTAAAAAGCATCTTCTCTTTGATATTTGTCATAATTATTATAAACAGGTTTCGGCTTGGCATTACGCGATGATTTCTTATATGATTTATAATCGTTGTAAACTTTATCGGGCTTTGACTGACGATTAGTTCTTTTATATTTTTCGTAGCTATTATATGAAGGACATGACTTAGACGTACCACATGATGTTATGGATGTTCCTAAAAAAGCAACTAACATCAAAAATAAAAATATTTTCTTCATTTCTTTAAGTTTTAATTATTTTCAAATTCGACATACAAATTAACGATATTTTATCGATATTTGTATATCAATTTTTAAATTAATTTTAATGACACTAATAAAGAAACCAGATATTGAAGAAAGATGGTATGAGGCTCTGAAACAAGAATTCGATTCGCCATATTTTGCTGATATTAAAAGCTTTCTTATTGAAGAAAAAAGACAACATATAGTCTATCCTCCTTCACCATTAATCTTCAATGCCTTTAATCTAACTCCTTTTGATAATGTCAAAGTCGTGATATTAGGACAAGATCCTTATCATAACATAGGACAAGCTCATGGTTTGGCGTTCTCAGTTCCCGATGGAATACAGAAACCGCCAAGTCTGCAAAATATCTTTAAGGAATTAAATCAAGACTTGGGAATAGCAATTCCTACGACTGGCAACTTAGAGAAATGGGCTAAAGAAGGAGTGCTTTTGCTCAACGCTTCGTTGACAGTAAGAGCCAATATGGCGGCATCACACGCCAAAATTGGATGGCAGCGTTTTACAGATGCCGCCATCAAAGCGCTTTCCGACAAGAAACAAAACCTCGTCTTCATTTTGTGGGGCAACTACGCAATTGCTAAAGAAAGTCTCATCGACCATGAGAAACATCTTATCTTGAAAACAGTCCATCCCTCTCCCCTATCAGCATCTCGAGGATTCTTCGGATGCCATCACTTCTCGCAGACTAACAAATATCTCACAGAACATAACATCACTCCTATCGACTGGAGTTTGTAAAAGACAACTATCAACGGACAACAGACTATAAAACACATCTGATTTCCGGCGAATGTTGACGATATAAAGAAAATAAAAAAATTATAATAACAAATAAAATTATGGACAAAGACTGTTGACAGTTGTCTGTTGTCCGTTGACTTTAAAAAAATGAAAGATTTAGTTTTTGCAACTCATAACGCTCATAAATTGGAAGAGCTTCGTGCAATCTTAAAAGATTTTAACATCTTAGGTCTTAACGATATTAATTGTCATGAAGAAATTGTTGAAGACGCCGACACTTTAGACGGCAACGCCAAGATTAAAGCTAACTTCGTAACTGACAATTTCCACATTGACTGTTTCGCTGATGATACAGGTTTGGAAGTCGATGCTTTAGACGGTGCTCCTGGCGTTTATTCGGCACGTTACGCTGGCGAAGGATGTTCATACCAAGATAATGTTAATAAACTTTTACAAGCCTTAGAAGGCGTCGAAAACCGCAAGGCTCGTTTCAGAACAGTGATAGCGTTGAATCTCGATGGCGAGCAATATCTCTTTGAAGGAAAAGTTGAAGGAGTCATCACCAAGGAACAACACGGAGAAAAAGGATTCGGCTACGACCCTATCTTCCTACCCGACGACTTCGACCAGACATTCGCCGAGATGTCGATGGAAGTGAAAAACAAGATTTCCCACAGAGGAAGAGCCACCCAGAAACTCATTGAGTTCTTGATGAATAGATAGGTATAAACGCGTCAATTATAGTTCAGTACGGACGTGGCTTGCCGCGTCCTCTACGATTCTCAATCCGACCACTAATCGACACTAAAAAACACGAATATTAAGTTTAACGAGAAAATATCAGATTCACTGCTCCTCGTAATAGTAAGAATAATCTATTCCTTTCATGAAGATTTCGCGGTCGTTGATTTTGTTCGTCAAGGCTGCAGGCATTTCACACTTCCCACTTCGAGACTGTCTAACAAGCCACTTTCAAATAAGGTGTATGCTTTCTTCTTGCTCTGACCATCAATGGTGTTATCGCTGTATAAAAACCAATCTAAGAATTCAGTTGAACGACTATTTGGAAATATCTTTGCCAAAGAGACAACTCCGTCGCTGTCAAGAGTATCTGTCAAATATTTCTTTCCATCCGAAGCTGTTAATTTCAGTTGGTTAGTGCGACTAACCAACTGCTCGTTTTCTTTACGCAATTTATTCTTAAGATACTTCCAGTAATTCCTATTTTTGGTATAATCGTCTTGCTCATTTAAAACACCGATTATATCCACAACATTAAACCACCATTGGAATTGTCTTCGTCCCATACCGCGCGGACTTCTCGATCATTGAAAAATCGAATTGAAATTTTGTTCATAATTTTGAATATTTTTGGTTAATAAATTGAGTAATAGAGACGTAACATTCTACGTCTCTATTACATTTTAATATCTTATAAAGATAAGAAATTTTTCAATACGTTGAGGGCTTTTTCTATGCCATCGACATTTTTTCCGCCTGCTGTAGCGAGTGTCTTCTGACCACCGCCACCGCCTTGGATCTCCTTAGCTGCTTCTCTAATCATTGCTCCGGCATCCCACTTGCGCTCGTCAACCAACGACTGTGGAATCATCACACATAATGCTGGTTTGCCTTCAAAAATACCGCCCATAATCAAGATAGCTTCTGCATCTAACTCCTTGACTGATGTAGCGATGGTTCTCATCTGGTTGACGTCAGCTTCAACGCGTGCGATGACTAATTTATGTCCTTCGTAATCGACAGCGGTGTTGTAAATGCTACGAGCTTCAGCAACGGCCTTGTCGTGCATCATCTGCTCTACTTTCTTCTGCAATGCTTGATTTTGTGCGTTGAGATTTTCTATCGCTTTAATCAAGTCGCCTGATGTCTTGACGATTTCTTTTATCTTGCTTATCTGCTCAATCTGGTTATCCAAATAATTCATCACCTCTTCGCCTGTGACAGCTTCGATACGACGTACGCCAGCTGCGATAGCGCCTTCTGATAAAATCTTGAACGAACCGATACGGCCTGTCGATGCGATGTGTGTACCGCCGCAAAGCTCAACAGAATAATCCTTGTCGAAAGCAACGACTCTTACATGGTCGCCGTATTTCTCGCCGAACAATGCCATAGCTCCCATATTCTTAGCTTCTTCGATAGGAACGTTTTCGTATGTGTTGTTCAAAATGTCTTCTCTAATCTTTTCATTGACGATGCGTTCAACTTCTTTGATTTCTTCGTCTGTCATCTTTGAGAAATGGCTGAAGTCGAAACGTAATCTCTCGTCATTTACCAAAGAACCTTTTTGTTCGACGTGGTTGCCAAGAACTTGACGCAAAGCAGCGTGCATTAAGTGAGTTGTCGTGTGGTTTGCTTCAATCTTATGTCTTCTCTTGACATCAACTGTAGCGGTGAATGTTGCTTCTGGTTCTGTTGGAATCTTATCTGTGATATGAATTATCAAATCGTTTTCTTTCACTGTGTTAAGAACTTTAACTACTTCATCTTCTGATGTCAAAGTTCCAACATCGCCAACCTGACCACCCATTTCTGCATAGAATGGAGTTGCGTCAAGAACGATTTCATAATGTTTCTTGTTCTTAGCAACGACTTCTCTATAACGCATAATCTTCGATGTCGTTGTCAATTCGTTATAGCCTTTAAACTCAGTTGCTTTGTCGTCTTCAACAACTACAACCCAGTCGCCTGATGATTTCTCAGCAGCCTTACGTGAACGGTTCTTCTGTTCTTCAAGATTTTTCTTAAAACCTTCCATATCAACGCTGAGGTTCTTTTCTTCAGCCATGAGGTTTGTCAAATCGACAGGGAAACCGTAGGTGTCGAACAATTCGAATGCGAAAGCGCCGTCGATGATTTTTGCGTCTGGATTTTGTTCGATATATGACTCGAAACGTCTGATACCTTGCGACAAAGTTCTCAAGAATGAAGCTTCTTCTTCTTTGATAACCTTAGCGACGAGTTCTTGTTGTGACTTCAACTCTGGATATTGCTCGCCCATTTCTTGTACCAAGACTGGTAAAATTCTATAAACGAAAGGCTCAGTGAAACCTAAGAATGTGTAACCATAACGTACGGCACGACGTAAGACGCGACGGATAACATAACCCGCGCCATTGTTTGAAGGAAGCTGACCGTCGGCGACAGCGAAACTTACAGCGCGTAAGTGGTCGGAGATAACGCGCATTGCGATATCGACCATTTCTTCTTTGCCGTATTCTTTGCCAGAAAGTTCAGCGACTTTATTAATCAAAGGAGTGAAGACGTCGGTGTCATAATTTGATTTCTTGTTTTGGATGACGCGGACGAGACGTTCAAATCCCATTCCTGTGTCGATATGTTTTGCTGCGAGGTTAACGAGGCTGCCGTTTGCCATTCTGTTAAACTGCATGAAAACGAGGTTCCATATCTCAATGACTTCAGGGTCGTCTTTGTTGACGAGTTCTTTTCCATCGACGAGCTTACGTTGTTCTTCATCGCGGATGTCGATATGGATTTCAGAACATGGACCGCAAGGACCTTGGTCGCCCATTTCCCAGAAGTTGTCTTTCTTGCTTCCGTAAATGATTCTCGACTCGTCGATATGTTCTTTCCAGAATTCAAAAGCTTCGTTATCTGGTTCCAAGTTATCTTTAGCGTCGCCGCCGAAGACAGTGACGTACAATTTATTCTTGTCGATTTTCAATACTTCTGTAAGGAATTCCCATGCCCACGCAATAGCTTCTTTTTTGAAGTAATCGCCGAACGACCAGTTACCCATCATCTCGAACATAGTGTGATGGTAAGTGTCGCGACCTACTTCTTCGAGGTCGTTGTGTTTTCCGGAAACGCGGAGACATTTTTGGATGTCAGCCACTCTCACCGATTTAGGCTGTGCGTTGCCCAAGAAAATATCTTTAAACTGATTCATGCCCGCGTTGGTAAACATCAAAGTCGGGTCATTTTTTACAACGATAGGAGCTGAAGCCACTACGAGATGTTGCTTCGATTCAAAAAATTTTAAGAAACTACTACGAATTTCACTTGCTTTCATATATAATAATGTGTTAAATTTTAATTCAAAAAATATTTTTGCAAATTTAGTTCAAAAAAATATTATTTTTGCAGAATAGATGGAATATTTTTTACTTATTTCCCAATAGCATACAATGGCAAGAAAAAAATATATTTTCAATCCTCAGACTCTTGAATACGAAGAATATAAGACTTCAGGAAAAAGAAAATTCTGGAGTGTGATGTTATATCTTCTCTCCACAAGTGTCACTGCTTTCCTCATCGTTATCCTCATTCAGAACTTCTTCGGTTCCCCAACCGAGAGAATGCAGGCTCGCGAGATTGAATATCTTAAACTTCAATACGACATTATGAACGACAAAGTCGATGAACTCGACGAGTTGTTAGGCGAGTTGGAAGACAGAGACGACAATATCTACCGAATGATTTTTGAAGCTGAGCCAATCCCGACCTCAGTGAGAAAAGCTGGCTACGGAGGTTCCAACCGTTACATGGTTCTCGACGGATATGTCAACTCTGATATGGTTGTCAACACTGCAAAGAGAATCGACGTTCTTACAAGTCAGCTTTATGTTCAGTCAAAATCGTTCGATGAGATTTACGAGATGGCAAAAAATAAGTCGGAGATGCTGAGTTGCATTCCTGCCATCATGCCTGTCAAAGGTACCGACATCTACAGAATATCATCGCATTTCGGTCATCGCACCGACCCGTTTTATAAAGTAACAAAATTCCATGGCGGCATCGACTTCAGCGGTCCTGCCGGATTAGGAATCTACGCTACTGGTGACGGCGTCGTCGCTAAAGTTGAGAAAATCAAAAACGGATACGGTAACAATATTATCATAGATCACGGTTACGGCTATAAGACTCGCTACGCTCACCTTCAAACTATCAAAGTGAAAAAAGGTGAAAAAGTAAAGAGAGGTCAGGAAATTGGTACTATGGGAAACAGCGGTAAATCGACAGCTCCTCACCTTCACTACGAAGTGATAAAGAACAACAAAGCCGTCAACCCTATCAACTTTTTCTACAACGACTTAACTCCTGAAGAATATGACAAGATTCTCGAGTTGTCGCAACTTCCATCACAAACAATGGACTAATTATGCAAGAAGAGAAATTATATTACCGCATAGGCGAAGTGGCTGAGATGTTTAATGTAAACACATCTCTCATAAGATATTGGGAAAGCGAGTTTTCTGTATTGAGACCAAGGAAAAGCAACAAAGGAAACCGCATGTTCACACAACGCGACCTCCGCTATCTCCGCATGATTTACCAACTCGTCAAAGTCCAAGGTTACACGCTTCAAGGTGCAAAAGACGCTCTTAAAAAAGACTTCGACCAATTAGAAAGAAAGACAAGCGTCTTGATGACATTGGAAAAAACCAAGAAATTTCTCCTCGAATTGGATAAAGAGTTAGAGAAGAAAGAGAAAGAAGTTTGACATCAGAAAATGTCTAATTTGGAACTTATCAAACCATCAAATAATTCTTCACATAATCTTCGACACCATCTTCTAAAGATGTAAATTCTTTATCGTAGCCAGCTGCTCTCAACTTCGACATATTGGCTTCGGTAAAATATTGATATTTATCTCTGATGTCTTCAGGAATGTCGATAAACTCTATATTGGTTTCTTTTCCCATCGCCTTGAAAGTAGCAGCTGCTAAGTCATAGAAACTGCGGGCCTTGCCGGTACCGAGATTGTATAAACCGCTTTTTAAGCTGAAAGTTGAAAGTTGAGAATTGAAAATTTTTGTGGACGATGTCTGTTGTCTGTTGACTGTTGTCTGTTGACTTATCATAAAACAGATAACATTTGCAATGTCTTTAACGTAGATAAAGTCGCGGAGTTGCTGTCCGTCTTTGAAGTCGGGACGATGTGAACGGAAGAGCTTCACTTTTCCTGTTGCGTTTATCTGATTGAAAGAATGGAAAATGACAGATGCCATGCGTCCTTTGTGATATTCGTTAGGTCCATAAACGTTGAAGAACTTAAGTCCTGCCCAGAACGGCGGCTGCTTCTCTTGTTTCAAAATCCACTTATCGACTTCATTTTTGGAGCGTCCGTAAGGATTCAATGGCTGTAATTTTTCCACCACCTCGTGACTATCGTCATAACCTAACTCACCATTGCCGTAAGTAGCTGCCGAGGAAGCATAAATCAACGGAATCTGATATCCAGCGCACAAAGAAAATATCGTCTCGGTGTAATCAACGTTCAACTTAACAAACACATTCCAATCGAATTCCGTAGTGTCGGTGCGAGCTCCGAGATGAACAACGAAATCTACATCTTCATGGTTTTCTTTAAACCAATCGAAAAATAATTCTCTCTCGACTAAAGCATTATACTTTAAATCAATATAATTTCTTTCCTTTTGTTTCTTGGAAAAATCATCGACCAAAACCAAATCGTTGAAACCTCTTTTATTAAGTTCACCAGCGACTATACTGCCAATGAAACCCGCTGCTCCCGTTACTACTACCATAATGTAATTTTTAATTGTAGAGACGTGTCAATTACACATTTCTCATTATTAAGGTGTAATTGACGCGTCTTTACTGAATTATTCTGTTCTTGTTTTTATATAATTACGCCATTTGTCCAAAACCGCTACCATGTCTTTCGGAAGTTCCGAGTCGAAGTACATTTCTTTTCCCGTCGTCGGATGAACGAAACCTAAGATTTTAGCGTGCAGGCAATGACGTGGTATCTCTCTGAAACAGTTCTCGATAAACTGACGATATTTCGAGAATGTCGTGCCTTTTATTATTGTGTCGCCGCCATAGAGATAATCGTTGAAAAGCGGATGTCCTGTATATTGGAAATGCACGCGTATCTGATGCGTTCTTCCTGTTTCGAGACGACATTCTGTCAATGTCACGTAATTAAATCTTTCTAATACTTTATAATGCGTGACCGCCGTTTTTCCTTGCGATCCGTCAGGGAACACTGCCATAGCCACTCTGTCTTTGAGACTGCGTCCGATGTTACCTTCTATCGTACCTTCATCATTTTCAAAATCGCCCCAGACGAGCGCCTGATAACGACGCGTAATGCTATGTTCAAAAAATTGTTTTGCAAGTACGGTCTGCGCCGTCTCGTTCTTCGCCACAATCATAAGACCTGTAGTGTCTTTGTCTATACGATGTACGAGATAACCGAAACCGTTTTCAACTTTTTGGTTTGTATTCTTAAAATGATATGCCAAAGCATTTAAAAGAGTTCCATCGAAATTGCCGTGACCAGGATGAACCACGAGACCAGCTTGTTTATTTATGATGATGACATCGTCGTCTTCATAGACTATTTCTAAAGGAATATTTTCGGGCGTGATGACAATCTCGCGAGGCGGAAACGAGAGCACAATAGTGACGACGTCGTTAGGTTTTATCTTATAATTTTGTTTTACCGCGTTGCCGTTCACTAAGATACTTCCAGCCTTAGCAGCGTTTTGTATCCTATTGCGAGATACATTCTCCATACGATTCTGAAGAAACTTATCGATACGAACCAACGACTGCCCAGGGTCGGCTACGATACGAAAATGTTCATATAACTCTGTCGTCTCTTCAGTCTCATCGTCCTGATAACGACCTACGAAATCTTGCTTCTTATCCTCTTCTTTTATATCCTCAAAATTCACTGCCATAATCATTTGGAAATTAAGAACTTTTCAGAATATATCTTACCTTCTTCTGTTACGACTTTCATGAGATAAAGTCCGTTCGACAAATCGCTGATGTCTAATCTGACATCATTGTAATAACGTTTCATCATACGACCTGTCATATCGAATATCATAATTTCGTTGCACGACTGAGCTGGCAACTCACTGATATTTATCTCATTTTGTGAAGGAACAGGATAAAGTCCGAGTCTGTTTTTATTGACATTTATTTCTTCTTCAATGACGTAATCGCCGCCAATTACAGGACGTATCATCAAAGAACCTTTCATCAGGCTGTTTTCCCATCCGTTGCCTGTCTCAAAGAAATTATATTGACTATTGTCTTTTGAAGTGTCGAAGCCGATATTGATGCTTTCTCTCGAATGCTGCATTATTCCGACATAAATAGTTCCATTGACTTTTAAGACTTCATCGAAAGGATAATAAGCGAATTTATAAATCGTATCGCTCCATATTGGTCTTTGATTTTGAAGACGATAGAACTCATTACCTGGTCTTCCGTTGTTATCATTCCAAAGTACTATATCGAAGAAATCGTAATTGGCGTCGTTATGAGTCCTGTTGAAAAGCAGCTGCACTCCGCAGATTGTATCTGGCGTTGAAATAGTATATTGCGTTGCGAAATAAGAGTCGTCAGGAACAACGCCGTAGCCTCTTTCTGGAGTTCCGTCATCATACGCATAATAATTATAGAACGACTGTATTCCGTACAAGGTGTCGCCTTTTACCGGTGACGTCTCGTCTTCAACAGAAATGATATGTGTTATGAGATATGATGTCGTGTCTAGTTTGTCGTCCATATCGAAGAGGAAATTCTTCAGAACTGGATTTGACTGCGTTGCATTGTCGCCTGATGAATTTTGGAAACCATTATTTGCAAATGGCGAAAGATTACACCACTTGCTGCTGTAATCAAATGTCCATCCATTTGACAAGTTTTCTATGTTACATGTATATTGAGTACTGTAGCCGACCGAATCCAAGTTAGCGATAAACATCTGATATTCTGACGTCATCACTGCTGTTGGATTGCTCTTATACTGACGATAAGGCATCGACTGATAACGTTTCAATAAAGATGGTGATTTCTCAGAGAAAGTCAAAAGCGGATATGTTGTATCGTCGTAAGAACGGTTTTTATCAAAATAAACGAAGTCGATGTTCCAATTATCCACATTGCTTCTATCATTAGGATACATCGTTGTCGGCATCGTGACATAGTTATAGAAAAGCACTATCATGTCGTTTTCAAAATATTTCTCGTCCTTGACTGGAATCATCACTTGTTTGAAATAGACGCTGTCGTTGACGATCAAGAAAGAATCGAGTGTCATTCCTGGGCTGCTCCAGATATGATTCCAAACCATCTCAGAGTAGAATACAGTGTCGCAAGGAATAGCGACTTTCTTCATGGAGTCGGCGATAGTATATTGATTTTCAGATATTGCATACATATCTTGATCACATGAGGAATTCATGTCGTGATATAAGATGTCGCCGATAGAAATAGTATCGAGCTGCATATAAGAGAGCATATCCTTGACAAGTATAGTGTCGTATTCTATTTTGAAAGTATCCAAGACAAAACCAAACATCAGCACCAACGAATCTGTTTCTTCAGGTGCATCTCCATTACCTTGAGGCTGATAATAGAAGCTAAAATACAGAGAGTCGGCGGGTGTTAAGTCGTTTAATTTTATAGGATTAGATATTAGGGAATCTGCAACGAATGGAGAACTGCTTGCATGAGGATACACTTTTCCGGTCTCATCGAGAGCGTCGAAAGTAGCTGCGTTGTAATTTGTTGGAAACAATGGAAATCCCGAATTAATCAAAACGCTGCGGTTTTGCCATTTAGTTGCGTCGGGATAAGTGTTAACTTCAGAGAAGTCGTCGAAGAATGGCAGCGTCAAAGTGTTAGAGGTCTCTCTCGTCTTCTGCTCATCGACTTTCTTCGTATTATAAGAAAATCCCTTCAGATATTCCTGAGCACTGACGCCTAAGCCAATAAATAATGATATTGCTAAAATTAAAATTCTATTCTTCATAATATATGTTATCTAATCTGTATTCAATAATTTCATACAACGAATCTACATCAATATTGCTGTCACGATAAATGTATTTGAAGAATTTCTTTTCATAGACAAGATTCTTGTCATACTCGCGACTTATAGAATCGAACAAGAACAAACGATGTGTTATTATATAATCAAAACTATCTGTTACGTATTTAATTGTGTCGTCGGAAAGTTTTTTCTTTTTCATCACCGACAAAACAGAATCTTTCTTAAACAACTCTCTTCCGTAAGAATCGAAATCAAATTTATTTGCTGAACGATACCTCACATTAACTTTCGATCCCAGCTTCACAAGTGTTTCAATATCATAAGCAGGATCCATCTTATACACCCTATAATTATCATCCTCATCGTAATCATCAAATATTTCTTTTCCTAGATTGAGAGAAGCTTCTATAACGCTATTCTTAACATTTTCTTTTTTCATTGTCAAAAGGTTAGGAAGATGTGTCTTCTTATCATCTACGCCATAACCAACGAGGAGTTTCAGTTCGCTACCTTTAATTATTTCAGTTCCTGGTTCAATAATTTCACCATTAAACATCTGGTCAACAACGGCATTCTTCGCAAAGTGATTAACGAATTTAAGTTCAGCAACCTTCAGTCCGTTAGCTTTGAGAAGCACCATTGCTTGTCGCAAAGAAAGGTTTCTCAAGTTTGGCATAGCCACTTTTTCAGGAGCTTCCGATACTTTCACGTAGTATAGGTTACGACCTTTCTTCACTTTTGAATTAGGGTGAGGGTCTTGTTGAAACAAAGAACCTTCTGGAAGTGTTCTTGTATAGACGCTATCCAACATAATAAAGTTGAAATCATCACTATATTTCTCAAGAATAGAATCGCAATTCAGACCGATAAAATCGGGCACAAGAATTTCTTCACCGTGACGAGTATATCCCTTCAAAGAGAAAAACGCAACTTCTATTATAATGATAACCAATGCAATAATTATCAAAAGATTTAAGTAAAATGCCCCTTTAGTTAAAAATTTAAAGGCTTTCATTTATTTTTATTTTTTAATGTACAACAATAACGACGTTTTTATTAATTTTGGTGCGACAAAGATAACGATTTTAATTTTTTTATCGAAATAATATTATGAGAAAGATTGCAATTATTTGTGGAGGTTATTCAGGAGAATACGAAATCTCTATCAAGAGTGCCAAAGTTGTAAAAAAACATTTAGATTCAAGCGTTTACGATTCATATATCATCGTCATAAAGAAAGGTGAATGGTACTGTCTGACTGAAGACGACAGACATTTACCTGTCGATAAGAACGATTTCTCTGTCACCATCGACGGAAACAAAATAACTTTCGATGCTGTTTTCAATGCAGTTCACGGAATACCAGGCGAAAACGGAGAGATTTTAGGTTATTTCGAGATGTTAAATATTCCTTACACCTCGTCTAATTTCACCACTTGTGCCTTGACATTCAACAAGGATTTGACAAAACATATAGCAGCTGCTCACGGCGCTACCGTCTCTCCTTCCGTCACAATCAACAAAGGTGATTTCATCGACAAAAATGATATTATCAATGAACTCGGATTACCTTTATTTGTTAAGCCTACATGCAACGGCTCGAGCGTGGGCGTAAGTAAAGTCAACACTGCCGAAGATTTCGACAAAGCAATCGAGACTGCTTTCAATGCCGGCGACCAGATAATGTGCGAGAAATTTGTCAAAGGCCGCGAGTTGGCTTGCAGCGTGATGGAATATAAAGGCAAGATGATGGTGATGCCTCTCACAGAAGTAGTCTCTAAAAACGATTTCTTCGACTATGAGGCGAAATATACAGAAGGAAAATCAGACGAGATAACACCTGCCGATTTGGAAGAATTAGAAGAGATAGAGGTGAAGGCAACGTCGGCTATGCTTTACGAGAAATTCGGTTGCAAAGGCTTCGCTCGTTTCGACTACATCCTCAGCGAAGAAGGATTGTTCTTTATAGAAGTCAATATCGTGCCTGGAATGTCGGAAGCCAGCATCATGCCTAAACAAGCAGCCGAAATGGGAATAACACTCGGCAGTCTGTTCGGCATGGCAATAGAGAACCTTTTTTAAGAAACTGAGAATCTGAGAATCTGAGAATCTGAGAATCTGAGAAATGCTTGGAAACTTGATAACTCAGTATCTTAGTAACTTAGCAACTTAGCAACTTAGTAACTTAGTAACTTAGTAACATAGCAACTCAAAAAAGCAGCATGGAAAAACTTATCACATTCATAAAACCTATAGCGGGGATCTTGGCGATTGCAGCATTGATTTATTTCTTTCCAGATATTTTCATGTATTTCGCCATCGCGACGATTTTGTCGATAATAGGTCGTCCCTTATGCGATGTGTTAAAGAAATTTCACATCAAGAAGTTTCATCTGGGAAGTTCTGTATCTGCAGTGCTGACAATGATAGCCATGTTTCTGCTATTTTCTCTTTTGTTCCTAATCATCATCCCTTTAGTCAACAAAGAGATTAGCATTTTATCCAAAATAGACACCAAAGCCATAGTCGAGTATTTTGAGAAACCTTTGGAGCAAATTTACAATTTACTGATTCAATATAATATCATCAGACCGGAGGAAGATCTTTTGAAGGTGGTTGAGGCTAAACTTTATTCCATCATCAACTGGGATAATCTGAGCAGCGTTGTAGGCGGTTTTGTCTCAAAGACGAGTTCTATTCTCGTCGGGATTTTCTCAACCATCTTCCTCACGTTTTTCCTTTTGCGGGAACCTGATATAATCCGTAACATATTCATCGCCATCACTCCCGACAACCAGACGCTGCGTATGAAGAATATCATCCACGATTCGAGAGTGCTGCTCACAAGATATATATTCGGACTTATGGGAGAGCTATTATGCATGATGGTATTGATATTCATTGGACTGACGATATTCGGCATCGACAATGCCTTGATAATAGCCATCATCGGCGGTTTCATGAACATTGTTCCTTATCTCGGTCCTCTTATGGGCGGCGCCATCGGTGTTGTCATCGGAATCATCTCCAATCTCGGTGTCAACGCTTACGACTTAATCTTACCTAATACATTAGAAATCATAGGAGTCTTCGTCGCTGCCAATGCAGTAGATAACTTTGTCTTGCAACCCACGATTTATTCTAAGAGCGTCTTCGCTCATCCGATAGAGATTTTCTTGGTCATCTTGATGGCAGGAAATATCGGCGGAGTCTTGGGAATGATTATAGCCATTCCAGGATATACCCTTATCAGAATCATTGCAAAACAGCTACTCAGCGAGTTCAAGTTCGTCGAGATGCTGACAAAGAATATGGAAAGTTGATGAGTCGCCCAGTGTAGAGACGTATCAACAACACCAATGAAAAATAAACAAGAATGTAATGATCTGACCCCAAAAAGTTGGACGGATTAATAAAAAAAATTACATACAAAGAGTTCGGTATTGCACCGGACTCTTTCCGTTTAATCTTAATTTAATACGTTCGTTATTGTA
>JAFTUF010000015.1 GCA_017466405.1 Bacteroidales bacterium
AGGGAAATCCAAGGTGTAAAGCCTCAGTTCCCTGTCATAGCCTTTTATCGTGAGATAACCGCTCTGATACAGAACAGGTATCGGATTGTCTACATTAAGTTGTATGCTGTCTAAAGTCGTTGCCGAGGCTTCGTATCCCGACAGATTTTCCAGCTTAAAGTCGAACTTTTTCAGCAATTCCACAAGATATGTCGGTGTTCCTGTGCTGAACCAGTAACTTCTGTATTCCCTTTTGGACAGTGTATTCAAAACGCTGAACGGATTGTAAACGCCCCTTGCTCTTTCGCTAAAATGGTATCCGTCGTAACGTTTTTTCAATTCTTTATATGCGTCTTCTTTCGACTGATTGTTGTGCTCGGCTAATATTGCGATTTCATCATCAAAGACATCGTGAAGTTCCTCTTCGGATATACCGCATATATCGGAGTATTCCGAATCCATTGAAATATCATTGAGATTATTCAAATCGCTGAACACGCTAACTTTACTAAACTTGGTGACACCTGTCAGAAGCACGAACCTCAAGTCGCCGTCAGCACTCTTCAATGTCCCGTAGAAAGCCTTCAGCATGTTGCGTAACTGTATCTGCAACTCCTCGTTGCCAATAGCCTGAAGCATAGGTTTGTCGTATTCGTCAATAAGAACAACAACATTACGGCCTGTCTTCTGTTTGGCAGCTCTTATTACTGCAAGAAAACGACGGGAAAGACTCTCGTTATTGCCTTCTTCAGAACCATATAACTTTTCCCATCCGCGGAGATACGTATCTAAGATGTTGTTCAACTCATCTGTTGTCGCGTAACGTTCCGCATTTAAATCAATATGTAAAACAGGATGCTCAAACCAATCTTTTTCCAACTTCTCTATGGCAAGACCCTCGAACAAATGCTTCTTTCCCTCGAAATAAGCCTCTATTGTTGACATAAGCAAACTCTTCCCGAAACGACGAGGACGACTAAGGAAGAAATAAGTCCCATTGGAAACCATGCGATGTATATGATTAGTTTTATCAACATAAACCCATCCCTCTTCACGCAGTTTCTCAAATTGTTGTATGCCTATAGGATATTTCATTTTTAAAGTTTAAAGTTTATAGTTCAGAGTTAATAGTTTATAGTAGTTTTAAAGTTGAGAGTTGGAAGTTTGTAAGTTTATTTTGTAGAGATGTCATTGACATCAACTTTTATATCAAATTTTAACTCCACACTTTAATATTTCGTCAAACAAAGGTGATGGATGTTGTCTATTGACAAGAACTGGTTCTATGTACGAACTGACCTTTCGGGTTGCACGCCACAATTTGGTCATAACAGATAATACATCTTCTGTGATATTGTCAACGACAACAGCAATATCAATATCGCTTTGTTCTGTTGCACAATCCTTACTGTAAGAACCATACATATACACATCAACAACAGTCATCTGGTCACAAATAACCTCCTTATATTGGCGTGCTAATTTTAAAGCTTGTCCTTTATCCATACGAATATCTTCTTTGTTGTTTCTACAATATAACGACAACGTTCTGCTGTTAATGTTTTAAATAACTCATCTTTATACGACGGATATCGTGCCTCTATATTGAGAGGCATCATCATATCTATGAAGTCCAGTTGCTCCTCAGTCATCAATTTATCCAAACCACACCCTTCATTTAACCTTATCAAATTATGAATATAAGGTGGTTCTGTGGTTAAATTAGCATTCCAATAAGCCTTAATACCCTTTTCTATAACTTGATGACACATAAACCCCACATACAACCATCTCTTTGTCTCGAACATAGCCTCTGCAGTAACAAGATCATATTCTGCCAAATCAATCCAATAACGTACTTTATCCATGTTCTTCAAAGTTTAAAGTTCAGAGTTAATAGTTTATAGTAGTTCTAAAGTTGAGAGTTGGAAGTTTATAAGTTTATCTTGTGGAAACGCATCAGAATTTCAATATTATATAAGAAAACGAGACACATCTTTTGTTTAAAGTCGGGGTCTATAAATTTTCAGTTTTCAACTTTCCATTCGAATGGTACATCTCCTCATAATATTTCTCATACTCGCCACTTGTGACGTTATCCATCCATTCCTGGTTGTCTAAGTACCAGCGGACTGTCTTTTCAATACCTTCTTCAAACTGCAACGATGGTTCCCAGCATAATTCCTTCTGTAACTTAGTAGAGTCTATTGCATAACGTGCATCGTGACCTAATCTGTCGGTGACGTATGTGATAAGATCTAATGATGTGCCTTCTGGGTTACCAAGGATTCTGTCAACCGTTTTAATCATCACCTTAATCAAGTCGATGTTTTTCCATTCGTTGAAACCACCGATATTGTATGTCTCCGCCACTTTTCCTTCATGGAAAATCAAATCTATCGCTCTTGCGTGGTCTTCAACATATAACCAGTCGCGGACGTTCTCACCCTTACCATAAACCGGCAACGGCTTACGATGACGTATATTATTAATAAATAAAGGTATTAACTTTTCAGGGAACTGATACGGTCCGTAATTGTTAGAACAGTTTGTCACTATTGTCGGCATTCCGTATGTGTCGTGATATGCTCTTACGAAATGGTCGCTACTTGCCTTAGCTGCTGAATATGGTGAGTGAGGATTGTATTTTGTTGTTTCGTAGAAGAACTCATCACCGTAAGCTTTATGACCTTCAGAAGAAGCCACAGTCTTAAATGGAGGTTCTATTCCTTCTGGATGATTCATTGCGAGAGCACCATAGACTTCGTCGGTGGAAATATGATAGAATCGGCATTGAGCCGCGAGCTGTGAGCCGTGAGCTACTTGGTACGGAACTGGTTGACTTTCCCAGTACAATTTCGCTGCTTGAAGCAGACTTAAAGTTCCCATTACGTTTGTCTTTGCAAAGGTGAATGGGTCTTTTATACTTCTATCGACATGCGACTCAGCTGCGAGGTGAATGATTCCATCAACTTTTTCGTCTTGCATAAGCTGATAGAAATTCTCGAAATCGCAGATGTCCATCTTCACGAACTTGTAATTAGGCTTGTCTTCTATATCCTTGAGATTTGCCAAATTACCAGCGTAAGTGAGTTTGTCTAAGTTGATTATGTTATATTCTGGATATTTGTTTACGAATAATCTTACGACATGGTTTCCAATGAAACCTGCGCCACCTGTTATAACTATACTACGTCTCATCGTTGTAAAATTATTCGTTTATCAATTTAAGTAAGTACTGACCATACTGATTTTTTATCATCGGTTGTGCCAGTTCTTGCATTTTCTCTTTTGAAATCCAACCTTGTGTATATGCTATCTCTTCCAAACAAGCGACTTTAAGTCCGGTACGTTTTTCTAGGACTTCGATATATGTTGAAGCTTCAGCGAGAGAGTCGTGAGTTCCTGTGTCGAGCCATGCGAATCCGCGGTCGAAGACCTGCACTTTGAGTTCTCCACTGTTGAGGAAAGCCTGATTCACTGATGTTATCTCGAGTTCACCTCTTGCCGAAGGTTTTACATTCTTTGCAATCTCAACGACTTTGTTAGGGTAGAAGTAAAGCCCTACAACAGCATAGTTAGACTTTGGATTCTTAGGTTTCTCTTCTATAGATACACAATTGCCGTCTTTGTCAAACTCAGCCACGCCATAACGCTCTGGATCATTGACCCAATAACCGAAGACAGTAGCCTTGTTATTCTGCTCAGCATCAGCAACTGCATTTTTTAACTGTGTTGATAAGCCTGCGCCTTGGAAAATATTATCACCTAAGACAAGACAAGCGCAATCGTCACCGATAAATTCTTCGCCAATGATGAAAGCCTGTGCGAGACCATCTGGTGAAGGCTGTTCTGCATAACTGAAGTTAACGCCATAATCGGAGCCATCGCCGAGCAAGCGCTTGAAACTTGGAAGATCCTGCGGTGTAGATATAATCAATATATCACGTATCCCAGCCATCATCAAGACCGAAATCGGATAATATACCATAGGTTTATCGAAAATAGGAAGCAACTGCTTGCTGATACCCTTTGTTATCGGGTAAAGACGAGTGCCAGAACCACCTGCTAAAACGATACCTTTCATGATATATGATTTTTAAAGTTTAAAGTTCAGAGTTAAAAGTTTAGAGTAGTTTGAAAGTTGAGAGTTGGAAGTTTATAAGTTTATTTGAATTGAAGTCAACAAACTTGTATCTCTCTTAAAATTCTATTTTTAACATCTTTCCACGATTTTTCTTTTATCATAAATGGTAGAGGATCACGCTCCGCATCGTCAAAATACACCAGACTTTTCATTGCCATAAACCGTGACGCCTCTGAATATTTCATTTCGTAGAAACTTAATATCTCATCTAAAGAAAATATATCTAACAAAAATGCTAAATCTATAAAGTCCTTTTTGGTTCCTCTCCCTATGATTGCTGTTATCTTCATCGCTGCAATATCCTTAATATCAGCAAGTCTAAGATTATCTTCAACAAACATTGGTTCCATCCAAGGATATTTGTAATTTACAATATCTAATTTAACTCCGTTCAGCTGATAAACATGAATATTCTTACTTTCTTTAAGAATTTTCAAATCGCCCAAATCAGATAACTCATCAACCAATTCATAATGCTCACAATTTATTGCACCAAACAAATCAATATCAATAGATTTACGATGACCGATTTGTAATGCTAAAGAAGTTCCTCCCACCAATCGTGTTTCTGATAAAAGCGGGATTTCTTGCAACTGCTTCAATAATTCCAATGTTGCTGGTTCGATTGTCTCGTAATGTAACATCTGAAATTTTCTTTCGGAGTTTTGGTAATTGCAGATATATACGCTAATGCTTTGGGGTCCAAACTACGAAATTGCAATGCCAAAGACAATATACGCGATATTCCGTAATATGAAAGTATATAGTTCCAATCTTCCAAGCTGCCATATTCAAGAACACGTTGTACTATAAAAGACGCATGTTCCTCTATGTCAATATTGTCTGGATTTACATCCCAAAAAAGATTCGAAGAGAATTCTTTCATATTAAAAAAATTATCTGTTTTCAGCCTATTGCTCAACAAAACCTGTTGACTGTTGTCCGTTGTCTGTTGACATTTACTTACAGCTTCGCCCTTTCACTCACATGAAAAAATATATTATATTGTAAATCAATATTTTCTCCTATGTAAGTTAAGACTATATTTCCTCAAAATGCTTATGGCAAATATATGAAATTTTATCCCCAAATGAAAATCTTACAAGAAAAATCTTTCTAAAAAAGGAACTCTCTATGTAATATATTATGCATACTCAAGGTATCGCTATAATATGATTTTCTCAATGTGTTGATAATTAGCACTATATAAAACACTTAATAAATAACAATATTAACCCTAAACAACTTACAAAGATACAACCTTTCCCAAAATATTTAAAGTATAAATCCAATTTTTTAAGAGAAATTTCGTAATCAAAAGATACAATCGCCATATACCGCCTGTTCCTTTATAAACATCCGAAATGATAAACTCTCAACTCCTAAACTTTACACAAAAAAACTCCGAGCATCATAATGATACCCGGAGCTGATATAAATTAAATATTATTTTCTAGAATCAGTCACCTAATGTTGCTACCATAACAGCTTTGATGGTGTGCATTCTGTTTTCTGCTTCGTCGAAAACGATTGAGTTTTCTGATTCGAAAACTTCTTCAGTAACTTCGATACCATCGAGACCGAATTGTTTGTTAACGTCACGGCCGACTTGTGTTTCCAAGTTGTGGTAAGCTGGCAAGCAGTGCATGAATTTACATTTTGGATTGCCGGTCATCTTCATCATTTCGCCGTTTACTTGGTAAGGTTTCAACATGCTGATACGTTGAGCCCATACTTCTGCTGGTTCGCCCATTGATACCCAAACGTCTGTGTATAAGAAGTCGCAGCCTTTAACGCCTTCTTCAACATTGTCGGTAACTGTAACTGTAGCACCTGTTTCTTTAGCGATTTCTTTACATGTTGCAACGAGTTCTGCATCTGGTTGTAATTCTTTTGGAGCGACGATTCTTACGTCCATGCCCATCTTGGCGCCACCGACCATCAAAGAGTTACCCATATTGAAACGAGCGTCGCCAACGTAAGCGAAAGTAACTTTGTTCAAAGGTTTGTCTGTGTGTTCCGACATTGTCAAGAAGTCAGCCAAGATTTGTGTTGGGTGGAATTCGTTTGTCAAACCGTTCCATACTGGTACGCCAGCGTATTTTGCCAATTCTTCAACTGTTGCTTGGTCGAAGCCACGATATTCGATACCGTCGTACATACGTCCCAAAACGCGAGCTGTATCTTTCATTGATTCTTTAACACCGATTTGTGAACCTGAAGGTCCTAAGTATGTTGCGTGAGCGCCTTGGTCGTAAGCAGCTACTTCGAAAGCGCAGCGTGTACGTGTTGATGTCTTTTCGAAAATCAAGGCGATGTTCTTGCCTTTTAATCTTTGTTGTTCTGTACCAGCATATTTAGCGCGTTTGAGGTCGCGAGCCAAGTCCAAAAAATATTGAATTTCTTTTGGTGTGAAGTCTAATAACTTCAAAAAGCTTCTGTTTCTTAAGTTGAATGCCATAATTGTATGATTTATTTTGTTTGTAAATTCTTTAACCCTGCAAAAATATGAAAATAATTTTAGAAAAAAGACAAACGCAATAAGAAATATCTTTTTATTGTAACTACACTTAAAAGTAGAAGAAATACGACGGTAAAAGAACAACCATAAAAAACGCTGTAGACGAAACAGATTTTTTTACATCACATGATTTTATAACAAATTTAATCTGTACCTTTGCATCAGTTAGCGCGCTGTAGGCGCGAAAGACTATAGGCAGGTGATGGAGAGCGAAGCTCGGAATCCCTGCAACAATAACCACAAGTAGAATCAGAGCGCTGTAGGCGCGACAGAAGGAACCAGAATTATGGCAAATACATTAGTTAAAATCAATGTTCATATCATATTCCATGTCAAAAACTATGGAGTGAAAATGAGGAATGAAGATTTGGGAAGAATTTTCTCATATATTGGAGGTATTATCAATGGCTCAGGGGGCATGCCAATTGAGATTGGAGGAATAGAAAGTCATGTTCATATCCTTACGACCTTACCAAAAAACACTTCTCTCTCAGATTTTGTTAGAATTATCAAGTCAGATAGCAGTCGATGGATAAAAACAATAAACAAACATTACAACAAATTTTCTTGGCAAGAAGGATATGGAGCATTTTCTGTAAGCCCGGCATTAATTGATAAGACAGGTCGTTATATTCAGAATCAATCCGAACATCATAAAACAATGACATTTCGTGATGAATATAAATCATTTCTGAAAGCATATGGGATAGAATGTGATGAAAGATATATCTTTGACGACTGAAATTTTCTTCCCATTTAATGTCTATTTACTGTCGTCCCTACGGGACTTCTATTATTCTTGCACACTTTTTTGCAGGGGTTCCGCTAAAGCTTCACCACCTGCCTATAGTCTTTCGCGCCTACAGCGCTTTTCAACCCAATAGTACAACTATATTTATATCGTCAAATAATCATTAATTCTTCGTATCTTTGCCACTCATCACAAAAATTTAAAATCAAACTGTAATGAAAAAATTATTCTACCTCTCATTGTTGATATTGTTATACGTAACATCTTGTAAACCAAAACCTCCAGTTGAGGAAACGAAACCAATAACTCTAAGCGTCGATACCACAGAAATCCTCGCTAACGGCGAAGATATCGCTACTTTTACAGTCTTATGCGATAAAGAAGACGTCACCGACGACTGCCTCATCTATTTCGCCGCAAACAACGAACAACTCAGCGGATACACATTCTCAACCACTGAACCGGATACCTGCAAATTCTATGCACGTCGAGGAGAAGTGAAATCTAACACAGTGACTATCATCGCAAAAGAAGTCGTTCCTGATGAACCAGACGAACCAGAAGATCCAGACGAACCGGAAATACCAGAAGTC
This sequence comes from Bacteroidales bacterium, assembly GCA_017466405.1. Taxonomy (GTDB): domain Bacteria; phylum Bacteroidota; class Bacteroidia; order Bacteroidales; family F082; genus Limimorpha. The sequence continues at coordinate 7,992 of JAFTUF010000015.1, forward strand.
GAAGGTCCGATAACAATCTCTGCATCAACCGACACCATCGTCGCTAATGGCATTGACGCTGTTAACTTTACAGTAATACAAGATAGCACCGATGTGACTTCATTAAGCAAGATTTATATCAACGATAGCATTATCGAAAGTAACGTATTTTCAACTATAAAATCAGGTAATTACATCGTTTATGCTAAGAAAAACGACACAATAATTTCTAATGAAATCTCTTTCTTCGCAAAAGAATATATCGAACCTGAAATACCAATAACAATTACTGCATCTACTGATACAATCATCGCTGATGGTGTTGATGCTGTGATATTTACAGTAGCGGAGGGAAGAAGAAATATTACCAACGAAATCGACATCTTCGTTAATGGAAATAAGATTGATGGAAATAAATTCACTACTACCGTCGCTGGCGAATATACAGCCTACGCAAAAAGAGGCGACGTTACTTCTAACGAAATTTCTTTCTTCGCAAAAGAAGTTGAGGAACCAGAAGAACCTGAAAAGCCAATTGAACTCTACGCTTCAAAAACAAACATCATCGCTGATGGAACTGACGCTGTTACATTTACAGTAAAACAAGATAACAATGAAGTGACTTCCGAATCAGAGATTTATGTCAATGGAAATAAGATAAACGGCAATACTTTCACGACTACGGTCGCTGGAAATTATGAAGTCTATGCCAAAAAAGGAGAACTCGTTTCCAACGAGATAAACATATTCGCAGAAGAATATATTGAGCCAGAGAAACCTATAGTACTTTCTGCTTCAACAACATCCATCACCGCAAACGGTAGCGACGCTGTTGTTTTCACCGTAATGCAAGACGGAGATAACGTGACAAATGTATCAGAGATTTATGTCAACAACATTTTAATCTCCGGAAATCAATTCTCTACTTTCACTCCTGGAACTTATACCGCTTTTGCTAAGAAGAACGAGGTCACTTCCAATGAGATAACTTTCACTGCTGAGGAAGAAGACAATCCAGATACGGGAACTTCAATCGTCTTTGTTGAAGGCGTCACGATTAACTCTGGTTGGTACGATGTTAACAAGCTGAAGATTGGAGGCCCTGATATCAATATGTGTTGGGCTGCATCTGCTTCTAACATAATTCAATGGTGGCAAGATCGCTATGTGTCAGCAGGCAACAGCTTGCCATCGGGAGCGGTCTCTGGTCCTGGAACGAAGGTTTATGAAGACGGACATACTTATAACCTCGCTCTCATGGAGGTGTATCGTGATTTGTGGAACGACATCTACGCAGGCGGCTATCCAGACCATGGCGTGATATGGTATTTTGAAGGACGTAACATCTATTCTTCAATGACTCCGGGTTATTGTCCTCAACCTAATGCTCCTGGCGGATATTACTCCAACGTGTGGAATCAGATTCTGCCTTATATGTATCACGAATATACCAACGGCATCTCCGGCGAGTTCGGTGGCTACTATCTATGGGGCGGCGGCTCAGGTCTTTCGGGTAATGCTAGCTTGCAAAAATTCACCGATTATGTCGTAGAGTTCATCGACAGAGGCGCGGTGTCACTCGTCATATCCTTAGGATCTAACGGCGGATTGCTCCACGCGACAACATTGTGGGGCTACGAAATCGACAATACTACAGGCTTGATTACCAAGATATGGATTACAGACTCCGACGACATACATCAGGGCAGCACCTCTGGCGACCCTACACAACAGCTGCTTCGTGAATACACTATAAGCTACGACGGCGGCAGTCTCGGTAAAATAAAACTGGGCGGAGCACCTTACGGAGCATGCTGGGCGATGACACTCTATCCTTTCTCAGGATACGGCTCACGCTAATTAAGTTACTGAGATGCTAAGATACTAAGATACTAAGTTCACAGTAACTCAGTATCTCAGCAACTCAGCAACTCAGCAACTCAGTAACTCTTAAAGTCTCCCATCAACAACGTCTCTATCTAAAACGCCTTTGACATCATAGACGACGGCTTTTTCGTTGAGCAACGCCTTGATATCTAACGACAAAAACTCTTTATGAGCAACGCCTAATATCACAGCATCGTATCTCTCCGGAGCATTAAGTTCGTTCACGATTTCAATTCCATATTCGCGTCTCACCTCGGCAGCCTCAGCCCACGGGTCATAGACAGTTATGTTGCTCGTATATTCCGATAATGTTGAATAAATATCTACTATCTTAGTGTTACGGATGTCGGGACAATTCTCTTTAAAAGTGATTCCCAAGAGAAGAATCTTAGAATCTTTGACAAGCACGCCTTTCTTATTCATCAGCTTAATCACCTGATGTGCTACATATTCTCCCATGCCATCGTTGAGACGACGCGCCGACGACATTACTCGCGGCAAGACACCATAAACCTGCGCTTTCTGAATGAGATAATAAGGATCGACGGAGATACAATGTCCGCCCACCAAACCCGGACTCATTTTGATGAAGTTCCACTTCGAGGCAGCGGCTTCAATAACGTCATGAGTATCGATGCCCATAGCATTGAATATCTTAGCCAACTCATTCATAAAAGCGATGTTGACATCACGTTGCGAGTTCTCTATGATCTTCGACGCCTCTGCGACTTTTATCGAAGGAGCCTTATGCGTTCCATTGACAAGAACAGTGTTATAAACCTCATCCACGATGTTGGCAATCTCAGGCGTAGAACCCGACGTCACTTTCTTTATCTTCTCGACAGTATGTTCCTTGTCGCCAGGGTTGATACGCTCTGGAGAATAACCTGCGAAGAAGTCAAGGTTGAACTTCAAACCAGAGACTCTCTCCACCACAGGCAGACATTCTTCTTCAGTGACACCAGGATAAACCGTTGATTCATAAACCACAATATCATTTTTGGAGATGACTTTGCCAACAGTCTCGCTCGCGCTCAGAAGACATTTCAAGTCGGGGCGGTTGTTTTCATCGACGGGCGTAGGAACAGCCACAACATAAAAATTAAAATCCTTAATCTCATTCAAATCGCTTGTACATCTGAAGCCATGATTTTTGATAGCATCTTGGAGAAGCTCATCAGAAACCTCTAATGTCGCATCATGACCAGCGTTGAGAGCATCCACCCTCGACTGATTCATATCGAAACCGATAGTCTCAAACTTCGTTGAAAAAAGACGAGCCAAAGGCAAGCCCACATAACCAAGACCTATAACGCAAATTTTTATGTTGTGCATAAACTACTAAGCTGTTTGTCAATAATTCGCAAAGATAAAACAAAATCTTTATAGAATCTGGTACACCGTGAGATTTTAAATATTGAAAAAATGTATATTTGCACATTTAATTTTTTGGAAAAAATGTAATACTTATGCTTAAACGCAAGATTTATAAGGCTTTAGATAGATTTATGAAGATAGAAGAGTACAATGTCAATAAATCCGTAGTCTTATCGAATGATAGAAATGTTCATACTGATAATCAGATACTTTATATTCCTATCTACTACGTAATGTTTTTGTGATAAAAAACTTCCTGTCACATTCGAATGGAAGAAATTCCATGCCAAGTTCTCAACACCAAAAAATAAAAAAACTATTAGCGTCAATTCGTGTCCATTCTCGGACAGAAATAATCTGTGTCAATCTGTGGTCAAATCCTCCAACCAAGTCCATACCAAGTCCGTATCAAGTCCATACCAAGTCCGTACTTTATACCCTCTGTTCCTTATGTCTCTCCGTCCCTTCAACCCTCAACAAAATAAACTCTCAAACTTCCAACTCTAAACTTTGAAACTACTATAAACTATTAACTCTAAACTATAAACTTTTTTTCTTATCTTTGCAACGTTTTGATTTAGCGATATGTTAAAGAAAATTAGTCAGATATCACTTTCTTTAGCTTGCATGATTCTTATGCTTCATGCAATAATACCGCATCATCATCACCCCGATAAACCAATATGCATCAATAACTTAAATCATAACGACTGTCACAACCATACTCATTGCTGCGACTTCGGACAGCATGACGACCACAATCACGATTATGATAAAAGTCATTGTATTATTGACGATTATTTCGCTCCGAAAGACAATAACGAGATAAAAATTTCTTTAGACTCGGAGACTTTGTTTTCTCACTTCAACCTCATTTTCGATTCCTTAACGACCATTTTAACCCTTGAGGAAGAAGGAATCAACCTCCGACGACCTGACCGAACCTTAATTTATAAAAACCCTCTCGCAATCTCTAATATCGGATTACGAGCCCCTCCAACTTGCTGATTAATTGACAATTTACAATTGTAGAGACGTATCAATGATACCATAAAAAATTAACTATATATCATTGCTGCGTCTCATGCGAATCAATTGTCACCAATGGACGTATTCGAACGTCCCTACATAATTTCTAATTTCGTAACTTATTAATCAACAATCATAAAAATGAAAAAAATATTAATAATCGCAGCTATCATCGTAGGATTGATTTCCTATAGTTGTGTCAACAGACAACAGTCAACAGTCAACAGTCATGAACATTCAGCAACTTGCAATCACGACCATGACCACAATCACGACCATTCAACTCACAGTCATGAGCATTCTGCAACTTGCGACCATGACCACAATCATGACCATAACCACGACCACTCTGCTCACAGCTCACAGCCTGCAGCTCACAGCCACGATCACGAAGGCGGAATAACATTCGGCTTAGACCAACAAGCAAAGATTGATTTTGAAGTAGTTGAAGTAGTGAGCGAACCTCTTTACCAAATCATCAGAACTTCAGCTCAGATTCTTCCTTCTCAAGAAAGCGAAAAGATATTGACAGCTACAACAAGCGGCATTGTTTCTTTCGAGAACAAAGACATCGTCGAAGGTTTGGAAGTCAAATCAGGACAGACTTTGTTCAGCATCGACAACGATAACATGGCTGACGGTAGCCTCGCAGTTCGTCGCCAAGAGATTGAAGCTGAATATGAAAAGGCAAAAGCAGAATACGAACGTAAACAGTCTCTCGCAGAAGATAAACTCATCTCTCAAAGCGAATTGTTAGATGCAAAAACTGAATATCTCAAAGCTGAGAAACATTACCAAAATATGATTCAAAACTATCCTGAAGGCAAGACTCTCCACAGAGCAACTATCTCAGGTTCAATAAAAGACATCTTGGTTCCTAACAACTCTTACGTAGAAGCCGGTCAACCTATCATGACTTTAGCTAAAAACGACAGACTCTACGTCCGCGCCGACTTACAATCAAAATATTATCCTGTCTTGAAAGACATCAAAACCGCTAATATCAAGACTCCTAACGATGGCAAAGTCTATTCTTTAAACGATTTATCAGGTCGTCTCTTATCTTACGGTAAGACTACTGATGTCAGCAACCCTTTGATTCCTATCACTTTCGAGATTAAGAATAACGGCATTCTTCTTCCAGGTTCTTTTGTAGAGATTTTCATCACTGCCGAAAGCAACGAAATGGGTATCATGTTACCTAACAGCGCTATCGTAGAGGAAATGGGAATCTACTGCGTCTTCGTTCAGACTTGCACCGATTCTTTCGAGAAACGCATCATCACCAAAGGCGTCACCGACGGTAACAACACACAGATTCTCAAAGGCGTGAAAGCAGGCGAAAGAGTCGTAAGCAAAGGCGCTGTCAATGTTAAGTTGGCACAAGGTTCAGCAGCATTAGACCCTCATGCAGGTCACGTTCATTGATAAAAGGAGGTGTCTATGTTAAATAAGATTATCAGGTTTTCTTTAGAGAACAAATTATTCGTGCTCGTAGGAGCAGTATTGTTAATCATCGGCGGATATACTTCTATGCGCCAGATGGATATTGACGTTTTCCCTGACCTCACAGCTCCTACCGTCGTAGTCATGACCGACGCTCATCGTATGGCTGCTGAAGAAGTCGAGCGTCTTGTCACTTTCCCTATCGAGACTGCTATGAACGGCGCTACCAATGTTCGTCGCGTACGTTCCGCTTCAATGATGGGTTATTCTTTTGTATGGGTAGAATTCGACTGGGGCATGGACGTCTATCGCGCACGTCAGATCGTCAGCGAGAAAATGGTCACCTTGGAAGAAGCTCTTCCTGAAGGCGTTACTCCTGTCTTAGCTCCTCAATCGAGTGTTATGGGTGAGATTCTCTTCGTAGGACTTCAAGCCGACAGCACTTCTATGATGGATTTGAGAACTATGGCAGAATGGGTTGTGAAACCGGCCATCCTTTCAACAGGCGGCGTGTCGCAAGTAACAATCATTGGCGGCGACCTTAAACAATATCAAATCCTCGTCGATCCTGTCAAGATGGGACATTACGATATAAGTATGCATGAGATGGAAGCCATCTGTCAGTCGATGTGCGTCAACTCTGTAGGTGGTGTCGTCCGTGACTTCGGCAACGAATACGCTCTCAGAGGAATGGGTCGCAGCACCGACTTAGAAGAACTCGGAAAGACTTTCATCAAGACCGTCGATGGAAAACCTGTCGTCGTCTCTGACGTGGCAGAAGTAGTTCTCGGCAGCGCAGTGAAAATGGGTTTCGCTTCTCTCAACGCAGAAGACGCTATCATTCTTTCAATTTCTAAACAGCCTAATATCAACACTTTGGAAGTTACAAAGAACATCGAAAGAAGCTTAAGAGAAATTAAGAAATCACTTCCTGAAGATGTCACTATGGATACTAAAATCTTCCGTCAGGCTGACTTCATCGAGGCTTCTGTAAGTAACGTTGCTAGAGCTTTGGTAGAAGGTGCTGTCTTGGTTATCGTGATTCTCCTTCTCTTCTTGGGAAGCTTCAGAACGACAGTCATCTCAGTCGTGGCAATCCCGCTTTCATTGCTCGGCAGCTTCATAGTGATGCATCTTTTAGGTATGAATATCAACACCATGACATTAGGTGGTATGTGTATCGCCATCGGTTCTCTCGTTGACGACGCCATCATCGACGTGGAAAATGTTTATAAGAGACTGAGACAAAATCACCTCAAACCTAAAGAAGAACGCGACAGTGTTTTCAATATCGTTTTCAACGGTTCATGCGAAATCCGTACTTCAATCTTAAACGCTACTTTAATCACAATCGTCGCTTTCACCCCAATATTCTTCCTCTCAGGAATGGAAGGCAGAATGTTGAAACCTCTCGGTATCGCTTACATCATCGCTTCTTTGATGTCGCTCGTGACAGCTCTCACAGTGACACCTTTATTATGTAGATTGATGCTCACCGATGAGAAATATCTCACCAAACAAGAGAAAGAAAACTGGCTCTCAAAGAATCTCACCAAAATCTACGGCCGCTCTTTAGAATGGACTTTAAAACATAAGAAATCCATTCTCGGAGGAACAATAGTATTGTTAGTCGTAGCTTTGGCAATGTTCTTCAATATGGGTCAAAGTTTCTTGCCTGACTTCAACGAAGGTTCATTGACAATCTCTGCTGTTTGTAAGCCTGGCGTCTCTTTATACGAAAACAACAATCTCGGTAAAATCATTGAAAGAGAGTTGCTTTCTATTCCAGAAGTGACATCCACCGCACGTCGTACTGGTCGTGGCGAATTGGATGAACACTCACAATCTACCAACGGTGCTGAGATTGACGTCAACTTCGATTTGAAAGACCGCTCACAGGAAGAGTTCCTCACCGATGTTCGTGAGAAATTAGCGTCTATCCCAGGTATCGCTTCTACTGTAGGTCAGCCTCTCGGTCACCGCATCGACCACATGCTGACAGGAACACGTGCTTCCATCGCGATAAAGATTTTCGGTCCTGACTTGACACAGTTGTTCATGACAGCCAACGAGATAAAAGCTGAAATTGAAGGCATCGAAGGTTTGGTTGACGTCAGCGTTGAGCAACAGACAGAGACACCGGAATTGCAGATTCGTGCCAAACGCGACATGCTCGCTCGTCACGGTATCAGCATGGAAGAGTTCAACCATTATATAGAACTTGCTTTCTCTGGTGATAAAGTCGCTGAAGTCTATGAAGGACAACGCAGCTTCGACCTCGTCTTACGTCTTAACAAAAACTACACAGAAAGCATCGAAGGAATAAAATCAGCCTTGATAGTCAATTCAGAAGGTACTATGGTTCCTTTGGAAGAAGTAGCTGAGATTGTCTCTGTAGGCGGTCCTAACAGCATCAGCCGCGAGAACGTGCAACGTAAGATTGTCGTCTCTGCCAACACCTCAGGTCGCGACGTCGTCAGCATCGTAAATGAGATAGAAGAAAGAGTAAACGAGTTTGTTGATATTCCTGAAAACTATATGGTTGAATACGGCGGTCAATTCCAAAGTGCAAAGAAAGCATCACGTACTCTTATGATTATGACCATCATAGCCATCTTCGTAATATTCTTATTATTATACGGTGAGTTTAAAGACGTAACTCTCTCAGCTATAGTTTTATTAAATTTACCTTTGGCTTTGATTGGCGGCGTTTTCGCAATATTCCTCACATCAAATACAGTAAGTATCCCTGCTATCATCGGTTTCATCACTTTGTTCGGTATCGCGACACGTAACGGTATCTTGCTCATCTCTCGTTATCAATATGGTATGGGCGCAGGTATCTCATTACGTCAGTCGATTGTCGATGGTTCTAAAGACCGTCTCAACCCGATTCTCATGACGGCTCTCACTTCAGCTTTGGCTCTTATACCAATGGTTATGAACGGCTCACAATCTGGTAACGAGATTCAAAGTCCAATGGCAGTGGTGGTACTCGGTGGTCTGCTCACATCTTCATTCTTGAATATGTATGTCATTCCTATTATTTACGAGATGATTTATTCTAAAAAACAATCTTCACAAAACAACGATTAAAGCCATGAAAAAAATTATTTTAACTATATCATTCTTGTTGTGCGTCAATGTGATATTTGCTCAAAACGCATATCAAAATGTATTGGATACCATTGAAGCTAACAGCACAATTTTGTCTGCTCATCATAAAAAAATGGAAGCTGACAAATCTACGAATAACGCATATTCTTTATTCGAGAATCCTGAGATTGAAGCTGGCTATAAGTTTGGTTCAGAAGGAAGTAATAAGGTTGAGATGGGTGTCTCTCAAGAGATTGCATTTCCTACTTATTACACTAACGAAAGTAAGATCATCAAGATTAACGATAACATCATCGACATTCAATATCAGATTGATAGAATGGGTGTCTTGACAGAAGTACAAAATATCTGTACGGAACTCGTTTTCTGCAAGATGAAGATTAAACTTTACGAACAGAACTACGACAATGCTGTTAAGATTGCCGACGCTTATCAGAAGATGATGGAACTTGGTGAAGCTAATATCTTGGATTATAACAAATCGAAGATGAATCTCGCTAACGCTAAGAATAATTACGACTTAGAACTTATTCATCAAGAAAACCTTATGGCAAGTCTGAAGACTCTCAACGGTGGCAAAGACATCGACTTCCAATATGAAGATTATGCTATCGTAAGTCTTCCTGAGAATTTCGATGAATGGTATTCTGTAGTCGAGCAGAGTAATCCTGTCTTTGAACAGATGCGTCAACAGATTGCTTTGAATCAGCAACAGGTGAAGAAGAGCAAGGCTGAATGGTTCCCATCGCTTAACATCGGTTATGGAGCAGAAATCGGTAAAGACGAGTCGGAACATGGACCATCAATTGGATTGTCGCTTCCATTATGGCACAACAAAGGCAGTGTGAAGAGCGCGAAATTACAGGCAGAAGCAGCAGAGTCGATGCTCATGAACGAAAAAGAAGTTACTTACAATTACCTCTACAGTCTTTTTGCAAAGGTAAAAGCCTTACAAAATAATGTAGGCGCTCTTGCTGAATCAATGCAACAATTCGACAGTCAGGCTTTGCTTTTGAAATCATTTGAACAAGGAGAAATGAACCTCGTTGATTATCTGTTGGAAGTGGAATATTATCAAAACGCCGTTTTGGAATTATATTCTGCTCAATATGAGATGAACGCTTCAATGATAGAACTCAAAAGCTACGAAGGACTTTATTAAGTTACTAAGTTGCTGAGTTGCTAAGTTGCTGAGTTGCTGAGTTACTGAGTTGCTGAGTTACTAAGTTAGTGAGTTGATAAGACACTGAGTCGCTGAGGTGACTTGGTGTCTTATCATTTTCTGTCGAAGAATATGCTTTTTCCTTTGACGGATAATGGCAATGCCAAAACCATCTCGGCTTCAGGCATCATTCCTAATTCCATGACGGCTTGTCCTACAGAGAACATCACTCTGTTATCGACGCGCATGTCGGCGGCGAGAGAGACAGCCGAACCGATGGCGATACCCATATCGTTGGCGTTGAAGAAACAAGGGACGTTCTTAGGTTTCTCACTGCATGTCTTGTAACCGCAGGCGGCACAATTCAATCCTAACGGACTTATCTTCATGCCGAATAAAACGATGGCAGCAGAGTTCATAACGTTCTCAGCGTCGCGATCGAAGAATGGCATCTCGCGCTCAACAGCGAGTTGTCGCATCTTCTCTGCAATCTCAGCGATGCTGTCGTCGGTGGCAATAGCAAGAACCAGATTGTCGGTGCCTCTTGCTTTCGGTGCGGTACGTGCTGCTGTCATCAACATTTTTGCTATGTCTTTAATGTTCTCGTTGCGGATGTCTTCTTCAAAAGTTATCATATTTCTTTTTATTTATAATTGTTTATCGTTTTACCTTGTCACAAAAGTAATAAATAATTGAAGATACGAAGAAGAATCAGAATAATTTTTCTATCTTTGTCGCTGAACTCAAAATTTATGAAATATGGCATTACACAATGAAATTGGATCGATGGGCGAGAGAATTGCCGTCGATTTTCTTCTCGAAAAGAACTATCAGATTTTAGATACTAACTGGGTCTGCGGACATAAAGAAGTCGATATCATCGCAAAAGACGGCGACACTATTGTCTTTGTGGAAGTTAAGACGAGAAAAAGCAACTATCTCGTCGAACCGGAAGCTACCGTCGATGTGTATAAGCGAAGACATCTGATATGGGCAGCAAACAGTTATGTTAACAGATTCCAATACGACAACGACGTGCGTTTCGATATAATATCAATTGTCATCGGTAACAACGACGAAAAAAGGATAGAACACATTGAAGATGCATTCTATCCTTCCTTAAAATAGTCAACAGACAACAGTCGTCTGGTATGCGTTTGAATTTTTATCCGACGTTGCTTCCAGGAGCGACAGGCTGACTTGGAGTTACGACGACTAATCTTCCGTCTTTGTCTTCTGCCGATAAAATCATGCCTTCGCTGGTGACGCCTTTTAACTTACGTGGCTCGAAGTTAGCGATGAAGCATACTTGTTTACCGACTAATTCTTCAGGATTTGGATAATATTTAGCGATACCTGAAACGATAGTGCGTTTGTTCATGCCGTCGTCGATGAGGAATTGTAATAACTTGTCAGCCTTAGGGACTTTGGTGCATTCCAAAACTGTTCCCACTCTGATGTCCATCTTGCCGAATTCGTCGATATTCGTATTTGGCTTGATTGGATTTGGAGCCCAAGCATTCAACTCATTTTGTTTCTTAGTATCTTCTAACTTCTTGATTTGAGCAGCAACGGTCTCGTCTTCAACCTTTGTGAATAACAACTCAACTTCGCCGATGACGCTGCCTTCTGGCAACAGAACTGTTTCTTTAGCTTGATTCCATCCTTCAACATTCAAGCCAATCATAGCTTGTAATTTCTTTGCTGAGAAAGGAAGGAATGGTTCTGACAAGATAGCGAGTTTTGCAACGATTTGCAACGATACAGCGAGAACAGTCTTCACTCTTTCTGGGTCAGTCTTGAATTGTTTCCAAGGTTCGTTTTCGGTGAGATAACGGTTTCCGAGACGAGCGAGGTTCATCAATTCCGACAAAGCTTCGCGGAATTTATATGTATCCAAAAGATGACCTATCTTTTCAGGATATTGGTTCATTTCTTCTATAGCGGCATTGTCTTTTTCGTTGAGATTTGCCATTGCTGGAACCTTGCCTTCGAAATATTTGTGAGTAAGAACCAAAGTACGATTTACGAAGTTGCCGAAGATAGCGAGCAATTCGTTATTGTTTCTATCTTGATAATCTTTCCAAGTGAAGTTATTGTCTTTTGTCTCAGGAGCGTTCGCTGTCAAAACGTAACGTAAGACGTCTTGTTTTCCAGGGAATTCTTCGAGATATTCGTGGAGCCATACTGCCCAGTTGCGTGATGTAGAAATCTTATCGTTTTCTAAGTTGAGGAACTCGTTTGCAGGAACATTCTCAGGGACGATATAATCGCCGTAAGCTTTCAACATGCAAGGGAAGATGATGCAGTGGAATACGATATTATCTTTACCGATGAAGTGGACGAGTTTTGTGTCTTCGTCTTTCCACCATTTTTTCCAGTCGGTTCCTTTTTCAGTGCAGTGTTCGATAGTATTTGATATGTAACCAATAGGAGCATCGAACCAAACGTAAAGGACTTTACCGTCGGCTTCTTTGAGAGGCACTGGCACGCCCCAGTCTAAATCGCGGGTGACAGCGCGAGGCTGTAAACCATTATCTAACCAACTCTTAACCTGACCATAAACGTTAGGTTTCCATTCTTTATGACCTTCGATAATCCAATCGCGGAGCCATTCTTCATATTGGTCTAAAGGAAGATACCAGTGTTTTGTTGCTTTCTTGACGAGCTGAGCGCCGCTGAGAGCAGAATGTGGATTTATCAATTCATCAGGGCTCATAGAAGAACCACATTTTTCACATTGGTCGCCGTAAGCGTGGTCGTTGCCGCATTTAGGGCAAGTGCCGATGATGTAGCGGTCTGACAAGAATTTATTTCTTTCTGGGTCGAAGAATTGTTCTGTCTCTCTCTCGATGAATTTACCGTCTTCGTAGAGTTTCTTGAAGAAAGCGGCAGCTGTCTCGTGGTGAGTTTTAGAGGAAGTACGAGAATAGATGTCGTAGCTTATTCCGAGTTCTTCGAAAGACTTCTTGATTATGTTGTGGTATCTATCGACAATGTCTTGAGGAGTGCAACCTTCTTTTTCAGCTTTGATAGTGATAGGCACGCCGTGTTCATCGGAGCCTCCGACAAACAAAACCTCTTCACCCTTCATTCGTAGATAACGGACGTAAGTGTCGGCAGGGATATATACGCCGGCTAAGTGACCAATATGCACAGGACCATTAGCGTACGGTAATGCTGTCGTTACCGTGTAACGCTTGAAATGTTTGTCGTTATTTTCCATTTTTATAGAGTTTTATAAGTTTAAATTAAGTTGCAAAGATAATAAATATTTTTCTGAGAAATGTTAATAAGAATTAGTAAATAGAAGGCGTGATAAACACGCGCCAGGAACCGTTATCATCCCTCGAAATGTAACCTCTATCTTGTAATGAAGATAACATTTTTTGTAATGCCGAACGATTAATACCGACCTCACCTTGTAAATAGGATAATGTAGCCTTTGGTTCTATCTGCATGGTACGCAATATTTTATTATAAGTTGATGTTCTGAAAACTACTCTTTCTCCATCATACCACCAAATATTTTCATCGTGTTCTGTTAAAAACAATATATCGTTGCCGATTTCTTTAGTGATTAAATCAAGCATATATTTATGAAAAGGTCGAATGCTTTTTAATGAGGCATTTGCTCCATCTACAGGGGCGGAACCAACATTCAAATCAGCACGATGTAATGCTTCTAAATAGTCGTACTTCAATCTACTACGTACAACTATCATAGGATAACCATGTCTTGATAGGATGTAATTCATCATCAAACGAGCGATACGTCCATTTCCGTCTTCAAAAGGATGAATCCTAATATAACGATAGTGGAATAGTATTGCCAAATCAATAGGAGAAAGATTGCCTTCTTGCTCCTCCTTATTATACCAATCGACGAGGTCTGTCATCATTGCAGGTGTTTCTTCTGGAGAAGCATAATCAAAACGGTCGCCATAACGAGTAATGACGCTGTTAGGACGTGTCTTATATTGTCCGGCATGAATTACGTAACTTGTTTGAATGCCTCCAGGTAAATTACGATAGACTGTATAATCTTCGCGTAATAGTGTACGATGTAATGTACGAATGAAATTCTGGGTAAGAACTTGTTTCTCACTCGATTCTAACATCATCATTTGTAAACCAACATTGCTGGCTTTCATCTCTTCGCAGTCGCGGAAATCAGCCTCTCCTATCACTATACCAAATAATAACAATAACTCGGTCTGACCGTATGTAAGTGTGTTCCCTTCAATATGGTTACTGTTATAGTTAAAATCTATAGTAAACCTCTTGCTTAATTTTTTACGGTCTTGTTCTGACAATGGCTGAATCTTCTGCCAATTCTCTAATACTGATTGTAGCTTTTTATTTTCCATAGTTTCATTATTTAGTTTTTACCACTTTTTTTGGTGGTACTATTACCACCAAATTGCCTACAAATATACAAATAATTATCCGAAATAAGATAAATGTTTATAATTATTTATGGGGTATAAATTTCAATAGTCATATTTCATAAATTTGGGATTAGTGAGTGCAAAGATAATAATATTCTTATAAAAAAAGCTGTGACCATCAAATTATTAATGGCCACAGCAAAAACAAAGTGTCTAGGATTTATGGAGATTATTTTACGATGATCTTTTTGGTGACGACTTTTCCGTCTTCTAACAGACATTTAACGAAGTATAATCCAGAGGTGAAGTCTGCGACAGAGACGCTCTCAGTTTTTCCAGATGCTTTTCTCGAGTTAACGACATTCTTACCCAAGATATCGAAAATCTCGTATGAGACAATGTCGCCGCTTATCTTTATGTAATCGCTTGTAGGATTAGGAAATACAAGAACAGTTTCTTCTTCATATGGCTGGTTAATATTGAGAGGGAAGTAATTATTCAAGATAGGGAAACCGTTGTTGGAATTTTGTGCGTCATATTGCCAGACATTTGTGTTATTGTTGAGCAATGTCACGAATTCGTGGGAACGCATAAATTCAGCAGTCTCTGCTTCTCCGTATTCATTAGAACTCTCAATACAAATCTCGAGGTAATAGCAGTTTTCTATTGAGGTGTCTGATTTCGTTTTACCAACAAGGCCGCCCATAAATTCTGTCTCCTCCGATGTGTTGATATTTCCAACGTTATAGCAATTCTTCATGATAGCACTTGCTTTAATCAGATATCCAACAACGCCTCCAACAAGCTCGCCTCCGGTCAGATTGCCGACGTTGTAACAATTTTCGATACTTTCAAGGCAATAAGCTGCAATGCCTCCTACTATAAGGTCGCCTTTTATGTCACCAAGATTGACGCTGTTTTTTATTGAATTTGCGCGTACCATAAGACCAGCTGCACATATAGTAGATTCAATATCGACATTAGACACACAATTTTCCAAGTTGCCTCCCATAGCAGAAAAACCTGCACATTCTTTATCATCAATGTTAATGTAACCTTCAATGTGAAGATTTTTTATCAGAGAATTTTCCGGCATACAACTGAAGAAGGCTGCCTCCGATTCATACCATAGTGATTTTTCATTATTTATCTCTGAGTTCTCGTCGATGTAGAGTCCTGTTATCTTGTGATAATTGCCGTCGAGAGTGCCGCCGAATAACTTGTTTCCGCCTGTCATACTTAAGCCAGCAGCTATTGGAATCCACTGATTGTCTGCGTTCCCATTAAGGTCGATGTCGGTTGTCAACTTGAAATATTTTCCCTCGGTCCATTCATCATAGTCGTAATTTATGAGATATACGAGCCATGCAAGGTTTTGGGCGTTTTCAATAAGATATGGATCTGTTTCTGTCCCAGAGCCTTTTGTTATGGCTTCGCGTTTTCCATCCCATACGCTCTGTGCTGTCAAATTCATTCCTAAGAGAATAAAAGTCAAGATATATGTAAACTTTTTCATGGTCTTACTTATTTAAATTGTTAATAAAATATTCTTTGATATAGTCCGCCCATTCATTCATCTCGTCTCTGTCGAATTTCTCGGATGGCCAATAAGTTACAAAAGCCTTGTCGATGATGTTGACTTCACCGCTTTCGAAAGTGAAAGGTCCAGATGATGCAAGTCCGCGTCTGTCGCCGCTCTCATTAGGAGTGCCGTTGTTGGCAGATTCCTCGTTCCATGGAAATTCTGTGTTAGGATTTACGCCTCCCGTACCCCAATTATATGGGTCTGAGTTGTCAGGATACATAAACTTACACGGAATATTAGATACTCCAGGAGTTCCTTCAACGCCAATGCCTCCGTAATAAATATTATCTCCGTTTCTCCAGAGTCCTTTGAGAACATTATAATATTCATCGACTTTTTCAGGGTCTCCATTGATAGTAGCACTATTATTGTTATATACAAAACTGCACATTCCCAAACGCTCATTATCTATGACGCCGTCGCCATAACCTAATCCGTTTATGCTTTCGTCAACGATTTGAAAACCGTTCTCGTCAAACTTCGGATTGTCGATGTCGTCGGCATCGGCATTAGCGCCGCCAAGAAACATGACAATCTGTGCTGGAGGATTGAGACCGTAAGAACCAGGTTCTCCAATGCCGTCCATATCGGAAGAGTTGTAGCAATAGAAGTAACCTTTTTCTACATTACATCCTACGTAATCGTCGTAGCCGTACCCTATGTCAAGGTCGTTCCAGAGACCTACATATACGTTGTTGTAGTCGTTAGATGAGCGATTGTGAATCCAGTAACGCATAAAAAGAGTGTTGTTGAGTTTTTCGTCGTCAGGAGCGTTGAAACCGTACAACATACAGTGTATCTCCAAACCGAATGCCTTGCCTCCGGATTCGGTATGAACGTTATAGTTATCATTAAAGATGCAATAAAGAGCCATATCGCCGAGGATGTCAGGATAGTCGCCATTGGCAGGATTGTAGAAACCGTCACCGTCGGTGTCGATGAAAGGAGCGAGATTGGCGGCATAACCGTCTTCAACATTGCCATGAGCAGGCCATGTGAGAATGTCTTCAGGTATGTCGGTACACGTGTTATTAATAATGGCGTCGATGTCGGAACGTTTTATTTTCCACACGTGATGATAGTCCATGACGCTGTAGATGTCGTTAGTGGCGTCAGTGGTACGCAAAGGTCCTGACCAGAAATCCTCGCCCACTTGATTGTAACGTACAGCAGAGCAATGAATGTTGTTGTCATCGTCCAAACCTGCAATCCATAATGAGTTGCTGAAAATTGTTGAGCAATCTCCATCGGCAGGAACAGCGTAGTTGTTGTAATAAGTAGGTCCGAAACCAGGGTGTTGGACAATCATTCTAAAGAAGTTGCCGGTACCATACAGGTTTGTCTTGATGTTGTTGATGTCGATAGATGCTTCTGGATGTATCTGCGCTTTCAATGTAGGCACTAGCAGAAGCATCAAGCTTAGGATTAAGAATTTTTGTTTCATGACGTAATGTTTTAAAAGTTTTACGTCGCAAAAATATAATCGTAAAATCCTGAATGCAAGTAATTAATCTATGCATTTTTATGCATAAATAAGCGAAGATGTTGAGCAATAGAAAGTTGTTATGGAAAACGCATAAAAACGCAAACCCTCATCAGACGTATCAATTACATATTGTTTATTTTTTTGAGTAATTGGCACGTCTCTACATAAACTTTAAAACTCTAAACTTTTTTCTTATCTTTGCAGAAATTGAAATGAATCAAATTTTTAGTAATATGAAAAAAGCACTATTAACTTTATTTATCGTAGCATCGCTTTTCACAAAGGTGAGAGCCGATGAGGGAATGTGGATTCCTATGTTGTTACAATACAACGAAAAAGAAATGCAAGAGATGGGTATGAACATCACTGCAGAAGATATTTATTCCATCAACAATAGCAGTATGAAAGACGCTGTCGTTTTGTTTGACGGAGGTTGTACTGGCGAAATCGTCAGCGAGAAAGGTCTCCTTCTCACCAACCATCACTGCGGTTTCGACTGGATTCAATATCACAGCACCGTAGAACACGATTATCTCACTCACGGTTTCTGGGCTATGTCGCAGGAAGAAGAACTTCCTTGTCCAGGCATCAGCGCTGTTATGCTCAAGAGCATGGTCGATGTCACAGATAAAGTTCTCGAAGGCATTACAAGAGAGACAACAAATGAAGAGAGAGCAGAAATAGTTAAGGCTAACCTTAAGAAAATTAAAGAAGGTGCAGAAGAAGCAACAGACTATCAAGTCGTCATCAAGCCTTTCTATAATGGTAACAAATATTACATGATTTATAACGAAGTGTTTAAAGACGTTCGTTTGGTGGGAACTCCACCTTCAAATATTGGTAAGTTCGGCGGCGACACCGACAACTGGGTATGGCCTCGTCACACCGGCGACTTCTCAGTGTTCCGTATCTATGTCGCTCCTGATGGCTCAGCCGCTGACTATAGCGAAGATAACGTCCCTTACAAACCAAACTATCATTTCCCTATTTCTCTTAAAGGTGCAAATGAAGGTGATTTCACTTTCGTGTTCGGATATCCAGCTCGTACAAACGAATATCTCCCAGCAGTGGCTGTACATCAAGAAGCTAACGTTATCTATCCAGTCAGCGTTGACCTCCGCGGAAAAATCCTCGACATTTATAACAAACACCAAGAAAAAGATCCTCAGGTGAGAATCCAATACGCTTCAAAACATGCTCATCTCGGCAACGGATGGAAAAAATGGATGGGCGTCATCGAAGGTATCAACAACTTCAAAGGTATTCCAAAGAAAAAAGAATTCGACAGACAATTTACGGAATGGGCTTATAAGAGCCGTCAAAGAGGAGCTTACCTTAATTTGATTTCTGACTTCGAGAAAGTTTATGCTGAATATGAACCTTATCGTTTGGCAACAACATATCTCTCGGAGACAGCGCTTCAAATTGAAATCTTAACATTTGCCGCTAATTTCAATAAGCTTTCTCAGGTCACAAAAGACACTCCTCAAGAAGATATTGACAAACTTATCGCAAATGCTAAGGAAGCAACAAAGGTATTCTTCAAAGATTATTATCAACCGATTGATGAAGAAGTCGCTGCTATGGTGCTTCAAGAATATATCGACAACCAACCTGCAGATTTCCGTCCAGAACTTCTTAACACTATAGTTGAAAAATATGCCGACGTTCAAGCCTACGTAGATGAATTGTTTGCTAAGACAATGTTTACTTCGGAAGAAGAAATTAATAAGTTCTTAGATGGCTTCAAGGTATCGAAGGCAAAGAAACTCGCTAAAGACCCAGCTCTCATGGCATATAACAACGTGATGGATTTCTATATTAATAATGTAAGAACAAAGAGCGTTGAATTGAATAATCAGATCGCCGATTTACAAAGAGTGTTTATGCGCGGACAAATGGAATATCATGCTGAGCAGAATCCAGACAAGATGATGTATCCAGATGCAAACTTCACTTTGCGCGTAACCTACGGTAAGATTGGCGGTTTCTCACCAAAAGACGCTGTCACATACAAACATTTCACAACATTAGATGGTATCATGCAAAAGGAAAATCCTAATATCTATGATTATGTCGTTACAGACCGTTTGCGTGAACTTTATGAAGAAAAAGATTATGGTCGTTACGCTGATAAAGACGGCAGCATGCACGTTGCTTTCATCGCTGGTAACCACACAACTGGCGGTAACTCAGGAAGTCCTATCTTAAATGCCGATGGTCATCTTCTCGGCTTAAACTTCGACCGTACCTGGGAAGGAACTATGAGCGACTTGATTTACGACCCTTCTATCTGTAAAAATATCTCTGTCGATATTCGCTACGTTTTGTTCATTATCGACAAATATGCTGGCGCTGGACATTTGGTAGAAGAAATGACAATTGTGGAATAAATGTTGTATGAATTTGAGAACCTCAGAATCTGAGAATTCGAGAAAATAATATAATCTTAAAACTAAAAAATTAAATTATGAAAAAGCTATTGACATTTTCGCTTTTGTTAGCCTTGGTGTTAGGCATGACAAGTTGTTCTCTCCATGATGGAATGACACACAATTTAAATCAAAGTTCAACAAACGTGGTTTTATCACAAGACAATTATAAAATCGTTCAGAAGGTAAGAGGTGAGGCTCAAGCTGATTACTTCTTCTACCTCGGAGGTTTTCGTAAAAAAGGTTTGATAGAAGAAGCTAGAGCTGATATGTTAGAGAATGCAAATTTGATAGGTTCTTCGAGGGCAGTCATCAACGAGACTGTTGAGACAAGTTTATCGACATTCTGTGGAATTTATTCTTACGTCAAGGTAACTGTTTCGGCTTACGTTGTTGAGTTTGAATAATTCATGTTTGAAAAAGAGGCTGCCGATAATCGACAGCCTCTACAAACTAATATAAAATGAAAAAGGAAATTTTTTCTTAACAGTTCATGCCACCGCAGCAGTGGATAACTTGTCCTGATACGTATCTCGACATGTCGCTTGCCAAGAATAATGCTGTATCGGCCACGTCTTCTGGAGTGCCGCCTCTTCTCAAAGGAATTTGTTTCAACCAGCCTTCCTTAGCCTCTTCTGGGATTTGATTTGTCATCTCAGTAATGATGAAACCTGGAGCTATACAGTTGGCTCTGATGTTACGAGAACCCATTTCTTTAGCTATAGATTTTGCCAAACCAATCATACCAGCTTTTGATGCTGAGTAGTTAGCTTGTCCGGCGTTGCCAGAGACACCAACTACAGATGCCATGTTGATGATACTTCCTGAGCGTTGACGTGCCATGATAGGAACTACAGCGTGGATGAAGTTGAAAGCAGATTTCAAGTTGACGGTGATAACATCGTCCCATTGTTTTTCTGTCATTCTCATCATCAGAGTGTCGCGTGTGATACCAGCGTTGTTAACCAGAACGTCGATGCTTCCGAAGTCTTGATGTATTTGTTTCACTGTATTTTCTACGTCTTCGAAGTTAGCAGCGTTTGATAAGTAACCGATGACTTTTACGCCAAGAGCTTGTAATTCAGCTTCAGTAGCTCTGATACTTTCTTCGTTTAAATCGGTGAAAGCGATGTTGCAACCTTCTTCTGCAAAACGTTTTGCTATGGCTTTGCCAATTCCTCTTGCTGCACCTGTGATGACAGCGGTTTTATTTTCCAATAATAATTTCATAACATTAATTTTAGTCAACGGACAACAGTCAACAGACAACGGACTTTGTCCATATCATTGTTAATAATTATCAATATTTCATCAAGATTATGCATTAAGCTTTATACAATGCTAAATCTTCTTCTTTGAAGTTTTCTACATAAGTAAGGATCTTAGCTATTTCAGCTTCACCTGTTGCTACTGTCAACTCGCATGATCTTCTGAAGTCGGCGCAGCGGTTTGTATCTTGAAGGAGGAGGTGACCCATGATTAAGTGACCCATTGCTTCAACCATTCTGCGAGCTAAGAAGTCGTATGCTTCTGACGATGTTCCGAATTTATCGGCAGCAGCGACTATTCTAATGTAGCTTTCTTTCATCTTAGCGAGACGTTCGCGGATAGGCAATAATTCGTCTGCTATAGGCATTGCTTCGTATTCTTCAATGCGTTTGAGGTAGGAACCATTGCCGATGAAACGGATAGCTGCCACGACTTGCAATTGTGATGTTCCTTCGTAGATGCTTAATATTCTTGCGTCTCTATAAAGACGTTCGCATTTGTATTCTTTCATGAAGCCAGAACCGCCGTGAACTTGGATACAGTCGTAGGCAATCTGGTTAGCGTATTCACTAGAGAATAATTTAAGCATAGGAGTCATCATGTCGGCATGACGCTGAGCGTATTTCATATCTTGACGTTCTTCTGCTGTGAGGCTTCTTTCTTTGCTTACTGAGTCGTAGGCTTTGTATAAATCGACGAAGCGTGATGTCTCGTACAAAAGAGTACGTGTTGCGTCGATTTTAGCTCTCATATTGCTGAGCATTTCATAAACTTGTGGGAAGTTGATGATAGCTTTTCCGAATTGTTCACGTTGACGAGCATATTCCAATGCTTCGTGATAAGCAGCTTCGGCGAGACCGACAGATTGAGCACCAACACCGAGACGTGCACCGTTCATCAACGACATAACGTATTTGATAAGACCCATGCGACGTTCGCCGATGAGAAGAGCAGGAGCGTTATTGAATACCAACTCTGCTGTAGGTGAACCTTTGATACCGAGTTTGTTCTCGATACGTCTTACTGTTACGGCATTGTCTCTTCTGTCATAAAGGAAGTAAGAGAGACCACGGCCGTCTGCTGTACCTTCTTCAGAACGAGCGAGTACGAGTTGGATGTCAGCGTCGCCATTAGTGATGAAACGTTTAACGCCATTGAGTCTCCAGCAGTTGTTCTCTTCGTCGAAAGAAGCTTTTAATCGTACTGACTGAAGGTCGGAGCCTGCGTCTGGTTCGGTGAGAGCCATTGAGCAAGTGAAACCTTCGTTGATGAGAGGTAAATATTTAGCTTTTATTTCTTCTGATGCAAATTCGTAGATAGTCTCTGCGCAGTCTTGAAGTCCCCAGATGTTAGCGAAACCTGCGTCGGCGCGTGAAACGATTTCAGCTGCCATGACGTAAGGAACGTAAGGGAAATTCAAACCTTTGTATTTGCGTGGCAACGACATTCCGTAAAGACCAGCGTCGCGCAATACTTCGTGGTTTTTCTGTGTACCTTTAGCATAAACTATCTCGTTGTTGACTACTTGCGGACCTTCGTGATCGACGTCTTCAGCGTTAGCCTCTAACACGTTAGCTGCCAAATCACCTACTATTTCAAGGACTTTGTCGTAGTTGTCGATAGCATCTTCTACGTCGGTTGGAGCCAACATGTCGTTTTCGCTATCAACGAAGTCGCGTTCTTTCAACTTGATTATCTTATCCATCACAGGATGTGAGAGATAAAATTTTAAGCTTTTATTATCATTATAGAAATTCATAGTCGTGTGGATTATAACATGTTAGATTTATAACTCTTGATCATCTTAGGTAAAATATCCATAGCGTCGCCTATGATAGTGTAATCGGCGATGCTGTTGATAGGAGCGTTAGGATCGGTGTTGATGGAGATAATCATTGAAGATTGATCCATGCCAGCGCGATGTTGAACAGCTCCAGAGATACCGCAAGCGATATATAATTTAGGACGAACGGTGATACCTGTCTGACCTATTTGTCTTTCGTTTTCAGCGAAACCAGCATCAACGGCAGCGCGTGTTGCTCCTACTTCACCGCCGATAACGTCGGCTAACTCGTGAAGGAGAGCGAAGTTTTCTTTTGAGCCCATACCATAGCCACCTGCTACGATAATAGGAGCGCCTTTGATGTTAACCTTCTGAGCTTCAATTTGACGGCTTATTATCTCTATACAGAAATCGCTGTCGCTGATATAATTCTCGGCTTTAAGGTTATGTAATTCGCCTTTATGATTATTGTTGTATATTTCTTTTTTCATGACGCCTTCGCGTACTGTAGCCATCTGAGGTCTTGTCTCAGGAGAGACGATGGTAGCGATGATGTTGCCACCGAAAGCAGGACGGATTTGATAAAGGATGTTTTCATATACTCTGCCTGTTTTAACATCGGTGTGGTTGCCAATTTCGAGGCTTGTACAATCGGCGGTGAGACCGCAGCGTAGATAAGAAGCAATGCGTGGACCTAAGTCACGACCTACTGCTGTAGCTCCGAAAAGAACAATATCCGGTGTCTCTTCTTGAATCAATTTTGTGATAGTACTGAAATAAGGAAGGGTTTGATAGAATGATAAACGGGGGTCGTTTACATAAAAAATAGAATCGACACCGTATGGATATAATTGTTCTTCTATATTTTTCAAATCGTTTCCTATGACGATAGCATCGAGACGTGAGCCAAGCTTGTCGGCGAGCTTGCGAGCCTTAGAGCAAAGCTCCAAACTCACCTCAGCTATCTGTTGCTCTTCTGTTATCTCACAGAATACTAATATGTTGTTCATACTTCAAATTTTAAGTGTTATTATTTGTTTTTTACAGCTTCTTCAACGAAAGCAACAGCTTCACCAACTGTAGAGATTTTTTCAGCTTGGTTGTCAGGGATATTGATTTCGAATTCTCTTTCAAAATCCATGATGAGTTCTACAGTGTCTAATGAGTCAGCACCGAGGTCGTTTGTAAAACTTGCGCTATCAACTACTGTTTCGCGTTCAACACCCAATTTATTTACTATAATGTCTATAACTTTTTCTCTTGTTTCCATAATAATTTTTTTTTGAATGATTAGATAATGTGAGCTGAGATGAGCTCTTTCATAAGTTCGTTAATTTCGCTTTCGCTATTGCTTATTTTTTTGTTTTCTTTGCTTGTAAGAACAACATTTTCTATTGATTTCACTTTAGTAGGAGAGCCTGTGAGACCCAATCTTTCGTAGTCGGGATTGATGTCGTCGGCGTTCCATTCTTCTATTTTGAGGAAAGGTTTCTTTGCCCAGAGAGCTTCCATGTCTAAGTTTTTCTCCTTAGCTTCGGATGCCGAGCAAGCCTTTTTATTTAATATGAGGCGTTCTGCGTGGCGAGGACGGCAGTCGTTGGCGTTGCCGTGTACTGTTACCAAAACAGGGAATGTAGCCTTCACTGTTTCGACACCTCTGTCGAGACGTCTCTTTATAACTATTTCTTTTTCTGTCATAGAGACGAGTTCTTCTGCGTAAGTCACTTGAGGTATTTCAAGTTTCTCTGCTACTTGAGGACCTACCTGAGCGGTGTCGCCGTCGATGGCTTGACGTCCAGAGAACACTATATCTACTTTACCTAATTTCTTTACTGCTGCCGACAAGGCGTATGATGTTGCCAAGGTGTCGGAACCTGCGAATCTTCTGTCGCTCACTACGAAACCGTTGTCGGCTCCGCGGAATAATGATTCGCGTATGATGTCTGCTGCGCGTGATGGTCCCATTGTGATGATGGTGACCTTAGCTGGCATGATGTCTTTGAGAGCGTCTTTGCAAGCGAGAGCCATTTCCAAAGCCTTCAAATCGTCAGGGTTGAAGATTGCAGGCAAAGCAGCGCGGTTGATGGTGCCGTCTTCTTTCATGGCGTCTTTGCCGACGTTGTGTGTGTCGGGAACTTGTTTTGCCAACACCACTATTTGAAATTCCTTATTATTCATCTTTTTTTCTTGTGTCTTCGATTAATGCAAATGATAAACTTCCTTTAGCAGCGAGACGACCTCCTACGGTAGCCTTAGCTTCGCAGAAATACATATTTGCTCTTTTTGATGTTAATGATGCTTCTACTTCTATAGTGTCGCCTGGCACGACTTGTGATTTAAAACGAACATTGTCGATGCCGGTGTAGAGTGTTATCTTGCCGACTAAGTCGTCGAGCATGAGAAGAGCACATGACTGTGCCATGATTTCACATAAGATAACGCCTGGTACTGTAGGCTGTCCTGGGAAATGTCCTTTTAAGAAAAATTCTTCTCCTGTGACATGATATTTTGAATGAGCTACTTTGTTCTCATCAATGTCTATTTCATCTACAAGCAACATAGGCTCGCGATGAGGCAGATAATGTTTTAATTCTTCTTTTGTCATCTTCAATAAATTTAAATTTTTCTTAATGCTATACATGAGTTGTGACCTCCGAATCCTAATGATTCTGAAATAGCGATGGTGAGGTCAACTTTCTTAGCTGTGTTTGCTGTGTAATCTAAGTCACAAACTGGATCAGGGTCGTTGAGATTTATAGTAGGAGGTACTATTCCGTGATATAAAGCGAGGGCTGCTGCTATCACTTCAACGCCGCCTGCTGCTCCGAGGAGGTGGCCTGTCATCGACTTGGTGGAGTTGAGATATGCCTTGCGAGCGTTTTCTTCTCCGAGAGCCAACTTGATGGCTGCTGTCTCTGAGCTGTCGTTGAGCGGTGTTCCTGTTCCGTGTGTGTTTATATGAAGCACGTCGTTTTCGTTATATTTAGCTTCGTCTAAAGCCATCTTGATAGCGCGTGCTGCTTGTTTTCCTTCTGGGTGTGGTGCTGTGACGTGGTGAGCGTCGCAGGTGTTGCCATAACCGCAAACTTCTGCGTAAATCTTAGCGCCGCGTGCCTTTGCGTGTTCGTATTCTTCCAAGAGAACGATGCCGGCACCTTCTCCGAGTACGAAACCTGCACGACGTTTGTCGAATGGCAATGATGCTTGTTTTGGATCTTCAGCACGGGTGAGAGCCTTGCAGTTGGCAAAACCAGCGATGCTGATAGGGTTGACAGCAGCCTCACTGCCGCCGGCTATGATAGCATCGGCATAACCGTGCTTAATGGCGCGATAAGCTTCACCAATGGAGTGTGTTCCTGTGGCACATGCTGTTACGATAGGTACACAAACGCCGCATGCATTGTGACGTATCGCTATATTTCCAGCAGCGATGTTGGAAATCATGCTTGGAATGAGAAGAGGGGAGACCCATTTAGCTCCTTGTTCTTTCCATTTGACAATCTCTCTCAAGATAGTGTCGAAACCGCCTTCACCTGAGCCTACGAAAACGCCGAGACGTTCTGGATCGAAGCAGCCTTCGTTTCCTTTCATAGCTTCAATAGATGCTGCCATGGCATAAATAGCAAATAAATCGTTGCGTCTTGCAAAAGCAGCGTCAACGCCATGTTGAAGCGGATCGAAATCTTTTACTTCAGCAGCGATCTTCACTGGAAGATCCGATGTGTCTATTCTTGTGATATAATCGATGCCGCAAACTCCATTGACTAAATTGTTCCATAAAGTTTCAACATCATTTCCAAGTGGGGTGATGGCACCCATGCCTGTTATAACTACTCTTTTTTCCATATTATTACCATTCTAAAATACATGCTCCGGAAACAAAGCCTGAACCGAAAGCACTCATTACTATTAAATCGCCTCTCTTTAATCTGCCTTCTTTGTTTGACTCGTCAAGAAGTATTGGAAGACTTGCCGATGATGTGTTGCCATATTTTTCAATATTCAATGGGAACTTCTCATCAGGTTGTTTCAAATATTCCTTGATGTTATTGATGATTCTAAGATTGGCTTGATGTATAAGATAATGTTTTATCTCATCAGGCTTGATTCCTGTCTGATTCATGACATGACTGATGTCTCTTATAGCAGCGCGTGTGGCGAACTTGAAGACATCTTGTCCGTGCATTACCAAAGGAAGGTTGCTGTTAGGTTTCGTGTTGTATGGAGAATACTGTAATTCGTGTTTTTGGTAGAGTCTGTCCCAGTTGCATGAAGCCGACATCTTTGTTGCTTTGATATTGTCGCCTTCTGTCAATACTACTGCTCCTGCTCCATCGCCGAATAATACGCTTGCTGTGCGATCGTGCCAGTTGACCATGCGTGAAGGCTCTTCGGCACATACTACGAGTATGTTTTTGTATTTGCCACTTCTGTAAAATGACTCTGCTATTTCAAGTGCATAGATAAATCCGACGCAGGCTCCGTTAAGGTCGAAGCATGGACATGTGGCTCCGATGGCGCCTTGTATAATACAGCTCATCGCTGGACAGATATACTCGTTGACAACATTAGCACATATAATATAATCCAAGTCTTTCGCGTCCATGTTGGCATCGGCTAAAGCTTTCTTGGCAGCATCTATAGCTAAGTCTTCTAAGTTTTCTGAAGAGATGACACGTCTCTCTTTTATTCCAGTTCTCGATGTAATCCATTCGTCGCTTGTGTCGAGAATCTGCGACAGCATATCGTTGGTAACGACCAATGATGGGTGAGAACGTCCTGTTCCGATAATTTTCATTGTTTACAATTATAAAAAAATTTATGTGCAAAAGTACATCCAAAAAAAACATCCTAACTAAAAAAGTGGCATTTCAGATATGAAACTTTACATTTTAGATGAAAATGTGGTGAAATTTCAAAATGTGGGGCGAAATTTTCGTAAATTTGCAACCTAATAACAAAAGAAATAGATTTTTTTAATGAAAAAACGGAAAAAAAATAATTTTGCTGCCAGTCTCTTGGAACCAGGAAATATAGTCTCAGGTCTTACTTTTTCTGTTTTGTATGCCCTGGTTTTTCTCGTGATATACTCGCCTTATTCTGAAACGGCATGGTTTGGTGTAGCCAAATCTGAAAGTTTTCTTCTCACAACAACATTCGTAGTAGTTTCAGTTCTGCTTCTTATCATAAGTAGGACAATAATGTATTTCGTTTCAAAAAAAATACTGAAGATGAATTATCTGAAGTATTCGATATGGTTCCTATCAGAGATTATATTAATAGGTGTATTCCACGCTATACTCTCTATAGTTTTTGTGAAGATGGATGATTATTCAGAATCATTCCTTATAACGAAAAGTATCCTAATAACATTGTTGGCTTTAGGCGTCCCATACGTAATAACAACAATGTGGTCGATAATAAAAGAAATGCGTAATACTCTGCTTGTTACAGATTCAAATGCTGTCGCTTCTGATGGTGAAGCAATAGCTCAAAATATTGATATTATCAATATTGCCGATAATAAAGGCGTGCTGAAGTTATCTGTAAAATTGGATAATCTGTATTATATCAAGGCAGAAGATAATTACACCATAATATATTATACCCGCAATGGAATGTTGTATCGCTATATGATTAGATGTAAGATTCAAACTATTGAAGATAATTTTAAGAACACTCCATTGATGCGTTGTCATAGGACATATATTGTTAATTCTCAGAAAATAAAAGTTTTACGTCATGAGAGCGATGGCTTTTATATCGATCTCGATTTTGAAGGAATTGATCCAATCCCAGTTTCTAAAACTTATACAAATGCTGTAGTTGCGCGCTTCTCTGGTGACAATTCTCAGTTCAAGAAAGAAGTTTGATATTATTCGTAGAAAATTTTACCATAATAATAAAAAACAACGAAACTTTTCGTTGTTTTTTTTGTTTATAAAACAGATGGTAAAAAATTTACAAAAAAATTATATAATTCTTGTGAATATGTAAATTATTGATTATATTTGACCCCCTCAAAATGGAAGTAAAAACACATTATTAACCAAATTTTCGTATTATGAAAAAATTTATCTTAAGTATGTTGTTAGCGGTTCTAATGATGCCGTTTGCAATGCAAGCAGATGAACTTATCATTGGCGATGGAACGGGTTCTGGCTACTATGCTCCGTTCAACAATTTCTACTATCACTCTTGGAATGAGACAATCTACCAAGCAAGTGAATTTGAAGGTTCATCTAGTATTAATTCAATTGCGTATCACTGCGCTACCCCAGGTAAAACAGTGAATACGAATTTTGTTAAAATTTATATGGGTGAAACAACTCGCTCTGAAGTCGCTTCATCGTCCGATTGGACACCTGAAGAAGATTTGACCTTGGTATATCATGGTACTGATATAGTACTCGGTGATACAGAGTGGGAAGAGTTCGTGTTAGATACTCCCTTTGCCTATACAGGTCTTAACAATTTAGTTGTGGTTGTTGCAAAATCAGCAACAGGCTATAACTCAAGTTTGAAATGGTACTACACAGATTATGGAAATAATCCATGTATGTATTATCAAAAGGATTCTCCAGCATCAGCTTCAGAATACCCAACAAATAACTCTGGCGTGAAGTATGCTTACTCACCAGACATTAAGATTAATTATGAACTTATCCCAGCAGGACCTGTCACAGTAAAACCTGCATCTATTGATTTAGGTCCTCGTCCTAACAATGCTTGGATGCGTCCATACGATGTTACAGTTACTCCATTAGGTGGCTATTCAAATGTTAATGCAATTGAAGCAACAGATTCTTACTTCTCAATGTCAACCATTGATTTGCCAGCAACAGTTTATGCAAGCGAACCAATGAAAATTGAAGTCACTCACGGAGAAGGCTCAGGTGATATCAATGCTCAGTTGGCAGTATTCTACTCAGGAGGAAGAGGCGTTGAATTAATTGATATGACAGCTTTCGCATACGATCCTGTCGCAGGTGACGTTTGGGAAAAAGCAACAGAAATCAATGCTTATCCATTTACAGATGCTCCAACAGGAATTTATGATAACTACTTGTTACCAGGTGAAACACAAGATGGTCAAGATGCAGTTTACAAAGTGACTTTCAACGAAGACGTTCTGTTAACAGCTTCTGTAGAAGGTGAAAACGGTAAAGTCGCTATCTATAATGAAGATTTCGCAGGTGAACCTGGTCCTGGTGCAACAAATACATATACAGGAATAAAAATAAATACAACACCTGATATACCAACAGCATCTTGGTTGTCATACGATGATGGAACGTTCTATACTTCTATCGGTACAGGTGGCGGTTCATTCTATTGGGGTATTATGTTCCCAGCAGAAGATTTACAAGAATATGTAGGAACATCACTTACTAAAATTTCTATGTATGACTACTTGCCACATACAGGTATGTTTGCTATTTACCTCGGTGGTGAAAACGCTCCTGGCTCATTAGTACATGTTCAGGAATATGCAGGCACAGGCTCGGCTGAATTTGTTGAATATGAAATGACAGCACCAGTCGCTATCGACGGAACAAAAAATATCTGGGTTATTGCTGTAAATAATGATGGCGTTACATATCCAGCAGCAGCTTCAGCATTCACTGGTGATGTTAATGGTAGCTGGGTTTCTCTCGATGGCGTTAACTATATGAACGTTGTAGAAGCTGGTGTTGATCCTTTGTCATGGATGCTCCGCGCTTATGTAACAGAAGGCGCTAAAGGTGAAACAGCATATAAACCAATCGAATTAAAGAACATTGCTGATGGTGGTAAATTGGCAAGCGCAATGCCAATGGATAACACAAGAAACCGTGGCGCTAACGGAATTAACGATATGGTTGTTCCTGCCGGTACTTATTATATTGCAGCTTCAGCAACAGAAGACTTTACAGTTAATATTAATAAGGTAGCTATCCCTCTCCCAGAAAAACCATTTAATCCAAATCCTGCAAATGCAGAACACGACTTCACAGGTCAAATGTTGTCATGGGAATTTGGTGACTATTCTTTAGAATATCAAGTGTTGTTCGGAACAGCGTTCCCTCCACAGGAAGTTGTCGTAGATTGGACAAATGAACTTACTTCTGCATACGCTGTATCTGACTTGTACAATAACAAAAACTACTTCTGGCAAGTAAATGTACGTAACACAAGCGGTACAACATACGGTGATATTTGGGGATTCACTACATCATTTAACATTCCTAAGAATATAAGCGTTACTGCTAATAAATTATATCCAGGTGAAAGCACAACTCTTAGCTGGTCAGCAGTAGAAGACCGCTCATATAGAGGTTATAATGTTTACGTAAATGGTGAAAAATATAACAATGCTTTAGTAAAAGAAACATCTTACGTTGTAGAAAACCTTCCTTATAATATGGATGGCCACCAAATTGCAGTTACAGCTGTTTACGACGAAGGTGAATCAGATTTAAGCTCAGCAGCTACTGTTTACGTAACAGGTGCTGGTCTTGTTGAAGGTAATGTCTATGAACTTGATGGCGTAACTCCGATAGGCGGTGGCACTGTAGCTGTTACAGGTAAAGACATCTTTGGTAAAGAACAATCATATAACTTTGAAATAGATGCTGCAGGTAAATTCAGCGGTGAGATGCTTGAAGGTGAATATCAAGCAGTAGTAGCAATTGAAAACTACCAAGATACAAAAGTTAGATTTGAAGTAGTTTATAATGAAACAACAGTTGTTGATGTCTTGATGACAGAAGTTTATATTCCTGTAAAATATGTTACAGCTAAAGAAACTGAAGCACAAGATGGCGTTCAAGTAGTATGGGGTATGCAGTTCTACGGCAACCCAGGCGAAGACTTTGAAACAGGTGACTTCTCAATGAACGAATGGAACAATGAAGTAAGTTCATATCCATGGGCTATAGTAGAAGGCGGTTGCGAAAGCGACTATGCAATGAAGTCAACATGCGAAGGCGTAGCAAGCGGCGTATCAGCAATAGAAATCACTGTTGAGGTTCCATAC
>JAFTUF010000016.1 GCA_017466405.1 Bacteroidales bacterium
GGCCGATGTTCCACTTCACGAGAAAACGCATAGAGGCTCACATCTGCATCTGCTTTGTTGCGCTGAAAGTCGATAAGGAACTCGACAGAATCCTGAAGTTGAACAATATTAATATGAGTGTCGACAAAGTGCTCCGTATGGCAAAAACAATCACGACTTTGCAGATAAAACTAACTCTTAACAACGAAGTCATCTCCAAAGTCATGATTATGAAACGTCACAAGGCAATCGAAAGATTGTTCGATGAAAAATTTTGGGGTACGCAATGACGAAGTCAGGAAAAAACAATTTTGTTAAAAAAATAGGGACGCAGTATAAGATAAAGCGTCCCTACAATATTTAGACTTTAGTCATTGGTCTTTAGCCATTATTTTCCTAACTTAGCTCTCAATGTCTCAATCATATCGACTGACATCTTGTCGAGGTCGTATTTTGGATTCCAGCCCCATTCGTTGCGTGCGCAGCTGTCGTCTAAGCTGTTAGGCCATGAGTTGGCGATAGCTTGCTTGATAGGCTCTGGCTTGTATTCCATCTCGAAAGTAGGAATATATTTCTTGATAGTGTTATACAGAATCTCTGGATCGAAGCTCATCGCTGTAACATTGAATGAGTTGCGGTGGATGAGTTTGCTTGGGTCAGCTTCCATGATGTTAACCATAGCATCCAAAGCGTCAGGCATATACATCATATCCATGAAAGTACCTTTTTCCAAAGGACAGATGAATTTCTCGCCCTTGACAGCAGCGTAATATATTTCCACTGCGTAGTCTGTTGTTCCGCCACCAGGTAATGTGAGGTTAGAAATCAAACCTGGGAAACGGACAGAACGTGTGTCAACGCCAAAACGTGTGAAGTAATAGTCGCTCAACAATTCGCCTGTTACCTTAGTCACACCGTAGATTGTGTTAGGACGTTGTATTGTGTCCTGTGGTGTCATGTCTTTTGGTGTGTTAGGACCGAAGGCACCTATTGAAGAAGGTGTGAAGACAGCACAACCGAAGACGCGTGCTATTTCCAAGCAGTTGACCAAGCTGCCGATACCGACGTTCCAGCCTAACATTGGGTTAAGCTCTGCTGTTGCAGAAAGAATGGCGGCGAGGTTATAGATAGTGTCAATGTTATATTTCTTCACTACCTCGATGATTTGCATCATGTTTGTCGAGTCGATTCTTTCAAAAGGACCATTCTCGACGATTTCACCTGTGAGTTGACGTAAGTCGCTGGCTACCACGTTTTCGTTGCCGTAGATGCCACGAAGTTTCTTGACCAACTCTGTTCCGATTTGACCGCCGGAACCAACTATTAATATCTTTTTCATAACTTAACGAAAGTTAATTATTTTATAACACCTAATTCTTGACCAATCTTGACGAATGCGTTGATACATTTGTCTAAATGTTCTTTTTCGTGAGCTGCAGAGATCTGTACTCTGATACGTGCCTGGCCTTTAGGAACGACAGGGTAGTAGAAGCCTGTTACGAAGATGCCTTCGTCTTGCATGCGAGCAGCGAATTTTTGTGAGAGAGGAGCATCGTACAACATCACAGCGCAGATTGCTGATTCTGATGGTTTGCAGTCGAAGCCTTTTGCAACCATTTCTTTGATGAAATAGTCGGTGTTTGCATGTAATTTATCTTGGAGTTCGTTAGTCTCGCTCATCATCTCGAACATACGGATACCAGCTGCTACGAGACCTGGAGCCATTGAGTTAGAGAAGAGATAAGGACGTGAGCGTTGACGTAACATATCGATGATTTCTTTTTTACCTGTTGTGAAACCGCCCATTGCACCGCCGAATGCCTTGCCGAGAGTACCTGTCAAGATTTCTATTTCACCTCTGAGGTTGAAGCGCTCTGTCACGCCGCGACCTGTTGTACCGACAACACCAGCTGAGTGGCTTTCGTCAACCATGACCATAGCGTCATATTTTTGAGCGAGTTCGTAGATCTTATCCAAAGGACAAACATTGCCGTCCATTGAGAAAACGCCGTCTGTGACGATGAGTTTGAAGCGGCAGTCTTTAGCTGCTTGAAGTTGAGCTTCGAGGTCTGCCATGTCGGCGTTAGCATAACGGAAACGTTGTGCCTTGCAGAGACGTACGCCGTCGATGATAGAAGCGTGGTTCAAAGCGTCGGAGATGATAGCGTCTTCTGGTCCTAACAATGGTTCGAAAACACCGCCGTTAGCGTCGAAACATGCTGCATATAAAATAGTGTCTTCAGTACCGAAGAACTCAGCGATTTTCTGTTCAAGTTGTTTGTGTAAGTCTTGGCAGCCGCAGATGAAGCGAACTGAAGCCATACCGAAACCGCGGGCGTCTAAGCCTTTCTTTGCTGCTTCGATAAGTTCAGGGTTGTTGGCTAAGCCGAGGTAGTTGTTAGCGCAGAAGTTCAAGCATTTCTTGCCCTTAACCATGATTTCTGCACCTTGTGGACTTTCAATGATACGTTCGTTTTTGTAAAGGCCATCAGCTTCAATCTGAGCTAATTCCTTTTGTAAATATTCTTGAAATTTATTGTACATAACACCAATTGTTAAATGATTCCTAATGAAGTTTTATCAAAACGCAAATGTAAATAATTTAATTCAAAAACTGATTAAATTTTTAAGAAAAAATAACACCTGTCTCAAAATAAAATTTCTCTGTCGAAGAACAACCTACACCTAAAAAAATAACTTCTCTTTATACTTTAATAATGAAATTAATTGTAACTTTGCAAATATTCAAAAATCATAATAAAACAATGGAAAACAATCTTTTTATATACAACAGCTTGACTCGTAACAAAGAGTTGTTCAAGCCTCTCAACGCACCTCATGTGGGAATGTATGTCTGCGGTCCAACCGTTTATGGCGACGCTCACTTAGGTCACGCTCGTCCTGCAATCACATTTGACCTCGTGTTTCGTTATCTAAAACATTTAGGTTATAAAGTCCGCTACGTTCGTAACATCACCGACGTAGGTCACCTCGAACACGACGCCGACGAAGGCGAAGATAAGATCGCAAAGAAGGCCCGCCTCGAAAACCTCGAACCAATGGAAGTGGCTCAATATTATAAAGACAGATACCACGCAAGTATGGACAAACTCAATGTGTTGCGTCCTTCTATCGAGCCTCACGCTTCAGGTCATATCATCGAGCAGATTGAGATGATACAGAAAATCCTCGACGCAGGTTACGCTTACGAATCAAATGGTTCTGTATATTTCGATATAGAAAAATATAATAAGGACTTCCGTTATGGCATCCTTTCAGGACGTAATGTCGAAGAAATGCTCAACAACACCCGCGAATTGGCAGGTCAGTTAGAGAAGAGAAATGGTGCAGACTTCGCTTTGTGGAAGAAAGCCGAGCCTAAACACATCATGCGTTGGAACTCACCTTGGGGCGAAGGCTTCCCAGGATGGCACGCAGAATGTTCAGCTATGAGCTGCAAATATCTCGGAGAACAATTCGACATCCACGGCGGCGGCATGGACCTTATCTTCCCTCACCACGAATCAGAAATAGCTCAGTCGATGGCATTCAACGGGGGCAAACAACCTGTCAGATATTGGATGCATAACAATATGATTACCTTGAACGGACAGAAGATGGGCAAGTCGCTCGGCAATGCAATGTCGCTCGAAGACTTCTTCGCTGGCAACCACGCTCTTTTGGAACGTCCTTATCCACCAATGACAATACGTTTCTTCGTGCTTCAAGCTCAATATCGCAGCACTGTCGATTTCTCTAACGAGGCTCTTCAAGCTGCTGAAAAAGGTTACAAACGTCTCATGGAAGCTGTTAAGATTGCTAACACCTTGACAGCTACAGAAGGCGCAGAAGACCTCGGCGTGCAAAAGATTATCGACGCTTGCTACGAAGCTATGAACGACGACTTCAACAGTCCTATCGTGATAGCAAATCTCTTCGAAGCAGTGAGAATGGTTAATACAGTGAAAGACGGCAACGCTAAGATTAACGCCAAAGAACTCGAATTGATGAAGACTCTGTTCCAGTCGTTCGTCTTCGATATCTTAGGACTTTTAGATACAGAAGCAGGTGGCGACGACGGCTTAGTTGACGGTTTGATGGAGACTATCATCGATATCAGAAAAGAAGCAAGAGCTAAGAAAGACTGGGCAACCAGCGACATCATCCGCGACAAACTCGCCGCTCTCGACATCGTTTTGAAAGACGGCAAAGAAGGAACAACGTGGAGCAAGAAATAATTGACATTGACTGTTGACACTAACAATTTGTAGAGACGCATCAATGATTCCTTAAAAATAAACATACATTGATACGTCTTGATGGAATTAACAATAAACAATAATGTGATTGATACCTATCACGAATTAACAAATCCGGGAAATTATTTTTCTCGGATTTTTTTTATTTTCAACTTTCAACTTTCAATTTTTTCCCTATCTTTGCAAGCGCATAAGGAGCCCTTACGAACCGTTGCGTTACGAGGGGTGAAAAGGGAATCCGGTGTGAATCCGGAACAATTCCAGTTGCTGTAAGTCCAACTCTTTATGAGTTCGTTTGCCGCATTCTTTGCCACTGATTAAGTTCGGGAAGGCGCGGCAAATTGGATAAGTCAGAAGACCTGCCTTTTGCTTCAAAGGATCTCCACCTGCTGGAATACGGGTCGAAATCAACTTTATTTATTGCGAAAAACTATATTGTAGTTAAAGATTAAAACATTGGATTATTATGTCTATGTGTTTGATACATACTTGTACAGCTATGCGTACTCGGGCAAATAATATATTTCATTTGCTTGATGCGACTCCTATTTATTGCTTGAAAACTCATCAAGATAAAATCAGAATAAATTTCAATCTTAAAATAATCACATTATTAACTAATTAAAATTAACAGTCATGAAAAAGATTTTTACTTTCTTGATGATAGCGATGGTAGGCTTCGCGCTTACTGGCTGTCGACAACGTATTTGGGAAGAATTAGACGAACTCGACAATCGAGTGACAGCACTCGAAGAGATTGTCAAAAAAACAAATTCCGACATCGCGGCGATTCAGTCTATCCTGAACGCAATTCAGAATAACGTATTCGTCACTAACGTGATAACAACTCCCGAAGGTTACACAATTCAATTCTCTGACGGTACAAGCGCAACGATTTCCAACGGAACGGACGGCGCTGACGCTAACGCTCCTGTCATTTCAGTGAGACAAGATACCGACGGTAATTATTATTGGACAATCAATGGCGAATGGCTTATCGTTGACGGCGAGAGAGTTCGTGCTAATGGTCACGACGGACAAAACGGTCAGAATGGTCAGGATGGAGAAGACGGTCAAGATGGACAAGATGGTCAAGATGCTGTGGCACCTCAAGTTCGTATCAATGAAGATACTAAAGAATGGGAAATTTCTACCGACGGCGGCGTGACATGGGTATCGACAGGTGTGATAGCTGAAGGTCAGGACGGTGAAAATGGTTCTGTCATAGTTGAAGGCGAAACATTATTCCAGTCAATCGATTATTCTAACGAAGATTATGTGATTTTCACATTGGCAGATGGCACAGTGCTTAAAGTGGCACGCTACGATGAGTCGGCTCCTATGTTTATCATCGTCGATGCTCCTGAACTTATTCAGATGGAATATGGTACAACAATGGAGTTCGCAGTAGAAGCAACAAATGTTGTTGAACATCTCATCAATGTTCCAGAAGGATGGCACGCCTCATATATTAATAATGTACTTTCGATAACAGCTCCTGCCAAAGACTTATGCCATTACGATAAAGAAGGTTTCATCGCTATTACCGTCGTTTCAGATTCCGGCAAGATGTCAATAGTGAAGAAAAACGTCATGGCAGGCGAATGGGTTGCTTCTGTAGAACTTAGAACCCTTACTTTTGAAGATGCTAATGTTCAATTTGCTCCATACGAATTGGAATATTTCAATAATAAACAAATCACTACCTGGAGTGACTTAATTGCTGAAGATCAATATGGCGATTATATCCTCGGTTACGGAGCTTGGATGGGTGATTGTGTTCCGACAGACGATTCTCATTATTCTTGGTATGATGAAAATAACACTTTCCTTGCACACGAATTCCCAATAAATTACGATTCATACTGCTTCGCAGGCGGCGGTCATGCTATCTCAAATTACGTCAGTAGCGACTACGTTGAGCATGGCAATTACACTTATCAATTAACAGCGTATGACAAAGATGCTAATGGTCTCGTTACAAGTGGAGGCGGTCATAATGGCTCCGATAACTTCGCTGTTCATTATGGATATTACGACGGTTCTTCTTGGAATCAAACTACTGAAGACGATCTTCCTGCTATTTATTTTAAAGACGGTGAAGCTCGCGTGATAGACCATCTCTGGGTGTGTCTTACAACTTACGAATATTATTGCTTGTATGAAGGCAACGGTCTCACCGAGCCGATGGGCGATGGCGACTATGTGATAATCGAGGCTATAGGTCATAAAGAAGACGGCACTACAAGCAGACTGACAATAAGAGTGGCTGACTATCAAAATGGAGTCATCGACGATTGGACAAAATGGGATTTGACAGCTCTCGGCGAGGTCGTTAGTGTTAACTTTAATATCATAGGTACAAACGACAACGGATACGGTTTCTCACAACCTGCTTACTTCGCTTACGATGACGTGGCAGTTCAATTCCCGGGTGAAACAATCTTCAGATAATCGATGATGAAACGTTTTCTTGAGAAAATATTAATACTCATATCGACAGCTATTCTCGTAGCTTGCAACATAGACGAGGAGTTCTTTCCGCCTAAGATTATTCTCGATAACGAGACTGGTATTTATACCGTGAAATACGGACGAGAGCTTGTCATTACACCTAGTTATGAGCATATTGAGAATGCGACATTTTGTTGGACAATGGATGGTGAGGTACTCGCTGCCTCGCCAACATTGTCGTTTTCAAAAGATGAGGTAGGCGAGTATTACATCACTCTTACAGTAAGCACGGATTACGGCACTGATGAAGAAGAAATGCGTGTCGATGTTGTTGAACTGGAGATACCTACAGTCAGCATCGCGGGAAATAAAAAAATGACTGTCGCTGTAGGCACAGAAGTGCGGCTTAATGCTTCGGTGCGTGAGACTTCGCTGCCAACGACTTTGGTGTGGAGCGTCAATGGTAATGACGTGAGCGTCGATTACGATTACACTTTCGTAGCTAAAGAAACAGGAAACTATGTGATAAAAGCTACGGCAAGTAACGTTGACGGATCTCACAGCGATATGGTAGAGGTGGAGGTGCTTAACGCTGAGGATATTCCTTTTACATGGGAGTTTGAGAAGTATGCCTATCACACTGTCGTGGGAAGAAAACTTATCATAAAACCATTGCCTTCCTACGAACATAACGTAGATTATTCTTGGAATGTTGAAGAGATTGACGAACTTACAGGCTCTGAGTCTCACTTTGTTTTTCTTGCTAATGAAGCTGGAACATATCATATAAATGCTGTCGCCACGACTTCAAACGACGATAATCAGATAAGTATGACTCGCACTTTCGTCGTGACGGTTTATGGTGAGAAAGATTTTTATCGTCCTAAAGACGGAGCGTCGCAGGCTGACTGGAGCAAGGTGTTTGAATATACTCCGGCACCTGGACAGTTTATCAACGAGCTGAAGACTGGCGGTTTCGATGCTTCTCATGTCACGCCCGAAGCTGCTATCTCTTACGCTGAAAGTCGTTTGTCGGAAGGCAACTGGGTTTCTTTAGGTGGCTTCGGCGGATATGTGATTGTCGGCTTCGACCACAGCATCGACAACTCACGAACCTACGATTTGGGCATCGTCGGCAATGCCTTCGACGGCTCTTCTGAACCCGGTATCGTCTGGGTGATGCAGGATGAAAACGGCAATGGTTATCCCGACGACACCTGGTATGAATTGGCGGGTTCTGAGACAGGAAAATTCGAGACTTATAGAGATTACGCCGTGACATATTATCGTCCGTCAGCTCCTATGATGCCGGTGCAATGGACTGATAATTACGGTAACAATGGCGAGATTGACTATCTCCAACAATTCCATAATCAGGATTATTATTATCCGCTTTGGGTTGGAACGGATTCTTATACCTTGACGGGAACTCGCCTCGAAGCTCGCAACTACGACCAATCTGGCAACGGCTCTTATTGGATTCAACCTCATTACGATTGGGGTTACGCCGACAACTTCAGTCCTTCGGATTTCAATTCTGAAAATAAAGCAAATCTTTTCAGAATATCCAACGCCATTGATTTCGAAGGCAATCCTATCAATTTGTCGCATATTGATTTCGTGAAAGTACAATGCGCTGTCAACAGCAAGAGCGGCTGGCTCGGAGAACTCTCGACAGAAGTATGCGGTTTTTATGATTATAGATTAAAAAGATAATTTATGAATATAAGTCAACAGTCAACGGTCAACAGTCAACAGATATCAACCACAATAATTAATTGGCAACGTATAACGTCTTTTACACAAAGACTGTTGTCTGTTGTCTGTTGTCTGTTGTCATTGATTTCCTGCATGGAGTGGGATTACGGTCTTGAAGAGACTTTCGACACTTCGGCATCGGGCGATGGTTTGTTTATTTGTAACGAAGGTAACTTCCAATATGGTAACGCTACCTTGTCATATTATAATCCCGAGACGAAAGTCGTGGAGAATGAGGTTTTTTATCGTGCTAACGCGATGAAACTCGGCGATGTGGCGCAGTCGATGATTATCAGAGACAGCATCGGTTGGGTTGTCGTAAATAACTCGCACGTGATTTTTGCGATTGACATCAACACTTTCAAGGAAGTCGGTCGTATCACCAATCTCACATCGCCGCGTTACATACATTTCGTCTCCGACGAGAAGGCTTACGTCACGCAGATTTGGGACAACCGTATCTTTATTGTCAATCCTAAACGCTACGAAATTACCGGTTATATCGATGTTCCCAACATGACGATGGAAAGCGGCTCCACGGAACAGATGGTGCAGTATGGGAAGTACGTCTATGTAAATTGCTGGTCGTATCAAAATAGAATCCTGAAGATTGACAGCGAGACTGACCAGGTTGTCGATGAACTTGTTGTAGGAATACAGCCGACATCTATAGTGATGGATTGTAACAATAAATTATGGACCGTGACTGACGGCGGCTACGAAGGCTCTCCTTACGGTCACGAGGCTCCATCGCTTTATCGTATAGACGCAGAGACATTTACGATAGAGAAACAATTTGAATTCAAGTTCGGCGATGCTCCTTCCGAGGTGCAACTCAACGGAGCTAAAGACAAACTCTATTGGATTAACGACGACATCTGGGAGATGGATGTTACCGCCGATCGTGTTCCTGTGCGACCTTTCATTCCTTACAGTGAGACAATCTATTACGGACTTACTGTATGTCCTCGCTCAGGTGATGTCTATGTAGCCGATGCCATCGACTATGTTCAGCAGGGAATGATTTACCGTTA
This sequence comes from Bacteroidales bacterium, assembly GCA_017466405.1. GTDB lineage: Bacteria > Bacteroidota > Bacteroidia > Bacteroidales > F082 > Limimorpha. Next base: position 9,485 of record JAFTUF010000016.1, read on the forward strand.
TTCAAAAGAAGGCGAGCTTATCGATGAATTTTATGTGGGTATCATCCCAGGTGCTTTTTGTTGGAAATAGAAATGTTAGAAATGAAGAAGTTATATCTTTTTTTATTGATTTTATTGCCATTTGTCACAATTGCTCAGGAAGTTGAAGATGAGATTAAATGGTATTTCAATCTTCCTGAAGTTCCTATTTATGCTGAGCGTCCTATAAAGGAAATCGGCGTGCAGCAGACCAGAATGGACTCCATCGTTCTTAAGGAAAACATAGCTCTTTCTGTGGCTGACATACTCACTTTCAATTCCTCCATCTATGTGAAAAACTACGGACGCGCCACATTATCGACGGTGGCGTTCCGAGGAACTTCGGCATCGCATACACAGGTATCGTGGAACGGAATGAAGATTAACAACCCTATGCTCGGCATGACCGACTTCTCTATGATACCTTCTTATTTTGTCGATGATGCGATGTTGCTGCACGGAACTTCGTCGGTGAACGAGACTGGAGGCGGACTCGGCGGTTCGGTGAAACTGTCAACAAAACCAGCACAGTCCGACGGCTTCGGATTGCAATATGTTCAAGGAATAGGTTCTTTCAAGACATTCGACGAATTCCTCAGAATAACATACGGCAACGAACATTGGCAGACCTCGACACGCGTGGTTTTCTCTTCTTCACCTAACGATTATAAATATCGTAATCACGACAAGAAAGAAAATATCTATGACGAGAATATGAACATCATCGGTCAATATTATCCTATCGAAAGAAATCGCAGCGGAGCCTTCAAGGATTTTCATTTCTTGCAGGAAGCTTATTATAACACGAAGAAAGGCGATAAGTTCGGCTTTAACGCCTGGTATATCAATTCCAACAGAGAACTCGCGATGCTCACCGTCGATTATGGCGACGACACCGACTTTGATAACCGTCAGCGTGAAAACACTTTTCGTTCGGTGATGTCGTGGGACCATATCAAAGAGAGCTGGAAATTAGGGACGAAGGCGGGATATATCTACACTTGGATGGCGTACGACTACAAACGCGACCTCGGAAATGGAATCATGGCTCACATGACGCATTCTCGCAGTAAGATTAATACTTTTTTCGGACAGCTAGATGGCGAATATTATATCGGAGACAAATGGTTGTTCACGGCTAACGTCACTGCTCATCAGCATTTTGTAGAAAGTCGCGACAAGAGTATTATGCAGATTGACGGTAACGAGGCTACCGTTGGTTATCATAAGGCTCGCATTGAACTGACTAATTCTATCTCGGCGAAATGGCGTCCTGTTGATAGATTGGGTTTGTCGCTCGTGATTCGTGAGGAGATGTTCGGTAATGAATGGACTCCTATCATTCCTGCATTTTTTATCGATGGCGTGATATCCGAAAAAGGCGATGTGGTGGCAAAGGCTTCCGTCTCGCGCAACTATCGTTTCCCTTCTCTCAACGACTTGTATTTCATGCCAGGAGGTAATCCCGATTTGAAGTCTGAGAGCGGCTGGACATACGACGCTGGACTTTCTTTTGCTTTAGGAAAAAATGAAATCTATTCTTTCAGCGGCTCGGCTACTTGGTTCGAGTCGTATATCAGCGACTGGATAATATGGCTTCCAACGACTAAAGGATTTTTCTCTCCCGATAACATCAAAGACGTTCATGCATACGGCATAGAGTTGAAAGGCGATTTGGATGTCGCTTTGTCGAAAGACTGGAAACTGCAACTTGACGGCACTCTCTCATGGACACCGTCAATCAATGAAGGAGAACCGCGCTCGCCAGCAGACCAGTCGGTAGGAAAACAACTACCTTACGTTCCTGAATATTCTTCTACTGTGACAGGACGACTGTCGTGGCGCACTTGGTCGTTTCTTTATAAGTGGTGTTACTATTCAGAGAGATACACAATGTCGTCGAACGATATAAGTCTGACAGGAAAACTGCCGCAATATTTTATGAGCAACATAGCTTTGGAAAAAGAAATCTCGTTCAAATGGGCTGATGTGTCGTTCAAAGGAGCAGTCAACAATCTTTTTAACGAAGAATATCTTTCGGTATTGTCGCGACCGATGCCAGGTATCAACTTTGAGATATTTGTCGGAATCACGCCGAAATGGTGAGGATTGACTTTGACACAGACTCTGACTTTGACTGTTGACCAATGTTGCCAAAAATAGTTGGTAATTGAGCGAAAATAGATATTTTTTCATCTCTATTATTAAAATCTACAATAAACATAAATCCCGTAGGGATGTAAGATTATAGGCAGGTATGAAGTGCGACAGCACGGAATGCCTGCTTAAATGATTGATTTACAATTTTAGTCCTGTAAGGACGACAGAGATTGCATCTGTCGCACCTACAGAGCTAATTTGAATTTACATTATTCCTGTTTTTTGACACAAAAAATAACTTTGATGAAAACGTTTTTATTAAAGTTACTATATTTAATTGACATCCATTGACTTATATGGATTTTACCAACTATTTTTGTTATTATATCTAAAAAAAATCCCGACTCATTTCTGAATCGGGATTCTTTATTTTATGAGTACGTCGTGATGACGTGTCTCTACAAAAGTCTTATCCTAATTTCACGCGGTTGAAAGCTGTAACTGTAGCTTCTTTGTCACCGGCTTGGATATATTCGCGGACTGTTTTAGGGTCAGCGATGAGAGATACTTGGTCGAGTAAGCAGTTTTCTTTGAAGAATTTTGCGAGGCGGCCTTTGGCGATATTTTCAATCATTGTCATATTGAGGCTACCAGCTTTTTCTGCTGCGACTTGTTCTTTAATTTCGCGAGCTTTAGCAGCGTCTTCTTCAGTGATCCAACCTTTAGCCATGTTTGAGTTGATGTGGTCATCGCTGTCAACGTGAGCTGGGTTGATACCTGCTTTTTTCAAAGCGACTTCGATAGCTTTTTGAATTTGTTCTTGTTTTGTCTTTTCGATAGCGACATTGTATTCGTTATCTTTTGTTGCTTGAGGGACGTCGTTTTCATCGATAGCGACTGGGTCCATAGCAGCGATTTGAAGAGCAACTTCGTGAGCGATTTCTTCGATGCCGTTGAAAGCTTTGTTGAAACCTACGATAGTAGAGAGGCGGTTACCTTGGTGGTTGTAGTTAGTAACGTATTCTGCTTCTATAGCGAAGTATTTACCAACTTGAACTTTTTCGCCTGTTTTTGCTGTGAGGTCAGTTACGATAGCTTCAAGTGTCATACCGTTGATGGTAGCAGCGTTGAGAGCTTCCATATCTTTGATTCTGTTTTCTACTGCGAAGTCGAGGAGTTGTTTTGTTGTACCAACGAAGTCAGCGTTAGCACCAACGAAGTCTGTTTCACAGTTTAACATAATGACAGCAGCAAATTTGTGGTCTTCAGTAGCTTTAGAGATTACGCAACCTTCAGTAGCGTCGCGGTCAGCTCTTTTCATAGCTATTTTTTGGCCTTTTTTGCGGAGGTAGTCGATAGCTGCTTGTTTGTCACCGTTGCATTCAACGAGAGCTTTTTTGCAGTCCATCATACCAGCGCCTGTCATTTGTCTGAGTTCGTTAACTTGAGTAGCTGTAATGTTCATAATAAATTGTGTTTAAGATTTATTTATTTTTTGTTAACGGTCTTA
>JAFTUF010000032.1 GCA_017466405.1 Bacteroidales bacterium
CACCGCTATAGACGAAAACGGCGTAAGCGGCATGATGATCTATCCAAATCCAACACAGGGCGATTTGAACATCAACGCAGAAGCCATGACAAGAATAGTCATCACCAACGCATTAGGACAAGTGATGTATGACCAAGAAGTCAGCGCAGACAACAAGGTCATCAACATGTCAGAATACGAAGGCGGCGTTTACATGGTACGCATCGTTACAGAAAACGGCGTAGCAATCGAACGCGTGACAGTAGTCAAATAAATATAGAATCTGAGGATTCTAAAAACTCGAGAGAGGCTGCCAGAAATGGTAGCCTCTCTTTTTTTATATAATTATTAATTCAATTATTGTTTTTATTAATAAATATTATTACTTTTGGAGGTGTTAAACCAATAAAAAATTACAATTATGAAAAGGTTATTCTTAATTATGTTTTTGGCATTCTTATCTGTCAATGCCTATTCTCAATCGGATGATGAAGTTTATTCTTTGGTTGAAGAAGCTGCTCAATTTCCTGGAGGACAAGAAGAGATGATGAAATTCATTCAAGACAATCGTCAGTATCCTGATGAAGCTAAATCTCAAAATCTTCATGGAAGGGTGATAGTAAGTTTCATTGTTGAAAAGGATGGTTCTTTAAGTAATGTAAAAGTTATGAGAAGTCTCGGTAGCGGATGCGATGAAGAAGCAGTTAGAGTTATTAATTCAATGCCAATGTGGAAACCTGGAAAAAATAGTGGTAAGGAAGTAAGAACAAAAATGCTAGTTCCTATTACGTTCTGAGTAATAAACACTATAATGACTAAAGATGATGTTATTATGTTTAAGAAGATAATAAAAAAAGTGTTTTTCTTGGCTTTAGCGTTCATACTGATGGTAGTGTTCCATCGCTTCAGTGTTAATAAGTTTAATATTACTGACAAAACATCTGAGTTGAAGGAATCGTTGCCTGCTGCTTATAAAGCTTATTCATTTTCGAGTTTTGAAGTTGAAAAAGATAAGCTGCTTCAATATGCCGACGCACTATTCCAAGAAGATGTTGCTGCTGGCAAAACCGACAAAGAATTTAAAGGTTTTACTATAGTTGAGTACTCTTGGAAAGCATTAGATGAACATCAAGAAGAGATAAATGTAAAGGAGAGTCTGGCTTTATTTTTACCGCTGATATTAGCAGTTCTGGTAATCGTGGCTTTGATAGTCTCCATAAGATTAGGATTAAGTGCTATACGTAAACTCGATTTTGATAATGAAGCAACTTCATTTTAAGGAGGACTAATTATGGCAAATTATAGAGATTCACAAAAGATAAGTTTCTCCAAAACGGAGGAAAATCGTTTCCGTCAGTTGTTTAACGATTGGGCAAAATCGATTAAAGGCTATAACCGCAATAGATTAGGCGAACAACTAAAGATTGTCGAAGTATGGGATACTCCTATTTATCGCGGATTGCTTAAGACACAATATGATAGCCGTACACTTGAAAATACATACGAGAGAATTGGGGGAAGAAAATTTCCGCCAAAAACCATCAGTTCTGAATCACAGATAAATCGCTGGTCTTTTAACATTTATCCTAATTCTTTTGCCAATAATGACAAATCGTTTCCTGTTCCAGGTTCTCAATACATCACTGCTTGTCATACTTGTAGTGCCACGGGAAAAGTCACTTGCAACAAGTGCGGAGGAAAAGGAACTATAGAGCGTGCTGTAAAATATACAAAAACGTGTGAGACCTGTGGAGGTGGAGGTAAATTATATGACGGAACTTACACTACACAAGAATTGGAATATTATAATAGTCCGGAAGGAGTAAAAACTCGTTATGTTACAAAAACGCATACACGACACAAAACTTGTTATCGATGTAATGGATCAGGAAAAGTTGAAGATATCAAGTATGTAACGGAGACTTGTCCTACTTGTAGCGGCAGCGGTAGAGTCACATGTCCAACATGCATTGGCGACAGAGAATTGGTGCGTTTTTGGAAATTGAATTGCAGTCATTATTACAAGACACATGTCGATTATTGTTTCCCTTCTCAAATTCCTTCAGATGAAGTTCCAAAGATTATAAAACTGTTCGACAACAGTACACCTTGGCGTGTGGTTGAGAAACTGAATATTGACAAAGAAAACTTCGATAAGAATGATCTCGCATCTCGTCCGATAGTCGGAAGTATGTTGTCGCGACTGCCAAATAGAATTGATCATCCTTCGAATACTGTAGTTTGCTTTAATCTTTTGGAAGCTTGCGAATGTGAAGCAAAGACTGTCGTTTATGAAGTGGACAGAAAAAGATACACTTGTTTGTTGCTCGGCTCCGATTGGAAGTTGATAACTGTGACATCGCCGGTGTCAGATCACATGGACGACCTTAAAGACAAGGTGAATCGTTATTGCAGTATGCGTAGGTTCGGAAAGGCATGGAGTGTTTTGCAGAAAGTCAATAAATTTCCGCAAGCAGGTTCTAAGGAGGCAAGGATGCAGACTCAGTTGGAAGAACGAATGGCATTGATGTCTCGTTTGGGAGGCAATCTCGCCATAGTGCTATGCGTAATATTCCTGTCGCCGCTGTTATTCGCACTCTATGAAGCTGAGTTCTATGCAGTCTGGACATCATGGATGATTGAGAAGTTCGATACCACTACAATAGGATTAATGTTAGTATCAATAATTTACGTGATGTATTTCGGTATGAAATCATGCAAGAACAATCTTCCGAAATTTGCCTATCAAGTGGCATCACCCTTAAGTCGTTTCGTCAGAGGATTTTTAGTAGGAATGAGCAACTTTATATATTTCGCAGCTATAGCGATAATATTGACATTCGTTGGTATAACTCCTCTGATTTGTAAGTTGCTGTACCTTGCATTCACGATTGTCATGATGATTGTTCTCCTAATAGCAGGATTAGTTCAGCGTGTCTTCTAAACGGAAATAGGTTGAATAAGTAGCTAAACTTTCAAATTATAATATTATTATATCCTCGAAAAAATGTAATTTTGCATTCTCAATCAAGAATGAATTATAAAGAGGATAAATATGATAATAGTTGATAACGTTATAGTATCTGACGAGTTTATAAATGCTCGTTTCTGTTGTCATCTTGCGAGATGCAAGGGCGAATGTTGTATTGCCGGTGATGCCGGTGCACCGCTCGAACCTGATGAGGTCGGACTCATTGAGGAATATATAGAGGAGATAAAACCTTATATGCGCCCAGAAGGAATCGAGGCTATTGAGAATGATGACGTTTACGACTACGATGAGAAAGGCTCGCTCGTGACACGTCTCATCAATGATGAAGAATGTGCCTTCGTATATTTTCATGAGAATGGCACCGCTTTATGTGCTATCGAGAAAGCCTATCTCGAAGGCAAGATAGATTTCTGGAAACCTATAAGCTGTCATCTTTATCCTATCCGTCTTGAAGAGAAGAACGGTTTCATTTATGTCAATTACCACGAATGGAGCGTATGTGTTCCTGCAAAGAGAAAGGGCGAGAAGGAAGGAATACCACTATATAAATTTCTCAAAGGCCCTATGATTCGTCGCTTCGGCGAAGATTGGTATGAGAGATTCGTTAAACAGATTAATAAATGACAATAGACTACAGACAACAGACCTTGAATATTCAATCTTGTTGACTAGAATATGGACAAAAACTGTTGACTGTTGACCGTTGTCTGTTGATAAAAAAATATGAGATTCAAAGATTTTCTTAAAAAGAAAGAAGTCAATATTACGGCGAAGGCATACTTTCTCGATGCTCTTGGAGCAATGGCTTTCGGTCTCTTCGCCTCTTTACTTATAGGAACTATTTTTACCACTTTAGGCGACAAACTCAATATCCCTATTTTGTTAGAAATCGCTGGATATGCCAAGCAGGCAACCGGCGCTGCAATAGGTGTTGCTATAGCATATTCGCTCCATGCGCCTTCATTGGTTTTGTTCTCCGCAACAGTATGCGGCATTGCAGGTAACACTCTCGGTGGTCCTGTCGGAGCATACGTCGCTGCTGTGATAAGTACCGAACTCGGTAAATTAGTCTCCAAAGAAACAAAAGTCGATATCCTCGTCACTCCATCTGTCGTGATAATTAGCGGCGTGCTCTTAGCGATGTTTGTCGGTCCTGGCATCAACGCCTTCATGGAAGCCTTCGGGCGTTTCATCGAGAACGCCACCGAGATGCGTCCTTTCATCATGGGGATAATAGTGTCGGTCTCTGTTGGTATCGCCTTGACACTTCCTATCAGCAGCGCTGCCTTATGTATTGCTATCGGCCTCTCTGGAATTGCTGCTGGCGCTGCCACAGCAGGATGCTGCGCTCAGATGATAGGTTTCGCTGTGATGTCGTTCAAAGAAAATCGTTGGGGAGGACTCATCTCGCAAGGTCTCGGAACTTCTATGTTACAAATGCCTAACATCATAAGAAATCCTCTCATCTGGATACCGCCAACTCTCGCAGCAGCCATCACCGGACCAATATCAACATGTATATTTCAACTCGAGAATGTTCCTATCGGAGCCGGTATGGGAACATGCGGACTCGTCGGACCTCTCGGAGTGATAACAGCCATGCCCGATGGCGGAACTAATATGTGGATCGGAATATTGCTCGTCTGCTTCGTTTTGCCAGCGATACTCACTTGGATTTTCGGAGAGATATTCAGAAAACTTAATTGGATTAGAGAAGGTGATTTGTTGATTGGGAACTAGGAATTGTAGGGACACATTGAATGTGTCCAGTAGAGACGTATCAATTACGCCATAAAAATATAAATGATATGTAATTGCTGCGTCTCATCAATTTAAGATATTTATTACATGAGAACAATTCTTAATTTTTTTTAAAAAAACTCTTGACAAAATTTCGTTCTTGTATTATATTTGTCAACTCGCGGAAAATTATACAAAATCATCATAAATGAAATTATCACAATTTAAATTCAACCTTCCTTCAAATCTCATTGCTAGCTATCCTGCTAAGAACAGAGATGAATCTCGTTTGATGGTCGTTAACCGTAGAGATGGTTCCATCGAACATTGTATCTTTAAAGATATTTTGAATTACGTCAACGCAGGCGATGTCTTCGTCCTTAACAACACAAAAGTTTTCCCAGCTCGTCTCTATGGCGAAAAAGAAAAGACTGGCGCTAAGATAGAAGTCATGCTCCTTCGTGAGTTGAACCACGAAAGCCGTCTCTGGGACGTACTAGTTGATCCTGCTCGTAAGATTCGTATCGGAAACAAACTCTACTTCGGAGAAAACGACGAACTCGTGGCTGAAGTTATCGACAACACCACATCACGCGGAAGAACATTACGTTTCTTATTCGACGGAACTCCAGAGGAATTTAAGAAGACTATCACCGATCTCGGCAACACCCCGCTGCCTCCAGAGATAGCTCGTCCAGTAGAACCAGAAGATGCCGAAAACTATCAGACAGTATTCGCTAAACACGAAGGCGCTGTGGCTGCTCCAACAGCGGGTATGCACTTCAGTAAGTCGCTCATGAAACATCTCGAACTCCGTGATGTCGTATTCGCCGAGCTTACACTCCACACAGGCGTGGGTAACTTCCGCGACATTGAAGTGGAAGACCTTACAAAACATAAAACCGACTCCGAAGAAATGGAGATAACTCAAGAAGCTTGCGACATCATCAATAATGCAAAAGCTGAGAAAAACAAAATCTTCGCAGTAGGAACGACATCTCTTAAAGCCTTAGAAACAGCGGTGACTATAACAGGTCAGGTGAATCCTTTCAAAGGATGGACAAATAAGTTCATCTTCCCTCATTACGACTTCAACACAGCCGACGCTCTCATCACCAATTTCCATCTTCCAAAATCTCCAATGATGATGGAAGTGGCAGCATTCGCAGGTTATGAGCTTCTTATGAAGGCTTATAAAGTGGCTGTAGAAGAGAAATATAACTTCTTCACATACGGCGACGCGATGCTTATTTTGTAAGTTGCTAAATGACTGAGATGCTAAGTTGCTAAGTGAGTAAGAAATTAAAAATAATATACAATTAAATAATATGGACAATGTCTGTTGACTGTTGTCCGTTGTCTGTTGACTTTAATAAAAAACAAAATGAATCAAGAAGAATTTTTCAAGAAAATAACATCTCATGCTAAGGAATATGGTTTCGTATTCCCTTCAAGTGATATTTATGACGGACTTTCTGCTGTTTATGACTATGGACAGAATGGCGTCGAACTGAAAAACAACATCCGTCAATATTGGTGGAAAGCTATGGTGCAGATGCACGAAAATATTGTTGGTGTCGATGCAGCTATCTTTATGCATCCAACAGTATGGAAAGCATCAGGTCACGTCGATGCTTTCAACGACCCTATGATTGACAACAAAGACAGTAAGAAACGCTATCGTGCCGATGTGCTCGTCGAAGATTATATCGCTAAGATAGAAGAGAAAATTAACAAAGAAGTTGAGAAAGCTAAGAAACGTTTCGGCGATGCTTTTGATAAAGAACAATTCGTCAGCACTAATGCTCGCGTTTTAGATTATAAGAAAGAGATTGAAGAAGTTGGCCACCGTCTTTATGCAGCTATGGAAGCTAACGACCTCGCTGGTATCAAACAACTCATCGAAGACCTCGGTATCGTTTGTCCTATCTCCGGCAGCCGCAACTGGACCGACGTGCGTCAGTTCAACCTTATGTTCGCAACACAGATGGGCTCTGTGGCAGAAGGTGCTAACGAGATTTACTTACGTCCTGAGACAGCACAAGGTATCTTCGTTAATTATCTCAATATTCAAAAGACTGGCAGAATGAAGGTGCCTTTCGGTATCGCACAGACAGGTAAAGCCTTCCGTAATGAAATAGTAGCTCGTCAGTTTATATTTAGAATGAGAGAGTTCGAACAGATGGAGATGCAGTTCTTCGTACGCCCTGGCACTGAACTCGAATGGTTTAAACACTGGAAAGAAGAACGTCTCAACTGGCACCTCTCACTCGGTATCCCAGCAGAGAAATATCGTTACCACGATCATGAGAAACTTGCTCATTATGCAAACGCTGCCACCGACATCGAATTTGAATTCCCATTCGGTTTCAAAGAACTCGAAGGTATCCACAGCCGTACTGACTTCGACCTCGGAAGCCATTCTAAATATTCGGGCAAGAAACTCCAATATTTCGACCCAGAGACAAACGAGAGCTATACTCCATACGTCATAGAGACATCTATCGGTCTTGACCGTATGTTCCTCGCTATGTTGAGCCACGCTTACACAGAAGAGAAACTCGACGACGGCTCAGAACGCGTGGTGATGAAATTCCCAGCAGCTCTCGCACCTTATAAAGTAGCTATACTCCCTCTCGTCAAGAAAGACGGACTCCCAGAGAAAGCACGCGAAATAATGAACGAACTCATGCCTGATTTTATGTGCCAATACGAGGAGAAAGACTCCATCGGAAAACGCTACAGACGTCAAGACGCTATTGGAACACCATTGTGCGTCACCATCGACAACCAGACTTTGGAAGACAACACAGTGACAGTCCGCGACCGCGACACCATGGAACAAATTCGTGTCAATGCCGATGAGCTTTATAACATTATCAGAAAGAAAGTAAGTGGAAAATGATGAAAAGAGAGATTGACCAACGTCAATCTCTTTTTTTATATCAATAGTTAACATCTGCTGATATGTAACTATACATTATATGCGTCATGGATATAATATCTATGGCTGGACGCGGAACCATTTCCCTGTTTGATTTTATTGAAAAAATTGTTAAAAAAAATGTTAAACTAATGTTTTTATTTTTAAATTTGTGCTTCTTTATCGAAAACATGAAATAGTGGCGGAAATAGGTTCTTTCTCGTGTTGACTTTTTATAGAAGAAAACGATGGGAATATCAATAAAATAAGGGGAATTATTGAATTCAA
>JAFTUF010000017.1 GCA_017466405.1 Bacteroidales bacterium
CGCTAACTTCACATTCTAAAGAAAGTCATAAAATTACCTCGAATATTCCCTTCGAAGCATCGTCGTCATGGCGGTGCTTCTTTATTCTTTTTTTCATGATTAATGAATATTAACACGGACTTTGTTTATCTTTGCAAAAGAAATCGTCTTTATGAAGAAACTTTTTTATCTCATATCATCTATATTATTGATAAGCATACTTTTATCGAGCTGTGATAATAGTTCTAAAAAGTCAGAGAACACCTATACTTTAGCTTCGCTTAAAGGTCCTTCTTCAATAGGATTGCTGCCATTGATAGACAGTATCAATAATGTAGAGAATCCAAGTCTTGAGATAACTATTCCGCCAGAGCCTCTTCAGGTTCGTAAGATGATGTTAGAAGGAACCGCTGACTTCGCGATACTGCCTTCAACGACAGCAGCGCTTCTTTATAACAAAGGTTTAGATTATCAGCTTATTGCAATACCAATCTGGGGAACATTGTCTCTCTGCGGAACTGACGAAAGCATCAATGACTGGAGCGACCTTAAAAATAAGAAAGTCTATCTCATGGCAAAAGGCATGACACCTGATGTCTTGTTCCGTTATCTCTTGAAAGAAAATGACTTACAGCCATACGAAGATGTGGAACTCGACTATCGTTTCCCGACGCATATCGACTTGGCAAACGCGGTCATAGCAGGACGCGCTGACATGGCGGTCTTGTCGGAACCTTATCTCAGTCTAGCATTGTTAAAAAATAATAACTTAAAAAGAATCTTCGACCTCGGAGATAAATGGTATGAGTTAAAAGAGATTCCGATAGCGGAGACAGCTCTCTTATGTAAGAAAGAACTCTTGGAGAATAATCCTGAATTTGTAGAAAAATTACTTAAGATATATTCTAAATCAACGGATTGGGTAAATGATAATTTGGAAGAATCGGCGAGTATGGCAGTGAAATATGGTATCGTTCCTGATAGCGTCGCTGCTCTTAACTCAATACCGCATTCTAATCTTAAGCTGCGTCTGACGAAGGATGTTAAGGATTTGGTGAAACAATATCTTAATGTTTTTTATGAAATGGATTCCGTAATCATTGGAGGAAAAATGCCTGATGAAGAGTTTTATCAATAACAAAAAGACTTATATCATTCTCGCATCTGTCATCGTGATGCTGCTTCTGTGGGAGTTCGCTTCCATAAGAATCAACTCGGTGCATCTTCTTCCCGGTCCATTAGAAACGTTAAAAGCAGTTGCTAACTTATTTGTAACCAGAGATTTTCTTCTGATTATCTGGAATACTGTCTTAAGAGGAATCATAGGTTTTCTCATCGCTGTCATTCTTGGAATGGGACTTGGCATCGTCGCAGGATTGAATCCTTCGTTTGAATATTTCATACGTCCTTGGATCGTGGTGATGCGTTCTGTGCCTATCGTTTCATTTATCTTATTGGCTCTTATATGGTTTACCTCTAACTCTGTACCTATTTTCATTGGTTTCCTCACAATGTTTCCGATGATTTTCACCAATATAATAGAAGGCATGCGTAATGTCGACAACAAACTCATCGACATGGCTAAGTTTTACAAAATCAGTCAGAAGAGGATTGTGACGGAGGTTTATATTCCTGCTATCGCGCCTTTTGTGACGAGTGGAATATCAAGTGCTGTCGGTATCGGCTGGCGTGCTATTATCGTGGGCGAGGTCTTGAGTCAGCCGGAGTTTGGAATTGGAATGAGCATGCATACGGCGCAGTCGTTCTTGAATGTCGATGTGCTTATTGCCTGGACTTTCGTAGCTATATTGTTAAGTTTCTTATTTGAACAAATCATCAGATTTGCCGAACGTAAAATTATTAGATGGAGGTAGTTATGAGTTTGATTTTAAATGATATAAGGAAAAGTTATGACGGTAATGTCCTCTTCGATAATTTTAACATTGAATTTTCTGAAGGCAATATCTGCTGTATCTTGGGCGCTTCTGGTTGTGGAAAGACGAGTCTGCTAAATATCATCGGCGGCGTCTTAAAACCTGATTCTGGAAAGATAGAAGGTATTGAGAATAAGACAATTTCATATATTTTTCAAGAGCCGCGACTTCTGCCGTGGAAGACTGTCAGAGATAATATCGACTTTGTTTTGAGTAGGGAGATGAATCCTTCAGAAAGAAAGTCGAAGCTCGACGAACTTCTGAAACTCGTTGATTTGGAAAGTTTTGCCGATTATTATCCATCGCAGCTCAGCGGTGGCATGAGCCAGAGGGTTTCATTGGCGAGGGCGTTCGCGTTGCCTTCACAGATAATACTTATGGACGAGCCGCTGTCGGGTTTGGATGTAAGTCTGAAAAGAAATATTTTAAACAGATTTGTTGACATCTGGAAAAACGACAGACGCACAGTGATTTACGTCACTCACGATATTGACGAGGCTTTGATGTTAGGAAACGAAATCTTCGTAATCGGGGAGAAGCCTGTCAAAGTGTTATTACATAAGAAGATAGAAACTGTTTTAGAGAAAAGAAATCTCGTATCGCCAGATATTTCAGAGATTAGAAATAATATATTAGAGGTGTTGAAATAATTATGTTTCAAAAACATAATGTTTCTGAAACATAATTATTTCAGTTTTGTTTTTATTTTGTATATTATTGAAATACAGTGTTTAATAAAAATAAGATTTTTTTATTAAAGATGTTATGATTATCTGATAAAAATATTATTTTTGTAAAACATAATTATTGTCACTATGAAATTCGTTGATAGAAATAATGAGATTGCGAGATTGTCTCGAGCAATGAGCGGTGAGAACCCAGTTTTTGCTGTTATTTATGGTCGAAGAAGATTAGGAAAATCCACATTGATACGTCATATCTTAAAGGATGATGATGTTTATTTCATGTCGGATCTTTCAGAGCAGAGCCAGCAGATAGCGATGCTGTCGAAAGTTATCTCGTATAAATTTTCCGAGTTTGATAAGGTGATTTATCCAGATTGGGATTCATTGCTGACAACCTTAAGGCACAGAACTACAGAGAGATTCACACTTTGTTTAGATGAGTTTCCATATATGGTTAAGTCAAATCCAGCTCTACCTTCTATTTTACAGCGACATATTGACACTAAGAAACTGCCGTTTAACATAATTATCTGCGGTTCGTCGCAACAGATGATGCATTCTATGGTGCTTGATTCCAGTTCTCCTCTTTATGGAAGAGCGGATTTGATTATGAAATTAGATCCTATACCAATAAAATATTTGCAGGAATCGTTGCAATTAGATGCTATTCAAACTGTTGAGGAGTATTCTGTATGGGGTGGCGTGCCTCGTTATTGGGAACTTAGGGAAAAAGAAAACTCACTGATGTCGGCGATGGAGTATCATTTGTTAGACACTAACGGAAGTTTATATGACGAACCAGCTAAATTGTTTATCGATGATTTTCAACATACTGCATTGTTGTCGAGCATAATTACATTGATAGGTAATGGTGTAAGTCGTTTGAGTGAAATAGCTTCTCGACTGCAGAAGAAAACCACGGATCTCAGTAACCCTATTGCAAGATTGATGCATTTGGGTTATGTTGAACGTGAGATTCCTTTTGGCGAGGATTTAAGAAATTCTAAAAAAAGCATATATCAATTGTCTGATCCATTTTTGTGTGCGTACTATAAATTCGTTGTTCCCAATCGTTCTTTTATAGGTTTAAATCGTAAAGAATTATTAAGTCAAATAGTGCAACAGTCTTTGAATGAATATGTTGGAAATCATTGGGAGCGTTTGTGTAGAAATGTTGTTAGTGGAAACAGACTGTTCGGCACAACCTGGAATATGGCTTCGCGTTGGTGGGGTAATATCAAGGATGATTCAAGCGTGAGAATGTGCGAAATTGATGTGATTGCCGAATCTATTGACAAAAAGAAAATCCTGATAGGAGAATGCAAATGGACTGAAGGAGAGGATGCATCTCGACTTTTTTATGAATTGGAGAGGAAAAGTCGCGCTTTGCCTTTCTCTAAAGATAAGGAAATAATATATGCTCTGTTTCTCAAGAACCCTCCGAGGGATATGATAACAGAGCATATAGTTCTACCTCAAGATATTATAAATCTCAGTTGCTGATATAAAATCATTCATGTCCGTAGCTGCTGCCATCGAAGCAGTGCATGCAGATTGTATCTTTAGGAACGCCGATAGCGTCGCGAACCATTTCTATTGTGTTGAATCTCAATGAATCGACACCGATATGTTTACGTAACATCTCAACGAGGTTAGCATATTGTTTTGTTGTATGATCGCTGTAATATTCTAAGTTCTTATAAGCATCGCCTTCTAATTCCTTGATGCAGCGGCGTGTTATCAATTCCATGTCGCTCTTTGAGGTTGAGAAGTTAAGGAAAGGACAGCCGTATAACAATGGAGGACAGCTTATTCTGATGTGGACTTCTTTTGCTCCGCATTCGTAAAGCATCTTGACATTATCGCGAAGCTGTGTTCCGCGGACGATAGAGTCGTCACAGAAAACGACTTTCTTGTCTTTTAATAAAGAGGCGTTTGTGATGAGTTTCATCTTAGCGACATGTTCTCTTTCTTCTTGAGTGACAGGCATGAAGCTGCGTGACCATGTTGGAGTATATTTAACGACGCTACGAACGTAAGGTATCTGCTTTCCGTTAGAATAACCGATTGCCATTCCAATACCAGAGTCTGGAATAGGAGCGACGTAATCGACATCAACGTCGTCAACTTTTCCCATAGCATAACCACCGTTATATCTCATGTTCTCAACGAAAATGTCGTCGTAGGCTGTTGCTGGATAACCGTAATAAATCCACATGAAAGAACACATCTGGCATTTGTTGCTTGGTGCCAACAGTTGTGTGTAACCTTCTGGAGTGACTTTCATAATTTCGCCAGGACCTAAGTATCTGTCTGTCTTATAATCCATATTGACGTAACTATGGCTTTCTGTCGCGAGTGCGAAACCGTCGTCGTCTTTTCCGATGACGATAGGAGTACGACCAAAGCGGTCACGGGCTGCGATGATGCCTTCATCGGTGAGAATCAACATTGAACAAGAACCTTTTATCTTGTTGAAGACGTTCTGGATGCCATCGACGAAGTCTTTGCCTTGTGTTATTAAAAGAGCGACCAATTCTGTAGGGTTGGTGTCTCCGCCGCTTAACTCAGCAAAGTGCTGCTTGTTGTTAAGGCATTCTTGTTCAAGATCTTTCAAGTTGTTGATTCGAGCTACTGTAACAATAGCGAAGCGTCCTAGGTGTGAGTTGACGATTATAGGCTGCGCATCAGTGTCGCTGATGACGCCAATGCCCATGTTGCCATGAAACTTGGCAAGGTCAGAATCGAATTTCGTCCTGAAATAAGCACCTTCTATATTGTGAATAGAACGATAGAAAGTACCGTTATGAACTGTTGCAAGACCAGCACGTTTTGTGCCGAGATGTGAATGATAGTCAGTACCATAAAAAAGATCTGAGATACATGTTCTCTTTGATACTACACCAAAAAATCCGCTCATTTTTTTAAAATTTAAATTGTTTAAAATTTTGCAGCAAAAATATATATTTTTAAGAATTTATCTAAAGAAATTTTAATGTTTTTTATCGTATATTTGCAAAAGAAGAAAAGAAAATCTAAACAAATATTTATTTATATGAAAAAGTATCTATTAAGCATTATCATGTTTTTGGCTGTCTGTAATTTACAGCTGAAAGCAGACGAAGGTATGTGGTTACCTTACAATTTAAGCAATCAAAGTCTCTATGAGATGCAACAACTTGGTTGTCAGTTGACACCAGAGCAAATCTTTAACCTTAACCAGCCAAGTGTGAAAGACGCTATCGTTCAATTCGCTAATGGCTGTACTGGCGAGCTCATTTCTCCTAATGGTTTGCTTCTCACCAACCATCACTGCGGTCTGGGTTATGTTCAAGCTCTCGCTTCTGTTGAACACGACTATCTCACCGATGGTTTCTGGGCTTTGAATATGAAAGAAGAACTTTCTTGCGATGGTCTTTATGTGTCTTTCCTCGCTAATGTTGAAGATGTTACAGATTTAGTTTTGGCTAATGTAACAAAAGAAAATCGTGATGAAGTTATTAGTGAGAATATCAAGGCATTAAAAGAAGAACGTAAAGGCGACAGAGACGTAAGAATTGAAGTCGTTCCTTTCTATAGTGGAAATCAATATATTATGTTTGAATATGACGTCTATCGTGACGTTCGTCTCGCAGCTTGTCCTCCATGGGGAATAGGCAAATATGGCGCTGACACCGACAACTGGACATGGCCACGTCACAAAGGCGACTTCTGCATCTTCAGAGTTTATATGTCACCTGACGGAAAACCTGCTAAATATAGTGAAGATAACATCCCTATGAAATCAAAACATTATTTGCCTATTAATATAAAAGGTGTTGAACAAGGCGATTACGCTATGATTATGGGTTATCCTGGTAGCACCGACCGCTATTCAACAAGCCGCACAATAAAGAATATCATCGAACAAGAAGGTCCTTCTATCATCGACTGCCGCACAACAAAGTTGAATGCTTACCGCAAACACATGGACGCTGACCAAGAAGTGTTTATCAAGTACGCGTCAAAACAAGCTAGTGTTTCTAACTACTGGAAATATTACATCGGTCAGGTGAAACAATTACAACGTAACCGTGTATATGACAGACGTTTGGCTCAGGAAGAAGAATTTAAAGCATGGGTTAATGCCGATGCACAACGTCAAGCTGAATATGGCGAGATCTTCAATGGCGTTAATGAGAAATGGGAAATCTTAGATAACATCAACAAACCAATGACTTACCTCCGTGAAGCCGGCTGGAACGGCGGCGAAGCTATCGCATTGTCACGCAGATTCATCAGAATCAATAATCTTTTAAATGACAAGGCTGATAAAGAAGAAATTGCACAAGTAGCAGAAGCATTGAAAGCTAGCGCTGAAGCATTCTACAAAGATTACGATATGGCTTTGGATAAAGACGTCACTATTGATTTGTTAAATCTTATTTACAAAGACATCGATGAGTTCCTTCCTTCGATGATTGCTGAAATCGGTGCTGAAAACAACGGCGACTTCACAGCATGGGTTGAAAAGGCTTTTGAAAAATCAGTTTTCGTAGATCAAGTAAGACTTGAAAAATGGCTCGCCAAGCCTAAGAAGTTAGACAAAGATCCTATCTTCGCATTGACAATGAATATCATCGATGTTTATAATAATGAAATCATTCCTTTGTATTATGCAGCTTCAGAAGCTGGCGACGAGGCAGAACGTCTCTATATGAAAGGTTTGATGGAGATGCAGACAGAACGCAACTTCTATCCAGACGCTAACTTCACAATGAGACTTACTTACGGTTCAGTAGAACCTTACAAAGGCGCTGATGCTGTCAACTACAATTACGTCACTACAATGGACGGCGTGATGGCAAAATATAAACCAGGTAACTGGGAATTCGATATCCCACAAGATGTCAGAGACTTATATGAAGCTAGAGACTACGGTCGTTATGCTGACGAAAACGGCGATTTGATTGTTAACTTCATCACAACAAACGACATCACCGGCGGTAACTCAGGTAGCCCTGTCATCAACGGCAAAGGCGAACTCATCGGTCTTGCTTTCGACGGCAACTGGGAAGCTATGAGCGGCGACCTCTCATTCGAGCAAAAAGTTCAACGTACAATCTGTATGGATGCTCGTTACCTCTTATGGTGCATCGAGAAAGTCGGCAAGGCACAAAATCTCATTGATGAATTGACAATCATTGAATAATGCATAATTCATAATGCATAATGCATAATTCATAATTCATAATGTAGGGACACAATGTGTCCTGTCCAGTAGAGACGTATCAACGACACAATAAAAAATAAACACTATGTCGTTGCTGCGTCTCTTGATTATTAATTAAAAAAAGCGTCTCCGAAAATTTCAGAGACGCTTTTTGTATTATGTATGGACAAAGTCTGTTGTCTGTTGACTGTTGTCCGTTGTCAGCCGAAGGCTAATTATGCGTTTTCCATGAGGAATCTTTCTACTTCCATACCGGCTGTTGCGCCTGAACCGGCAGCGATGATAGCTTGACGGAATAATCTGTCTTGGCAGTCGCCAGCAGCGAAGATGCCAGGAACGCTTGTTGCTGTTGACTTAGGTTTTGTGATGATGTAACCTGCTTCGTCCATTTCGAGTTTATCTTTGAAGATAGCTGTGTTAGGGACGTTGCCGATTGCTTCAAAGAAACCGTCGATGTTGATTGTGCGTTCTTCGTTTGTCTTGCTGTCGAAGAGAACTGCGCCTTGAAGTGTTGCCATGAAACCGTCAACTTCACCGAACAATTCTTTTGTCTGAGTATTCCAAAGCACTTCGATGTTAGGAGTGTTCAAAACTCTGTGTTGCATTGCTTTTGAAGCGCGGAGTACGTCACGACGAACGATTAAATATACTTTGTTGCAGAGGTGTGAGAGATATGTTGCGTCTTCGCAAGCAGTATCACCGCCACCGACTACAGCAACGTCTTTGCCTCTGAAGAAGTAGCCGTCGCATGTTGCGCAAGCTGAAACACCGCCGCCTTTGAATTGTTCCTCGCCTTTTACGCCTAACCAGCGAGCTGAAGCGCCAGTAGCAACGACGATAGTATCTGCTAACAATTCATCGCCCATGTCTGACTTCACTCTGAAAGGACGAGCTGTTGTATCGACTTCAACGATAGAACCCATGCGGAATTCAACACCGAAGCGTTCTGCTTGTTGACGGATGTCTTGCATCATCTGGCCGCCATGAACTCCTTGAGGATAACCTGGGAAGTTTTCGATTTCTGTTGTCTGCATCAATTGACCGCCTGTGATAGGACCTTCGTAGATAACTGTTTTGAGGTCAGCGCGGCAAGTATAAATAGCTGTTGTGTATCCTGCAGGACCTGAGCCGAGGATAAGACATTGTACGCGTTCTAAATTTTCACTCATTGCTTTATAATTTTATGTTAATTTTTTTCTTTTGCAAAAATAATCTTTTTAGTAAAGACTTTTATATAAAATGTAAAATTAATTGTAAGGATGTATAGCATACTCATCATTATTCATAATGTCGCAAGAAATCATATTGCGTTATGAAAAAAATGACATGTTTGTCTCCATTTGTTAAACCTTATGCACCATTTACTATTGATAATTTCAGTAATTTTGACTCGATTATATAACAATGAATAATATGTCTAATAAAATTTTGCTTCTGTCAGTCTTATTCCTCAACATTCTATTTGCCAATGCACAATGTGATAATCTGGAACGATTGCGCTCGAAAGAAAATACCGACCAGATCTGGGTTGTCGCCCACAGAGCTGATTATGTTTTTGCGCCGGAGAATTCCATCGATGCCTTAAACAATGCAATATTTTTTGGAGCAGACATAATAGAGACCGATGTACGCATGACAAAAGACAATAAATCATTATGGGGATATATCGACACAAAAGGTGAGGTTGTGTTTGTTCCTGAGAAGGATATGATATTCATTGAAGAAGAATTTTCAGAAGGACTTATGCCAGTCGCAAAAGGAAAAGAATTAAGCGTAAAATGCGGTTACATCAACACAAAAGGCGAAGTCGTTATCCCATTTGAATACGACATTGCTGAAGGTTTTATAGACGGCACCGCTACTGCTATCAAAGACAAGTCACTTATGGTAGTCTTAAACCCTAAAGGTGAAATCATCGAACAAGAAACCATTGACCCAGAAGATTTAGAAGAAGAATTAGAAGATTTCTTAGATATATTTTTCTAATCTGATTTTTTAATCTGGATATCTTAAAACAAAACATCCCGCCAAAATTTGACGAGATGTTTTGTTTATTAAAGTCCAACAGTCATTGTCAGTGTCAATTGTCAGTGTCAACTTTCATCTTGCTCGTTCTCAGTCCGTAGATGAAAATCATCACGAAGCAGATGAAAGGAAGTATGAACGAGAAGTTGACAGCTGGCAGCCATGCCACTGTTCCCAAGTCGATGATCATGCCTTGGATTGGAGGCATCAAAGAACCGCCGACGATAGCCATCACCAAGAACGCTGCGCCGAGGGTGCTGTCTTCCATGCTGACATTTTCCAAAGCGATGCCGTAGATCGTAGGGAACATCAGCGACATGAAGACGGAGATTGCTATCAAGCAGTAAAGTCCCAACACTCCGTCGATGAGTATCGTTCCCGCTGTAGCGAGCATCGCTCCTATAGCGAAGAACATAAGAAGTCTGCGTGAGTTGACATACTTCATCAAGAAGGTGCTGATGAAACGACCGCAGAGGAACATTCCCATCGCGATGATGTTATAAAGCTGCGCTGTGGCTTTGTCGATACCGAGACGGTCGGCATATTGGATGATGAAAGTCCACACCATGATTTGAGCTGCCACATAGAAAAACTGCGTCAACACACCCTCACGATAAACTTTATTCGAGAAAAGACGCTTCAAAGTACCTTTGTTATTAGCGACTTCTTTCTTGTCATGATCTTGATTTTTAACGAACAAAGCGATGATGACAAACACCAACAACACCACGCAGCCGAGTGCCACGTAAGGATTTCTGATGACGTCTAAGTCGTGTTCGCGTATCGATAGCTTCGTCATCTCGTCAAGGTTAGAGAAACCAATCTCGCGTACTTCAGGAGAGTCAGACTCCAGTTTGGCGAGCACTATCCTCGATGCCACGAACATACCCATCAGAGAGCCGATAGGGTTGAAAGCCTGCGCCAAGTTGAGACGACGTGTGGAAGTCTCTTTGCTACCGAGAGAGAGGATGTAAGGATTTGCTGTCGTTTCGAGGAATGCGAGTCCGAATGTCAAGACATACAACGACACGCAGAAGAAACCGAACTCCTGACGGTTAGCGGCAGGGATAAACATAAACGCACCTATCGCATAGAGTATCAATCCGAGGAGGATGCCTTTCTTGTAGCTATATCTCTTTGCGAAGAGCGCTGCAGGTATCGCCATCGTGGCATAGCCGCCGTAGAACGCAAACTGCACAAGAGACGCTTTGGCGGCGGTCAGCTCCATCACCGTCTGGAAAGCAGCCACCATAGGATTCGTGATGTCGTTAGCAAACCCCCAAAGAGCAAACAAGCTCGTTATCAGGATAAAAGTCAAGAGATATTTCTTCTCGACAAGTTTAGATTGTAAATTCTGATTCATAATTTTTATTTTTTTTGTCAACAGACAACGGACAACAGTCAACAGTCATCGTCCACGTCTGCAAGATTTTCAATTTCAATTTTTCAGACGCAGCAATTACATATTGTTAATTTTTATAGGTGTAATTGATACGTCTCTACAAATTCTCAGTTTCTCAGTTTCTCAGATTCTCAGTTTCTCAATTTCTAACTGAACAAGGATGTTTCCCATTGCCGTCGCTTCCACCTCGCCTCTTATCACCTCGCAGCCTGTATATTCAGCGGCGAGACTGTTGAGAAGCTGATTCTTAGAACCGCCGCCCACGATATAAATCTTATTGATTTTCTTGTTGGTGCAGCGTTCCATCTGTTCCTTCACCTCAGCATATTTCTTCGCCAAAGAGATACAGATACATCTCATGAAGTCGCCTTTCGTGACAGGAAGCTGTTCGTTCTTCTCTTCGAGATAAGAGACTATCGCCTGCGACATCCTCTCCGGATTCATGAAACGAGCGTCATCCACATCGAATGACGAACTTAAAGACGACTGCTCAGCCTCTTTCACCAATTCAGAATAGTCGCATTTGTAACCCTCTTGTTCCCATTCTTTTACGAGCTGCTGTATCAGCCAGAGACCGGTGATATTCTTCAAGAAACGTATTCTTCCGTCAGTCATGCCCTCGTTGGTGAAGTCCGACTCGAGAGCCTCTTTAGAGATAATCGGTTCTTTTGTCGGCGTTCCCATGAGCGACCAAGTTCCCGAGCTGATGAAAGCCCAGTCGTCGGAGGTGTCGCTGATGGAACCCACTGCGCTGGCGGTGTCGTGCGAGCCGACCGCGACGACATTAGCATTGCCGCCCACTTCTTCGGCGAGCTCGTCGGTGAGACGTCCTATCACAGTGCCAGGATAGACAATCTTCTGCATCAAGCGTTTAGGAAGATTCAACTTCTCGAAGACCACATCGTCCCACTCATGAGTAAGAGAATTAAGAAGTTGCGAAGTCGATGCTATAGTAAATTCGTTATAACATTTTCCCGTAAGGAAATAATTAAACAAATCAGGCATGAAGAGCAGTCTCTCAGCACATTGCAAATCCGTCTCGCTCATCAGCTGAAACGCAGTATTTATCTCCATAAACTGATTAGCGGCATGTTGGAAAAACTCCTCTTTCGGCAGTCTCTGGAACGCCTTATCCATCATGCCCTTAGTTCTGTCGTCGCGGTAACATACAGGATTAGAGATAAGTCTGCCGTCCTTATCCAAGAGACCATAATCGACGCCCCAAGTGTCGATGCCGATACTCTTTATCTCGTCGCCGTATTTCGCGAAAGCCTTTTTCAGGCCAGTCTTCAACTCATTGAAAAGAGCCTCGAAGTCCCAGCGAAGATGACCGTCGATCATCCTCTGCTCGTTACCAAAACGATGAATCTCTTCTAATTTGATATTTGTTCCCGTATTGGCACACGGCAGTGTGTCTCCCGTACATATTGTCCCCACCATAACGCGTCCGCTACCTGCGCCGAAGTCTGCTGCTATGAATCTCATATTATTTCTTTCCTGCAATGTAAATACTCAAATCGTCGATGTCCTTCTGGCTCAAGGTAGAATAGTTTCCGCCCGACTGCACGATGATTCTGCAAGCCATCTCGAAGAAAGTAGCGCGTTCGAACACCTCGTCGAAGTTCTTGCCGCACACCACCTGACCGTGGTTTGTCATGAGGCATGAGTTATGCTCTTTCATCGCCTCGAGCACAGCAGCGGCGAGTTCAGGAGAGCCAGGTCTGTAATAAGGAATCACCGGAATCTCCACGCCCACGTGAATCGGGATCTCAGCCGTGACGTTGAAGTTAGTAGGTTTCTCTTTCATGCAAGCTATCGCCGTAGCGTATTCCGACTGGAAGTGAAACACCACGTTCACCTCAGGACGCTGGCGCATGATGCCGAGGTGGAAGGTACTCTCCATAGAAGGCTTCACGCCGTTGAGGACCTCGCCAGTCGCTATGTTACAGAGAGAAATATTCTCCTCTTTAAGGTTAGGCACCCAGGAACCGGTACCTGACACCAGAGCGATGTCGTCATCGACGCGCCATGAGAGGTTACCGCTGGAGCACAAAGTAAGTTTAGAATCGCCGTAGCGATGAGCCTGTTTCAAAAATTCCGTGTAATGTTTTTCGTCTATGATACTCATAATGTTTATTTTTTAGGTCAACAGACAACGGACAACAGTCAACAGACAACGTCCAAATTCGCTGGTCACTGAGCCTGTCGAAGTGAGACCTGTCGAAGTGACAAGCACAACGTCCGTGTCAGTTTTCAATTTTTAATTTTCAACTTTCAGTTTCTCAGACGTGTCAATTACGTATTGTTAAAGTCATTGGTGTAATCGACGCGTCACTACAAACTTTCAATTTTCAACTTTCAGTTTTCAATTTTCAACTGCTCACAAAGATATGAAATAAAAGGATATTTATTTTAAGCTGACGGTATTTTATTTTGCGGGGAGAGGAAGTAATATTTAGCGTGTGGTTTAAATTGCGATTAATGCAAAACTGCCTGGCAAGAAGTCAGGCAGTTTGGGGTTGTTTCAGTTTGTCAAGATATTATTCTATATTCAGCTTATATTTTTGACACTTACTTGTTGGCTTATCTGGCATAGTCATGACTACTACTTCAGCTTTAAGCATCTTATCTAAGTACTTATCCTTAACGGTACGGACTGAACAAGACATAATGTCAGCAAGTTCTTTTGCCGACTTAGGTTCTGCTAGATAATTTAAGATTGTTTCTATCTTTTCTTTATCCCCAAATTGAAAATAATCTGGTATCAACCTGTCAAATATCTTAGGAAATATCTTAGGAAACATCTTAGGAAAATTATTTTTTTCTTCCTGTAAATCAGTATGTTTTATTGCGGAATAACTTATCACTTCAAAAGCCGTAATTTTATCCACATTGAATGTCGGCTCTTTACTTCCATTTTCAGCCATCATGTTCCTTACACGACTTACGCCTCTGTTGAACATATTTACATACCCCATAATCTTTAATGCTTGAGCAATGATAGGATTACGATAGTCATTCACTTCAGGAAAGTTTTCAGGACGTGCTTTCCCGTACAAACCGCCAGGATTCATTATTTCAATACGATCTGCATACTGATAAAAACGTGTAGGCATATTCGACTGATAATCTCTATGCATACAAGCATTCAAAATCAATTCTCGAAGAGCATCGGCTGGATAATTGGATTGATTTTTTTCTCGTAATGTACTTACCGCAATGGGTCGTGTTTTTATTACTCCAAAGTCTATGAAAGATTCCAACTGCGGCATCATCTTAGCCAAACAGTCATAGAATGGTTTTTCATTATCTATTTCAGAACCTCTGTCTAGACCGCTAAAACGTACATACTGAAGATAAGCTCCATATAAAAAACGTTTTGGATTCTTGCCAAACAACACAATACATGCATTGGTAGGACAATTAGATACCATATCATAAAGTCCTAAAGCAGCCATCTGCTGTTCAATACTTCTGGTATCATTCTCCAATTCTTCTGCATTCACAGCCTTTGGAATATATTCATTTTTAATTATGTCAACATATACATCATCTATTGTTGCTGTATAACAAGGAGAGGCGTCAAAAGTGGCCATATTGCTCATGCGCTTTTCTGTAAGAATCCTTTCTTCGTCCAATGTTGCAATATCTCTTCTTGGGCCAATACGGATGAATGTTCTTCCTCTATACCTGACAGGAGTAGAAAATGACGGTTGCACCTCAACAATAAGTATATCACCACCTTCCATTTCATAACGCTCACACGTCATCATTGGTATAGGCAAAATATTTCCATCACTACGAATGCCTGATATTTTCTTGAAAAGATTGTCGTCAACCCTTAAACCAGATAATTCACCATTATCTTTTGCCCCAATAATGAGATAACCATTCTGTCTTGAATTTGACATATCATTACTGAACGCACAAATGGCTTCTTGAAACTTATCCATATCACTCGTACTTATGGTACGTTCTATTCGTGAAGTTTCTGTACTATGAAGCAATTCGTTTATTTCTTCCCTTGTCATATATCTCTGTATTAAATATAACAATACAAAAATAACAAAAAAAGTGATCACTAACAATAGTGTCTAAAAAAAGATAAGTTCCATAAGTGCTAAATTTATTTAATAAAACGTGAGTCTAATTCCCCTCTCTCACCCCACCTCCAAAAACCCCATCAGAAACGCATCGAGGAAGACGAATTTCTTCTCGCCGAGTGCGAATTTGATATAGATGTATCTGTCGTTATTGTTGCTGATTGTAAAACAGCTTCTCATACTGACTCTTGCGTATCGTGGTGTCCCAGCCGCCTACTTCGTCGTTGATATGTTTGTCGATGCCCGTGTAGGTAAGGCTGGCGTCTTCGTAGCGTTTGAACTTAAAGATGGCGTCGTTCATCAACGGTGCGTTGAACACACCTATGGAACATAACATATTGAAATCTCCAACACTCAAACCTGTTACCTTCTTAAACAATCCTGGTTCTAACTGTGTGATGACAT
This sequence comes from Bacteroidales bacterium, assembly GCA_017466405.1. GTDB lineage: Bacteria > Bacteroidota > Bacteroidia > Bacteroidales > F082 > Limimorpha. The sequence continues at coordinate 15,747 of JAFTUF010000017.1, forward strand.
CTTTCAGACAGCGTTCGCGATAGTCGGTCAAATACATGAAGACTGGAATGCGAGTGGCAAACTTAATCAGTTTCTCTTGAATCTGCTTGCGTTTGCTCTTCATCTCCTTTTCCTCTTCAGAAATCTCTTTTTTCTCCTTCGGGTTAGGATTGGGATTTTCTTTCTTCGCCTTCTTGACAGACTCAGATTTATTGATGATAGTCGTAAGGTCGTTGTTCAAATTACGGAAACCTTCAATGTTCATCAAGGCTCTCATAGCTTCGGGGCTTGCAAGCAAGCGTTTCAGTGTATCGTTATCCACATTCACAAGCAATGCCGATTCCCAACGTTTCGCCAACAATGTAGCCGATGTTCCTGCCAAAGCAATATCAAGAATATCCTGTGCATCTACCTCTTTCATGCTGCTTCCATCGTACGCCAACACAGGCAAGAATTTGATAAATTCTCCAACCTTCGCTTCAGGATTAGATTCATTTATATCCAAACGGCAACTGTAATCTGAAATTTGTCGCAATGCTCTGTCGAGGGCGAAGTCGAACACATAGCATTCGTTCTTCATTATGGTTTTGTTTCCTTCTTCGTTCTTTACTTCCCACGGACTCTGCACTCTGAAAGCCGCCTGGAAATATGTCTCCGGACTCTTCAAATTACGAAGCATAAATATTCCGGTCCAAGGTCTGACGGTGACACCTGTCGTCAGTTTTCCGCAAGTGAGTGTGATTGTCTTTGTCTCCAAAGGGTCGCCCATATTCGCCTGAACAGGATGCAGCGCGTCAAGTCCGATACCTGCCGACGCTCCTGCACAAACCACCACCTTATAATCGTGGTAGAATTTGTTTTGTCGCTGAGCGATCAGATTCGCCATTGCAAAACACGATGCCACATTTGGCAAAAACCATAGAGTATGCGAAAGCACATTAAGCAATCTCGTATCGCTGAATGGCATCGGAGGTCGTTTGTCTTGTCCCAATTTCAAATCATCGACACTTGCAGGCAGATAACTTCCACGAATGAGATCTAACCATTTCTGAACCTCGTTCTCATATTTGAATCTTGCTTTCTCGCCTTTGCCTTCTGCTGCAAAAAACACGTTTAGGTCAAACTCATCAAACTCGCCTTGTTTTGCCACATCTTGTATCTCGTCTGGCATTCTGTAAGTTAGCATTACCATTCGGGGCAAGGCAAGATAAGGATTGTTGCTGCCTTTCCATTCTGCTTTAGCACGTTGCTCATCAGAATATGTCCAGTTGAAAATCTGCTCTTCTATGAATTCGCCCGTGTTTATGGCTCTGAATGGAGTTCCTGACAAAAAGAGATAGTATTTTGTGGAAATAGGAAGCCAAGTCTCGTTGATGGCATTACTTGCTTCATCTTTTTTATATTTTTCAACATCAAAGTCAACGGCATCTTCCTCATCTTCTTTCTCAAACAGTTCCTTGGCACGCTCTTTCCAAGCACCGAAATGATATTCGTCAAAAATTACCAAATCCCAATTTGTTGCGTGTATAAACTCGTTCTTAGTCTTGATACCTCCATTTTCGTTTGTGCCAAGCAAATCCTGGAACGAACCGAATACAACTATCGGCTTCGACTTGTCCGCTCTCATAAACTCTTGATCTATGTTCAAGTTGTTGTTGCGAGCGTCTTTGTTCGATATATACTGCCAACCCTCAAAGTCGATATGTGAAACCAAATCGTCGCGCCAAGCAGATTCTACGGCAGGCTTGAAAGTAAGGATCAATATGCGCGATAATCCCATCTTCTTCGCCAACTGATAACTTGCGAAAGTCTTTCCGAAACGCATCTTCGCATTCCAAAGAAATTTAGGTATCCGATTTGGTTCTTCTTTCAAGGCATCATTAAAATATGCTCTCGTCTTCTCAACAGCTTGATATTGCTCTGGACGCATAGCGAAATTCTGTGTCCTGTTCTCTTCGTTTGCGATGCCGTTACGCAGCGACAATATAGCAGCCAAGACATCATTCACCGTACAACGGAACCACTCATCAGTCTTGTCCAAAGGATTAAGACGTTGGAAACCTTTACGTTCAAGAATACGATGTACGTCCTTATCTGTGAAACAAGAACCGTCATTACTCATTGCCGATTCTATCAATACAATCTCATACTTGATTTTGCTTGTATGCAGCTGTTCGTCTATACGCTCTTTCGCGCTACGGTTTGTGAAACCCACTTTCAGAAAACCCTTGTGAGACTCCACTCCCGGCAGTCTGTATGCGTATATCGTAGGAGTGACGCTTGGTCGTTGAGGAAAGAAGTTGTGTTCCATAGTATTACTCCATTGAGGTTATCATTGATTCAATAAATTCAATCTCTTCTTGAGTCAAATTGTACTTCTCATACAGTTCCTTGTCAGTCCAAGACTTTGAAAAATCTTGAATTGGAACAAAATGATAAACTGCTTTTGACGCACCTTGGTCTTGTTTCCTTATACTTATCAAAGCTCTAAAGAATTTTGTACGGAGATATTTGTCTGCATTATTAGCCTCATTC
>JAFTUF010000033.1 GCA_017466405.1 Bacteroidales bacterium
ATTACAAGTGTAGATGCTTCAAGATGGAGTTCGGGAACTTACGTTTGGGAGCTTAGAGCGGGAAACGGAAACGGGAGAGGGAACGAGAACGGGATTTTGGAGAGCGGGAAGTGGGTGAAGTAGAATCTGAGAATCTGAGAAATTGAGAACCTGAGAACCTGAGAAAATAGGACTAAAGTTTAGTGAGCTCTTAGAAATAGGAGCTCTTTTTTTTGTTGTCAACAGACAACATACAGCAGACAACAGACTTTGTGCACGGTTGTTGAGAATGAAGGTCTTAACATCTCTCGCAAAGGCGCAAAACGCAAAGAAAAAAAATAATCGCAAAAAAACTCTGCGTTTCTCAGCGTCTCTGCGCAAGATTTCTTAGTATCTTAGTAACTTAGTAACTTGTTGACTCGGTGACTTGGCGACTCGGCGACTCAAAAAACCGTTCAAAATACCATAAAAAATAGGGGATAAAAAAAAGTTGAATTTTTTTTCTACAAAGTGTTGTGTATTAAAGAAAAAGTTGTATCTTTGCAGCCGGAAAAAAGTTAGAAAAAATAACTTTGCGAATGAGATAGTTGAGGGACCTGATAAGTTAAACGTTAGAGGTTTCTACATTACAAACGGTTGTAAATCAGTTCTATAGGTTTGTAATGGGTTTATCAGAAAAGACGGAGTAGTGACCGTATATCCCAAAACTGTGTTATTTAAAGAGCGAAATTTCGAGCTGTTGAAAAAGAAAAAATAAAGGAATTTTTCCTATTAAATGGATAGAAATTAGTAATTTAAAGAAAAAGAAATGCCAACGATTCAACAATTAGTCCGTAAGGGACGTCAAAAATTGGAAGACAAGAGTAAATCTCCTGCCTTGGATTCGTGCCCACAACGTCGTGGTGTTTGTGTACGTGTTTACACAACAACACCTAAGAAACCTAACTCAGCTATGCGTAAGGTAGCTAGGGTACGTTTGACCAATCAGAAAGAAGTTAATGCTTACATCCCTGGTGAAGGTCATAACTTGCAGGAACACTCTATCGTGATGATTAGAGGTGGTCGTGTTAAAGATCTTCCAGGTGTACGTTATCACATCATCCGTGGTGCTTTGGATACAGCCGGTGTTGATGGTCGTGCACAACGCAGATCAAAATACGGCGCTAAGCGTCCTAAAAAACAAGCAGCTAAGAAGAAATAATTGTTAAACGGAAAAGTTTAGAAATTAGAACATGAGAAAAGCTAAACCAAAGAAAAGAATCATCCTTCCAGATCCAAAGTACGGTGATGTATTGGTAACAAAATTCGTTAACAATATCATGTTAAAGGGTAAAAAGAATCTTGCTTACGAAATTTTCTATAACGCTATGGATATCGTAGGTAACAAATTAAACGAAGACCCTATCAGTGTTTGGAAGAAAGCTTTAGAAAATGTAACTCCACAAGTAGAGGTAAGAAGCCGTCGTATTGGTGGTGCTACATTCCAAATCCCTTCAGAGATTCGTCCTTCTCGTAAACAAAGTATCGGTATGAAAAACCTCATCGGTTACGCTCGTAAACGCCATGAAAAATCAATGGGCGAAAGATTAGCTGGTGAAATCATGCAAGCTTACAAAGAAGAAGGCGCAGCTTTCAAGAAAAAGGAAGAAATCCACAGAATGGCTGATGCTAACAAAGCCTTCTCACACTTCAGATTCTAATATATTAAAGGTGTAAATAATGATGAAAGACGGTCAAAATAATATGAATCAACTCAGCTATACTCGTAATATCGGTATCATGGCTCACATCGATGCCGGTAAAACCACTACAACTGAGCGTATATTGTATTATACAGGCCGTAGTCGTCGTATCGGCGAAGTTCACGACGGTGCCGCAACAATGGACTGGATGGTGCAAGAGCAAGAAAGGGGTATCACCATTACATCAGCTGCTACAACAGTATTCTGGAATGTTAATGAAGTACCTTATAAGATTAATATAATCGACACCCCCGGCCACGTTGATTTTACAGTGGAAGTTGAACGTTCACTCAGAGTATTAGACGGAGCTGTCGCTCTGTTCTGCGCTGTCGGTGGCGTTGAACCTCAGTCAGAAACAGTATGGCATCAAGCCGATAAATATAAAGTGCCACATATCTGCTTCATCAATAAGATGGATCGTTGTGGTGCTGACTTCTTTAAAGTCGTAGAACAGATTAAAGACCGCTTTAACGCAAATCCAATACCTGTACAAATTCCAATCGGTAGCGAAGATTCATTCATCGGAGTCGTTGACTTGGTGAAGAACAAGGCTTTCGTTTGGGAAGATGAACTTGGAACACAATTCTCAGAGGTAGAAATCCCTGAAGATTTAAAAGAAATGGCTGCTGAATACCGTAACAATTTGTTAGAAGGTGCAGCAGAAGATAATGAAGAGTTGTTCGAGAAATTTATGGATGACCCAGAATCCATCACAGAAGAGGAACTTATCGCTGAGATAAGAAAAGCAACTTTATCAAGACGTGCTTGTCCTGTATTGTGTGGAGCTTCCTTCAAAAACAAGGGCGTACAATTATTACTCGACGCTATCATTAACTATCTTCCAAGTCCAAATGATATTGATGATGTTGTTGGTTTTAATCCAAAGACCGAAAAAGAAGAAATACGCAAAGCGGATCCAAACGGACCGTTCTGCGCACTCGCTTTCAAAATTGCTACAGATCCATACGTCGGACGTCTCGCATTCTTCCGTGTTTATTCAGGAACTTTAAAATCAGGTTCATACGTACTCAACGTAACAACAGGAAAGAAAGAACGTATATCACGTATCATGCAGATGAATGCTAACAAACAAACACCACTTGATGAAATTCAAGCCGGTGATATAGCAGCTGCAGTTGGATTTAAAACGATAAGAACAGGCGATACCCTTACCAGCGAAGATAAACCTTTATTGCTTGAGTCTATCTCATTCCCACAACCAGTAGTTCAAATAGCAGTTGAACCTAAAACTCAAGCCGAAATGGACAAGTTATCAGTTTCCTTAGATAAACTTGCCGAAGAAGATCCTACCTTCCAAGTCACTACTGACGAAAATTCAGGTCAGACAATTATTGCAGGTATGGGTGAATTACACCTTGATATTATTATCGATAGATTAAGAAGAGAATTTGGTGTTGAAATAAATGTTGGTAGTCCACAAGTAGCATACAAAGAATCATTCACACAAGTTGTTGAACATCGTGAGGTCTATAAAAAACAAACTGGCGGTAAAGGCAAATTTGCCGATATCGTGTTTGAAATCGGACCAGCTGATGAAGGCTACACTGGCTTGCAATTTGTCAATGATGTTAAAGGTGGAAATATTCCAAGAGAATATATCCTTGCTACAGAAAAAGGATTCAAGAGCGCAATGTCGAATGGTGTTTTGGCAGGTTTCCCAATGGATTCTGTTAAAGTACGCTTGATTGATGGTTCAACCCATCCAGTAGATAGCGATGCATTATCATTCGAAGCAGCAGCACACTTTGGTTTCAAGGCAGCTGGTGAAAAAGCTAAGTCTGTTGTTATGGAACCAATAATGAAAGTTGAAGTGAGAGTACCATCAGAATACATGGGCGACGTATCAGGTGATCTTAATAGAAGAAGATCAATTTTACGTGAAGTAGAAGCCGGTGTTGTACAACAAATTATCAAAGCCGATGTACCGTTGTCAGAAATGTTTGGTTATATAACAACATTGAGAACGTTAACACAAGGAAGAGCAAGCTATAGCATGGAGTTTAGTCACTATGCAAGATTAGCTGACGATTTGGCTGATATAGTAATAAAGAAAGCAAAAGGAACATATTTCTTCTTTTAATTAAGGAGTAAGAACAGAATAAGATTAGAATAAAAATAAAAAAATTAACAACAAATTCTTATGAGTCAAAGAATTAGAATTAAGTTAAAATCTCACGATCACAACTTGGTTGACAAGTCAGCTGAGAAGATTGTGAAAACCATCAAATTGACTGGTGCTTTAGTTAGCGGTCCTATACCGTTACCTACAGACAAGAAAATTTACACGGTTTTGCGTTCTACCTTCGTACACAAGAAATCGAGAGAACAATTTGAGTTATCATCATACAAGCGTTTGCTTGACATCTATAACTCAACATCACAAACTATCGATGCTTTGATGAAGTTAGAATTACCAAGCGGTGTAGAAGTAGAAATTAAATTATAATTATTGTAAAACTATCTAGTAATTAAAACGTAGCATGTCAGGAATACTAGGAAAAAAGATTGGGATGACCAGCATTTACGACGAGAGTGGAAGAAACATTCCAGTAACAGTCGTTGAAGCAGGTCCTTGCGTAGTCACCCAAGTTAAGACAAAAGAAAAAGACGGTTACGATGCTATCCAAATGGCGTTTGATGAAAGAAAGGTGAAGAACACCCCTAGAGCTTTGCAAAAACATTTTGAAAAAGCTGGTACAACGCCTAAGAAGTTAGTTCGTGAATTCTCACGTTTCGAAGAAGGCCACAGAAAGAGCCTTGGTGAAACAATCACCGTCGATGTATTTATGGAAGGCGAATTTGTTGACGTTACAGGTATCAGCAAAGGTAAGGGCTTCCAAGGTGTTGTTAAACGCTACAATTTTAACGGCGTTGGACAAGCGACTCACGGTCAACACAACCGTTTGAGAAAACCGGGTTCAATCGGTGCATGTGCATACCCTGCAAGAGTATTTAAAGGCTTAAGAATGGGTGGTCACATGGGTAACCGCACAGTGAAGGCTATCAACCTTCAAATCATGAAAATCGTTCCCGAGAAGAATTTGTTAGTTGTGAAAGGTTCAGTACCGGGATCTAAAAACGGATATTTAAAAATAGAAAGATGGAGTTAGAAGTTTTAAAGATTACCGGCGAATCAACAGGACGCAAAGTTCAGTTGAACGAAAATATCTACGGAATTGAGCCTAATGATCATTGCATCTACTTAGATGTAAACTTGATCAGAGCTAATCAACGTCAAGGTACACACAAAGCAAAAACACGTAGTGAGATTGCAGGTAGTACACGTAAGTTGATCCGTCAAAAAGGAACAGGTGGTGCACGCCGTGGTGATATCAACTCACCAGTATTAAGAGGCGGTGGTAGAGTATTCGGACCACAACCACGCGATTATGGCTTCAAATTGAACAAGAAAGTCAGACTTCTTGCACGTAGATCAGCATTGACATACAAAATGAGAGATGCAGAGATTGCTATATTAGAAGACTTCACCTTTGATAGCATCAAAACTAAGAAGATGGTTGAAGTTTTGACAAACCTCAAAGTGAATGGTGGCAAGAACTTGTTTGTATTCCCAGCAACAGATACCAATGTTGTATTGTCTGCAAGAAACATTCAACGCACTCAAGTCACACTTGCTCGTAACCTCAACACTTATGATATTCTCAATGCCAAGAAAATATTCATCTTGGAGAGTTCATTACCACAAATTGAAGAAATTCTTGGATAATTAACCTTAAAAATTAGAAACGATGATTATCATTAAGAAACCTGTTATAACAGAAAAGATGACTGCGATTACAGAGAAACTTAATCGCTATGCATTTATTGTTGACAAACGTGCAAATAAACTGCAAATCAAACAGGCTGTCCAAGACCTTTACGGTGTACAAGTGGAATCAGTCAACACTATTAATTATGAAGGAAAGCTTAAGTCACGTTATACAAAGACTGGCGTTATCAGCGGCAGAAGAGATGCTTTCAAGAAAGCAATCGTGACATTAGCAAAAGGTGAAACTATTGACTTTTTTAGCAATATTTAAAGATGGCTTTAAAGAAATATAAACCTACGACACCGGGTCAGCGCTTCAAAATTATTAGCGCTTTTGACGAAATCACAACAAGCAAGCCAGAGAAGTCATTGCTTGCAACAAAGAAAAGCAGCGGTGGACGTAACCATACAGGTAAAATGACAGTCCGCAATATCGGAGGTGGACACAAACAAAAATATAGAATAATTGACTTCAAACGTGATAAAGACGGTATCCCAGCAGTTGTTAAGACAATTGAATACGATCCAAACCGTACAGCACGTATCGCTCTCGTTTATTACGCAGACGGTGAAAAACGTTATATCATTGCACCACAAGGCTTGAAAGTTGGTCAAACTATCATGTCAGGTAAAGAAGCTACACCAAACGTTGGTAACGCTATGTTCTTAAGCGATGTTCCATTCGGTACAATAGTTCACAACATTGAATTACGTCCAGGACAAGGCGCTAAGATGGCACGTAGTGCAGGTGCATACGCACAATTGATGTCACGTGATGGTAAATATGCAATTTTGAAGATGCCTTCAGGCGAAACACGTCTCATCCTTCAATCATGCAAAGCTACTATCGGCACAGTATCTAACGTAGAACACAACCTTGAAAAATCAGGTAAGGCAGGTCGTAGCCGTTGGTTAGGCCGTCGTCCACGCGTTCGTGGTGTTGTTATGAACCCAGTAGATCACCCAATGGGTGGTGGTGAAGGCCGCGCATCAGGTGGTATCCCACGTAGCCGTAAGGGTATGCCAGCTAAGGGTTACAAGACACGTGCATTGAAGAATGCATCTAACAGATACATAATCGAAAGAAGAAAGAAGTAATTAACCAGGTAAAAAAGTAAAACAATGAGTCGCTCACTTAAAAAAGGACCATATATCCACTATAAACTCGAGAAAAGAGTTTTGGATAATGTAGAAACAGGTAAGAAGACCGTCATTAAGACCTGGTCGAGAGCTTCGATGATTTCACCAGATTTTGTAGGTCAGACAATAGCTGTTCATAACGGAAATAAATTCATCCCTGTTTACGTAACAGAAAACATGGTAGGTCATAAGTTAGGAGAATTTGCTCCAACACGTATATTCAGAGGCCACGCCGGAAACAAAAAATGATAAATAAAGAATAGTATGGGAGCAAGAAAACATAATAGAGCAGAAGCTATAAAAGAAGCACGTAAACACGTTGCTATGGCAAAGTTGATGGACGTGCCTACATCGCCTCGTAAGATGCGTTTAGTTGCTGACATGATAAGAGGAATGAAAGTGGAACTTGCACTGCATGCCTTGATGTACTCACCCAAAGCCGCTGCAAAACCGATGTATAAATTACTTCGTTCAGCAATAGCAAACTGGGAAGCTAAAAATGAAGGAAAACGTATCGAAGACGCTAACTTGTATGTAAAAGAAGTATTTGTTGATGAAGGTCGTACATTGAAACGTATCCAACCTGCACCACAGGGAAGAGCACACCGCATCCGCAAACGTTCAAACCATATCACTATAGTTGTCGATAGTAGAATCGCTGAAGCAGCTAATGTCGAGGCAAAAGTAGAAGAATAAAAATTAATTAGAGTTTACAATGGGACAAAAAACAAATCCAATAGGTCTTAGATTAGGAATCATCAAAGGATGGGATTCCAATTGGTATGGCGGTAGAGATTTTTCAAAGAAACTTGTCGAAGACGATAAAATTCGTAAATATTTGAATGCACGTCTCGGTAAAGCAGGTATCTCAAAGATAGCTATCGAACGTTCACTTAAACTCGTGACCGTAACTATCTTCACAGCTCGTCCGGGCATGATCATAGGTAGAGGTGGTCAAGAAGTAGATAAATTAAAAGAAGAATTGAAGAAGCTCACTGGAAAAGAAGTCCAAATTAATATCAGTGAGATTAAGAGACCTGAACTCGATGCTTATATAGTAGCAAGCACAATTGCAAAACAAATTGAAGGCCGCGTTTCATTCCGTCGTGCTATCAAAGCAGCTGTGACAGGAACTATGCGTATCGGAGCAGAAGGTATCAAAGTTATTGCATCAGGTCGTGTTGGCGGTGCAGAAATGGCACGTCAAGAAACCTACAAAGAAGGTCGTATTCCATTGCATACACTTCGCGCAGACATCGACTATTCATTAGTTGAAGCACATACAACATACGGTCGTATCGGTATTAAAGTATGGATCTGCAAAGGTGAAATCTATGGTAAACCTGAGTTAGTACCAACCTCAATTGCTGGCGCAAACAAGAAACAATCAGCACCAAAGCAAAATGGAGGAGCTCCACGTCGTAATAAACGCAATAGTAGCAATAAGTAAGAGTAAATAAAAAATCTAAAAACGATGTTACAACCTAAAAGAACAAGATTCAGAAGACCTCAGAAGAGCAAGATAAAAGGTATCGCACACCGCGGACACGAACTTGCATTCGGAACTTTTGGAATAAAATCAATGGAGGACGCTTTGATTACAGCACGTCAAATTGAAGCTGCTCGTCAAGCTGTTACTCGTTACATGAAACGTGAGGGACAAATTTGGATCAGAATATTCCCTGATAAACCTATCACCAAAAAGCCACAAGATGTTCGTATGGGTAAAGGTAAGGGTGATGTTGAATACTTTGCAGCTCGCGTATATCCAGGTCACATGCTTTTCGAAGCTGAAGGCGTGCCATTAGCAATTGCTAAAGAAGCTATGCGTTTAGCCGCTCAAAAGTTGCCGGTTACAACAAAATTCGTGGTAAGAAGAGATTATGTTGAATAATAAGAAGGAACAAGCACTATGAAAAAAGAAGCTATCAATGAATTAAGTACAGCTGATTTGATGGAACGCATCGAAGAGCAACGTTTAGAGTATGTTAAAATGAAGCTCAATCATGCAGTTTCTCCGCTGGATAATCCACATAAATTAGGCGCTTGTCGCAAAGAAATCGCACGAATGATGACTGAATTAAGAAAACGTCAGATCATTGAAGGAAAACAAGACAATAAATAATTAACGACAGTAAGGAATTATCATGGAAAGAAATCTTAGAAAAGAGAGAATAGGCGTTGTTGCTAGCAACAAAATGGATAAAACCATAGTCGTTGTTATTGAACGTCGTACAAAACACCCTATTTACGGTAAATTCGTTAAGAATTCTACACGTTTTATGGCACATGACGAAAAAAATGAATGCAATATCGGTGACACCGTTCGCATCATGGAAACTCGTCCTTTAAGTAAAAACAAACGTTGGAGACTCGTTGAAATAATAGAAAGGGCTAAGTAATGTTACAACAAGAATCAAGACTTGCAGTAGCCGACAACAGTGGCGCAAGAGAAGTTCTCTGCATCAGAGTTTTAGGCGGTACAAAGAAACGTTATGCCGGCATTGGCGACGTGATAGTAGTAACAGTAAAAGACGCTACCCCAGGTGGTAACGTGAAAAAAGGTGCTGTTGTTAAAGCTGTCGTAGTTCGTACAAAGAAAGAAATTCGTCGTGCTGACGGCTCATACATTCGTTTCGACGATAATGCTTGCGTATTGTTAAACAACGCAGGTGAAATGGTAGGAACTCGTATCTTTGGTCCTGTAGCCAGAGAGTTGCGTGAGAAACAATATATGAAGATCGTATCTCTTGCACCTGAGGTACTTTAATTAAAGAAAGGGACAAGTTATGAGTAAATTACATTTGAAAAAAGGCGATAACGTAGTAGTTATTGCTGGAACCCAAAAAGGAAAAAAAGGCACAGTTCTTAGCGTTGACGTTGAAAAACAAAGAGCTATCGTAGAAGGTGTCAATTTAGTCTCTAAGCATGCTCGTCCAAGCACAGAGAATCCTAAAGGTGGTATCGTGAAAAAAGAGGCTGGCGTTCATATTTCAAACCTTATGGTATGTGATAAAAACGGCAAGCCAGGCCGCATAGGTCGTAAAGAAGATGAAAATGGCAAATCAATCCGTTATTCTAAAAAAACAGGTGAGGAGATAAAATAATGAATTATCAACCTAAACTAAGAGAACAGTATAAGAGTGAAATCGTGCCTGCATTGATGAAGGAATTCCAATACAAGACTGTGATGCAGGTTCCACGGCTTTTGAAAATTTCACTCAATCAGGGTATCGGCGCAGCATTGACCGACAAGAAACTGATTGACTATGGTGTAGAAGAGATGTCTGCTATCACCGGACAGAAAGCCGTTCCGACTATTTCTAAATGCGACGTTTCAAACTTCAAATTACGTCGCGGAAACCCTATCGGTGTACGTGTAACTTTGCGTGGTGACAGAATGTACGAATTCCTCGAACGCCTTGTCGCTGTTGCTTTACCACGTGTACGTGACTTTAGAGGTATTAATGACAAAGGTTTTGACGGACGCGGAAACTATAGCTTCGGCGTTACAGAGCAAATCATTTTCCCTGAAATCGATATGGATAAAGTAAGCCGTATCAATGGTATGGATATTACCTTTGTAACTTCAGCAAAAACCGACAAGGAAGCAATGGCCTTGTTGAAACAATTTGGTCTTCCATTTAAAAATCAGAAAAAACAGTAAGGTATGGCAAAAGAGTCAATGAAAGCTCGTGAGCGTAAAAGAGCTCAAATGGTTGAGAAATATGCAGCAAAACGCGCTGCATTAAAGGAAGCCGGCGATTATATAGGTCTCCAAAAACTTCCTAAAAACGCTTCTCCTATCCGTCTGCATAATCGCTGTCAGCTTACCGGACGTCCAAAAGGTTACATGCGTCAGTTCGGCATTTCACGTATCAACTTCCGTGAAATGGCACTGAAAGGTTTAATTCCAGGTGTTAAAAAAGCAAGTTAGTAAACATTAAAATTAAAGACAATGATTACAGATCCTATAGCAGATTTCTTGACACGCATCCGCAATGCTGTCAGCGCTAAACATAGAATAGTTGAAGTCCCTGCTTCAAACGTAAAGAAAGCTATAACTCAAATTCTTTTCGAAAAGGGTTATATCCTTAACTACAAATTTGAAGAAGAAGGACCACAAGGCACAATAAAAATTGCTTTGAAATATCATCCTGTTACAAAACAGCCAGCTATTATGTCAATCCAAAGAGTTTCAACTCCAGGTTTACGTAAATACGCTGATTCTGAAAACTTACCAAGAGTTATGAATGGCTTAGGAATAGCTATCATTTCTACATCACAAGGTATTATGACAGATAAAGAAGCTCGTAAGCTTCATATCGGTGGCGAAGTTTTATGTTATGTAAGTTAATGAAAGGAGAATAGCAATGTCATTATCAAGAATAGGTAAGATGCCAATCGCTATCCCAGCAGGTGTCGAAGTATCAGTAAAAGATAACGTTTTTACAGCTAAAGGAAAATTAGGTCAATTGACACAAGATTTCCATGGCGACGTTAATGTAAAAATTGAAGACGGTTTTGTTATTGTTGAACCAGCTAATATAGAAAAAGCAGGTGCTAAACATGGTCTCTACCGCGCATTGTTCTTCAACATGGTTAAAGGCGTATCAGAAGGCTTTGAACTCGTACAAGAACTTGTAGGTGTTGGTTATAAAGCAGAAGCTAAAGGTCAACAATTAGAATTATCACTCGGTTTCTCACACACAATCGTAATGGTATTCCCAGAAGAGATTAAGGTGGAAACTGTAAATGAAAGAGGTAAGAACCCTATCATCAAGTTGCGTTCTTACGATAAACAGTTGCTTGGTCAAGTTGCAGCTAAGATTCGTTCATTCCGTAAACCAGAACCTTACAAGGGTAAAGGTATCAAGTTTGTGGGTGAAGTCTTGAGACGTAAACAAGGTAAAGCAGCAGGTAAATAATGTTTGAATCGATAACTGAAAAACGCAATTAAGATGGTTAAAGTTAAAAAGATAAGAAGAAGATTGAATATCAAGAGACGCGTCAGAAAAATCGTCAACGGTACTGCTGAACGTCCAAGAATGTCTGTCTTCAGAAGCAACAAACAAATTTACGTTCAATTAATCGATGACCTTGCAGGCAAGACTTTACTTGCTGCAAGTTCACGTGAGAACGGAATCGAAGAAGAAAAAATTACTAAGATTGAAAAAGCAGCTAAAGTTGGTGCTTTGATCGCTGAAAAAGCAAAAGCAGCAGGTATAGAAAATGTTGTATTCGATCGTAATGGTTATTTGTATCATGGTAGAGTAAAATCATTAGCTGATGGCGCTCGTAATGGTGGATTAAAATTCTAAAGCTATGTCAGAAGTCAACGTAAAAAGAGTAAAAACTTCGGAAATCGAGTTTAAAGAACGTTTGGTTAGCGTTCAACGCGTCACCAAAGTTACCAAAGGTGGACGTACATTTAGCTTCTCAGCTATCGTAGTCGTCGGCAACGAAAATGGCGTGGTAGGTTACGGACTTGGTAAAGCCAAGGAAGTTCAAGCCGCTGTTGCAAAAGGTATCGATGATGCAAAGAAAAACTTAATTAAAGTTCCAATTATCAACGGAACCCTTCCACACGAACAATATGGTAAATATTGTGGAGCTAACGTTTACGTACAACCTGCTACACCTGGTACAGGAGTTATCGCTGGTGGTGCTATGCGTGCTGTATTGGAAAGTGTCGGCGTTAAAAACGTTTTGGCAAAATCTAAAGGTTCTTCAAACCCTCACTCAGTAGTTAAAGCTACATTCGCAGCATTGAGCCAAATGCGCGACGCACGTATGGTAGCTGAAATGAGAGGTGTTGATATGGATGTGGTGTTTAACGGATAATCTTAAAGCAATGAAAAAAGTTAGAATTACTCAGGTTAGAAGTGGCATCGGCAGACCACAAGATCAAAAAGATACATTAGTAGCTTTACGTCTTAGAAAGATGAACCAATCTGTAGAGGTCGATATGGAAAATCCATGTATCGCCGGTATGGTTGAAAAGGTAAAACACCTTCTCAAAATAGAAGAAATTTAATTGTTGAACTAAGAAAATAAATAATAGTATGGATCTTAGTAATCTTAAACCAGCCAAAGGCTCTGTAAAGACACGCAAAAGAATCGGTCGCGGACAAGGTTCTGGTAGAGGTGGTACTTCAACACGTGGTCACAAAGGTGCTGGCTCACGTTCAGGTACATCACATAAAATCGGTTATGAAGGCGGTCAAATGCCATTGGCACGTCTCGTCCCTAAATTCGGTTTCAAGAATATCAATCGTAAATTCTATCGCCCAGTTAATGTTGAAATTCTCCAAGACTTCGCTGACTGCGGTATCATGGACATTACTCCAGAATTGTTAATGGAAAATGGTTTCGTTGGAAAGAACGAATTGGTTAAGATTCTCGGAAACGGTGAATTAACGGCTAAAATGACTGTTAAAGCTCATGCTTTCTCAAAAAGCGCTGAGACAGCTATTACAAATGCCGGTGGAACAATTGAGAAAATATAATAATTAAAACTGAAGAGATATGAAGGAGTTATTAATAGTTATTTTGGTATGTGTAGTTATAGCCGCTATTCTATGGATGAATAAACGACTCAGAGAAAACATACGAAATATCTTTAAAATAGAAGAACTCCGTAAGCGTATCACCTACACGATATTAATTGTATTAATTTATCGTTTCGGTTCTTACGTGGTTCTCCCAGGAATCGATCCTAATCAACTCGCCGAATTGCAAAACCAAAGCAGTAGCGGTCTTCTCGGTTTGTTGAATATGTTCTCAGGTGGTGCTTTCGCTAACGCTTCAGTATTCGCATTAGGTATTATGCCATATATCACAGCTTCTATTATAGTACAGCTGTTGGGTATGGCAATACCTTACTTCCAACGTTTACAAAAGGAAGGTGAAAGCGGTCGTCGTAAAATAAATCAAATTACTCGCTACTTGACAGTTATCATTGTTGCAGCTCAAGCTCCAGGTTACATCGCTAACTTGCGCGCACAACTCCCAGCTGAAGCAATTTATCCTTTCGTAGCAGGCGGCTCACCAACATTGTTCTTCTGGATTTCATCAGTGATTATTCTTATCGCAGGAACTTTATTCGTCATGTGGCTCGGTGAACGTATCACAGATAAAGGTCTCGGTAATGGTATCTCCTTAATCATCATGATTGGTATCATCGCTCGTTTACCTTTTGCTTTGTTCGCTGAAGTAGCATCACGCTTCACTCAAGGTTCGGGTGGCCCTATCTTCTTCTTAATAGAAATAGTAGTCCTCGTCCTCGTTATCATCATGACAATATTGTTAGTCCAAGGTACTCGTAAAATACCAGTACAATATGCAAAACGCGTTGTTGGCAACAAACAATACGGAGGAGTTCGTCAATATATTCCTCTTAAAGTCAACTCAGCAGGTGTTATGCCAATCATCTTTGCTCAGGCAATCATGTTTGTACCTATCACTATAGCAGGTTTCACCCAAAGTGAATCAATGTCTGGTTTCATGCGTGCTTTCACTGATATGAATGGATTCTGGTATAATTTTGTATTCTTCATTTTAATCATCGCTTTCACATACTTCTACACAGCAGTTACTATCAATCCAGCTCAGATGGCAGAAGATATTAAGAAAAACGGTGGTTTCATTCCAGGTGTTAAGCCAGGCAAGAAGACTCAAGAATTCTTCGATGATATTATCTCAAGAATTACTTTACCAGGTTCTATATTCTTAGGTATCGTGGCTATCATGCCAGCTATAGTTTCAATTCTCGGCGTAAATCAACAATTCGCTCAATTCTATGGCGGTACATCATTGTTGATCCTCGTTGGAGTTGTGTTAGATACTTTACAACAAATAGAAAGCCACCTCTTAATGCGTCACTATGACGGTTTGACAAAAACAGGTCGCATTAAAGGTCGTTCAGGCAGAATGTAAGATTTCTTGTAATGATTCATTATAGAACTGATAAAGAAATTGAGTTGCTCAGACAAGCTGCTTTACTCGTTGGTAAAACACTTGGTGAAGTAGGGAAGCATATACGTCCGGGTATCCGTACAATTGAACTTGATAAAATTGCTGAAGAATTTATCAGAGATCATGGTGCAATACCAGCCTTCAAGGGATATGAAGGATTCCCAGCAAGTTTGTGCATATCTGTCAATGATGCCGTAGTACATGGTATTCCAGGTAACTATGAACTTCGTGATGGAGATATTGTCTCAGTAGATTGTGGTACAATATTGAATGGCTACGTTGGTGACTCGGCTTATACTTTTACAGTAGGAGAGGTGTCAGAAGAAATCAGACTGTTTCTCCAGAGATCAAAAGAATCATTATATAAAGGTATTGAACAAGCAGTAACCGGTAATCGCATAGGCGATATCGGTTACGCTGTTCAAAGCTATGTAGAACAATTCGGCTACGGCGTTGTTAGAGAATTAGTCGGTCATGGTGTTGGACGTAAGATGCACGAAGATCCGCAAGTTCCAAATTACGGCAAACGTGGTACAGGAACAAGATTGGCTGAAGGCATGGTCATCGCTATAGAGCCTATGATTACTTTTGGTAAACGCGACATTATTCAAGAAAGAGACGGTTGGACAATCAAGACAAAAGATAGAAAACCAGCTGCTCATTTTGAACACGACGTAGCAGTTCGTAATGGTAAAGCTGAGATTTTATCAAGTTTTGAGTGGATAGAAGGAAATCAATAATTAAAAGAATATTATATGGCAAAACAATTGTCGATAGAACAAGACGGAACAGTAATTGAATCATTGGGTAACGCAATGTTTAGGGTTGAGTTGGAAAACGGACTTCAAATTATAGCTCACATTTCCGGAAAGATGCGAATGCACTACATAAAAATCCTCCCTGGCGACAGAGTTAGACTCGAAATGTCTCCTTATGATCTTACAAAAGGACGTATAACATTCAGATATAAATAATATTTTTTTATTAAAATATTTTTCTTATCTTTGCAGCCGCAAAAAAAGATAGGTATAAATTGACTTTAGAGAAATTAAAGATAATAATAACAATATGAAAGTCAGAGCATCAATCAAGAAAAGATCAGACGATTGCAAAATTGTGCGTCGTAAAGGTAAATTGTATGTAATTAACAAAAAGAACCCTAAAGAAAAACAACGTCAGGGTTAATAACAAGTAAAAAGAAAAAATTATGGCAAGAATCGCGGGTGTTGATATCCCTAACAACAAACAAGGTCAAATTTCTTTGACTTACATTTACGGAATTGGACGTTCACTTGCTAAGGAAATCCTTGCTAAGGCAGGTGTTGACCCAGAGAAGAAAGTTCAAGATTGGAACGACGATGAACAAAACACAATTCGTACAATCATCGGTGACCAATACAAAGTAGAAGGTGAACTTCGTAGTGAAATCCAAATCAATATCAAACGTTTAATGGATATTGGTTGTTACAGAGGAATCCGTCATCGTTCAGGATTACCTTTACGTGGTCAAAGTACCAAAAATAACGCACGTACTCGTAAGGGACGTAAGAAAACTGTTGCTAACAAAAAGAAAGCCACTAAGTAATAAATAACTTATTGGTTGGATCATAAAAAACCATTAAAAAAAAGAAAATTAAAAAATGGCAAAAAACACAAAAGTCGTTAAGAAACGTGTTGTGAAGATTGAAGCTGTTGGTAAAGCATTCATTAAAGCTTCTTTCAATAACATCATCATTTCCTTGACAAACAATGAAGGACAAGTCATTTCTTGGGCATCAGCCGGAAAAATGGGCTTCAAAGGTTCAAAGAAGAACACTCCATACGCAGCTCAAATGGCAGCCGAAGATTGCTCCAAAACAGCGTATGACTTGGGATTACGTAAAGTAAAAGTATTTGTAAAAGGACCAGGTTCAGGTCGTGAATCGGCTATCCGTTCAATCAATGCATCAGGTATTGAAGTAACAGAAATCGTTGACGTTACTCCATTGCCACACAATGGTTGCCGTCCACCTAAACGTAGAAGAGTGTAATTTTTTTAATCAAGTTAAAAAATAATAGTTATGGCAAGATATACAGGTCCTAAAACAAAAATCGCTCGTAAATTTGGTGAACCAATCTACGGAGCTGACAAAAATTACGAAAGAAGAAATTATCCTCCAGGACAACACGGTGCAGCAAAGAGAAGAAAAAAAGTCTCTGAATATGGTGTACAGTTAATGGAGAAACAAAAGGCAAAATATACATACGGTATCTTGGAACGCCAGTTCAGAAACTTGTTTGAAAAAGCTAACAAGAAAAAAGGTATCACCGGTGAAATTTTGCTCCAATTAATCGAATCGCGTTTAGATAACTTAGTTTATCGTTTCGGTATCGCTCCAACACGCGCAGCAGCACGTCAATTGGTAAGCCACCGTCATATTACAGTCAATGGTAAAGTTGTCAACATTCCTTCTTACTTAGTGAAAGTTGGTGACATCGTAGCAGTACGCGAAAAATCCAAGAGCTTGGAAGTCGTTACTAATTCAGTGGAAGGCCATACAAACCGCTATCCATGGTTAGAATGGGATTCAGATAAACTCTGCGGTAAATTTATGTCATATCCAAACCGCGAGGATATTCCTGAAACCATCAATGAACAACTTATCGTTGAGTTGTACTCTAAATAATCGAATATAAACTGATATTATGGCAATATTAGCATTTCAAAGACCCGATAAGGTTATAATGGTAGAATCGACAGACAGACACGGTGTCTTCGAATTTCGCCCACTCGAACCAGGCTTCGCTACAACTATCGGTAATGCCCTCAGAAGAGTATTGCTCTCTTCATTGGAAGGCTACGCAATTACTTCAATCCGTATTGAAGGCGTACAACATGAACTCGCTCCAATCTACGGAGTCATTGAAGATGTTGCCGATATTGTACAACGTTTTAAACAGGTTCGCTTCAAACAACAAATCCCGGGCGAAACATTTGAGAAAGTTACTGTTGTGGTTGGCGGTCAAGATCAATTCGTGGCTGGCGACATCAATAAGTTCCTCTCAGTGTTTCAAGTGTTGAACCCTGAACTCGTCATCTGCCACATGGACCCATCAGTGAAATTGTCTATAGAATTGACTATAAACAAAGGTAGAGGATATGTGAATGCTGACGAAAACAAAGTGTTGAACGCACCAATCGACACTATCGCCATAGATTCTATCCACACTCCAATAAGAAATGTCAGCTATAAGTATGAAAACTATCGCGTCGAACAAAAGACCGACTATGAAAAGCTTATTTTTGACATCGAGACTGACGGATCAATAAATCCTAAAGACGCATTGGAAGAAGCAGCTAAGATTCTTATCTATCACTTCATGCTCTTCTCAGATGAAAGAATAACAATGATGGATGAAAAGAAAGCAGCATCAGACGACTTAGATGAAAATTCGTTACATACACGTCAATTGCTTAAGACTAAGTTAGTCGAAATGGATCTTTCTGTACGTGCATTGAATTGCTTGAAAGCAGCAGAAGTTGAAACAATAGGAGACTTGGTGTCACTTAATAAACATGAACTCCTTAAGTTCCGCAACTTTGGTAAGAAGTCTCTTACTGAACTCGAAGAATTGGTAAGAAGCAAAGGATTAGAATTTGGAATGAATATCAGCAAATATAAATTAGATAAGGAATAATAAAAGATGAGACACAATAAGAAATTTAATCACTTAGGAAGAAAAAGCGCACATCGCAATGCTATGTTAGCTAATATGGCTTGCTCGCTTATTCTTAATAAACGTATCACCACTACAGTCGCTAAAGCTAAAGCTTTACGTATCTATGTAGAACCGATGATTACTCGTTCCAAAGATGATTCAACTGTATCACGCCGCACAGTGTTCGCTATGCTCCAAAATAAAGAGGCTGTCACAGAATTGTTCCGTGAAATTAGCCAAAAAGTCGCAGAACGTCCAGGTGGTTACACACGTATCATTAAATTAGGTACTCGTCTCGGTGACAGCGCTGAAATGTGTATGATGGAACTTGTTGACTACAACGAAATCTACACCGGTGGCAACAAGAAAGCTGCTAAGGCTGCTAAAGCAACTCGCAGAAGAGGTGGTAAGAAAAAATCAGAAACACCTGCTGCTGAAGCTCCAGCAACTGAAACATCAGCAGAAGAAAATAAAGCAGAATAAATTCTAATGAATGAGACCTGACTTTTCGGTCGGGTCTTTTTTTTGATAACTAATTTACATTTATATCAATACTTAAAACTAATTTACTATGAGTAGAATAGCAAACGTACATGCACGTCAGATTTTAGATTCACGCGGCAATCCTACAGTTGAAGTCGATGTTATCCTTGAATGCGGAATCAGAGGCCGTGCTTCAGTTCCATCAGGTGCTTCAACAGGTGTTAACGAAGCTCTCGAACTTCGTGATGGTGATAAAAATTGTTACCTTGGTAAAGGTGTTCTTAAAGCTGTTGCTAATGTTAATGGCCCTATCGCTGAAGAATTGATAGGTATGAACGCATTAGATCAAATCGCTATCGATGAAGCAATGATTGCTCTCGACGGAACAGAAACAAAATCTAAACTCGGTGCTAATGCAATACTCGGCGTGTCTTTAGCTGTCGCTAAAGCTGCTGCTGACTACCTCGGTTTACCTCTTTACAAATATATTGGCGGTGTTAATTCATATACACTTCCAGTGCCAATGATGAACATCATCAATGGTGGAGCTCACTCTGATGCTCCTATCGCATTCCAAGAATTCATGATTCGTCCAGTTGGTGCAAGCTCTTTCCAAGAAGGCATCCGCATGGGTACTGAAGTATTCCATAACCTTAAAAAAGTTCTCAAAGAACGTGGACTTAGCACAGCTGTAGGTGATGAAGGTGGTTTTGCTCCAAATCTCGAAGGAACAGAAGACGCTCTTAACGTAATTCTTCAAGCTATCAAAGCTGCAGGTTACGAACCAGGTAAAGACGTTACAATCGCTCTCGACTGCGCTTCTTCAGAATTCTTCAAGGAAGGTAAATATGACTACACTTGGAAACAAGCTGATGGTCCTATCTACACAAGCAAAGAACAAGCAGAATACCTCGCTAAACTCGTCGCTGAATATCCTATCGATTCAATCGAAGATGGTATGGCTGAAAACGACTGGGAAGGCTGGAAGATACTCACAGATATGATTGGCGACCGTTGCCAATTGGTTGGTGACGACTTGTTCGTAACTAACGTTAAATATCTCCAACGCGGTATTTCAGAAGGTTGTGCAAACTCAATCCTCGTTAAAGTTAACCAAATCGGTTCTCTTACAGAAACATTACGCGCTGTAGAATTGGCTCAACGTAATGGCTACACAGCAGTTATCAGCCACCGTTCAGGTGAAACAGAAGACTCAACAATCGCTGACATCGCTGTTGCAACAAACTCAGGCCAAATCAAAACTGGTTCAGCAAGCCGTTCAGACCGTATGGCTAAGTATAACCAACTTCTCCGCATCGAAGAAGAATTAGGTAATATAGCTTACTATCCAGGTAAGAAAAATTGATAATATTTGACGAAAGTCAAATGACTTAAGGAAGGGAGTTCTTGAATAAGGAGCTCCCTTTTTTAGTTTAGAGTCTCTACTTGCTGACTAGTTGATAAACTATGCGGATGACAGATTGTTTTCCAACATATTTTCAACTTTCAATTTTCTTCAAACCATTCGTCTTTGAAATTTACGAGATATACTTTATCGCTAGCACGTGTTATGGCGGTGTAGAGCCAACGAAGATCTCCTAATTCTAATGTATCTTCATCGGGAAGATAGGGCGCCTCAACGAAGACGTTTTTCCACTGACCGCCTTGTGTTTTGTGGCAAGTCAGGGCGTATCCGTATTTCACCTGTAAGGCATTGAAATATGGATTCTCTTTCATGAGCTTGCGTCTGTCGCTGGCAAGTGGTATGTCCATATAATCCTCTTCCACTGCCTGATATAATCGTTTAGACTCTTCTGGCGTTAGGGCAGGGGAGTCGCTGTGTAAGGTCTCTAACAGAATCTTGACAGAGAGTGTCGGCGTCTCGGCATAATCCATCAGCTGTATATCGACATCAGCGAAGTGAAATCCATACATCTCCTCAATCTTATTTATCCTCATGACTTCAACCATATCGCCATTGGCAATGAAAGGGATTGATGTCGTGGACGTATGCGATACGTCCCTACTTGGTGACTTGGTGACTTGGTGACTTGGTGACTCATTAATCCAATAATAATTGTTCTTCACCACCATTAGTTTCTCTCCAGCAGATAACTCTCCTTCTTCTTGCAGCACTCTGCTTCTGATGGCTTGGTTGAACATATTTGTTCTCTTATTGGAACGGCATACAACAACAGCGTCGTTGTTACTTCTCTTATCGCCGAAACTTTGCCATAATAATTCCTCAAACGACATAGGTTCGATTTTCTCTATGTCAGAAAAATAATTGATGTCTAATAAAGGAAGATGATAGTCATCACTTAGAGACTCGGGGACTTGGAGACTTGGAGACATAAGATTTCTTATTTTTGTCGCGTTATGTAATATCCCTGAGTCTAATGCTTGGCGCATTACTTCTTTCATCTCGTAGGTTGCGATGGTGAGGCTGAAACTGTTACGTAATATGTCGAAGTCCATGGCAGGGCTGATGTCGAGTCCCACTGGCGGCAGCTGTGCGGAGTCTCCTATTAGCAGTAACTTACAACAGCTGCCGCTGAAGGTGTATCTTATTAAGTCGTCCAACAAAGACCGTGACCACGAATAGCCGTCGCCTTGATCAGAAATCATAGAGCACTCGTCAACGATGAAGACTGTGTTCTTCGACTTGTTTTCTGCTAATGCCATTCTAAGTTCTCCATTGGCAACAGCTTGAAAACGGTACAACTTCCTGTGTAATGTCGATGCTGTTTTACCTGTGTAGTTGCTCATGACTTTTGCAGCTCTTCCTGTAGGCGCAAGCAATTGATACGACATGCCAATCTGAGGCAGAGCCTTTACTAATGTAGAAATGAGTGTCGTCTTTCCTGTTCCTGCATAACCTCTCAAGAGATATACAGGTTTCTCTTTCACACTTAAGATGAAAGCCGACAGATGATATAATACCTTGGCTTGGTCATCGGTAGGAGTGAAGCCGAAATTTCTCAGCAAGAGATTGTATAGACCATTCCTATCCATGATGAAATAATTAGAATGGATAACCGATACCGAAATTTAAAATGAAGTCGTTGAGTTGTAACTTGCTGATTCTCCACCGTTCACCTTGCGGATATGCAGGGTTTACAATAGGAGCGGCGGCGTCAATACGGAATAGGATGAAAGAAAAATCAAGTCTTATGCCAACGCCAGCATCCACAGCCAGTTGTTTGTAGAATGTGTTGAATTTAAATTCACCGCCTACAAATGTCTCGCTTTCTTTCATGGTCCATACATTGCCGATGTCGGTAAATACAGCGCCTTTGAAGAAACTATATATAGGGATACGATATTCTAAGTTGAGTTCTAATTGTATGTCGCCAATAGATTCGATGTTAAGATTGTTAGGATTGCTGTATGCTCCAGGTCCTAACTCTCTGAAATGCCATCCTCTCATGCCATTGCTGCCACCAGCATAGAAGCTCTTGTCAAAAGGCATATCGTAAGAGTTGCCATACGGGATGCCTAAACCTAACATGAAACGTGTCGCTATCTGATGTTCTTTTACAATATATTTGAAATATCTGAAATCGAAGGCAAAACGTAAATATTGGGCATACTTTATGCCGAATATCTCGTGATGATTATCAACGGTTTTTATTAAGGATGTGTTGTTAAAGGCTGACAACAAATTACCGCTAGACTGGAAATTTGCCTTGAAATAAAAGAAGTCTTGTAAAAATCTTATGTTCTGATTGTTGAAGATATATGTGTAGTCGAGACCGAAAATCAAGTGGCTCGTGTATTGGTCTTTGATACGTTGATTTATTTCTTGTTCCAGAATCTCTTCAAACTCAGGTGATGGGTCAACCTTGACGCTGTTTATTGTTAATGGGTTAAGGATATATTGTTCATATTTGTTTTTCATCCAGTTGTAACCGAAGTTAACTATGGTCTTCTGTCTTGTATAGATTGGCC
Source organism: Bacteroidales bacterium (assembly GCA_017466405.1). Classification (GTDB taxonomy): domain Bacteria; phylum Bacteroidota; class Bacteroidia; order Bacteroidales; family F082; genus Limimorpha. The sequence goes on from JAFTUF010000033.1 coordinate 22,762, forward strand.
TTACTTGGATATTATAACCTAATGTGAACGTCGTTCTTGGCTGGTATTCTTTAGCGAAGTTGCTGAATTTGATCGGACTTAAAAACTGCGGTAAGAAGATACTCGCGTCAATACCGAATTCTTTAGTATTGAAAATGTTCTTGTTACCGTCGTTGTCGAGAATCGACTGAGCCTGAATACCACCTCTGATGTTTAAGTTGAACATCTCAGAACCTCTGAAGAGATTTTTGTTTCTGTACGAAAAACTACCAACAAAACCAAGGTCTGTTCCGGAATCAGTTGTTCCTTCAATCTGTATGGTATAATCGTTTAGTTTTGCTCTGTTCAATACAATATCGCAGTTCAAGAGATTGATGCTATCATTGCTCTCAACAGTTCTGAATTCAATGTTGTTCTTGTTGTAAATCTTTAAGTTGTTGAGTGCCTTATATGTTTGTGTGACGGAGTTAAGACTATAAGGGTTCCCGCTGTTGATGAGGATCATATTGTCGAAAGTCTTGAATCTAATTTTGGGATTACCGTCATAAACAAAGTAGAAAGTCTCCTTTCCGAGACGTTTCCCCATATCAAAAGTATAAGGAACAGTATCCATATTACCTTCGTTGGAAATGCCTTTGGGATATATGTAGATATTATTTATGGCATATCTCTTATGATTTTCGGTCTTTTGCGTCGTGGGATCGAGTACGTTGTCTATTCTTATGTTGATATTAGCCTTTCTTACCATCAAGTTGGTATCTATCTCCATGAAGATATAATCTTTGGTGAAATAGTAGTATCCGTTGTTTTTCAGATACTCGCTTATCATATCACGCTCGTCATCTAAATCGAAGGCGTTGTATATGTCGCCTTTTTGAACAGGCAGATCGTCTTCTATATCCTTGACATATCTCCTAATTGTAGTGTCACTTATCGAAAATGTTATCTCGTCTATGATATAAGGCTGTGCTGGATATATGCCATATATTACTTTGGCACGGCCTTTTTTATTTTTTATCTTTGTGGATATACCCGAGTTGAAATATCCTATGTCGTTGAGATATTTGCTTATCTGCATGACAGATTTCTCTTTCGACTCGTCATTGAAATAGACTGGTGCTACTCCTATTTTCTTATTAATCCAATTGGTAATTTTTTTATCAGGCTTGCCATCTGTCTTGTAATATACCCATGTCAGAGGCATGAAGCCTAAGACGTTGCTACTCTCTTTTTGGACTATATATGCCGAGATGTCTGACTTTGTAAAGGCTACATCCTTGGAGTTTATCTCTACCTTGTTTTTCATCAATATCATCTTATTCTCCGGAATATGTTTCCGCATAGAACATGATGCTAAAAACAATAGCATGAAACACAATAATGTAATATTTACAAATCTTCTGCGCACAACAATTTTTTATCTTACAAAGATAATTATAATTTCAAAATATGAAAATCCCAGAAACTCAAAACTTCAAAATATTTTAGACTCATTAATAATATAACGTTTTCGTGTTTTGAGATTCTTAGTTTTTGTTTAAACAACTTCTGCTACTGTAAAGTTGCTGCCTCCGACAAAAACTAAATCGCCTTCTTTAGCGTTAAGGCATGCTGATTCGTATGCTTGTCGCACAGAAGGATATACTTTGCCTTTCAATCCTACAGCTATAGCTTTTTCAGCTAAGATGTTAGCATCCAATCCTCTCGGTATATCGGCCTTGCAGAAATAATACTCAGCATAATCTGGTAATAATTTCAAAATGCCTTCAATATCTTTGTCATTGACAACACTTAAAACGAAATGCAACTTGTCGAATTTTGTCTCCGATAATTGTTTAACTACTTCATTGATGCCTGCTACGTTATGTCCGGTATCGGCAATGGCGAGAGGTTTCTTATTGATAATCTGCCATCTTCCCATAAGACCTGTGTTGGTGATTACCTTAGCCAGTCCGTTGAGAATATGTTCGTCTTTAATATTGAACTTATCTCTCACGATGTCTAATGCGCATATTATCGTAGCAAGATTCTTTTTCTGATAATTGCCTAAGAGTGGATATTGTAAATTTTTGAGATATAAAGCGTTGTTCTTGTATATGTCGAAGTCTTGATATTCTATCGACTCAGTCTCGTTCTTTCTGCATTCCATTATCTTGTCAGCAAAATATATAGGGGAGTTTTGTTCTTTTGCTTTCTCGATGAAGACGTCTTTGCTTCTTTCTTGTGTCTCGCCTATGACGACAGGTGTTTTAGGTTTTATGATTCCCGCTTTCTCTACTGCAATCAAAGCTTCGTTTTCTCCTAAAAATTTGACGTGGTCTAAAGAGATGTTGGTGATGAGACTCAGCTCTGGTCTGATGACGTTTGTAGAATCCAATCGTCCGCCCATGCCGACTTCAACGATGGCGATATCTACTTTTTCCTTGCTGAAATAATCGAATGCCATTGCCACTGTCATCTCGAAGAAAGAGAGTTCTAACTCTTCTAACTTTTGTTTGTTCTTATCAATGAAGCTGACAACCTTGTCTTCAGAAATCATCTCGCCGTTGATGCGGATACGTTCTCTGAAGTCGCGGAGGTGAGGCGAGGTGTAGAGCGCTGTCTTATAGCCTGCTTCTTGAAACACGGAAGCAAGTGAGTGCGACACGCTGCCTTTACCATTGGTGCCAGCAATATGTATGCTTTTGAAATTATGTTGAGGATTACCTAAATGGTTGAGGATCTCGATAGTGGTGTTTAAGTCGGCTTTGTATGCTGCTGCTCCGATACGTTGATACATCGGGAGTTTGTTAAACATCCAGTTTAAAGTTTCATTGTAATTCATGTCGTTTTTGTTTTATTGTCTTATTATAAATGTGTATGTTATAGTTCCTTTTTGTAGATCTGTCGCCTTGTCGTCTTTGTTGAAGATTGAGTTTAGCGCTGCTGTCTTGGCAGAGTTGAGCATGCTGCTGTTTGCTATAGTGGTGCCTTTGCCTATCTCAGCTCTTTGTACTCTTCCTTCCTTATCGACCCAGATGTCAACGACAACTTTTCCTTCTTCGCTGAAGTCTCTGCTTGGCGTGGAGATGCTTTTTGCGCCACGACCTCCTAAATCGTATGACGGACCTCCTCCGCTGCCTCCGTTACCATCATATCTGTCGATGTCTTTCAGTCCGTTGACATTGCCTTGTTCGCCATCTCCTTCAGTATTGCCTTCCGATGACGGCTCTTTGTTTACTTTTGGTGCTTGAAATATAGCTCTCTGATTTATGACAGGTTTCTCTTCCACGACTTCTTCCACAACTTCATCGACGACTTCTTCCGCAATCTCTTCTTCTGTCTCTTCCTGCGATTCTTCAGTAACTTCTTCGATAGAAGGGATTTCTTCATCTTCACTCACGATTTCTTCCTCTACTTCTTCAACAGTCTCTTCTTCAACAGTCTGCTTTTCTTCGTAAGTGTCGTTGATGACTTCTTCATCCTGACTGCTTTCAAATCCCATTCCCTGAGCATACATTCCAAGGTTGACTTCTACGCCAGCTTCTCCAGGAAGTGGAAGGGGTGTCCTGAAGCATAGAGTGAACAACAAGACAAGAGCTATTGCGTGAATGACAATAGTCGTTGCGACAGCATAAATCTTATTCTTGTTTTTATTTGTCATTGCTTGTTTGATGTTGCTAAAAGAACTTTATGTTTATTATCTGTTTCTTTGTTTATCTCATTGACTGCATCGATGATGTTTACTATGTATTGAACAGCAACGCTTTTATCGGAACGTATCACTACAGTTCCCTCAATTTCGCCTGACAAGGCAGCGTGAATCTCCGACTGTAAGCGATTCTCATCAATTGCGACGCCTTCGTCACCTATATAATATTGATTCTTCTCATCGACATAAACGGTGACGGTCTGCTTCGACATCGTCTTGCTGTTGCTCGATGGCAACAACAATTTTATGGCGTTAGGCGCAACTAATGTTGATGTCAGCATGAAGAAAATCAACAATAGAAAAACCAAATCCGACATCGATGACGAATTGAAGTCTATCTTTCTTTTATTCCTTGATTTTATTGCCATAACCTTAATCATTCATAATTTTTAATTCATAATTCATAATTATGCATTATGCATTATGAATTATGAATTAATAATATCACGCTGGTTCATTTAATACGTCCATAAATTCAATGCTCTTGCTTTCTAAGAGATTGACGACATTGTCAATCCTAGATACGAGTATGTTATACAGAATGAAAGCTACGATACCTACGATGAGGCCGCCTACTGTTGTCACCATGGCTTCATAGATACCTGCCGACAATAACTCGATGTCGATATTGTTTCCAGCCATCGACATGTCATAGAAGGCGCGTATCATACCTGTTACTGTACCTAAGAAACCGAGCATAGGAGCGGCTCCGGAAATCATGCCTATCAAAGCTACGCCTTTTTCCAATTTGCTTACTTCAAGATTGCCGACATTTTCAATGGCAGTCTGAATATCGTTCAATGGCTTGCCGATACGTGATATTCCTTTTTCTATCATCCTCGAGATTGGTGTGTCGGTTTCTTTACATAAGTCTTTGGCTTCGCTTAACTTTCCTTCAATCATATATTCACGAATCACATTCATGAAATTGTCGTCTTTCTTAGATGCTTTGTTGATGGTGATGAATCTCTCTGTGAAGATGTATATCGCGATGACAGAGAAAACGGCGAGTACTATCATAATCCACCCGCCTTCTTTTGCTAATTCCCATAATGATAATTTAATCTCTTCTGCTTCTGGAGATTCGATAAGTCCGCTCGTGACCTGAAGAATAATACTTAATAAATTCATTTCCTTAATTTTTTTGTTTCTATATGATTAACTTCTTTTTTACAAAAATATTTTGCTTTCAACATTTATTTGGTAAGTGGATTTTACCACTAGAACTGTCTGATGAAGCTCCTGTCACCGATGACAACACATTGATTTTTCCTTCCATCTTCAAGACTCCGAGAAATGCAAAAATCAAGGCTTCTTTATAATCTATTATCATTGTGTCGGGAATGACTACTTCGTGCTTGCTCAAGGCTGATATTCTTTCTATCAGGAAATTGTTTTTCGCACCGCCTCCCGTGACAAGCATCTTCGTAGATTCTAACCCTTCTGTCGATTTAGCAATTTGTGTCGCTATATGTTCAGTGGCTGTCGCTAATAAGTCTCTTGCAGATAAATTCGATTCGTCAATAATTTTATGTTGTACGTCTTCGAAAAATTCCCTTCCCAACGACTTAGGTGCTTCTTTGAGATAATATGGATTATTGTTTAATATTTCTAATAGTTCTTGATTTACTGTGCCTTGACGTGCGAAGTTGCCGTTGTTGTCATAGTCGTAGCCTAATTTTCCTGCGAGATAATTCAACAATTGGTTAGCCATGCAGATGTCGTATGCGATGCGGCTTCCCTCATGTTCGTAAGATATATTTGTTATCCCACCTATGTTTAAACAAATAGGATAAGCTGCGAAGAGATGTCTGTCGCCAATTGGCACTAATGGCGCTCCTTGTCCTCCTTTGGTGACGTCTTCTGTGCGGAAGTCGTTGATGGTCATGATACCTGTTATGTCGGCAATTGCTTGACCGTCGCCAATCTGTAAGGTGTAGCCCTCGTTAGGTCTGTGAAAAATGGTGTGTCCGTGAGATGCTATCAGCTTTGGCTCTAACTCATATTTCTTGATGAAACGTTTGGTGATGGTGCCGAGATATTCTCCATATTCCTTGTTTAATGTCTGAAGTTCTTCTTCGCTTTTGTTGAAAGCCTCAGCGAGTCGCTCTTTCCATTGTGATGGATAAGGGACGTTGCCGGCTTCTACAATCTGGAAAAACCATCTCTTGTTGTCGTGACTGAAATTGACGTATGCTATGTCGATGCCGTCGAGCGAGCTTCCCGACATCAATCCTATTGCCTTAAAATCTCTCATGTTATAAAATGTTGATGAGTTTTTCCAAATGTATGCTGTTAGAGCCTTTAATCAAAATTTTCTTTCCGTCGATAGTGTTACGACTCAGGTATTCTGCCAAAGCCTCGACGTCAGTGAAGTTCTTGTATGATTCTTTTGAAACTTTCATAAACTCGCTGCCGACGAGAATGACATCTTTGAATCCGAGTTCTTCGATAAGCTCAACGATAATCTTATGTTCGCTTTCCGACTCCTTGCCGAGTTCTTTCATATCGCCTAAAATCAACATTGAGTTGTCGCCGCTGATATTTTTGAAGTTCCTCAACGAATGCTGCATGCTGGTAGGGTTGGCGTTGTAAGCGTCCATAACGATCTCGTTCTTCTCACTCTTGATAAACTGCGAGCGATTGTTGGTAGGACGATATTCTTCCAGAGCTTTCACGATTTTTTCTTTGTCGATATTGAAGTGACAACCTACGGCTATTGCAGCGGCAGCGTTTTCAAGATTATAGTCACCGACTAAATTTGTTCTTATCTCACGACCGTCCCACATCACAGTGAGATATGGATTTGAAGAAACGGTTGTTACGTTGACATCGGCATTTTCCTTTCCGTATGTAAACGAAGAAAGACCTTCGGATATATTAACTAATATTGTATTGTCTTTATTCACAAAAATCCTTATGTCTCTTGACTCCCTTATGTCCCTCAAATAATCATACAACTCTTTCTTTGTCTTTATCACTCCTTCGAAGCTTCCGAATCCCTCAATGTGAGCTTTGCCGATATTTGTTATTATTCCAAAGTCGGGCTGGGCGATGGAGCAGAGCTGAGCAATCTCTCCAGGATGGTTGGCTCCCATTTCAACCACAGCCATCTCCGTCTCGGGCTTGATGCGCAGTAAGGTGAGAGGCACTCCGAGATGATTGTTGAAGTTGCCTTGCGTATAGATAAGATCGTATTTCTTTGAAAGCACGGCCGACACTAATTCCTTAGTCGTTGTCTTTCCGTTGGTACCGGTGATGCCTATTATCGGTGTCTCGCATTTTTCGCGATGCATTTTTGCCAACTCTTGTAATGTTGTCAGACTGTCATCGACGATGAAAAGACGTTCGTGTTGTGGTAGGTCTTTTCTATCAGCAATTACGCATGCAGCGATGCCGTCTTCAGCTACCTGATACGCGAAGTCGTTGCCATCGAAGCGTTCTCCTTTGAGAGCCACAAAGACACATCCTTCTTCAATCTTACGGCTGTCTGTAGAGACGAGATATTTCTGCGAATAATATTGGTAAATCTTTTCTATTGTTTTCATTTCAATACTAAAAAAGCCGTCAATGATAAGACGGCTTATATCGTTATGTGATGATATTTTATTGAGCCAAAGCGCTGCCTATTTTGTTCATGGCACATCTGAATCCCACTGTTGAAGAGCTTTCGTCTTCGTTCATGAAACGACGTACCGAAGGACTTAGGTAGTAAGCACCGTCAGCCCATGAACCACCTTTATAAACACGCGACTTGTCTGAAATCAATGTTGTTACGCCGTAGTCGTACATCTGTGAAGTATAATCTTCTTGATTGACGCCTTCGTTTGTCCAGTCGGTCTGTATTGTTGATTTGTAGTCGCCGTCGTTGTGGTTGAGGCTATATACGTTGACAGTATCTTGTGTGTAAGCGTTTCCACGATAAGGGTTGTGGTCGTTGATGTCTTCTGATGAGAGAGGACGATATACGTCGAGTACCCATTCGGAAACGTTACCAGCCATATTGAACAATCCGTAGTCGTTAGGCCAGTATGAAACTACTGGAGCAGGGAAAGCTGCGCCGTCGTTCAAGCTGCCTGCAACACCCATATAGTCACCTTTGCCTCTTTTGAAGTTGGCTGTGAAACTGCCGCTGTAATCTTTTTCGTTGGTTCTGATGCCATCGGTGTTCCAAGGATAGACTCTGCGTTCTGTGATGCGTTCGCCGTCGGTGTTGCCAATGAGTCCTAATGCTGCATATTCCCATTCGGCTTCAGTGGGGAGACGATATTTAGGAAGGAGGATGCCGTCTTCCATCTTGACGTTCTTGGTTCCGTTTTCACCGTTGACTTCGCTGCTGACGGCACTCATGTATTGACCTGCCAAGTAAGCTTCTGTTGTGAAATGGTTGTCTTTGGTTTGGTTGGTGTTATGACTTAAAGCTCCGGCTTCGACTAATAACATCTCGTTGACTCTGTCGGAACGCCATGCTGCATAGTCGTTGGCTTGTAACCATGATACACCTACTACTGGATAGTCTCTGTATGAAGGGTGACGGAAATAAACCTCTACCATAGGTTCGTTGTATGACAATGAGTTACGCCATACTGTTGTGTCAGGAAGAGCTCTGCTGACCATCTCTGGATATTCAGAACCATAGACTCTGTTCAACCAGTGGATGTATTCCAAATAGTCTAAGTTGCTGACTTCTGTCTGGTCCATATAGAACGATGAAACTGTGACCTGACGTGGTGTGTTGTTCCATTCATAATAAACGTTCTCTATAGTGCTGCCCATCGTGAATGTTCCTCCTTCAATAGGAACGAGTCCAGGACCGGTAATCTGCTCCGCTGATTCTACTACATTAAAACCTCCATTTTCTGGATCGTTGTAACTCCATCCGGTCGTACGTGACACTTGATCATTACTTTTAAAACATGATACTAACAAAAAACTTACAGAAAAAATCGCAAGTAATGACTTAATACTGATATTTCTACGCATTATTTAAATGTTTAATTATTTCTTTCTAAAACTCTTAAATCCTTATTTTATTGCTTAAACACAAAGATTTTATTTAATCTTTCTGATGCAAAAAATCAAACTGCAATTTTACGGAATTTTTTGCAAAAAACGTAATATTAATTATTTTTTTTTAAACCCTTTTTTCAACAATAAAAATTGCTTATCTTCGTTCCGATTTTGTTAAACATAAATACTTTGATAACATTATTTGATTATGAATTTAAGTGTCTGTAAAACAAGAATATTTTTACTGATTATATTTTTATCGATGAATGTTTTCGCCCTGAAAGCTCAGGTTTCTGATTCTTTTTTGGTCGATTTCAAGTGGAATGAAATTGATAAATATGTCATTTACCAAGATACAGTCTATCATACTTCTTTCGAGAATGCGTTCTTCGACAATGATATAGAGAGAAAGAACCCATTATACAGAAAGTATATTCCTGTGCATTCCGAAAATGTCTCTTTCGATTTTGAAGTCAAGGTTATATGCTCAGAACCGGTTCCAGATGATGAAATTTGTTTTTTGACAAACGAGATTGAATCGACACCTTTATATAATGCTGCTCTTATGCAGTCGCGCGACAATTGCAATATACTTTTTGAGTTGTCTCCTTATTTCAAGAAAGATGGCATAATGATGCGCGCGCTTTCTTGCGAGGTGTCGTATTCGTTGAAGGAAACGAAAAGAGAACCTAAAAACTCTTATGTTGAGAGTTCTGTGCTTGCTTCAGGAAAATGGTATAAGATGTCAATAGTCTCAACGGGAATGTATAAGATCTCTTATTCAGAACTTTCTTCTATGGGCGTGCCGGTGTCGTCGATAAACCCAAAGAACATCAGGATTTTCCATAATGGAGGTGGAACGCTTCCTGTGCTTAACAAAGACGAACGTCATCAAGACTTGGTGGAGATACCGATTTATGTCTCCGGAGAAAACGACGGATCCTTCGACTCTAACGATTATATTATCTTCTATGCAAGAGGCCCTGTGACATGGAGGTATAATGAAGGTATATATGAGAGAAATCTTAATCCTTATTCAGATTATTCATACGTCTTTCTTACAACCGATTTAGGCAATGGAAAACGTATTCAAAATGCTGAGATAATTAACGATGAACCCGATGTTGACGTGACTCAATTCGTTGACTACAAACTGATAGAGGAGGATACTTATAACATTAATAATATGGGAGCATCGTGGTATGGAAATAAATTCGATGCTGTGACAACATTGTCTCATACCTTCAATTTCCCAAATCTTGTCAAAGATAGAAATTGCGTGCTGAAGTCGGAGGTGGCTTCTCAGAATAGCGCGCAGGCTTCTTTCTATTTCAAGGCAAATGGCTCGCAGGTGTCTATGCTTAACTTCGAGAAGATTGTGAGTTCCAGCATCTATGCTAAGGCGAAAAATACAGGTAATGTGAATTTCAAGTCGTCGAAAGATGATGTCGTCATAGACATGAATTATGTGAAGTCGGCATCCTCGTCAGTGGCGTGGCTCGACTATCTTATCATCAACGCCTGGCGCGAGTTGAAGTTTGCTGGTGATGTTATGCGTATCAGAAATCCCGAATGTTTCAATGCTGATAAGGTATATGAATATAAGATAAGAAATGCCTCTAACTCATTGCAGGTGTGGGATGTCACTAATGCAGTGGAGCCAAAGAAGATACAGCTTCAGATTAGCTCAGGCGTCGCTTCTTTCAAGGTGAGAGGAAGTCAGGAAAACGAATTTATAGCTTTCAACGGTAATGGATTTAATGCCGTGAATTTCGTATCGACAGTGCAGAATCAAGACCTTCATTCAAAATATGATTTCGATTATCTCATCATAACACATCCTGATTTCTATTCGCAGGCTCAGCGTCTTAAAGAGATTCATTCTCGTATCGATGACTTAAAGATAGAAATCGTTACGCCACAACAGATATATAATGAGTTTTCATGCGGAGCTCTCGACATCGCAGCGATACGCGATTATATCAAGATGGTTTATGATAAGTCGGACGAGAGACTTAGATACGTGCTTTTCTTCGGCGATGCTTCATACGATTACAGAAATAAAAGCGGCAATGTATGCTTTGTCCCGACATACGAGTCTGTATTTTCTCTCTCAACTTCATGTATGGCTTCCGACGATTTCTTTGCATGCATGGATGCCAACGAAGGTAATATGGCATCGGGTGCTAATGTTGTTGATGTGGCAATAGGAAGAATGCCTGTCACGACGATAGAAGAAGCGGTAGTCGTTGTTGATAAGGTGGAAACGTATGTCTCTAAAAAAGAAGAGACTATGGGTTCATGGCGTAAGCTCATCACTTTCAGCGCCGACGATAATGACTATTTTTATATGGCTCACGCCGAGAAACTGGAGGAATTAGTCAAGGAGCAGGCTGGTGAGGATTTCCTTTTCGACAAGATATATCTCGATGCTTATCCGCAGGTAGCTACCTCGAGCGGAAAACGCTCTCCTGAATGTAACGCTGCCATAACTAATAGGGTAGAGCAGGGAACTTCAATAATCAATTACATTGGTCATGCCGGTGAGGTAGGCTGGGCCGACGAACGAATATTGACAAACGAAGATATTCTCTCGTGGCAAAACTCCTCGAAGCTTCATCTTATGATAACAGCGTCGTGTGAGTTCACACGCCTTGACGACCATACGAGAGTCTCGGCTGGCGAGCATGTATTCTTGAATCCTAACGGAGGTGCCGTGGCTATGATTTCAGCAGCGAGAGTGTCGCAGGCATCACCAAATCAAGCGATGTTTAAAAACTTCTATGAACATCTGCTTGATGTAGAAGGCGGCAATTACATCACGATGGGCGATATGTATGTGTATGCTAAGCAGGTGGGCGACAATAACTCTAAAGCTTACTATTTCGTGGGAGACCCAGCTCTTCGTCTTAATTTCCCATTGAATAAAGTGGAGCTGACTTCTATAAATAATCATGAGATAGATCAGACTGATACTCTCAGAGCTCTTCAGAATGTAAATATTAAAGGCGTTGTTAAAGATTTTTATGGAAATATAATGACCGACTTTAACGGAACTATGCAGATAAACATCTATGATAAGGAAAACACGTATAATACTTTCGGCGATGAGGATGATGTGCAGTCGTTTAAATTACGTGATAATGTGATTTATACTGGTAAGGTACCTGTGGTGAATGGGGAGTTTGCAGCTAACTTCACATTGCCTAAAGATATAAACTACAGCTATGGAAGCGGTTTGATGAGTTTTTATGCTTATTCGGGAAATACCGATGCTCAAGGCTCTTACACCGATTTTATTGTAGGCGGAATGAATCAAGATGCAATTGAGGATGAGGTAGGACCTAAGATTATATTGTTTATCGATGACGAGAATTTTGTTGACGGCTCTTTGACAAATGAGAATCCATTGCTGATAGCATATTTGAAAGACGAGAATGGAATCAATACTTCAAGTGCAGGAATTGGTCATGATATTTCAGTTACATTGACGGGCGCAACTAATAAGACATACAGTCTCAATCAGTTCTATGATGCTCCTATGTCGAATTATGAGTTCGGAACAGTGTCGTATAAGTTTTATAACCTCAACGATGGCGAACATTTGTTGACATTTAGAGCTTGGGATATTTATAATAACTCTAATACCGTGACGATAAGATTTAATGTAGTAAAAGGAAAAGTAATAGAAATTGAAAATCTTGTCAACTATCCTAATCCGATGTCAGATAACACCAATTTCACCTTTGAACATAATCAGAAAGATAATGATATCGATATAGAGATAAAAATTTATAATGTTATGGGACAGTTGGTTAGGACTATAGAAGAGCATTCGTTTGGAACGACGGCGCGTATCTCGCCAATACGATGGGACGGACGCTCAGACGCAGGAGACAAACTTCCCGCCGGCATATATATATATAATGTGACAATAGTTAACTCACAGAATGAAAAATCAACTGGATATTCTAAACTGATAATTGAATAATAATTATTATATTTGCGAAGTTTTTCAAATTACAATTTTTTCAAAAAAAATTATAAAAATACAATAATAGAAAATAATACTCGTTACACAGATAATTTAAAGATAAAGTATGAAAAGGATTAAGATTATTACATTGCTTTTAGTGATGATTTGTGCTGTAGGTGTCAAAGCACAGTCAGATGCAGAAATTGGACATGTTATAGGACAGAATTTGGATTATAACGTAATATCGACGGCTGTTCCGTTTATGAGCATCGCTCCTGATGCTAGGTCGTCGGCTATGGGTGATATAGGTGTTTCAACATCTCCCGATGTTTATTCAATGCACTGGAACCCTGCAAAATATGCTTTCATTGAAGAAGATTTCTCAGTAGGTCTTGCTTACAGCCCATGGCTCAGAAGCTTGGTTAACGACATGAACATAGCTTACTTAGCTGCTTCAAAAAGAGTCAGCCCTAAGGCAACAGTAGCTGCTACATTACGTTACTTCAGTCTTGGTGACATCAACTATAGAGGTGCTAATAATGAAGACGAAGGTACATATTCACCTAATGAGTGGGCAATCGATGTTGCTTATTCACGTAAGTTAGGCAAATATATATCCGGTTCTGTTGCCGGTAGATTTATATACTCCGACATTACACAAGGCGTTGGCGATTATAACAAGGCAGCTATCTCAGTGGCAGCCGACGTCGCTGTATATTACACTCGCGACGTTTATTGGTTCAACTCAGTAGATGCTAACTTCTCTTGGGGCGCCGCTATTACCAACATTGGTTCTAAAATGAATTATAACAAAGCAAGTTTGGAAAAAGACTTCATCCCAACAAACCTCCGCTTTGGTCCAACATTGAAAATCGATGTCGATGACTTCAACTCATTCGCATTCTCAGTTGATTTTAACAAACTCTTAGTTCCAACACCTCCTATCTATCAAACAGACTCAGTAGGCAATCCAATAGTAGGTGCTGATGGTAACTATCTTATAGCTTCAGGTAAAGACAATGAAGTAGGTCTCGTTCAAGGTATGATTCAATCATTCTATGACGCTCCAGGCGGATTTGGCGAAGAGTTAAAGGAATTCACACTCGGCCTCGGTGCTGAATATTGGTACAATGAGACATTCACAGTACGCGCCGGTTTCTTCCACGAAGCTCAAATGAAAGGTAACCGCCGTTATGTTACTCTCGGCGCCGGCTTGAAATATAATGTTTTCGCTTTGGACGTATCTTATTTGGTACCTGTCAATAATACAGCAGTGTCAGGTCAAAATCCTCTCGAAAATACACTCCGCTTCAGCTTGACATTTAACTTGGATAAGTGGGGTGACAATACAAAATTAGAAAAAGTTAATTAATTGTAGAGACGTATCAGTTACACCACAAGAATTTGACAATATGTAATTGCTGCGTCTCAATTACATCACGATAAAAGTTTTACCGACTCTTCTGTCTTCATAGATGATATGCAGATGGAAGAGTCCTTTTTTTAACGTATTGCAATTTATCTCCACTCTCTCATAGATTCCGTCATTGTTAATTTTCATTAACTTCTGACCTAAAGTGTTATAAACTTCAATGATTTTTATTTCCTTACCTTCAACATACAGAATGTTGTTTGTAGGATTTGGAAATATATTTAAATCCTCATTGTTCAAATTGCTTCTTATCTCAATATAATCTTCGTGACGGTAGTGATCTTGTTTTGTCGCGACAATCTTAATCCTTCCTTCTTTGTAAAAAGGTCTTATATTGATGATGCTGTCTTCTCCAAAAGAAGTGGCTATCAATTCTCCATCAACAGAAAGAGCGACACGAGTGTCTTTGTCTTTTTTTACGATGAACGAGGAACATGATGTTGAAATTTCTTTAGGATATTCTATTGTTATATGTTGAGGCAACTCTGTGTTTAGTTGTAGATATGCGTCACCGAAATAATGAAATAAATTGTAGGTTACGTCTTTATAGATAGAGTTGTTAGGCCACAACGATTGTTTTAAGAAATATTTTCCGTAAGCATTAGCGAAAGCTGGATATTTGAAAGATGTTGCGTTATTTCCGTATGGCATGAAGTCGTTCCACAGATAATCGTAAAATCCCCAGACGTAGGTGTCGTTGACGAAGGAATATGATACCTGAGATGCCGCTACTACAGCGACGGCGCCGTTTTCTACTCTTAAGAAACGCTCCGCAAAACAGTCGTTATCACCTTCTCCATAACCAAAGTCGCCTGTCTGACAATTAGCCGACATTATAAAAGTAAGGTCTTCGTTATTTAGATTGTTGATGTCGTTATTTGTGAAATCAGGATTGTCCCATGTCTGATAAGTTCCGTGCGAACGATGTTGAACGAGGAAACAGCCTTCGTTGATAGCTGAGATTATATCGTTATTGGTGGCGTCCCATTCTGTCAGATGTCTTAGGTCGGAAGGTATGTAGTTCAATCCATCAGGACCGAAATAATTCATGACCTTGTATGTATTTTCGTTAGTTGACCATAATGAGTCAGGAGTGCCGTTGTTTATTGAGTTTAGTCTGTTTGGATTCTTGCCGTTTCTCTCAAAATAACCGGCTATGATCTCAGAACATAGTTGAAACCATCGACTTTCGTCGAAGCCCATCGCTGTGATAGGGTTTTCGTAATAATCAGGATTTGTTGAAGGAAATCTTTCGTAATGTATTGTCTTCTTCACCATCAACTCTGCTTGTTGAGCGTCGGCAGCCGGCATACGAGCGATACATATCTCTGGAAGGTTGTCGTAATCGAAATCGACGAGTTTGTTGTCGGCAAGATATTTTATATTATTATCAAAATTGTTTCTGAGATAGAAAGAGGTGATTCCTTTTGTGCTGTCGTCTGAATAGTCGCCAAAAAGAAGAATTGCTGACGGAGCTAAATCCCAATTGTCGTAAATATTTTCAAAGTAATCTTTTAACGCTGAAGGCTCGTTATCTCCAATCTCTTTTATGTTGATGACTTTTGTAAGTATTCCTTGTTCGTTGCGGAATCTTGCGAGTGTGTCGGCCCATTGAATCATTTCATAATTATCAGGGCAGACGATGAGGTAGTCGTAGTTTTGCCCTTTAATGTTGAGATTCAGAGTTATTATAAATATTAATATTAGAAAAAGTTTTTTCATGACAATGGCTAATGAAGGACACTGTTGCAAAGATAAATAATAATTTCTGTAGAGAGGTGCCTTACACCTAAAAATATAAACAACATGTAACAGCAGTGTTTTAAATAAAAAAAGGACGCATTACTGCGTCCCTATAAATTTTCAACTTTCAATTATACAAGTCCTGCGAATCCCATGAATGCTAATGCTAAGATACCTGCTGTTACCAAAGCGATAGGCACGCCTTGCATTCCCTTTGGAACGTCGGCGAGAGCGAGTTGTTCGCGGATACCGGCGAAGACTACCAATGCCAATGTGAAACCGCAGCCGTTTGATAAAGCGTACATAGCACCTTCTAACAATCCGAAGTCTTTTTGTATAACGAGAATAGCCACACCGAGAACGCAGCAGTTAGTGGTGATGAGTGGTAAGAAAACACCGAGAGCTGCATATAATGAAGTGCTTATTTTCTTTAAGATAATCTCAACCATCTGTACCAAAGCAGCGATGACCAAGATGAAAGCGATGGTCTGTAAGAATCCTAAGTTGAAAGGATTTAACAGATAGTGTTGGATGAGCCATGTCACTATGGTTGCCAAAGTTATGACGAAGATAACAGCGGCGCCCATTCCCAATGAGGTGGAGATTTTCTTAGATACTCCGAGGAAAGGACATATTCCGAGGAACTGTGTCAACACGATGTTGTTGACGAATATTGCTGAGATAAATATCAATAAATATTCCATAGTCTAATATCTTTAAATGTCAATAACTTATTTTGCTTTCTTTAATAACTTGTTCATGATGGCGATAAGGAATCCCAATGCGATGAATGCGCCTGGAGCGAGGACGAATACCAAGATAGCGTCGCCTTCGATGAATTTCCATCCGAAGATAGAACCGCTGCCCAATATCTCACGGATTGAACCTAAGATGGTGAGAGCCATCGAATAGCCTAATCCCATACTGATACCATCGACTGCTGAAGCACCGACGCTGTTCTTGCATGCGTAAGCTTCTGCACGTCCTAAAACGATACAGTTAACAACGATGAGAGGAATGAACAAACCTAATGTCTCGTATATTGCTGGAATATAAGCCTGCATCAAAAGTTGTAACACTGTCACGAAGGAAGCGATAACGACGATGTAACAAGGAATATGAACTTTGTTAGGGATAAAGTTTTTGAGCAATGAGATGCTCATGTTGGAGAGAACCAAAACGAATGTGGTTGCCAAACCCATGGAGAGTCCGTTGATGGCGCTTGTGGTTGTAGCCAGAGTAGGACAGCATCCTAAGAGAAGTACGAGGATAGGGTTTTCTCTGAAGAATCCTTTTGTTAAATTATTCCAATTCATGATTAAAATCCTCCTTTGTTTTTGTCAAATGTTACTAAAGCGCGATTTACGGCGTCGCAGAATGCTCTTGAACTGATGGTCGCTGCTGTGATGGCATCGACATCGCCACCGTCTTTCTTAACTTTGAAATTAAATGAATTAGCGTTCTTGTTGTTGAATTGGTCTTTGAAGCTTGGCTCCGACATCTTAGATCCTAAGCCAGGAGTCTCTGCGTGTTGTAAGACCGAGATATTGTTGACGGTGCCGTCTTTCAAGATGCCAACCATCAATGATATGTTGCCGCTGAATCCTTTGCTTGTGAATGTCTCTACTGCTGCACCGATGAAGTTGTTGTTAGCATCGTAAGCGAGGTAGAAAGGAAGTTCAGCATCTTCCAATTCTGACTTTATTGTGGTTTCTTTAAGTTCGTTAAATTCAGGAAGAACGTTTTTGATAGCCTCTGTCTTCTTTGCTGTCTCAGCTGCTGCGATAGGTTCTTTGGTGGCATTATAAACGACGCCTAACACACCGCCCGACACAATGCTGATTACAAACATGGCTATAAACATATTTAATAATGTATCTTTTTTTGCTGCCATAACTTTATTTTTTTACAGTGTTACCGAAACGTTTTGGTTTACATACCTTATTAATCAAAGGAACGAAAGCGTTCATGATTAAGATGGCGAATGACATGCCTTCTGGATAAGCACCCCACAAACGGATGATGATTGTCAAGGCACCGATACCGACAGCGAATATTATCTTGCCGCTCATTGTCATTGGTGATGTAGCCATATCTGTTGCCATGAAGAATGCTCCGAGCATCAAGCCGCCGCCGAAGATATGAATCATTGGGTGAACGAATTGTACTGGGTCGATGAGCCAGCATACTGTCGAGATGATAGCTACTGTTGCGATGATGATGACAGGTGTCTGCCAATCGATGACTTTTCTGAATATCAAGAAGAGACCGCCGATGATGATGGCTATAGAACCGATCTCACCGAGAGAGCCGCTGTAGATAAATGGTCTGACGACATCTTCTGCTATCAATTCGTTTGCTGCTATGCCTTGTGCTACGCCTTCTTTGATATGACCTAAGAGTGTTGGTCCTGTGACAGCGTCGGTGAGGGCTTCGCCGAACATAGGCTGTGGTGTTGGCCATGTTGTCATTGCGACAGGGAAGGAGATAAGCATGAACACACGGCCTACCAAAGCTGGGTTGAATGGGTTGTTGCCTAAGCCGCCGAACGACATCTTGCCGATACCTATGGCGACGATGGCTCCCACGATGACCATCCATGCTGGGATGTTAGAAGGAAGGTTGAATGCCAATAACATACCTGTTACTATAGCTGAACCGTCGCTGATGGTGTTCTGTCCTTTGAGGAGGAACTTCTGTATTAACCATTCGACTAAGACACATGCTGCTACCGATATTAATGTTACGCGAACTGCATCGAAGCCGAAATAATATATTGAGAATAAGAATGCAGGCATCATAGCGATGATGACGCTGTACATTATTTTCTTTGTGCTCTCATTTCCATGAACGTGAGGAGAACCTGATATTATGTAATTATTCATCTCTTTAATTATTTCTGATTACGTGAACGAATTATTTGTCCTGTCTTGTTTTTGCCATAACGGATGTAATCTAACAAAGGAATGTTTGCTGGACATGTGAACTCGCATGAGCCGCATTCGATACAATCCATGATGTTGCTTGCCTCTGTCTCCTCGAAGAGATTGTTCTTAGCCTGACGGCTGAGGAGATAAGGCTCCAATCCCATAGGGCAGGCGTTGATACATTTACCGCAGCGTAAGCAGTTGCCCACTTGACGTGGCTGTGCTTCTTTGTCGGTCATGACCAAGATACCAGATGTTCCTTTGATGACAGGGAAGTCGCTGATGGAAACAGATTTACCCATCATAGGACCGCCGTTGATGATATTGGTGATGTTTTCTGGAAGACCGCCGGCAGCTTCGATAAGCTCCATTGAAGAAGTTCCTATCCTTACCATGAAGTTAGACGGCTTCTTCACCGATTTGCCTGTCACAGTGACGACTCTCGAGATGAGAGGCTTGTTCTTTTGTACGGCTTCATATATCGCGAATGTAGAAGCAACGTTGACAACGACGCAGCCTGTCTCGATAGGAAGCTTGCCTGATGGTACCTCTCTTCCGGTGCAGGCTTTGATGAGCTGCTTCTCACCACCTTGTGGATATTTCGTCTGTAATGGCTGGACCTCTATGCCTGAGAAATAGCTGTCTTCTCTGATGATCTTGTCTAATAACTCAGCGGCTTTGATCTTGTTTACTTCTATGCCGATTATCGCTTTAGGAGCATCGACGGCTTTCATCAAGACTTTGACACCTACTAAGAACTCATTGGATTTTTCGAGAAGGAGACGATTGTCGCATGTGAGGTAAGGCTCGCATTCAGCAGCGTTGATGATAACGAATTCTGCTTTCTTATCTTTTGGTATGGAGAGCTTCACGTTTGTTGGGAAGGTAGCTCCACCCATACCAACGATGCCGTGGTTCTTTACTCTTTCTATTATTTCTTCGCGAGATAATGTAATGTCTTTAACTAAGGTGTCGCTTGTGTCGATGTCTTCTAACCATTCGTCGCCGTTAACTTCTATGAAGATGGCTGGCTTGCGATAACCAGTGTGGTCCATCACCTCATCGACTTTGGTGACTTTGCCGCTCACTGAGGAGTGAACGTTGGCGGAGATGAAGCCTTTCGCGGTTCCGATGAGCTGACCTACTTTCACTTCATCGCCTTTTTTTACTATAGCTTCGGCTGGGGCTCCGAGGCATTGTCCCAATGGAATGATAGCTTGTTTTGGTATTGGGAATGTTATTATGGGTTGGTCTGACGAAAGTTTGTTTTCTTCAGGATGAACACCGCCTTTAGGGAATGTTTTCTTTGGATTCATACGCTTATTCTTTACTTTCGTTATTAACTGATTCTGTTACTTCTACTTTTGGCTTACGTGGTGGGAAGTTGACTGCCAAAATGCTGCCTCTTGGACAAACATCGACGCACTTGCGACACGATTTGCACTTGTCAGGGTTGATGTAGGCTAAGTTGCCGCGCATCTCAATAGCCTCGAAAGGACATTCTTTGAAACACTTCTGGCAGCCGATACAGCTGACGTTGCAGTTCTTCATGGCGATAGCGCCTTTCTCGATGTTGACGCAGCTTACATAAACACGACGGCTGTTCTTGCCTTTAGGACGAATCTCGATGACGCCTCTAGGACATGCTTTGGTACATGCGCCGCAGCCGACACATTTTTCTTCGTCAACGGTAGGAAGACCTGTCACCTCATCGATGTGAATTGCATCGAAGTTACATTTCTTGACGCAGTCACCGAGACCGAGACATCCGTTAGGACATCCGTTGCTTCCGGCGTAGAGAGTGTGTGCAAAAGCACAGATGTCGGCGCCTTCGTAATGAACTTTTTTAGGAGCGTTCTCGCATGTGCCGTTACAACGTACCACAGCGATCTTAGGTTCTGCTGCTGTGACTGTTAAACCAAGGACAGCTGCAACTTTCGACATGTCGGAACTTGTACAGTTCAATCCATCGATATTGCCTTTGTCGGCAGCCGATTTAACGCAGGCTTCAGCAAAAGCTCTACATCCTGCAAAACCGCAACCACCGCAGTTGGCTCCGGATAAATTAGATTCGACTTCATCAATCAATGGATTTTCTTCTACTTTAAACTTCTGAGCGACTATGTAAAGAATAACCGCTAAAACTCCTCCCAAGACTCCAAGTACAATGAGAGAATAGAGTAAAATGTCGTTCACAATAATATTTTTTAATGTTTAATAAAATTAATCTTTACAGCACAAAAATAAGATAAAATTGTTTTTGTTGAACAAAAAATTAATGTATTTCATACTCGAATTTACGTTTTATCTTATTTCTGAAAAGAAATAAAATAAAATAATAAGGTATCAATGTTCCTACTGAGATTAGTGCATTGATACCTTCGTCTATTTTATAAATGTTGAGAATGAATATCATAGAAATTAAGATGATGACGGGAATCACGTATGCGAAGATGACAGCCTTGTTGGCCTGACCTAATCCCATGCTTATCACCACCTCTTGACCAATGGATAAATCTTTGTCTTTTGGACGCGGAATACTGATGATTTTCTCCTGCATCTCCGACATATTACATGCCGACTTTATGTTGCAGGAAACACATCCGCTTTTGGATAAAATCTTTATCTGTACGTTGTCGTCGTTGATATTGGTAATAATGCCTTCGTGTGAAATACGATGATTCATTTTTAAATTGTTTTCTTACGTGTGTAATTAATTTGGTTACAAATGTAATAATATTATTGCTTTTTTTTATCTTCGCAAAAAAAATATTTTTATGATTCAGTTTATTTCGCTTCTATTTTATTTCTTATTCCCGAGTCTGATAATATATCTTTGCAGAAGATATTCGTTCATGAATAAAATAGGGGAGATACTCCTTCTTTATATCGTTGGTATTCTGCTTTCTAACCTCCTTGTTTTTCCTCTCGGCTTCGGCGATTCGCTCAAAGGAATACAAGACGCTCTCACAAGCGTGACGATACTTCTTGCATTCCCAATGATTCTCTTCGGTTGCGATTTCAAGAATTGGAAACTGAAAAAAGCGATAATCGCTCTTTGTATTGGTCTCGTTTCAGTGATAGCTGTCGATATTATAGGTTATTATATTTTCAACGATAATCAAACGGGTTTCAATAAAATAGCAGGTCTCTTAGTCGGAGTCTATACTGGAGGAACGCCAAATCTCGCAAGTCTTAAGATAGCTTTAAATGTCGATGCCGAGACCTACATCTTCGTTCATACCTTCGACATGATAATAAGTTTCGTCTATCTCGTCTTCTTGATGGCGTTCGGAATAAAATTGTTCAGAACTTTTCTTAAAAGACAACAGACAACAGACAACGGACAACAGACTCAACCCGTAGAGACGCGTCAATTACACAATAAAAATGAACAAGAGGTAATTGACACGTCTGAAACAACAGGAAGTAGAGACGTTACACCCGTAGCGTCTGAACCTTATTCGGGAATATTTACAAAAAAGCATTTTCCTAAAACTTTAGGTGCGTTTGCTTTGTCTATATTAATAGTAGGTGTCGGTATGGGCGTGAGTTTTCTTGTCTCGGGAAAGATTGATGATATGTTGGTTCTTATCTTAACGATGACGACATTATCTATAGCAGCGTCGTTTCTTCCTTTTGTTAGAAAGATGGAGAAGAGCTACGACGCTGGAATGTATCTCGTCTTGGTTTTCAGTCTCGTCGTCGCTTCGATGGTCGATGTCACTGCGATAGACTATCGCGCCGGAATCAACATCATTGGATATATAGCATTCGTTATTTTCTGTTCCTTGATATTGTCGATATTGCTTTCCAAGATATTCAAAGTCGATGCCGACACTATGGTGATTACTTCTGTGGCATTGATAAATTCGCCTTTATTTGTTCCTATGATAGCGGAAAATATGAAGAATAAGAAAGTTATCATCACGGGAATCACAATTGGTGTTATTGGCTATGCTGTCGGCAATTATTTAGGAATCATCGTTTCGCAACTGTTAAAATAGATTATGAAGATTAGTATTGAAAGAATAAAAGAGCTTATACATAGAGTGAGGACTCGATTGGAGTCGGTGTTGCGTTTGGTGGTGATACCAGGTTTTGGCGGTGTGCCTCTTTACGATGTCTTGGTGTATTTTATCAAAGGATTTACTCATGTTAATCTCATCGATAGGGCAGCGGCTGTGGCTTTCTATGTATTCCTCGCTATGTTCCCGACAATATTATTTCTGTTCACCTTGATTCCTTATTTTCCGCTACAAAATATAACGGCCAGTGTGTTGGAGGCTCTGCAAACTATCTTGCCTCCAGGAACTTACGACAGCGTATCTTCAACAATAAATCAGATAATGTCGATAGAACATGGCGGCCTTATGTCGATAGGTCTCTTGTTGGCTTTCTATTTCAGCACTAGTGCGGTGAGCTCTTTTTTCAGAGGATTTAATATGGGTGACAAGGAGTTCGGTCAGGTTTCTTTTATCAAAGAACAATTATATTCAATCTTGGTGATGCTGATGTTTGTTGGATTGTTATTACTTTCATTAGTGTTGATAACGTTAGGGCAGAGGCTGTTGCCTGTGTTTTTTACCAAGATACATTTTTATAATGGTTTTGTGGT
This sequence comes from Bacteroidales bacterium, assembly GCA_017466405.1. Taxonomy (GTDB): domain Bacteria; phylum Bacteroidota; class Bacteroidia; order Bacteroidales; family F082; genus Limimorpha. The sequence goes on from JAFTUF010000033.1 coordinate 46,138, forward strand.
TTTTTTGATAAATCTTGTTCGCTGGCTAATAGCAATCTTTGCCTTGATTGTAGCCGTCTCGCTTTTATATTATTTCGGAAATCCGCGTAGCAAGAGGTTCAAGCTTTTTACTCCGGGCTCTCTCTTGTTCACTGGATTGTTCATCGTTGGAACGATGTTGTTTAATTTCTACATATCAAACATCTCGACCTATAACCTTCTTTACGGCTCTATCGGAGGTTTGATTATTTTTGTGATATGGATTTATTTCAACTGTATTTTGATATTGATAGGCTACGAGTTGAACAAGAGCATCGCTAAGGCGCAAGGATTCAAGTTTTCCGACATTCAATTATTAGAAAACAGTAAGGACGTATCGCATACGTCCAAAGAAAACTAAGACAATCTCACGTAGAGACGCACGGACGAGTGACTTCTCTGACCACGAATTGATACGAATTTGCACGAATCATTTTTGAAGTTTTGAAGTGATGGAGTTTGGTAGAGACGTATCAACAACACCGATGAAAATAAACAATATGTAATTAATGCGTCTCCGCGTTTTTGAGTTACTAAGTTGCTGAGTTGCTAAGTTGCTAAGTTGCTGAGATACTAGGACAATCTCCCGTAGAGACGCACGGACGAGTGACTTCTCAGGTTTTCAGATTCTCAATTTCTCAGATTCAACAAAAAAAAGAGCTCCTATTTCTAAGAGCTCTTCTAATCTTTAGACTTTAGTCTTAAGCCACTTGATATTTAATTCTCAGATTTAAATCTATTTTCTCACAACTTTTTCAGTATAGATGTAACAATTGCTGAGTTTTATCTTAACGATATCAAATCCTTTAGAAAGAGAGCTTAAGTATATTTTATTCAATTCG
>JAFTUF010000034.1 GCA_017466405.1 Bacteroidales bacterium
ATATTCTACAGATACTGAGCATATCGCTACTGGACAAAACCCCTGTAAATCAACTGCTTAATAATACTGATTACAAATATGTCAAAGAACAAGAATATAATTTATTGTTATTCAATTAGTTTAAACGGAACACTAGTGATTGTGAATTATGAATTATGAATTGTAGGGGCGTATCTCATACGCCCTTTTTTGATAGTTGAGTTTATCGTAATTATACCTTTTTTATAAAATTTTCTTTACTATCTTGCTGATGTCGATTCCTTCGGCTTCGGCGGTATAGTTTCTTACTAATCTGTGTCGTAATATTGGAAGCGCCACTTCTTGTACGTCTTCGATGTCGGGAGAGAACTTTCCTTTGAGGAGGGCGTTGCCTTTGGCACCTATTATCAGATATTGTGAGGCGCGAGGTCCAGCTCCCCAGCTGAGGTATTTGTTGCTCCATTCGTGAGCGCGCTCTGTGTTAGGACGTGTGCGTGACACCAAGCCAACGGCATATTCATAGACATTATCTGGAACAGGGACACGGCGTACAAGATTCTGGAAGTATAATATCTCTTCTGCGTTCATCACTGGGTTGATGTCGGTGACTTTTGCAGATGTAGTGTTCTTAACGACTTCAATCTCTTCCTCGTATGTAGGATAGTCGAGTTGGAGGTTGAACATGAAACGGTCGAGCTGAGCTTCAGGCAAGGGATATGTACCTTCTTGTTCGATAGGGTTTTGTGTTGCGAGGACGAAGAACGGCTCGTCTAATTTATATGTCTTGCCTGAGATGGTGACGTGTTTTTCCTGCATCGCCTCTAGAAGAGCTGCCTGTGTTTTAGGAGGCGTTCTGTTTATCTCGTCAGCGAGGACGATGTTGGAGAAGACCGCTCCTTTGACGAACTTGAATTGTCGTGTGTCGTCGAGAATCTCTGTTCCGAGTATGTCGGAAGGCATGAGGTCGGGCGTGAATTGTATTCTGTTAAACGAGAGTCCTAAGGCACGACCGATGGTGCTTACCAATAATGTCTTGGCGAGTCCAGGAACACCTACCAACAAGACGTGGCCTTGACAGAAGACGGATAATATTGTGTTATGAATTATTTCATTCTGACCAACGATGACTTTAGAAATCTCTTTCTTAAGCTGTTCGTATTTTTGAACGAGTGCCTTGGCACCTTCTACATCAGACTTATACATATCTATATCTAATAATTTTTTTATTCGGCAAAATTCCAATCGAACATGAAGTCACAGTCTTTGAAGTCGTCGATGACTCTGATATATGCTTTCTGTGATTTGTTCGCAATCCATTTGTTTATGATGTCCTCACGTTTTTTCTGCAAAGCCCAGTCGCGGATGAGAGTGTAGTCATCTTTGAGGTTTGCCTTGTGAGGTGCTGTCTTTCTCTTGAGGTAGAGGAGACGGTAGGCGTCTTTGTTGTCGCTTGTCTTCATTGGTACAGGAGCGCTTATCTCGCCGACTTTCATTCTGTTGACAGCAACTGATACTTGTTGGTCGAGTTCTGATGCGTCGAAGAGAGTGCTGCCGTCGTTAGGGTTGACGAGTAATCCGCCGCTTATCTTGTCTTTCTCATCGCTGAACTGACGTACAGCCTCGTCGAAAGTTAGACTATCATTATGTATGAGAGTCGCGATGGAATCTAATTCATCGTAAGCTGTCTGCAAGGCTTCTGGCGAAACCTTCACTGTTAATAAAATGTGACGTACGTTGATGAATTCACCGCGGCGTTCTATCATCTGTATGATGTGAAAGCCGAATTCTGTCTCAACGACTTCTGAAATCTCTCCGTCGCGGAGGTTGAAAGCTGCTGCTTCGAATTCGGGAGCAAACTCGCCTCTGCCGTGGAAACCTAACTCGCCGCCTTTCTTAGCTGAGCCCGGATCTTCGGAATAGAGTAGGGCAAGGGTAGAGAAACGCTCTCCGTCCAAAATACGCTTACGCATCTTATAAAGTCGGTCTTTGACTTCCAACTTCTCATCTAAAGTAATAGGTGGTTTCTTCACTAAATGAGCAATCTCATATTTTGAATTGACCATAGGAATACTGTCGTTAGGAAGGTCGTGATAACATTTTCTAACCTCAGCAGGAGTGACTTCGACATTAGCTAAGATAGACTGCTGGACTTGTTCCTGTAACATCTGGTCTCTTCTCATACGGCGCAGCTCTTCTTTAATCTCAGCCATATCTTTCTTGTAATATTTCTCAAGATTTTCCTGTGAGCCGAGTTGTGAGATAAAATAACGAATCAGACGATCAACTTCGCTTTCTACTTGTTCATCGGTAACGGTGATACTGTCCATCTCGGCTTGGTTGAGCATAAGTTTCTGAAACATCAGGTCTTCTAAGATTTCGCAGCGGATAGAACTGGCGCTGCCTTTGATGCCGCCCTGCAAGCGGAACTGCATATACTGAGCTTCTATATCCGACTGGAGAATAATGTTTTGTCCGACCACAGCCACCACTCTGTCGATGACCTGTGCTTCTTGTGCGCGACATGGTACTACAAGAAATGACATTAATGCAAATATTATAAAAAATCTTTTCATCTTAAAAAATATTAATAAATTTCAAAAGCCTTCTCTTGTAATGCCTTTGAATATAAATCTTCGTATAATGTTTCCAATAAAACTTTCTTTCTGTTGCTCATGATGATGTATTTGATTCTATCCATCTCTATCTCACAAGGAGAAATGTCGGCGACAAGTCTGTATTCACAAAAACGAATCAGCGTTGTGCTTTCGTCATTGTTTACTATAACAAACTTATTTTTCTCCAAATATGTTTTATTGTCTGTTGCTTTCAAGTTAAATTTCTCAACGACATCATCGAAGTTATGCCATTGTTCGATATTCATGTCGTATGATGATGCGTGTTGTTCTGCCATTGAAGTAATAGAATCGATCATGATGCTGTCGTAGTCGCGGAGAAGCTTGGTGAGGACCCATTTCTTCTTGCTGTCTTTAGGCAGTGTCACAGAGGCATATCTAACAATATCGCGGTTCAGTCTGAACTCGTCGCTGTTATTGTTATAGTATTCATAAATCTGTTCTTCGGTGACTTCGTCGTCGATATTTTGGTTGATGAGTTCTGTCTCGTATTTGTTTATCACTAAGGAGTTACGATACTCCTCTAATCTTTTTGAGAAGTCGAGTTGACTAGGTTCCAGATTATTTTCGGCTTGGCGGACGAGCAGCTGAGTGCGAATCCATTTGTCTATATACACCTTCGACCTGAGCACGCTATCGTTATAGCTGATGCCTTCGTAGAAGATGTTATCCAAGTCGGTCCTATAAAGATTCTTTCCATAAACGGAGACCAAAATCTTGCCCTTGTCTTCTTCTTTTTGTTGACAAGCGGATAGGAACACGATAAGTATAAGACCGACTCGGATTAAACGCATCTTTTATTTATTATAGTTTTTCTTTACTTTTTCCAAAAGTTTCTCGTTGATAGTCACAGGATATTTCTCTCTGAGTTGTTCAAGCCATTGTACTTCCAACTCAGCTTGATAACCTGATGTGACCACGCCTCTTGCTTCTTTGAATGTCTTAGGCTCTGGCTGACGAACTTCGATAATCTTGATTATCTGTGTGCTGTTGTCAACTTTTGAAGGGAATTCCTTCATTGCGCCGACGGTCCATTCTGTTGCATCTACATTGACATTGTCGCCTTTCTGATAGAAAGAGAGACGTGCTGAAGCTTGTGCCTTTGTTTCTTTTAAGAATGAACGTAAAGAATCCATCTCGATGCCGTCGCTAATCATTTTCTTTATTTCTTCGACATTGTCTTTACGATGACATGTCACAACCATAGCTTTGACACGGTCGCTCCACATATAAGAATCTTTATTCTTTTCATAATAGTTTTGCAATCCGAGAGTATCTTCAACGGCTTTGTTCCAAACTTGATTTTCCATCAAAGAGAACAATAAGATACCATCGTGATATTCTTGTACCAATGCTTTGAAGTCAGGATATTTCTCTTCTAACTTAGAGTCTTCGTAAGCGAATACCTCTTGTTGTAAGAAGCCGTCGTATAACTGATATGCGTAAGCTGAAGGTGTCAAGAAACCTTGTCTCTTTTGGTTTTTGTAGATATAATCGATGAAATCTTGTACTGTCCATGACTTATCTTTTGTAGAGAAGATGACTTTTGTTCCGTCGATTTCTTCGTTAGCTTGGTATTTGGCTTCGATGATAGTGCTGTCGATTGTAGCGATGAAAGCGTCTTTTACTTTTGCATCTTCTTTGAAGCTGTTGTCTTTCATGATACGTCTCATTGCTATCTCTTCGCTAAGCTGACCGCGCATGTCTCTTTCTACTCTTTCAGCTATTCTACTTTTCTCTGTCTCGAAATCACCTGGAGGTGTTGTGCCTACTAATCTCACGATATGATAGCCGAAAGAAGTCTTTACAGGTTCTGATATCTCGTCAGGTTGGAGGCTCTTCACTGCGGAGATAAATTCTGGAACTATCTGATTTACTCTGAAAGGAGAGAGGACTCCGTTGTTAGCTATTGTTCCTTTGTCGTCGGAATATCTTCTTACAAAGTCTGACCAGTCGCCGCCTTCTTTAGTAACTTCGTTGTAGATGTTATAGGCTTTTTCTCTTACGAGTGAGTCTGATTTGTTAGGGTCGTTAGGGTCAACAGCGAGGAAGATATGAGCTGCTCTGATGAGTCCGCTTGCTGGTGTCTTGCTGTTGAGTTTTATGATATGATAACCGAAGTCGGAGCGTGTTGGCATTGAAACGCCGCCTACTTCTGTGTTATATACTCCTGATTCAAAAGGATAAACCATATCGAATGCTGTGAAGTAGCCGAGTTCGCCGCGGTTGCCTTTGTAGGCTCTTCTCACGCCAGGAATCTCTTCCATGTCGCGTGCCGATGGGTCGTCCGACATTTCTACTGCAACCTCGCCGAAGTCTTCACCTTTTAATATACGTTCGCGGATTGACATCGCTTTTTTGTATGCAGCCAAAGTATCGGCAGGTACTGCGTTAGCGTCGCATCTGATGAGGATGTGTGCAGCGTTGATGTCGTATTGCATTCTGTCGTAAGCTTCTTGAACTAACTCGTCGGTGATGTCGTCGTTAGAGAAATAAGGCTTAGCAAGTTGCTGACGGTAGTTGTGTAATTCTTTTATGAAAGATGCTGATGTGTCCATCTTAAGGTTTTCTGCTTCTGTCACCTTAAGTTTGAAGTCGATGTATAGATCGAGATAATCTTCAACGTTTTTCTTATCGATAACATCAGTGTTGATGTTGTTTTTCTCGTATGTATCCATGAACTCTTTAACAGAAATCTCTTTGTCACCGAGAGTGATAAGAGTTTTCTTTGTATAGGACTGAGCTGATAATAGGGATGGCATCATCATAAGACAAAGAGCGATGAGCCAGTTTTTACGTGTCTGTTTTCTTATCATTTTATTTATATTTTTTAAAAGATAACGCACAAGTCTTAGCTATAGTATCTGTTTAATTGACAATTTACAATTAACAATTAACAATGATTAAAATTGTTAACTATTAACTGTAAACTGTCAATTTTCAACTTTCAACTTTCAATTGCCTTACGCTTTTGTGCTATAGTTAGGAGATTCTTGTGTAATAGTGATGTCGTGTGGGTGGCTTTCGCGCATGCCAGAAGCTGTGATCTTGATGAACTGAGCTTTTTGCAAGTCGCTGATTGTTCTTGAGCCTGTGTAGCCCATACCAGCGCGGAGACCTCCGACTAATTGATAAACCACTTCTGAGAGGCTGCCTTTGTACGGAACGCGGCCAACGATACCTTCTGGAACGAGCTTCTTGATGTCGTCTTCCATATCTTGGAAGTAACGGTCTTTAGAACCGTTTTGCATTGCTTCGAGAGAACCCATGCCGCGGTATGTCTTATATTTTCTGCCTTCGAAGATGATGGTGTCGCCTGGCGACTCATCGACGCCTGCGAACAAGGAACCTGCCATGATTGATGAAGCTCCTGCTGCGATAGCTTTCACGATGTCGCCTGTGTAACGGATACCGCCGTCTGCGATGACAGGGATACCTGTTCCTTGAAGTGCTTGTGATACGTTATATACTGCTGTGAGCTGTGGAACGCCGATACCGGCGATGATACGTGTGGTGCAGATAGAGCCTGGTCCGATACCTACTTTAATAGCATCGATTCCTGTCTTTGCCAACTCGCGTGCTGCGTCGGCAGTGGCGATGTTGCCAACAACGATGTCGATGTTAGGGAATCTGTGACGTAACTCTTTTGCAACATTGATAACGTTTTGTGAGTGACCGTGAGCAGTGTCGATGTTGATAGCATCGACGCCTTCTGCTACCAATGCCTCAGCGCGTTCAATGGTGTTAGCAGCGATACCTACAGAAGCTGCTACGCGCAAACGGCCGAGAGAGTCTTTGCTTGCATTAGGACGTGCCTTAATCTTGATGATGTCTTTGTAGGTGATGAGGCCTACCAAATGATTGTCTTTATCTACTACAGGTAATTTTTCAATGCGGTGTTTTTGGAGAATCTCAGCTGCCTTTGCGAAATCGGTGAACTCTGTCGTGGTGACGAGATTGTCTTTTGTCATGACTTCGCTGATAGGACGTTTCATGTCTTGGATGAAACGAAGGTCACGGTTTGTGACGATGCCTACTAAGATATTATTTTCGTTGACTACAGGGATACCGCCGATACGGAATTCGTTCATCATGCGGAGCGCTTCGCCTACTGTAGCGTTTTCTCTGATAGTGACAGGATCGGTGATCATGCCGTTCTCAGCGCGTTTTACCTTGCGTACCTCAGCAGCCTGACGTTCGATAGTCATGTTCTTGTGAAGAACACCGATACCGCCTTCTTGAGCGATGGCAATAGCCATAGATGCTTCTGTTACAGTATCCATACCTGCTGTTACGATAGGAATGTTAAGTTGGATGTTACGAGAGAAATTTGTGCTCAAATTTGTGTCTCTAGGAATGATATTACTGTATGCTGGCACTAACAAAACATCGTCGTATGTTAAACCGCCTTCGATAAATTTTACTGTATCTGACATGATGAAATTGTTTTAAATTAAATTAATATGCAAAGATAAAAAAAATCTTGTATCATTATTTATTTAATCCTAAAATTCTGTAAAGTCCTTATTACTTTCACCTTTTATTTATTATAAGCTCACGATCTTGCAGACTGTACTGCCTGTCTTTGTCTCTATTCTTACGAAATAGACGCCTGCTTCGAGTTCGTCGATGACAAATCTGTTGCTGCTGACTTTATAGTCGCTAACCATCGCGCCCATCACATTGAACACCGCGACTCTTGTCATATCGTTGCATTCGATGGTGAACTTGCCGTTTGATGGGTTAGGATAGACCGAGGCGTTAATGTTGCTGCCGAATTCTTCAATGTCATCGAGATTTATTGTTATGCTTGTAAACAAGCCGTAGCATCCTTCATAGACAGGTCTCACGCTGTAAGTGTACGATTGGGATGTCGCATCTGACATGTCGGTGTAAGTGAGTTCTTCTGTCGTTCCCATGAATCTGGCGTCGCGATAGATCTCATAGTGTATAGCCTCACCGTTTTCTGGTGCCTCCCATGTGAGTGTGGGTTTGTTTCCCTCGAAGATGTGTTCGAGATTATTAACTCCATCGCACATGTCATAATTTTGGTTCTCCATAGAACAGTCGTTGACCCATGAGTAGAGGAATCCGTTGTCTAAGAAACCGCCGTTGCTATAAATCTCAGTGCCGTTCTCTTTCATCACCACGAAGCTGCATTCTATATCCCATGAACCTTTTATCCATTCCAATGTGACTTCTACGCCGTTGCCGACCTCTCTTGTGAATGTCTGTGATGCTCCGCTGGTTAAGGTAAGAGCGTCGTCAGGAGTACCGTCGCTGTATTTTATATAGACGGCAGCTCCGTCCCAACCGTCGCCGTATGAGTCGTAAAGTACGAAGACGATATTACATTTGTTGGAATAATTGAATGCAAACTCGTTAGTGGTTCCTTGATTGATACCGCTTTTTGTTGTCAATGTGAAAGGAATACTGAATGAATCACCTGCATTTTCGTCTAATGTAACGTTGAAGTAAGCTACTGTTGATGATTCGCCGCCTACAGCGTTGAAGTGAACTTCCGACTCGTTGATGGTGATATTGTTGCTGTTGCTCGATAATTCACCGAAAATATTGAATGCCACCTCGTTTCCATTGTTGTTAAGAACTACGCCGAAATCGGCTGTCTCGCCTGGCTCGAGAACTCCGTTGTTGTTGTCATCGTTCTTGATTATCACAGTAGAATATTCTAACTCGCTGCCATATACTGACACTGGCACTCTTACGAAAGAAATGAGTTCGTTGTTTTCGTCATAGAGACATACGTCGAATGCCAGTGTTGACTTGAACTCTGCTGTTACGTCAACGGTGAATTCAAATTCGTCGATAATGGAGATGGTCTCGTTAGCTCCAATACTTCCGACTTGAGCGATAGAGTCGTCAACTCTTACGAGTATGTTGTTTGTTCTCAAGACAGCTGTCACATTATTATATGATTCTGCTGAAGCGTTTTCTAAAGTGACGTTGAGTTTGGCTTGTTCCATTGGGTTGATGTTGCCATTGGCGTTGCCGTGTTCATCATCGTTGATAGAATGACTTACATATTTAAAGTCACCGCTTTCGATGTTTTCTAATGCAGCCATCGCATCAACGCGTGCTGAGCCTGTGACGTTGCTTTTGTTTTCAGTGAGTTTTACGCCTGTTGTCTCTAAGATCTGGCATATCTCAGCAGGTGTGATATTAGGGTTTTTCTCTATCATGAGAGCCATGATACCTGCTACGCAAGGTGTTGCCATTGATGTTCCACTCTTGGAAGTGTGACCGTTGTTGTTGGCGTAATCCAATGAGACGATGTCTTTACCAGGAGCGCAGATGTCTGGACGTATGAGTCCTATGCCTGGACTATATGCGTAGTCGTTGAAAGAAGTTCCTTGCCATGTGAATGGACCATGCGATGTGAAGTCAGTGGCGTTGTCGTCATAATCGACGGCGCCTACTGCTACTACGCAGGAGAGCTCGCCAGGGTTGACGTCGGCTTGGTCGGGGTGGAGCCAAGGTGGAGGACATCCTCCAGGGACTCTGACGTTATTTGGTACTGGGTACATCCACATCATATTACCTTCGTTGCCAACAGCCACTGCTGCCACGACACCGAGTTGCAAGGCGTTGACGCAGGTGTTACGTAACATTGTTCTTTCTGTCATGGTCGAGCCAAGAATACCTAACGACATGCTTAAGATGTCAGCGCCGTGTTCTATGGCCCATTCCATACCTGATACTATGTGGTTGGCTGTTCCGTTGCCTTCGTCGCCGATAGCTTTGACGCACATGATTCTCGACTCAGGAGCGATGCCTGTCTTGGTGCCTGAGGTGCCGTCGCCGCTGATAGTACCGGCGCAGTGTGTGCCGTGACCGAACATATCCATAGGGTCGTTATCGTTGTAGAAGGTATCATATCCGTGGTTAGGGAACTCATCGCCACCGTCCCATAAATGGTCTGCGAGGTCAACGTGATTGTAGTTGACACCAGAGTCGATGACAGCTACCACGACGCCGTAGCCTGTGTAACCCAATTCCCATGCGTCGTCAGCATTGACCATAGTGATGTTTTCTGTCATGCCACCTCTGCTTGTATCGACGGTTTCTGCTTTCTCGTTCCAAAGCATGTTTTTCTCTTCGTCATAACCTATCATCATGACGTCAGGGTGTTTCGCAAGGAGATAAATGACGTCGCTACTTGCCTTACAGTTGATATAGTTGGCAATCCAGCGACTCTCTATTTCAGCGACTCTGCTGCCTTTCTCCTCAGCGCGGAGTATCGATAAAATCTCGTTTTGTTCTTTTTCTGCAAATAATTTTAGCTCGTCGATGAGTACGCTACGTCTGACATTTTTGTCGTTAATGCCTTTAGCTCTGCTTTGTAAATCGTTGATGTCCATTTGCGATTTCAAGATGATATTAATGCTTATCATCTCACCGCTGTTTCTCTTCAGCACTTCTTGTAGCTCAGCCTCGATAGTATTTTGAGCGAAGCTATAACCGCAGAATGCCAAGAAAACCATTAAAGTAAAAACTAACTTTCTCATATAGAATTAATGTGTTTAATAATTCGCAAAGATAGCGAAATTGTCGAATGACGAAAGACTATAATCGAAAGTTTTTTTGAGGCCTGATGACAAAATAATTAGACGCAGCAATTACATATTGTTTACCTTTATAGGTGTAATTGATACGTTTCTACGAAGTCTCAGCAACTCAGCAACTCAGCAACTCAGCAACTCAGCAACTCAGTAACTCAGCAACTCAGTAACTTTCCTCAACAAGGAAGAGCGCTAACTGCTTGCAGCCGAATACTCCAGTGATGACTTGACCTTCGATGTCGGTGCTGCGACTCGGACCGCTGATGATGCTCATCTCTGCCGGGGTGTTGTCGCAGTATTTCTCTTTTATGAGCCAGAAAGCGTCTTTCATCTTAGCTACTATCTGCGAAGGACGACCTACGATGAGGAGAGTGTCGGCGAAAGAATATGCTGCCCGCGAACCAGCTGTGACGTCAGAGACTAAGATGCTTCCAGTCTGCGCTATCATACATTCGCAGTCGATGATACTCACGTTCTTCTTGCGCTCGGGATTTCTGTAGTCGTCGGAGAATTCTATCTCGCTGTCGGAGAAAATCTCTTTGATGAAAGGACTCGTGGTAAGCAAAGTCGACCAATTGTTCTCGGTGACAAATTGTTTCATCGCCTCTTTGAAATGTCCCATCTCTTCGAAGTACATAAAGATGCCGCCATTTTCCTTGAAGCGTTCTATGAAGGTGAATTCGTTGCCGTCTTCTTCCTTGAAAGGAATCCAAGTGTCATCTTGGAGGTTTATCGTCGAGAAGTGTTTCTCGTCTTTCTCCAAGATGGCACTGCGAACCTTGGCAAGAATCTGCTCCTTGTTGGTACAATCTTTATATCCTCCGAAAGGGAAATTCATTGCTTAAATATTAATTTTTTTGTTCTTCTTCAGAATCTGAATTATTATTAAGATTTTCGTCTGACACATTGTCATTTTCTTTTGTCTCGGTGTCAGATTTCTCTTCTTTCTTTTCTTCTTTAGGGAACTCAATCTCCTCCTTGACCCAAGGACGTTTGCCGAATATCATCTCTAAGTCGTCGCCGAAGACTACTTCCTTGTCGATGAGTTTGTTGGCGAGTTGAGTGAGTCCGTCTATATTTTCGCTTAATATTCTAAGAGCTTCTTGATAAGCGCTTTCGATAATCTTGCTTACCTGTTCGTCTATTATCTCTGCTGTCTTCTCGCTGAAAGGTTTTGTTAAGGCGTAGTCTTGTTGACCTGTTGAATCATAATAACTTCTGTTGCCTATTCTTTCATCGAGACCGTAATATACTACCATCGCAGTAGCTTGTTTTGTCACTTTCTCGAGGTCGCTGAGCGCGCCGGTGGAGATATGACCGAAGATGAGTTGTTCGGCGGCGCGGCCTCCGAGTGTTGCTATCATCTCATGATACATTTGCTCTTTCGTCGTGATCTGACGTTCGTTAGGGAGATACCATGCTGCGCCTAATGCCTTGCCACGAGGAACGATAGTTACTTTTACAAGAGGATGAGCGAACTCCAAGAGCCAGCTTGTTGTGGCATGACCTGCTTCGTGGAAAGCTATGACTTTCTTCTCAGAGTCGGTGATGACTTTGTTTTTCTTTTCAAGACCTCCTATGATACGGTCGATGGCATCTAAAAAGTCTTGTTTTTCAATAGCTTCTTTATTACGACGTGCTGCTATGAGAGCTGCTTCGTTACATACGTTAGCGATATCTGCTCCTGAGAATCCAGGTGTTTGTTTTGCTAAAAATTCTTTGTCAACGTCGTTGGCAAGTTTGAGTTTGCGCATGTGAACCTCGAAAATCTCTTTACGACCTATGAGGTCTGGGAGTTCGACGTAAATCTGACGGTCGAAACGTCCGGCACGCATAAGAGCTTTGTCGAGTATGTCGGCACGGTTTGTAGCTGCTATCACGATGACACCTGAGTTGGTACCGAAACCGTCCATCTCTGTAAGAAGTTGGTTAAGAGTACTTTCTCTTTCGTCGTTGCCGCCGCTCATCGAGTTCTTACTACGTGCGCGACCGATAGCGTCAATCTCGTCTATGAATATGATACTTGGTGATTTTTCTTTAGCCTGTTTAAATAAGTCTCTCACTCTCGAAGCACCCACACCAACGAACATCTCTACGAAGTCGGAACCTGAGATGCTGAAGAAAGGAACGTTGGCTTCACCAGCGACTGACTTGGCTAACAATGTCTTACCTGTGCCAGGAGGGCCTACTAACAAAACGCCTTTAGGAATCTTACCACCTAATCTTGTATATCGTTTTGGGTTCTTCAAGAAATCGACGATTTCGACAACTTCTTCTTTGGCTTCTTCTAAACCTGCCACGTCTTTAAAGGTGACTTTCACGTCAGATTCATTGTCATAGAGTTTAGCCTGCGACTTACCGATATTGAAGACGTTACCGCCTCCACCAGCGCCTCCGTTACGTCCCATCATTCTGATAATCAAGAACCAGAAACCGAATATTAACACAATAGGAAGCACCCACGATACAATCTCGGATCCCCAGTTGTGACGTTTCACGACGTGTGGATAAATAGGAGTCTCTATACCTTCTTGTGCCGATTCTATGTCTTGTTCAAAGCGTTCCACGGAGCCTATACGGAGAGTATAGTTTGGTAATTGGTTGAAACTATTCGACTTGTCGTTAGGGAAATATTTGCTGCGTCCGCTTTCGTTGAGGTAGATTTCCGCAATCTCTCCATTGACGAGGTCTATCTTCTCAACGTCTCTGTCTCTCAACAAAGTAATCAATTTTCCTTTGTCGATCTCTTCTGCTTTTTCAGGTCCGTTGAAGAAGATGGAACCGAGAAATATTCCGGTTAGGATGACATAAATCCAATAAAAATTGAATTTCTTTTTTGGTTTGTTGTTGTTTTTGTTGTTTGAAAAGTTTCCAAAAGAATTGTTATTCTCCATCTAATCAGTTGTTTTAAAATACGTTAAACTTAGTCTTCGTAAGAAGTCCGTTCAGCGTCAGCCCATAAAGACTCTAATTGATAAAACTCGCGTTTCGGTTCCAAGAAGACATGAACTACTACGTCGATGTAGTCTATCAAAATCCATTCCGCATTTTCGAAACCTTCATAGTGATAAGGCTTCACACGATGTTTGTCGCGGAGTTCGTCTAATATTTTATCTGCGATGGCAGAAACTTGTGTCTTGGATTGTGCATGACATATCACAAAATAATCTGTAACTGCTGAATGAATATCTCTTAAATCTAATGAAACAACGTCTTTGGCTTTAAGTTCTTGCATGGTCTCAACTATAGCGGAGACTACAAATTCCGGATTATCTGACTCGTGTCTTACTCTCATGATTGCTAATGTAAAATTTATTTTTGCAAAGATAAAAAAAAGTCAACAGACAACAGACAACAGACAACGGATTTTTTTTGAATCTGAGAAATTGAAAAATTGAAAAACTGAGAATTTTGTCATTGTTCATTTTCCTGGATTCTCAAATATATCACTCGGAATTTATATTCGTGACAAAATTCTTCTATATACTTTTTCACTTGACGAAGATGACGTTTCATATAATAACCGCCATAATAACTCCAAACAATAATAATATTATAGTCGTAGCTTTCTATAGTTTGTGAAATCACGTTTTTATTAATACTATCAGTGTCAAACAAATCTATATAACTATCAAACTTTATGATTTCAAATATGGTGTCATTGTAAATGTTTCTTTGAAAAATTGGAATGTCATCATAAACATCGAGAATATTCGCATTGCCGTAACAGAGTTCGTATCCTCCAACGCATTTTCCTTTATTGTCGAACATAATTGTCTGTATAGGAGAAGCCGGCGAATCGTATTTTAATCTCCATCTATAAGTGCAAAATTTTTCATCGTGTAGGAATTTGTCTCGTAATGATGAGTCAATATCGTAAAAATTATAATCACATTCAGGATAGTATTTAGACCATTTGATGTCGGATTCTTCCATATTATATTCAACGAAAGGAGATACCGTCATGTCCCAAACTGCTTGACACGATGAGAGTAACAAAATTGAAATTAACAACGATATATGTAATATAAATCTTCTCATTTTAAAATACAGCAATGCAAATGTATGAAAAAATCAGAAAAATTGTTTATACTATATGAAAATTTGATTGCTAAATGAAAAGTGCATAATTTTACCAAAACTGCACTTTTAATAGTGCAAAATGTTTATTTTCGCATCATGAAAATTACTCATTTTAAAAATATTAATTCTACTAATTCTTATCTTCAGAATCTTCTTGATAATGGTGAAGATGTTATTGATAATGTTGTCGTCGCTGACTTCCAAACTTCAGGAAAAGGTCAGGGAAAAAATATATGGCAAAGCGAAGAGGGAAAGAATCTGCTTTTCAGCATCGCTCTCGATATGAGTTTCCTTAAAGCTGAAGACCAATTTCTTCTCACTCAAATCGTCTCTGTTTCGATGGTCGAGGTTTTAAAGAAATATCTTCCTGAAGAATCTCTCTTCATAAAATGGCCTCACGATATTTATTTCAACGATAAGAAAATCGCGGGCATATTGATAAAGAATGAGATAAAAGGTATGATGATGGGAACTTCTATCATCGGAATAGGTCTCAACGTAAATCAAACGTCTTTCGATGAAAACCTTCCAAATCCTATCTCGATGAAGATGATTACGGGAAAGGATTATGATTTAGAGATATTATTGAAAGAGATATGCGATAAAATTAGTCAACAGACAACAGTCAACAGACAACAGACGTCTTCCAATTCGATTGGTTCAACTTTCAACTTTCA
>JAFTUF010000035.1 GCA_017466405.1 Bacteroidales bacterium
GGAAGTGGAGTGTATGCACCGGCAGGAAAAGTTTCGCTCTCGACCATTAGTGTTTCAAGTTCGTGTGTTGGCATTTCTGCAAAAAACGGATTAACTCTCAATGGTGATGTGGAAGTCAACTCAGCCAATACCGGTTTAGGTACTGTAAATGGGACTCTGACAATCAATGGTGATGTAACAGTTACAACAAACAGCTCTGCCGCAATACTCAACCGAGGCTTGGATAATGGTGGAGATATAATTATCAATAATGGTGTAATTAAAGCCACAGGAGGTAATTCCGGTATATGGGCATACGGTATCGCGGCACGTGGAAGTATCACATCGCAAGCAGGAACAATTATCAATGCTACAGGAGGAACAGGCATCTATGCAGAGGAAGGAAATATCCATTTGGCAGGTGATGTAGTATCAATTGCAAAAGGAGAAACCGGAAGTGGAGTGTATGCAGAAGCCGGAGAAGTTACGCTCTCAACCATTAGTGTTCCAAGTTCGTATGTTGGTATTTCTGCAAAAAACGGATTAACTCTCAATGGCGATGTGGAAATCAACTCGGCCGATACCGGTTTAGGTACTGTAAATGGGACTCTGACAATCAATGCAGATGTAACAGTGACAACAAACAGCTCTGCCGCAATACTCAACCGAGGCTTGGATAATGGTGGAGATATAATTATCAATAATGGTGTAATTAAAGCCACAGGAGGTAATTCCGGTATATGGGCTTATGGTATAGCGGCACGTGGAAATCTCAATATTAAATCGGGTGAAGTAACTGCAAAGGGAGGTATTGCCGGTCTTTATGCTGAGGATGGTACTATAACTATTGCGTCGCCTCTTATTATCGCCTCTCCATGGGAAGGTCAAATTAGTAATGATGGTCATTATATTGTTGATGAAAACAATGAGGTTCAGACAAGAGTGATAATTATGATTCCTCCGATGTCGGGATCAGTAACGCTGAGTTCTATTCCAACTCCAGGTGTGTCTTTAGGTTTGTCTCTTAGTGGTAATGCTGATTTGAGCGAGATAAGCTGTAGGTGGCAGATTAGCGAGAATGATGTGACATGGTCTGATATAGAAGGTGCTACCGATAAGGTGTATGTGCCTAAAGAATCGGAAGTGGGAAAGTATATACGTGTTCGTGTGGAATCTGCAATTTTCTCGGGTTATCTGTACAGCCCAAGCCGTCAGGTGACAAAACGTTTGTGTACTGATGTTCCAGTTGCTCCTGTACTTACAAATATAAACGATAAAGTATATTTGTCTAATGCCAAGACAACACAGGAATATATCATCTTTAACTATTCTAAAGAGATCTCTTCCCTCACGGAGAATGATTGGAATAATGCGGTAACGCCAGACAGCGAAGTAGGTTTCTATGAGCTGAATAGTACTACGAATGCTAATCATACAGTGTTTACTCGTGTCAAAGAAACGGCATCCGCTTGGGCAAGTGAGAGTGTGGCTGAAAGCAGAATATATATCGGTACTTCGGTTTATCTTCAGGATATAGAATTAAATATTAGCAAGACAGTAGGTTTTTTCCAAGAATTTTTCAATGAGTTGAATTGTAAGGTGGGTGATGTTATTAGATGCGATGCTTCTCCTGTTCCTTCGGACGCTACTAATTGGTATGGCATATCTGGTAGCAACTGGACTGTTGATAATCATAATACAGGCTCACCTTACGGTGAATTTTATGAAGATGAAGAGTGTACGATACCTATAAGCCCGACAACTAATTATGAGACAGTCTTCCTTAAGACTCTCGCTGAAAAGAATTATTTGGAAGTACGTATTCTTTTATATAACAGTGCTATTGGATATAAGACGCGTGCAATGCAATTCAATGTAAGTTATGATGGTACTTTCCCTCCAATAGACCATTTGTCGGGTTGCAGTCATACTATAGCTGCTGGCGAGAAAATGACGAACTTAGATGTTGCGAGACGTCCGTTGTCGGCTTCAGTTTACGGTGTTACAACAGAAGTGACTGGTGAGGGTACGGCTCCAATTGTTCGATTCGATTTTTACGAAAAAATGAATATTGATGCTACCAATGCCACACCGGGCGTATATACTTATACTCCTATACAAAATGGAAATCCTATTTCGACAAGTACGTTTACTGTAACAGTTACAGATGGTAAATATCCAGTTGAAGATATAGATCTCGTACAGACAGAACTGACGGCAGATCCAGGTGAGTCTTTGGAACTTGTTACCCATTTGTCGCCGGTAAATTCTGAGACTACAATTTCATGGGAGAGTTCTGATTATAGCGTCGCTACCGTGTCGGATGGTAAGGTTAACATCTCGCCAGATGCCGAGATAGGAGCGGAGGTTGTCATTACTGCCTCGGCAGAAGGTGAACGTGGCAGTAAAATAAGTTCTTCGTGTGTTATTACTGTCAGTGGTGAGGAATATGACCTCTATGTGGCTTCAACCCGTGTTACGAGTCGTAATAGAGATGATATCTTAGGTGACGGAATATTTAGTTTCAACGGTGTGAATAAATTAACGATTAACGGAGATTATACTTTAAATACTCCAGTGAGATTAGTTGAGAATAAAGGTATAGACGGCTTGGTGATAGAGGTGGCTGTCAACTCTACCATAAATCAATACGTTAACGTAGAGACTAATGTTTTTGACTTCGCCGCTAATACTATTATCAAAGGTGAGGGTCAGCTGACTGTCGATGCTAATGGCATAGGTTTTCATGTGACTAATGGCGCGACTCTTACTCTCGACAGTGTTAACCTAGTCGTTAACGGCCAATTCCCGATGACGGGTGATATTGGAGGTGACGAGAAATTGAGTATCATTAATTCACGTGTTGAGATACACGCCTTAGGTTCGGCGGCTGTCGATGACTTCGGAGGCGGTATCACTTTGAAAGATTGTATCATCAGCGAGCCTGAAGGCGGTGAGGTAGTAGACGCGACCATAGAAGACGGTAATGGTAATTATGTACGTAATCTTTTGATTGTTCCTTATGTAGAGAAAAAAGAGGCTGTGTTGGAATTTGCAGTCACGGAGATGTCAGTTGAGATGGGAGATGATTCATTCGTAAACTCTCCTATGTTATGGAATCCGATGGGGCTTTCTGTTACATACAGCAGCAGTGATATGAATGTCGCTACTGTTGATGACGGTGGACTTGTGTATATATCATCACCAGGAACTACTACTATCACAGCATCATACGAAGGTGATTATTATACCTTGCCAGGTTCGGCGAGTTATGAACTTACAGTTATAAAGCCTGCCGTCGTCTTTGTTGGGGATGGAAACTGGTATGCCATAACGGAATGGCAAGATGAGAAGACTCCTGAAGAGACTGACAATGTCATTATTAGAGGTAACGCATATATCAGTGATAATGTATGGATTAATTCTATAACCATAGAAGACGGTGCGACGCTTAATGTTAATTCGGGAAAATTGATTGTGGCAGAAGGTATCGTTAACAATGATGTAGATGCTTTCATAATACACGACGGTGCGGAAGTGCAACAAAATAATGGAAATGTGTATGCTACTTTTAAGATGAATATAAGTAATCCATTATCATGGACGGAAGACATCGAAGGTGGTTGGCAGTTTATCACTTCTCCGGTTAGGAATTCTGTAATATCCGATTTCGATCCTCAGACATCAGATTACGATCTGTATAAATATGACGGCACTCAGAATCTACAGTGGGTCAACTATAAAAATCATCTTAGCGATTTTGAGACTACGTTCCTACAAGGTAGGGCTTATCTTGCTTCATACGAGATGGAAAACATCGCTACCTTCAAAGGGACTCTGAATTATGGAACTTCCTTTGTGTTCTCTAATGTGAATCGTTACTATTATGATGATAATTATGCAAATTATTATCTCGTGGGTAATCCTTTTACATTTGATATTAATTGGAATAAAATGACATTCGATAATATTTATGACGGTATCGCTACGCTCAATGAAATTGACGGTACTTACGATTATGATGTTGACGCTGATATCAAAGTAGGAGACGGATTTTTTGTGATGGCGACGGCTGATGAACCTTTTCTGAGTTATGACAATGTTAGGAAGGGAAAGAGTGTGCATGAGAGTATAAATGTTGTTGCGACTAATAGCAAGGGTAGTGATAATGTCGTGATACATTTTGCAGGAAGCGATAAAGGTGGTTTTGTGAAACTCAAGAATCTCAACGATGATGTGGCAGAGATTTATGTGAAAGATGATAATGTGCCTTATGGTATTTTAAGTTATGACGAAAATGTGACGGAAATTCCATTGTATTTTTCACCGAAACATATTGGAACGTATAGTATAAGTGTGGAGTCGGATGGTGTTTTTGAATATATCGGACTTCTTGATAAATTTACAGAGAAAGAAACCAACATCCTCAAAGAAACATATACATTCACATCTCTCGGTAGTGACTTTCATGATAGATTCGTTCTCAAGATTGACAAGAAACAACAGTCAACAGATGACAGCTATTTTGCATATATTTCTGGAGAAGAACTTGTTATCGATGCAGAAGGTACAATTCAGATTATCGATATTATGGGAAGGGTAGTCTATTCCAGCGATGTCGTAAACGACAATAACAGAATCAACATAAGTGATTTTAAGAATGCCACATATTTGATAAGATGTATTAATGAAAAAGGGGTCAATGTTCAGAAGATAGTTATTTATTAATTTGCTACGAGCCATGAGCGTAATAGTCTATGCTTGTTGTTCGTATTTAAACTTAAATAAGAATGAAAAAAATTATAATCACAATAATACTTGCAGTCGGCCTCGGTAGATGCTTGATTGCACAAAATGACGGTTTCTTTGTGTCTAATTATTCTGAATATAGGGGAACCGAAGAATGGGGTAATCTTCCAAATCTTCCAGGTTCGCATGGTTTTGAATATGACTATGCTGCTGCTCCAGTTGGTGGCGGATTGCTTTTGTTAGGAGGTATGGCTATTCTCTACGCAAAACGCAAGAAAAATTAACAAATAAGGTTTAAAAGACAAAAAACTAAAAGTTTAGGAGCTGCTGTTAAAAAACGGCGGCTCCTTTTTTATGTCAACAGACAACGGACATTTTGAAATTGAAAATTGAAAGGTGAAAGTTGAAAAATATAGTAGGGGTGTATCGTATACGCCCAAAACTTGGATGGTTTATTTAATGATGACGCGGCAAGCCACGTCCGTACTTCTATCCCATCTTGCCAGTCAGATAGGCTTTGGTACGTTCGTCGGATGGATTGGAAAACATGGTGGCAGTATCGCCATATTCAACCAACTCACCTAAATACATGAACATCGACTTCGACGAAATACGCATCGCCTGTCCCATGTTGTGCGTTACAATAAGAATTGTGACTTCTTTCTGCAGTTCTAACATCAGTTCCTCGATGTGTTTTGTCGCAATAGGATCGAGGGCTGATGTGGGCTCGTCCATCAATAAAATGTCGGGCTTCAACGCCAAGGCTCGCGCAATACATAAACGCTGCTGCTGTCCTCCAGAGAGGAAAGTACCTTTTTTATTCAACACATCTTTGACTTCGTCCCACAACGCAACGCTTCTTAAACATTGTTCCACTGTGTTGTCTTTCTCATTCTTCGACAACTTGATTCCATTTAAAGTGTAGCCTGCCAGCACGTTGTCGTAGATGCTCATAGTAGGAAATGGAGCAGGACGCTGAAATACCATGCCGACTCTTCTTCTCACATCAATAGGCTCCATGTTCAAGATATTCTCTCCGTTTAGTAATATCTCTCCGTCAACGCGTATGTTGGGGTAAAGATTGTGCATAAGATTAACTGCACGCAGCAATGTGGATTTGCCGCATCCCGATGGTCCCATGATGGCTGTTATCTTATTTTTTTCTATTGACGCTGACACATATTTGACAGCCATAGTCTGCTTGGTATATGATACGCAAGTCTTGTTAAATTCGAGTATTGGTGTTATTGATTCCATTTTTTTGCTATATATTTTGCTGAGATATTTAATGTCAATACGAATAATAAAAGGAACAGCGATGCGCCCCATATCAATTCCTGGAGATTAGGGTCGTTGAAGAACTCCCATATTAATAAAGGTACTGCCGAGATTGGTTTGTCGATAGAGAAACGGATAAAGGAACAACCTAATGCCGTGAACATCAGCGGTGCTGTCTCACCGATGACTCTTGATATGGCGAGCAATACACCTGTGAAGATACCTCCGAAAGCAGCCGGAAGCTGTACCTTCATCATGACGCGAGCTCTGTTGCCTCCGAGTGCTAAGCCAGCTTCTTTGAGAGAAGCGGGAAGTATTTTCAGTGTTTCTTCCGTCGAGCGGATGATAAGAGGCAGCATCATAATAAACAATGCCACGCTACCAGCTACAGCCGAATATCCTTTCATAGGAACAACAACCCAGATGTATGTCACTATGCCGATGATGACAGATGGCGTTCCTTGCAGGAGGTCAGTTAGATAGCTCACAAATTGAGCGAATTTGTTTTTAGGATTCTCCGCTAAAAACACACCGCATAAGATTCCTATCGGCACAGCGAAGACAGATGCCATCGCAAGCATTAACATCGTGCCGATAATACCGTTAGCTATTCCGCCGGGTATAGGCTCGCCTGCTTCTATGGCTTTCATCGCCTTGTATGCTGTAGGTGTCGGCTCTGTGAAGAAAGACCACGACAGCTGGTCGTAACCTTTTAGCAAGACCTCTCCCAATATGGCAATCAGCGGAGTCGCCGTCATCGCAGCGAACAAACAAACTCCCCATAACATCAGACGGTCTTTCGCTAAACGTTTTTTAACTTTGTTGTTTGTCATATATTTATGATATTCTTGTACGTTTAATCATTATTTTACCTATCATATTTATTGCCGCGGTAATCAGAAATAGGATGAGACCTATTGCGATAAGCGACGAGAGTCGCAAGCCATCGGCTTCACCAAACTGATTGGCGATGATCGATGCCATCGAGTTACCCGTCGATGTTATTGATTCAGGGATATTATTGGTGTTTCCAATGAGCATCGTTACTGTCATCGTCTCGCCCAAGGCTCTTCCTATCGCTAAGATATATGAGGAGAAGATACCCGAGCCTGCCACCGGAAAAACAATCTTTCCAATGACTTCAGCGCGTGTCGCTCCCAAGCTATAAGCTCCTTCTTTTAAGTCGTTAGGAACCATCTTGATAAATTCCGCGCTAAGCGAAGAGGCGTATGGAATAATCATTATCGCTAATACCAAAGAAGCAGTGAGTATGCCAGAACCCTGAGGTGAGATGTTGAGTGCCATGATGATAGGACGTAATGTATAGAATCCCCAGAGACCGTATATGATGGAAGGGATGCCGGCTAACAAGTCGGTCACGGTGCTCAACACGGCAGCGATGCGTGTTCCCTTGAAATACTCGCCCACGAACAAGGCGACGGGCAAAGAGAAAGGGATGCAGAAGATGAGAGCGAGCAGCGTCGTCATCAGAGTGCCTGTTATGAATGGCAAGGCTCCATAATGTTCATCGCCTTCGGTATAGCTCCATTCTGAACTCGTCAGAAAATTGAGAAATCCGAAATGTTCAAAAGCCTCGTATGCGTCAGTGACGAGGGCGAAGACTACGCCACCGCACACTATCGGCATAAGCAAGGCTGTTACGAACAACAGGATTTTATATAACTTATCGTTCATATTTTTTTATTGTAAGATTGAGACGCCGTCGTATGTAACGCTCTTCAAGTTATTCAAGCTTAACTCTCTTGCTTTGGCTGGCAATGGAGCGTAATGTACTTCCGATGTTATAGCTTGTATTTCGTCAGAGAGAATATATTTCAACATATCTAGTGTTGCAGCTGCTTGTTCTTTAGAGCGGTCGGAATAATTTTGTTCCTTATATATTATCATCCATGTGAATGTTGAGATAGGATATGCGCCAGCAGCGTCGGCGTTTGTGATGGAGCAGCGTGTGTCGGCAGGTATCTCTCCTGATGCGGCTGCGGAGATGCTCTTCGACGATGGCAGGACAAATTCACCTCTCATGTTCTGAATCTGAGCGTAAGGAATCTTTTGAGCGAAGGCATATTCAGAGCCTACATATCCGATGGTGTTCTTGGTCTGTTTGATGACACCAGCAACGCCTGGATTTCCTTTTGCTGCTTGTCCCGAAGGAAAGTTGACTGATTTGCCGGCTCCATATTTATTTGCCCATGTCGGACTAACTTTCGTCAGATAGTCGGTGAATATGAATGTAGTGCCGGATCCGTCGGAACGGAATACTGGTATGATAGCCTCAGCAGGAAGTTCTGCGTCAGGGTTGAGTTCTTTCAAACGAGCATCGTTCCACATCTTGATTTCGCCTGCGAAGATGTCGGCAATGACATCACCTGAGAGTCTGAGATTATCTACGCCATCGAGGTTGTAGGCGAGAACGACAGCTCCCATACAAGTAGGAATATGAATTACGGGATCCATTTCTTTCATTTCTTTGTCGCTGAGGAAAGCGTCGCTGCCAGCAAAATCGACGATCTTATCACGCAAGTTACGTATTCCGCCGCCTGAGCCTATGCCACCGTATGCAACAGCATCGCCATTGACTTCGGCAAATTTCTCGAATACTACATTATAGAATGGAAGTGGGAATGTTGCTCCTGCTCCCGAGAGTTCTTGAGCCTTACGGCTGCCATTGTTAGAATTTGCGCCACATGAAACCATCATAAGGGCGATTGCTAATGTCATGACTGACTGAAAAATCTTTTTCATATTTATTATTGTTTAAGTGTTTGTATATTAGAGACCAAAGTAACAATTGATATATGCTGAGTAAATGTTGTCTGCTCCTTCTGCCTTAGGCATACTCATTCTGAAGTTTGGAGCAATCTTGACATATTTGCCTAATTTAATTTGCGCGCCGACGATGGCTGCTTGTTCGTCTTTTGCAATATTCCAATCATTATTAGAATATAGGTCATCAAATCGAACGTAAAGGTCTGTCATCTTGGATAATTTGACAGAAGCAAACACTGAATAGCCATATTGTTCTGCGTTTTCTGTGTAAGAAGCGTTCCACATATAGTTGTATTCTGCGCCGATAGTAAACTTCTCATTTTTATAACCCGCAAAAGCTGCTAAATTCGTGATGTCTTTTTTGCCAACTTCGCTGCTTTCGTTCAGACCTCCGTACACTCGAATCTGAAATCCTTTTACAGGAGTGAGGGTGACACCTAATCCATAATTCAATCCGTCGTTTTTCTGAATCTTCTTGTAGCCTTCGCCATTAACGACGATGGCATCTGCTGATAGCCAATCGGTAAATTTATAAGCTGCAGATAAACCTAAATCGGCGCTGCTTCCAAATTTGTATTCATCTTGAAACGACTTCATGATGTAGCGGTAACCCCAGAATTTCTCTTGAAAGTTAAATTGGGTGGTTGAGATAAGACCTCCGTTAAGTGTCAGATTACCTTTCTTCCATTGTAACATTGCGTTTTTGATATAGGCGATACGTTGGTAATCGCTAACGTCAGATGATTTGCCCATATCCATCACACCTTTTACAGATAGTCCGTTGCCGAGATTGTATTCGTAACCGAGATAACTACGTTCCAATTCAAAACCACGGTCGTTACTTTCTTGACCAAATCCGGTGTGGAAATTACCAAAAACCTGTACAATTGCTTTGCCTTTCGGCTCTTCTGTCTTGACATCTTGTGCTTTTGCCCCGATGCCGATGCAGGTTAGAAGTCCTGCTAAAATAAGTTTTGTTTTCATTGTTGTTTGTGTTTTAATTTGTACCGCAAAGAAACCGACTTGATGTTACATAAATGTTTCAAAAAGATTAGATATTGATTAAATCATATTGCTGGAAATGTTACATTTTTATTAAATCTTTTCATATTTGTCGGAAGATTCATTTTTCTATATAATTTTGTATGATATAAATTTAACATGAATACCGAGCGTATATTGATAGTAGATGATGAAGAGACTTTGTGTGAAGTCTTGAAAATAAACCTTGAGAATGAAGGTTACGATGTGGATATAGCACTGAGTGCGGAACAGGCTCTGACTTATAATCTGAAATCGTATTCGCTTATTTTGCTCGACATAATGATGGGTGAGATAAGCGGCATCAAGATGGCGAAGATGCTGAAGAATGATGTCACGACAGCCGACATACCGATAATCTTCTGTACGGCTCGCGACACAGAAGACGATATGATTATGGGACTGAATCTTGGTGCCGACGATTATATTATGAAACCTTATACCGTCAGAAATGTCATAGCGCGTGTCAAGAGCGTGTTGCGCAGAACTTCTTCACATAAAAACAATAATAACGCACCTACAGAAAAATCGAATCTCTTAAATGTCGAGGGATTGTGTTTGGACTTGGAATTCAAACGCTGCACCGTTGATGGCGAAGAAGTTAAATTGGCAAGAAAAGAATTCGAGCTGCTCGCGTATCTGATTTCTCATCGAGGCAAGATTTGTTCACGCGAGCAGATTTTAAGTCGCGTCTGGAGTGACGAGGTGGTGGTGCTCGACAGAACCATCGACGTGAACATAACGCGTCTCCGCTCAAAGATTGGAAGTTACGGATCTTATATAATAACACGTTCAGGTTTCGGTTATGGCTTCCGCGAATGAATTATCTTTTCATAAAAGGCTTCTCTTGCAGATGCTTGCATTCTCATGGACGATAGTGCTGTGTTTCATCGTCTTTCAATATCTGCGCGAAAAAGAATATAAATCGGAGTTTCTGAGCGCGCAGCTTCAACAATATAATCGGCATCTGCTTGTCGCTGTCGAAGAAGGAAATTCGTATGAGGATTATATAGCATCACATGATAAACCTTTCGACGACTTACGAATTACGCTCATCACTCTTTCTGGTGCTGTAATCTACGACAATACGATGTCGGCAGATTCACTCGACAACCATCGCTCTCGTCCTGAGGTGGCAGATGCCATGAAACATGGTTCTGGTTATCATATCGGGCGACAATCTTCAAGCGACGGACGAGAGTATTTCTATTCGGCAACGCGAGGTGAAAGACTCGTCGTGCGTACCGCCATACCTTATTCAAGCACGCTGCACGACCTGCTCGCCGCCGACTGGACTTTCCTCATCGTGATGATTTCTGTGACTCTTGCAATGAGCGTATTGGCTTATTTTACAACAAGAAAATTAGGCAAAGACATAGAACGTGTCAATCGTTATGAGGCGGAACAAGAGAAGTCACGACTTAAACGACAGCTGACAAACGACATCAACCACGAACTGAAAACGCCAGTGGCATCAATACAGGTGTGTCTCGAGACCCTGCTCTCCGGCATCGACTTGAGCGAAGAAAAACGTCAGAATCTCATAGAACGCTGTTACACTCACAACGAACGTCTGCGACATCTTCTGAACGACGTGTCTCTCATTACGCGGATGGAAGACGGAAGCGGACTCATCAGCAAAGAGCCCGTGACGATTAACGACATAATAAAAGAGGTGGCTGATGAGTTGGATGTTATGCCGGAAGAAGAACGTCTTACGTTACATACCGATTTCAATGAAGAAGTCGTCGTTGATGGAAATCCAGCTTTGATAGGTTCAATCTTTCGAAACTTGACAGAGAATGCGATAGCATATTCTGAAGGCAGAAATATTTATATATCATTAATTGAAAATAACAAAGATTCGTGTGCCATAAGATTTGAAGACGATGGCAAAGGCGTCGCTGCAAATCATCTGCCGCGACTTTTTGAAAGATTCTACCGTGTCGATAAAGGACGCTCCCGTCAGAAAGGCGGCACCGGTTTGGGACTCGCCATAGTAAAACATGCCGTGCAGTTTCATGGCGGAACAATCAGCGTCATCAACCGTCCCGAAGGAGGATTGCGATTTGATTTTTCGTTGAAGAAAAAAGTATAATTGACAATGACTTTTGACATTGACACTGACATTGACTATTAAACTTTAAACCATGATAAAAAAATCTGTAGTCAGTTGTCTGTAGTCTGTTGACTTTTTTGTATTTTTGCATTCGTTAATTAAAGCCGTCGAAACTGAGATCGAGACGTTGTGTTGCAATCGAGGTGAAACGGGATTTCTAATCTAATCCGGAGGAAAATCTAATGGAAAAGAGAATAGGCACTGTGATAATAGAAATAGAAAAGAGGGAAAACGCTCCCTACGTTAATCAGATTATCTCTAAACACTCTGACATAATTCTTGGACGTCAGGGTTTGCCACGCAGCAATAAAAATAGTATCATTTCTCTTATACTTGAAGGCACTACCGATGAGATTGGTTCCCTTACCGGACAATTGGGACGCATCGACGGAATCGAGGTGAAATCGGCTTTGCTAAAAAGTAAGTGTAATGAAAAATAAAAACAAATGGATCGCTGCTCTCGCAGCTCTTTCTTTCATCTTCGTGGGCAATGTCAGTGCCCAATCGGTACAACCTTCTGAGAAAGATATGTATCTCGCTCTTGATACGATAAAACTCGAGGATGTCGTTGTAAGTAGTTTAAAAATCGACAAGAAACTCGCTCAGACTCCAGCTAACTTAAGTATTGTCAACAGCTTGGATTATAAGCGCAACTCTTCTTTCACCACAGCTGATATTTTAAGTAAGGAACCAGGCATCGCTATGAGCAGCGACGGTATGTGGTCGAAAGGTCTTAATGTTCGCGGTCTCGGCGAAGACAGAATGGTGACACTCATCGACGGCAACCGCGTTGAGACAGCAACCGACCTTACAGCTTCACTCAGTATGATTGATGTCAACGACATTGAAAGAGTAGAAGTTATCAAAGGCGCACAGTCAGTTTTATATGGCAGCGGTGCTATGGGCGGTATTGTCAATGTCATCACAAAAGACGGTTATTTCGCTGATAAGGCTTACGTTCATGGAAGTCTCCTCGGCGGTTATAACACTGTAAACAACTCACACTCAGAATATCTTTCTGTCATGACAGGCGCTAAGAGATGGTATCTGAAACTTAACGCGAGTTACGCTCAGGCAGACGACGTGATGACTCCAGAAGGATTACTCGAAAACAGCAGCTTCAAGTCGAATAACTTGTCAGCTAAGTTAGGAATAAAACCTTTTAAGAATCACGTGTTTAAGTTCCAGTTCCAACGCAACTGGTCAAATGACGTAGGTATTCCTGGCGGCGCTGCATTCGCACCAAAGGCAACAGCAGATTATAAAGATATAGGCCGTATGCTCTTCGATGCAAGTTATGAGATTAGAAACATAACAGATAAATTCACCTCATTGAAACTCAGCGCTTACAGTCAGGAGATTGTGAGAAACGTTGAGATGAGACCTAATAGCCAGACTGTCGAGACAATGCCAAACGGAAGCACTAAGATAACAACACCTCAACTTGTGACACCTAACGGAATTCATAAGACCAAAGGCGCACAGCTTCAAGGCGTTTGGGACTTCAGCGACAATAACACACTCATCGCTGGTATCGATGTCTGGCGTCGCGATGTGGAGACGACACGTACTAAATACGTCAACGTCACTGTGTTGAAACCTAATGGTGATACCGCTATGGTTAATCATGTGGAACGTCATGAGACTCCGATACCAAACTCTTCATTTACAAGTGCCGGCGTTTTCGTTCAAGATGAGATGCGTCTTCTCAACGACAAGTTGATACTTAACATCGGCGGCCGTCTCGATGGTATTATCGTGGAAAACGAAGAATGTCATGACGTAGATTATATCATCCAAAATGGCAATGTAAATAACAATCCTGCTGGTCAGCGCATCACATTCGAAGCAAATAAGACAACGGATATCACATGGAGTGCTAATGCTGGCGCTATTTACGAAATTGCTAAAAACACTGACGTAGTTCTTAACTTAGCACGTTCTTATCGT
Organism: Bacteroidales bacterium; assembly: GCA_017466405.1. GTDB lineage: Bacteria > Bacteroidota > Bacteroidia > Bacteroidales > F082 > Limimorpha. The sequence continues at coordinate 13,904 of JAFTUF010000035.1, forward strand.
GCTCCATCATTGGAAGAACGCTTCAAATATATAGACTTAGGTGCTTACGTCCAACTTGGAAATCAAGATCTTAAACCAGAAGACGGATATTTCGCAGACTTAGGTTTAAGATATTGGGGCGACCGTTTGCAAGTGGAAGGATCAGCATTCGTCAACAGAATCACCAATATGATTGTCGATGCTCCAGGCGAATTCATCTATAACACCACCGATGGAACAACCGACACTCTTCCTGCGCTCATCGCTTCTAATGTCAGCAAAGCTTTGTTGTATGGTTTTGAAGTTGACGGCAGCTGGATGTTTGCAAGAAACTTCTTCGCAGATTTCTCAGGATCTTACACTGTAGGTCGTGATACAGAGAACGATACATATTTGCCACTCATTCCACCTTTCAGCGCACGTCTTGGTGTTACATACAACAATCCTAAATATGGCGCAGCAAGTTTAAGTCTTTTGGCCGCTTCAAAACAAGAGAAAATCGCTGATGGCGAGATACCAACTGACGGATACTGCCGTTTGGATTTCTCAATCAACAGTAAGGTGTTTAGCTTTGGCAGATGCGGATTGCAACTCTTTGGCGGTGTTGACAATATCACAAACACAGCATACGTAAATCACCTCTCGACAAATCGTGGTGACATAAGATTTGAGCCAGGACGTAACTTCTACATCCGCGCTAACTTCACATTCTAAAGAAAGTCATAAAATTACCTCGAATATTCCCTTCGAAGCATCGTCGTCATGGCGGTGCTTCTTTATTCTTTTTTTCATGATTAATGAATA
>JAFTUF010000036.1 GCA_017466405.1 Bacteroidales bacterium
GACCCAGCCCATTCACAACTGGGGCGTAATCATGAACCAATTTATTCTTATATTTGCAGACAGATTGCAGATATAGGAATTTTATATGCTGTAATTTTCATTTACACAAAATACAGGACGGTGCCTTTTTTTGTTGAATCTGAGAAATTTAGAATCTGAAAACCTGAAAAGTCACTCGTCCGTGCGTCTCTACGTGAGATTGTCTTAGTATCTCAGCAACTTAGCATCTCAGCAACTTAGTAACTCAAAAACGCGGAGACGCATTAATTACATATTGTTTATTTTCATCGGTGTAATTAGTACGTCTCTACCCTTAGGTTCCTTCGGTTACTCTAAACCTTCTACGGCGTATGCTATACGCCGCTACAAAAAAATCTTTCGTCATTTGTCATTTGTCTTAAGTCTTTTATTATCTTTGTAAACTTGTAAAATATTCTTTAAAATCAAAATAACAAGAAGAAAATGAAACGTACTAAAACAATGTTATTGTTGGCTTTGGCTTTCGTCATCTCCATGCCAATGAGTCTCTTAGCTCAAGAACGCGTTTATCAAATCACCGACGATGTCGTCGTCCCTCACACTTCAGTAAAAAATCAAGCACAGTCAGGAACATGCTGGTGTTTCGCTGGTGTAGGTTTGATAGAAGCTGAAATCCTCAAGAAATACAACGTAGAAATCGACCTCTCTGAGATGTATCTCGTACGTTGGGCTTACGCTAACAAATTCGAGAAATACGTTAGAATGCAAGGCGTTTGCAACTTCAGCCCTGGTGGAGAAGTATTCGACGCTCTCTATGCCATCAACGAAAACGGCATGATGACAGAAGAAGCTTACAACGGCTTGGTTTTAGGCGATAAGAATCACAACCACGGCGAGTTACACACTGTCCTCGCTGAATACGGAAAAATCGTCAACAAACAACATAACGGCAAGATAAGCAAAGCATGGCCTGAAATGGTTCAGTCTGTATTAGACGTTTATCTCGGCGAAGTCCCAGCAACATTCAACTACGAAGGTACAGAATACGACGCTAAGTCACTCGCAGAGAAATATCCTCTCAACATCGAAGACTACGTACAAATCAGTGCGTTCACAAACCACGACAATTACAAACCTTACATCATGCCTATCCAAGACAACTGGACTAACACCATGTCATACAATATGCCATTGGATGAGTTGATGAACGAGTTAGACAACGCTTTGAAGAGCGGCTATACCGTTGGTTGGGCACAAGACGTCAGCGACAAAGGCTTCAGCCGTAACGCAGGTGTAGGCGTAGTTCTCGAAAACGACATCGAAAAAATCAGACAATCAGACCCTAAGAAATACAAAAAGATGAGCGACGATGAAATCAAAGCTTCATTATATAAATTTGAAACAGTGATGCCAGAGAAAGAAGTCACTGAAGAGATGCATCAAGAAGCTTACGAAAACGGTCAGACAACCGACGACCACAGCATGCTCATCGTCGGTATCGGCTACGACCAAAACGGAACCAAATACTATAAAGTGAAAAACTCATGGAGCGAAAGACACGGCATTGACGGTTACTGGTACTGCTCAGACGCTTACGTACGCCTCCACACTATGTTCTTCACTCTCAACAAAGCAGGTTTGACATCAGACATGAAAACTAAATTAGGATTGTAAAATATTATTAACATTTAATTAAAAAACTATGAACTTTAAAAAATTTTTAGCAGCAACAGCAGTAGCATTTGTAATGCCATGCTTAGCTAACGCACAAGAAGCTGAACAAGCTCCAGAAAAAGAAGGTTGGATCTTCTCAGAAGAAGTAAGACTTCCTATCACATCAATGAAAGACCAAAACGCAGCAGGTACATGCTGGTGCTATTCAACATTATCATTCGTTGAAGCTGAGTTGTTACGTACAACAGGTAAAGTTTACGACTTCTCAGAAATGTTCATCGTATGGAACACATACATGGATCGCGCTCAAGCAACAGTACGCACACACGGTGACATCTCCTTCTCACAAGGCGGTTCATTCTACGACGTACTTTACGGCATCAAACATTACGGTTTGGTTCCAGATTCAGAATTGCCAGCTGGTGTTAAACACAACGACACATTATCAGACTTCTCAGAATTCTCAAGAGTTTGTGACCCATTCGTTGAAGCTATCGTAAAAGGCAGAAAACTCCAAACAGACGCTAACGGTAATCCATTATGGAAAGAAGCTTTGGCAGGTATCCTCGATGCTTACATCGGCGAACGTCCAGAAACATTCGTTTATGAAGGTAAAGAATACACTCCAAAATCATTCGCAGAATCAACAGGTTTCAACCCAGATGACTATGTAAACTTGGCTTCATTCTCACACCACCCATTCTATGAAGAATTCATCATCGAAGTACAAGACAACTGGCGTTGGAGCACTGCTTACAACCTTCCTATCGATGAACTTATGGAAGTTATGAACTACGCTATCGACAATGGTTACACATTCGCATGGGGTTCAGACGTAAGTGAAAAAGGTTTCTTAAGAGGTGAAAACTTCGGTGTTATGGTTCTTCCTGACTTAGACGCTAAAGAAAACAACGACGCTGCTACAGACAAAGCACGTTGGGCTGGCCTCAGCGCAGAACAAAGAGCTAAAGAAGCTTACTCACAACCAACTCCACAACGCTGGGTTTCTCAAGAAGACCGTCAAATCGCTTACGACAACTATGAAACAGGCGACGACCACGGTATGATCATCTACGGTAAAGCAAAAGACCAACTCGGCAACAACTACTTCGTAGTAAAGAACTCATGGGGTGTTACAGGTAACTACGACGGAACATTCTACGCTTCAGAAGCTTTCGTACGTTACAAGACTATGAACATCGTTCTTCACAAAGACGCTCTTCCAAAACACATTAAGAAAGCTCTCGGTATCAAATAATAAGATACAATGAAATAATAAAGCGGCCATCTTGAATGACCGCTTTTTTTGTTTATCTAATAGGACGTATGCGATACGTCCCTACCAATAAACTTTTAAACTTAAAACTTTCAACTTTCCAACTACTCTAAACTATTAACTATAAACTCTAAACTTTATTTGTTCTTCATCGCGTCGAAGCCTTTGCCATAAACTCCCATGACAGTGTTGACAGAAACGAAAGCCGCTGGGTCTTGTTGTTTCACTATTCTGATGACACGCTGCGACTCTGTCTTACGAACCACCACCATCACAATATCAGATTCTTTCTTAGAATACCAGCCTGTTCCTTTTATCATTGTCACGCCACGATGAACCTCGTCGCCTACCCTGTCGGCAATCTCCTTAGGCTTTGAAGAGAAGATAAACATCTGCACCGACTGCTTGCTTCCGTTCATCGTCAGGTCCATAGTATAGCTTGTAATCATAAGGCCGACATAACTGTAGATAAGAAGTTCCAAGTCTCTAAAGACGAAATACGAACATGAGATAATCACCACGTTAATAAATAAGGTGAGACGACCTAATGTCACATTGCGGTATTTGTTAATCATAATCACTACGATGTCGGTACCTCCGGTGCTGCTGCCTTCGAGGAAGATAAGTCCGCAGGCGACTCCGTTAAGACCAGCACCGAGCACTACAGCAAGGAATTTATCTTCAATCAGAGGAACATCGCCGAAATATTCCTGAAGGAAATAGAACGACACTGAAGTTATGATAACAGAATAAATAGTACTTAAGGCGAATCTCCTTCCTAACGACTTGAAAGCAATAAGGATAAGAATAGCATTAAGTACGAAGATTGTTATACCCGTAGGTATATCTAAAGTCCAATAAACAATTGTTGAGAGACCAGTGACACCACCGCCCAACATATTATTAGGAATAAGAAAGGCTGTCCAGCCTATAGCTGAAACAATGACGCCAATTGTAATAATAAGATGGCTTCTTAATTCTTGCCAGATAGAAATGTTAGTTTTCATACTTATATAGTTTTTATTAATTGCAAAAATAATAAATCATCATGATTATAACAATCGTTTCAGAAAAAATGAAGAGAGAATTTTTATTTGCTTAACTTTTTTTACAACTCCACCTACTTTCCAGACTGAGCCGGTAAATGTCGAACCGCTGAATACAACCCGATTATCCCTCTATTAGTCGGGAAATCAAGCTATTACAAAACGAAAGGAGCCTCAGCTAATGCTGAGACTCCGCTTCAGTACCTGAGGCCGGAATCGAACCGGCACGCCCGAAATGGGCACAGGATTTTAAGTCCGGCGCGTCTACCTATTCCGCCACTCAGGCACTTATTAACCCTTTACAAAAAATCCCGATTTGCTATCGGGACTTTGAGCGGAAAACGAGACTCGAACTCGCGACCCCGACCTTGGCAAGGTCGTGCTCTACCAACTGAGCTATTTCCGCGTTGTTGTTTGATGGTGCAAAGATACGCATTTTCTAATTACGCGCAAGTGTTTTTTAAACTTTTTTTCATTTTTTTCAAAATTATTTTTTATCTATTGATAATCTGATATTTACAAATCAAAAAAAATTAATATTTTTTTCAAAAACCATCAAAAAGAGCTCTTTTTTACCTATAAACACAGCCTTTTTTACAAAAAAATATCACAAATTCTCAAAAACGTCCATTTTTGTGGTAAATAATCACTATCTTTGTGGAAACAATTAAAACAAATTTATCATGAAAACTCTAAGATTTTTATCGTTTATTTTTTTCTTATCGTCATTTTGTTTAAATGCACAAGAAATCAAGGTCGGAGATTTATATACTTTCGACGATAACACTAAAGGTGTGGTATTTTACGTTGACGAGAATGGTCACGGTTTAGCAGTATCATTAAATCAGGAGAAGAGAAGATGGGAAGATGAATCACATTATGTATATTGCCAAAATATCGTGGGCATACCGGACGAAGCTCTTCCTTATCTAGGATTTAATTCTGGCTTAGGAAAAGCATATACCGCAAGCATCATTATGCAGTTGGGCGACGTAAAACCTACAGCAGCCAAATATTGCCGTGAAAATGGCACTGAATGGTATCTTCCTTCTGCCGGAGAGATGTATCAACTCATGATGGCTAATGCAACATATAAGCTCAACAAGGTTATGATAGAAAATAATGGCAAACCTATTTCGGGATGGTACTGGACAAGTTCTGAATACGGACCAGGAGAAGCATGGCGCATGAACAAAAAAGGTACGGTAAAACGCTGCACCAAACTCGCCACCGGAGTATTTGCAAGAGCTATCAGACAATTTTAAACATGAAAATCTGAAAACTTGAAAATCTGAGAATTCTTAAGTTCTTAATTTCTCAGATTCTCAGGTTTTATTTAAGGAGTTTCTTAATTTCATTAAGTTTCATCAAGGCTTCCACTGGAGTCAGAATGTCGATATTAGTATTTAGGATGTCTTCTTTTATCTGAAGCAAGAGTGGATCATCTAATTGAATAAAACTGAGCTGCATATCATTGCAGCTTTTTGTTTCTTTGACAGCATTGTTAAGCGATTCGTGAGAATGTGATTTCTCCAACATTGAAAGCAAGGCATCTGCTCTGTCGATGACCTTACGAGGCATTCCCGCCATGGCTGCCACGTGAATACCGAAACTGTGAGCACTTCCACCCTTCTTCAACTTCCTCAAAAAGATAACCTTATCGTTCATTTCCTTAACACTGACATGATAATTCTTTATTCTCTTGAAAGAATTTTCCATCTCTATAAGCTCATGATAGTGCGTCGCAAACAAGACCTTAGCACGACATTGTGGATGATCGTGAAGATATTCCGTTATAGCCCACGCAATGCTAATACCATCGTAAGTACTTGTTCCTCTACCTATTTCATCAAGAAGAACAAGACTTCTATTGGAGATATTATTTAAGATACTTGCTGTCTCATTCATCTCAACCATGAAGGTAGATTCGCCAGACGAAATATTATCGCTCGCTCCTACCCTGGTGAAAATCTTATCAACCAATCCAATACGCGCTGAATCCGCTGGAACGAAACATCCTATCTGAGCTAACAAAACTATCAAGGCTGTCTGTCGTAATAGCGCCGACTTACCCGACATATTAGGTCCGGTAATGATGATAATCTGCTGTTTCTCTCTGTCGAGATATACATCATTGGAGATATATTGTTCGCCTACAGGCATCAGCTGTTCGATAACAGGATGACGACCTTCTTTAATATCAATAACATACGACTCATCGATAGTAGGCATCACATAATTGTTCTTTATCGACACCGCTGCAAAACTCACCAAGCAATCAATCTTGGCAATGAGCGAGGCATCAAGCTGAATTGGAGAGACAAATTCACCGCAAGCGTTTATCAATTCAAAATACAGGCGCTCTTCTATAACACTAATCTTCTCGTCAGCACCAAGAATCTTCTGCTCATATTCCTTGAGTTCTTCCGTGATATAACGCTCAGCATTAGCCAAAGTCTGCTTGCGAATCCATTCTGCCGGCACCTTGTCCTTATGTAGATTCGTCACTTCGAGATAATATCCGAATACATTATTATATCCGACCTTCAAAGATGATATTCCTGTAGCAGCAATCTCTCTCTTCTGAATATTTGTGAGATATTCTTTTCCAGAACGCGACAGATTTCTCAGAGAATCCAATTCCTCATCAACGCCATCGTTGATATAATTGCCCTTTGAAATCAAGGAAGGTGATTCTGGATTGAGCACTTTCTTTATCCTTTGTCTTATGGTATCACAAACATTAAGCTGCTCGGCGTATAACTTCAAAGTATCGTTTTCACTCTCTACGCAAAGATTCTTTAACAACTCAATCTGATCCAATGCTCTTGCAAGTTGAAGCATCTCGCGTGGATTGACACGCAACAACGACACCTTAGATATAAGTCGTTCCAAATCGCCCACCTGACGTATAGCATCTTGGAATGTAGAAATCAAGTCGTTATTCTTCACAAAGAAATCAACTATTTCGTAACGAGCTGATATTTGTTCTTTATTTTTTAAAGGTAAAGAAAGCCAGCGACGCATCAAACGGCTACCCATAGGAGAAGCCGTCTTGTCGATGACATCAATAAGAGTTTTAGCATCAGCATTAGAAGAATGTAACAGCTCAAGATTTCTTATGGTAAACTTATCCATCCAAACAAACTGACCTTGGTCGATGCGCGACAAAGAACTGATATAAGAAATCTTGTCGTGTTGAGTTTCATGAAGATAATGAATCGCCGCTCCTGCTGCTATGATACCTTTAGGAAAATCATCGACGCCAAAACCTTTGAGAGAATTAGTGTTAAAATGACGTGTTAAGATGTCGTTAGCATAATCATCGGTAAAGACCCAGTCGTCGAAGACAGTGAGATAGTATTTATCGCTGAAGTTTTCGATGAACGACTTTCTCTTGTTGCGTTGACATAAAACCTCAGAAGGATTGAAACTCTGAAGCAGTTTGTCGATATAATCGTTATTACCTTGCGTGAGATAAAACTCGCCTGTGGAGACATCCAAGAAAGCGACTCCAGATTCTTTATCTTCCAGATGTATAGAAGCCAAGAAGTTGTTTTCTTTCTGAACCAAAACATTATCATCGTATGTAATGCCTGGTGTCACGAGTTCTGTAATACCGCGTTTTACGATTTTCTTTGTCAGCTTAGGATCTTCAAGCTGTTCACACACAGCCACCTTTTGTCCAGCCTTAACGAGTTTAGGCAGATAAGTATCGAGAGCGTGATGAGGGAAACCGGCAAGTTCTGTTGCTGTAGCTGCCGACTTACCTCTTTTAGTAAGTACAATACCGAGTATTTCAGAAGTCTTTATGGCATCTTCTCCAAAGGTCTCATAAAAGTCGCCCACTCTAAACAGAAGCAAAGCCTCGGGATATTTTGCCTTAAAAGAATAATATTGCTTCATCAAAGGGGTTTCAAGTTCTTGATTTTCTTTATCAGTCTTCGCCATAAATACTTCGCTTATTTTATTTCACAAAGATAAATATTTTTATTTTCGCTCCGTTTTTGATAAAAGATTATTTTTGTAGGAAAAATAAGATAAGATGCGCAAATTAACAATGGCTGAGTTAAACAGATTAAGTTTAGCTGAATATCAAGAAGTTGAAAAATTAGACGTTATTATAGTATTAGACAACGTACGTTCGTTGAGCAATATAGGTTCATTTTTCCGCACCGCCGACGCTTTCAGAATCGGCGAGATTTTTCTGTGCGGAATAACAGCTTGTCCTCCACATCGCGAGATTCACAAAACCGCTCTCGGCGCAGAAGAAAGCGTTAAGTGGCGTTATTTTGAGACAACGGAAGAAGCTTGTAAATATCTGAAAGAAAACAATTATACCATCAATGCTGTAGAACAGATTGAAGGTAGCATAATGCTGAGCGACTATGTCCATAAGGGCAAAAGCGCATATATATTCGGAAACGAAGTCGATGGCGTTGACGACGATGTACTTCCATACTGCGACAATGCCATCGAGATTCCACAAGAAGGAACAAAACATTCTTTGAACGTATCGGTAAGCGCAGGTATTGTCATGTACTCCATTTTTGATAACCTAAGTAGGGACACATCAATGTGTCCGAAAACATCGAATGTGTCTGATTGAATTGTTGTTTAAGGACAAATAGAAAATTATTAAATTCTTTGAACCAAGACCTTTCATCTTTGTTTTTTGATAAATTTAAAAACAACAAAAGATGAAAAGTATCAATTCACTATTTAAGACAATCGCTGTCATCATCTTACTGATGACACCTATGGTTTTTCAGGCTAAAAACCACGATGTAAAGGGCATGGCAAAACATATCGACAAGGTTTATATCGCCGCTTCGCCCGAGATTTTGGAAAACAACGGCAATATGGTGACGGTCACCATCGAAGCCGAATTTCCTCCAAGATATTTCCATAAGAAAGCCGTCATGAACATAACACCGGTGTTGGTTTATGAAGAGGGCGAGACAGAACTGCCGTCGATGAACTTCATAGGCGAGAAGGTCGAGGGAGATGGCGTCGTTGTGAGCAAAAGACACGGCGGTGCATATTCCTATACAATTACAATACCTTACGAGGACGAGATGTACAACTCATTATTAATAGTTGAACCTCTCGTTTATAAATTCAAGGAAGTCGTTCATCCTAACCATCAAAGTATCAGAGACAAGGCAGAATTTGCTACAGCCAACGCATTTTTGGTAGCCGAAGGCGTAATCAACACATCCAATAAAATTGACAAAAGCGCTCTTAAAACCGCATACGCTACTCCTAATATCGAACATCAAGTCGTCAGCGACGACGGAGACATCTTCTTCTATGTCAATTCAGATGCCATCAACTGGACAGTGCCATTGAATAAAAACATGAGAAACAAAAATGCCGTCAACGATTTAACATCACACATAATGAAAGGTTGGAATGTGGAAAGCATTGAAGTAAACGGCTGGGCATCACCAGAAGGACCTATGAGTTACAACAAAGACTTATCGGGAAAGAGAGCACAAATGACAGAGAGCTTCTTGAAAAAAAGATTAGCATCTTTGTCGGCACAGAAAGACTCTAAAGTCAGCTATAAGAATGTCGACGACATTAAGTTCATGACCAAAGGCAACGGAGCCGACTGGGACGGATTGATGAAAGCCATTGAAAATTCAAATTTAAAAGACAAGCAAGTCATTCTCAACACTTTGAAAAAGCAGACACCAGAACAAAGAGTTGCACAGTTGAACAAATACATCAAACAATATCCGGAATTTGAAAAGAGCATCTTGCCTTCTTTGAGACGTACTGTAGTGAAAGTAAATACAATTGAACCCACAATGACTGACGAACAGATTACAAAAGCTTGCACCAACAACCCACAATCGCTGAGCTGCGAACAAATGATGTATGCTGCGACTTTGGTCAAAGAACTCAAAAACAAGGAAATCATCTATCTCACAGCCATCGAAACATATCCTAACAACGCAGAGCCATACTGTAATGCCGGTGCAGTCGCAATAAAGAAAGGCAACACACGTCATGCAAAACAACTTTTAAATCAAGCAATTGAAATTGATGATTTATTGGCGGAAGCTTATAATAATTTAGGTGTGGTTGCCATCTATGAAAACGACTACAAACACGCTGAAAGCCTTTTCAACCAAGCGAAGAAATTAGGATTGAACACAAGCTATAACGAAGGTGTAGTGAACATTAATAAAGGTGATTATGACAAAGCTATCAAAATGATGACTCAAAACAACCCTAACTGCGACTATAATGTTGCATTGGCACAGACATTAGACAAAAGATACACCATTGCAGAAGAGACAATTAAATGTTTAGAAGAAAACGGCAAGACCTTATACTTGCAGGCTGTCATCGCGATGAGGACAAAAGATGTTGAAAAAAGTTTGAAGCATCTTGCCAAAGCTGTGAAAAAAGACTCTAAGCTGAAGAAGGAAGCGAAGAACGATATGGAGTTTGCCTACCTACAAGACAATCCAGACTTTATCGCCATTGTTGAATAATAAAAAACAATGTTTTGTACAAAAAGTCGCTATATGCGACTTTTTTTTAATTTCACATAAAATTGTTTAATTATTTACAAAAAATGTTTATATTTGCGAGTTAAATATCTTCAAGGCAAACTATAAAGAATTATTAATATAAACAGAAGAATATGAGCAAGTTAAGTTTTACAAAAATCATCATGGCAATCGTATTTGCGATCTGCCCAATGGCATTTTATGCACAAAGTGAAGGAGAGGTTATTGAGAACAAAGCATTTAACGATTATGTTTATGTCTCAGGTGACCTTGGATTAGGTTTCTTAAAAGGTGACAACACAGGATTGAAGTTAGGTCTCAATGGTCATTTAGGCATTGGCTATCAGTTCGACAACATCTTAGGTCTCAAAGCTAATTTGGGATTCGGCGGATTGAATGGAAAATACGAGAACGTTGCTATCGACAAATCAAACTATTTTGAAGGAAACATTAATCTTACAATCAACGCAACAGACATTATCTTAGGATACAACCCAGACAGAAGATTCAGCGTTGTTCCTCATGTCGGTATCGGACAAGTAAGATACAAAGTTAAAGTCAACGACAACAACGGCAGCTTAATCTCTGAAGGCGGCTACAACGAAAGAGACGGCAGAGAAGTTGTCGCTACAATCCCTATGGGCGTTGAAGTCAATTATATCATCAACCCAAGCTTGAGAGTTCATTTAGACTTCACAGCAAACTACGCCGACACAGACCGCCTCGATGGTATTGCATCAGGCGAACACAACGACTGGTTCAGCACATTGAACCTCGGAGCAAGCTACAAATTAGGCAGCAACGCTAACATCTTCAAAAGAGACGACGCATACTGCAACTATTGGTACTTGATGGCTGACGGCGGAGCTTCTTTAGTATTCGGCGACAACCAATACAACTTCAAGAGCGTTAGAGGTAATGCTAACATAGGTGCAGGTTACAATTTCCATAACTTCTACAGAGTATATGCTAAGTTAGGTTATGGTATCTATAACGGTGAATACGAAAATTTATTCACACTCAACTATGCTGATTACTTCGAAGCTAACATCAATATCGCAGCCGACATCGTAGGATTCATCTTCGGTCATAATGAAGCTCGTCGCTTCGGTGTATATCCTCACATCGGTATCGGTCAAATGCAATACAGAGCAAGAGCTACTTACGCCGACGGACACCAAGCTTACGTAGGTTACGACCACAATTACAACAACAAAAAAGGCCGCGGTATCGACAACAGAAAAGTCGCCCTCACTATTCCTATGGGTATCGAGTTCAACTATATCGTAAACCAAAAAGTCGATGTCTATGCTGACGCTACAACAAACTTCGCAGATAGCGATGTATTGGATGCTTTCGCATCAGGTTTACATAAAGACTGGCACACAACTGTCAACGTCGGTTTACGCTACAAATTCAACAACAAATGTATCGCTGCTAAAGAACTTGCAGAACAACCTGTTGAAGAAGACTGCTGCATCACACCAGAAGAATTGAAACAAGCTATCAAAGAAGCTCTCGAAGAACAAGAAGCTAACAAACCTGCTGAAACAAAAACAGAAGTAATTGAAAAACACACTATCTATCACACAAACCACGCTAACATCGTATTCCCTATCAACGAGTCAGAAAAACTTAAATCACAAACAAACATCGACGCTATCAACAGAGCTTCTAGCGAAGTGAAAGAAGATGGCTTTGAAGTAAAAACAATCATCGTTGAAGGTTATGCTTCTCCTGAAGGAAGAGCCGACTATAACAACCAACTCGCTGAAGAACGCGCTAAAGCAGCAGCTGAATTAGTACAAAGCGAACTTCACACTCACTTAGATGAATCTCATGTTACTATCCATTCTAACGGCGCTGACTGGGAAGGACTCATCAATGCTATCTTAGGTTCCGACATCGAAGATAAAAATGAAATAGCTAACGAAATCAAAAATTCTTCAAACCGCGAACAAACTTTAAATAAATTGATGGGACAATATCCTGAAATCAAACCTTTGTTACCTCAATTACGCCGCGCTAACGTAACTATTAAAACTGTCAAAGAATAACAGTAATATTATAATTAGCATAAAATAAAGGCTGCTCATTAGGGCAGCCTTTTTCGTAATTGTACTTAATCTCAACTCTTATATAATTTCACTTCTGAAAAATCTTCACAATTATTTAACAACTCCTTATTTGATTTCTTAAAAACCGGATGGATGAAATCGGCAGCGACGTCGCATAAAGGCGTAAGCGTAAAACGCCTCTTATGTAAACGAGGATGTGGCACAATCAAATCATCATCATTAATAATCTTATCGTCAAAATATAAAATATCCAAATCTATAGGACGCGACTCATAACCTTCAACAGAATGTCTCTCCCTGCCAAGATCCTTCTCTATCTTCATCAATTCTTCCAACAAAGCATGAGGCGACTTCTCCGTCCTTAGCGCTACCACACAATTCAAGAACGACTGCTCAGCAGTGAAACCCCATGGCTCCGTCTCATATAATGACGAGACAGCATACACCTCGCCACATCTTTCCGACATCATCTTAATAGACTGATTTATAATCGTCTCTCTTTGCCCTAAATTCGACCCTATAAGTATAAAAGATAATCCTGCCATACCATTTTTTCTTTTCCGCAAATTTAAAAAAAAATTGTATTTTTGAGTGCTTATTAAATTAACGTGTTATCAAACTTAAATAATAATAAAATATGAAATCATTCTTCAAAACATTCTTCGCCTCCTTCTTAGGCTCGACTTTATTACTATTGGTAATAGTAATTTTCCTTATCTCAAGTCTCGTATCCTCAATAGCTTCTTCTACAGAAACAAAGGTCACCTTAAAACCTCAGACCGTTCTGTATATGAATCTCAACTACGACATCCCCGAAAGGACGAGTAAAAACAACTTAAGCATGGCTTTCAGCGGATTTAACTTCGAGGAAATCGATATGGCTGGAATGAACGATATTATGAACAATATCAAAGCTGCTGCCATCGACCCCAACATCGCAGGTATCTTCTTGGAACTATCCACAATATCAACGTCAAGCGCAAATCTGGAAGAGATAAGAAACCAACTTATCGAATTTAAGAAATCAGGCAAATTTCTCATCAGCTATGCCGAGGCTTATTCTCAGAGCGCATATTATATAGCAAGCGTATCCGACAAAATTTATATGCTCCCTGACGGTATGATCGACATACACGGCATGGCTTCTCAGTCGATGTTCTACAAACATCTCTTTGAGAAACTTGACATAGAGATGCAGATTATACGTCCAGCCAACAATAAATTCAAAAGCGCTGTAGAGCCTTATTTCTTAGATAAGATGAGCGACGCCAACCGCGAACAAAACAGCGTATTATTAACTTCTGTATGGAATAAGATATGCGACGACATCAGCAAGTCGCGTAACATCAGCGTTGAGACAATAAACAAGATGGCTGACGACTTGACATTGATGTTCGACACACAAGCGGCTCTCGACAACAACTTCATCGACGGATTGAAATATAAAGACGAAATCATAGCTGAACTTCATCAACTTACAAACACAGCCGACAATAAGAAAATAAACATCATAAAGAACACTCCTTACGCAAAGGTAAGACCTGAACTTTACGAAGGCGACGACAAGATCGCTATCGTTTATGCCTCAGGTCAGATTATCGACGGTGAAGGCGACGAAACAACCATTGGTTCTATTACATTGTCGGAAGCATTACGTCAGGCAAGAAACGACAAGAAAGTCAAGGCTATCGTTATGAGAGTCAACTCACCTGGCGGCAGTGCTGTAGCATCTGAAGTGATACGCCGCGAAGTGGAATTGGCAGCAAAGGAAAAACCTTTCATCGTCTCTATGGGTAATTATGCTGCCTCAGGAGGCTACTGGATTTCATCAAGTTCTGATTATATCTTCGCCGACCCTAACACTCTCACAGGCTCTATCGGCGTCTTTGGAACGGTGCCTAACTTGGAAGGTTTCTTCAACGACAAATTAGGATTGACATTTGATGAAGTTAAGACAAACGAAAACTCCGACTTCGGAAGCTTAGCAAAACCAATGACACCTTATCAATTAGCCATGATGCAAAAACATGTCACCGACACCTACGACGATTTCATCACATTGGTATCAGGCACAAGAGATTTAAGAAAGACCTTCGTTGACAGTATTGGTCAAGGTAGAGTTTGGAGTGGCACCGACGCTATAGAGATTGGCTTGGTTGACGAACTCGGAGGTATAGAAAAAGCCATCGTTTATGCAGCAGAGAAAGCAGGATTGGCAAACTACTCCATCAAGGAATACCCTAAACAAGAAGATATTTTCGAAAGCCTCTTCAAGACAGAGACGCAAGAATATTACACAAAATCTGTCATGAAAGAAAAATTAGGTGAAAGCTACAAATATCTTGAAGCATTAGAAAGCCTCAATAAAATTGAAGGCGTTCAAGCTTTGATGCCGTTCACGGTTTTTGAATAAGACAAAAACTCTGGACTCTGAACTCTGAACTCTGACACTGACTTTTACTTTGACTTCTAACAGTCTCGACGACTCGGAGACTCAGTGACTTGGTGACTCAGCAACTCAGCAACTAAAAAAGGTGTCGCGTTTCACAACGGGACACCTCCAAAAGTTAAATGAAATTAAATATTAAATATTACTTCAAATGAGGATGAAGTCGAAAGTTTAGTTATTGTTTTTTCTTCTCATAGCGTAAGCCAAGCCCATGCCTGCGAGTAAAACCAAACCACTTCCTACAGGAGCCGGATTACCTGCTTGATCGCCATATACTCCTGTCATAGGAAGTACTGGAAAATTACCTGATGATGTACCATCACGATACTGTCCACTTGGAGTGCTGTAAGAGAAAAAACCATCATTTTGTGTGTTAGATTGAAACTGAGCATTGGCACTGAATCCCAATGTAGCTACAATAGATAATGTCACTAATAATTTTTTCATTTTTTGAATTTCCTTTGTTTTATGCCAACTGACAACAGATCATCGATGAGATATACTGATTTGCTAAAAACCAGCGATTACATTTTACATTTTACTTATTTTAATACATTCGTCATCACGATCTGTTGACTGTTGACTTCTAATTAATCAATTAATATTTTTTGTACTTTAACTCCGTTATTATCTGTCATCTTAATGATGTAAATGCCATTGCTCAATGATGATGTTGAGATGCTTGCTGTTTCAAATGCATTGTATTCAGCAACTGAACGGCCTGTAACATCATAGATTCTCACAACAGCTTGTCCTTCGACATTGTCAATATTGATCATGCCATTATTGATATATGCGAAATTGCTGTTGTCTGATGATTGTTGGCTATTGCTTAATTCAATGACGAATCTATCAGCATTGTCGTTGCTTGTTGCCACGAATGTATAGTCTTCAATCAACAAGTTTGTTACATTACCTGTAAGACGGTCTTTAAGAATCATCTTGCCATATTCGCAGCCCTGTGCCTCAACACTGATTGTATATTCGCCCATTGTAGCAGCTCTGAATGAAACAGGAATTTCAGTAACATCTTGGTTCATCATAGCAACAGCGAAGTTTTCGCCTTCAACAGGGACATAAACCATAGGAACGTCTGCATTATGGTGGTTGATTTTGTTAAGACCAATACCTTCATTGAATGAAACGTAAGCCACATCGCTGTAGTTATCGTTAGCTACATTGATAGCAATCATACCATTGTCGGCAGCGTTTCTCTTTGATTGAGCAAGCTTGCTAATTGTCAAAGTTGTTTTAGCGCTTGTTTGAACCATAACAGATTCCATAGGTGCTATAACTGCATTGTCAGGTCTTGCAACAATAGCGCCTTGATCTGATATAACATAGAAACCATTTGCGAGTTGAGCTCCATCAGTTGTTGTGAAGTTGGCTTCGCTGATGTTGAATGAGAATGGATTGCCAATCATATTGAAACCTGCCAAAGAACCTTCATTGTAGCTAAGTTTAACTTCTGCATCTTTTGTGTTAAGAACGCCTTGCAATTCAATAGCGATGTCATCACCATTATTTTCGTGTGTGTTAGCATAAAGATAGCCTTGTCCTAACTCAAATGTTTTTAAGGAACCACCATAAACCCACGTCATACTTTCTTCATTATAAGTGTAAAGATCGTGTAAACCAGTTATTGTAGGAACTTTAGCACCTGCAATAGGAGTACTGATTGTTCCCCAAGCGGTAGTATTAGCTTCTACTTTAGCAAAATGTTTTACAGCTTTGATAGTAAGGTTTGTGTTTTTTGTGAAAAGCTGACCGCCATTAAGTTCGACGCCATTTTCGATTTTAGTATCATTTAAGAATGTAACGACACCGCCTTCTTTGATGTTTATCACTTCACCTTCATTAAGGGTGTAAGCGAAACCGGCGAAATCGATTGTAACTTCTTTGTTGATTTCAACACCTAAACCTTCAACGTCTTTAAGAAGAGTGATCACGTTATTATCTTCTGTTGCTGCTTCAACAGCTGCTGCGAGAGTGTTGTATGGTTGATCATTAATTACAAAAGGAGTTGTTATAAAATTAATTACAAAAGGTTCCAACATAGATCCTATTTTATCACCAGTATATTCTACTGAATTAACCTTTGCGAATGCCAATTCTTCTCCAAGAGCATGATCATATAATTTAAAAGTTACAGTTTGTCCCAATAATTGATCATTACCACCAATGTTCATACGAACAAAATTTCTTTCATTGTAGATAAATTCTGTTTTTGCACTTCCTTTAACTATACCATTAATGAATGCACCAACCTCCAACTTAGAATTATATTGTTCAACACCATTAATTTGAACAACAGCTCTTAATGTTGTTGTTCCATCATCACCTGTTGTTTCTGGAATAAAATAATCAGGCTCCTTGAAGTTTACAACTAAAGGATAATCGATAGTACCATATTGGATGTTTGTAATAAATGGCAATGATGTTTGAGATAATTCATTTCCATTATCAACCAATACATAGTTAGATTTAATTTCTCCGGTAGTATGGTTATATACTTTCAATTTAAAATTTTCACCAGAACTACCTTTAACAGATAACATGGCAATATTAGGAAATTCACCATCAAACATGTCTTCAAGAAATGCAGTTGCACGACATTGATCACCACAAAATACACCAAGTTCTAATTTCGAATCATATTGGTCTATTCCATCGAATTGTACAGATGCTGTAATTGTCATAGTTGTATTTACATTTGGAACGACAGGTTCCCAATAGTAACTTTGACTAAACACAGTTGAACAGAACAATACCAAAAGTGTGATAAATGTTAATCTTTTTTTCATTTGTTTAATTTGATTTGGATTTGTTATTAGACTTTGAGCTTTAAGCTATGAGCTATGGCATAATGCTCATAACTCATAGCTCGTTGCTCTAAGCAAGAATTATTTTACTACTAATCTGCAATTTTGTACATTGCTGTCGTTAGTAATTCTAATTACGTATATACCTGCTGTTTCAATAGCATCGATAGAATCAACGTTTTGGTATTCTGCAACCTTTACGCCGAGAGCGTTGAATACTTCAACTTTGTCGCAAGTAGCGTTAAGGCTGATTTCTGTACCAGTTGTTGTTGGATTAGGATAGATATTGACTTCACTAATAGTAGCTTCATCAACATTCAAGATGCTTAAATTAAACATATATGGTTCGTCAATTGTACCTACAACTGCATCGTTAGAATAATTGATTCTATTGTCAAGAACATATTCTGTACCATAGTTTACATCATAGTATTTGAATGTTAATTCTTCTACATCATTACCACGAATATTCATAAATAACACGTATGAATCTAATTCATCAATATAGACAGGGCGTGCGTTGCCACGGCATTCTCCATTAGCAAAAGCTGCAATTTCATAATTGTCATTTACTAATTCATTATCGATGCTGAGCATAGCTGTAATCGTCATGTTATTTGAATATTCTGAAACATTTGGTGTCCAATAATAATTCTCAACAACATTAACATTATTATCTGAACTTCTCTTGCTTCCTACTGAATATACAAATGATGTTGCATTAGATGATTTATACATGTAACCTTCACCTGGAATTAAAGTGGTCAAAGTACCTGACCATCTCTTTAATCTTGCAGAATATTGAGCATAACCATTGTTTAATGATTTAATCTCATCACCAGAAGCTACATTTGTAAGATTTGCAAGAGCATCATTAATTTCAACTGTCTCGTATAAAGGATATCCAATCCAGTTCCAGCCTGAATTAAGTACGATAGCTACATTAGTATAATCGACAACGTCACCTTCTATATTCATAGTTACAGCATCAGATGTATTAATCATATACATTTGTTCTGCTGATGGTGTGAAGTCGCCAAACCATGCGTATGTGCCGTCACCAAGGTCTTCACATTCTGACATATTATTGTTATATTTACCCTTAATTTCGATACCTGATGTTCCAAGAGCTGTTTGTATCTTCTCGAGACCATCATTTGTTGAGAGATTAATATAAGATGAGAACCAGTTCCAACCTTTAGCAAGTGATGTTTCTTGAACGCCATATGTCATTCTTACTGTCCAAGTTTTATACTCATCATTATAGAATGCTCCATAACCCTCGGCACAATATTCTCTTACATCTACTGTATAAACACCAGCTGTAAGTTCAATAGCATCTTCTACTTCTTCTTTAAGATTACCTGTAATGTTACCTGCACTGAAGAGTTTACCCTTAGTTACATTGAATATTTCTGAAACATTAATATTTGATTTAGCATCAACTGTCATTACACCAAAGCCCTCATCACCGTTGGTAATCTTTTGTGCATTGAGTATTGAATTTGTCAATGTGAATTCAGCTGTTGCATCTTCACCGTCTTCTGTTTCATTTGCTGGACGACCATGTGATGTTAACAATGTTGTTGTAACTGTACTGGTTTCAATTGTAACAACATTTCTGTTGATGAATTCTGTAAGCTCGATTTCAGAATCTTTGATGATAAGAGTACCGTCATATTTGTCAGTAGCATCTTTTTGACGACCTGAAACATGGATACCGCCATTGTTACTTACAGATTTAATAATTGCCTTGTCGAATGTAAGTGTAGCATCACCTTCACCGCCACGACCGACGAATAACCAGTAGTTTCCGTTGGTGTTCCAGTCAACTGTAACTTCTTTGCCATTAGTTGTGATAGTAACATCTTTACCATAGAGGTTAGCGTTCATTGGGATAACTGAAACTTTGTCGTTGAACAATACGATTGTTTTACCTGTTTCAGCTGCATCAAATGCATCTTGGAGAGTTTCGTATTGATTGTCACCAATCTTAGCAAGATATTGTTTTGCTACTACAACGTAAGCACCATCTTCATAAGAAACCTTGCTGTCAGCTACTGTTGTAACAACATTCAATCCAGTATTTGTTGTTGTGAATTTAGCTGCTGCATCTGTCAATCTGATAACAGCATTTTCAGCTTGTGTAACGCTACCACCAACAGAAACTTCACCTGCAATCTTTGAGATTGAGTTTTCAACGAATGTTGCTGCACCATCTACTTGAAGTTTTGAATTAGCTGAGACGTTGAGGTTTTCGCTATTGTTTTCAAACGTACCTGTCCTATAAACAACCTTGTTTGAAATATTCAATACGCTATTATTAGTTGTTGCGCGATAAACGTAAACATCTGATTCTTCGTAGTTGAAACTTGTAATGCCGTTGTTTACGAAATCGGTAGTCACTCTTAATTGGCCCTTGGTAACGCTTAATTTTTTATTAACTTCCAAGCTGTTAAATTTAACTGTGCTGCGTTCGTTCACTGCTAATTCACCTGTGGTAGCAACAGTTGCTTTACCTTCTGTTTCGATTGTTGCACCATTGATATTGTTTTTACCATCAAACATAACTGCAACAGCTTTCAAGCTTGTAGTCTCTGCTAATGTAGCATTGTTCATGTTTACAGAACCTTCGCCAGTAACTGTTGCGCTCAATACTGAAGCACCTGTTACGTTGATAGTACCAGCGTTAACTATACTTGTTACAGAAACATTACCGCCATTGATATTCATTTCACCATCGTTGGTTAATTTCTTACCGTCAGCTATTACAACTGAACCTGCGATGTTCATTTTGCCGTTAGGATCTACACCGTAATCTCTGAGACATTGGAGAGTAGAATTTTCATCAATGTTCATTATACCGATACCTTTATAACCAATAGGCATACCATTCATATTGTCAACTATAACAGTTGAATTAAATAAGTTGAATGTAGCTGTACCGATAACATCTTGTGTTTCATCTGCTGTACGACCGCTGATTCTGAAGCCATCATTGACTTTCAATGTAGTATTGTTCAATGTGATATTACCAGCATTGAGCAAATACTCAACTACTATATTAGAATTATTCATTATCACATTGCCGGTTCTGTTAGTGATTTCTTCATCGATTTCATAACCTGAAACATTAAGACCAGTACTGCTGTTAGCAGGTTTTGAAGTAATGTTGGCGTTGTCGAATATAAGTGTTGCATCTGCATTATTGCCTTGAGCATCTCCTCTACCAACGAACAAGAAACCTTTACTCCAGTCAACGTAAGCGTTACCAGTTACAGTGATTGTCTTGCCATTAAGAGCTGCTGCCATAGCGATAGCATTGTCACCTTCTTCCCATAAGAGTTCTATAGTTTCACCATTCTGTGCATTTTGAACAGCTTCAGCGAATGATTCGTATCTTCTGTCGAGACTTGAGTTGCCTTCAGCATCGATGATTTGAGCTACATAATCTTTAGCGACTACAGAATAAACACCATTATTATAACTTACCTTGTGGTAAGGGATTGTTGTTTCAACAACAGGAGCCTCTGGAGTTGTAAGTGTTGCTTCTAAATCTGTTAAGTTAATAGTACCATTATTTGTAACTGTACCTAAAACAGTAGCTGTACCGCCAATGTTCAATATCGCATTTGCTGCAATTGAAGCAGGTTCACCAACATGTAATTCAGCACTCTTAGCTACGTTAGCAATACCAGTTTTATAAAGAATGAAGTTTGTACCTGCAATAGCTCCATTGTGACGTTCAGCTTCGAAATATGTACCTTCATTGATATTCAATGTACCTGGATTATCTGTACCATTGTCGCATGAAACTTTAGTATAGAGAGCTAATACATCTGTTGCATCGAATGTAGCTGTACCATTGATGATGAAATCGCCTGCGTAGAATGAATAATCACTGTTGTTGTACCATTTCTTTTCATCAGCATCACCTTTAACATTCAATTCACCGTCGTTAGAAACGTGGAGGTAACCGAATTCTGCTATTGAATTTTCTATGTTGAGAACATATTTAGCGTCTGTCATAACAGCAGCTTTTTCTGCGTCTTTGTCATAGAAGCCTGTACCAGCCCAACCTGCGTATGTAGCACCATTTGCACCGACAACAGCATTCTTAACATTAACGACAACACCGTTTTCTGTATCAACATTAGCGTCTGTACCTTTATAAGCACCGATACCAACTTGGAAGAAACCATTGTTGATGAAAGAACCATTGATATTGTTTGTTCCCTTTGCGAAACGAACTTTAGCGCCATCAAGTTTAGTTGCACTTGTCATATTGACATTGTCCATATAGAACCAACCTGCACCAGTAACTTTATTAGCAGCAATATCTGAAGAATTCTTAACATAGACTGTACCAGCATTTACTATGTTAGCACTTGCATTAACTTTAGCATTAGTAACATTAACTCTACCTTTTTCTGTTATAGTTAAGTCGTGGTTGTTACATGTAAATGATGTACCTGCGTCAAGATTCAATTCGCCAATACCTTCAAAACCGATAGTTGATTTTCTGTTATTTACAACAATGTGAGAATTTGTGAACAACTGAACTTTAGCTGTAGCGTCTTTACCGTTTACAGTTTCTTCTGCTGGACGTCCGCCTACTACGAAACCGTTCTTAACAGTAAGTGTACTGCTGCTAAGTAATTTTGTTTCTTTTCTTGTTATGATATAGTCAACTTCGATATTAGAATTTCTAAGAATCAAAGTACCGTCGTATGCATGACCGTCTGCAGCTTTACCAGAAACGTTGATACCGTATTTTGTAGTGTTTGAAGCAGATGTCAAGTTAGCATTTTCGAAAGTAACTTCAGCGTCGCCTTCTCCACCACGGCCGATGAAGAACCAACCTTTGCTCCAGTCAACTGTAGCAGTACCTGTGATAGTAATTTTTTTGCCATAGACTGCAGCGTTCATTGCGATAGGAGCATTGCCTTCATTCCATAACAATTCGATTGTTTCACCTGTTATAGCAGCATCAACAGCATCATTAAGTGACGAATATTGAACATTGCCAATCTTAGCAACTGCGAAATTACCATAAACGCCCTCATAGCTGAGGTTTGATTCTGTAAGATCAACTATTACGTTACCTGTTGCAGCTTCTGGTAAGTTTGCACCACCATCATATTCTCCCGCACCAATAACACAATAATAATCGTTATTTGAATTTAATTCTGTTATTGTATTTTCACCAACGAAGGTTACCTTTGAATCGTTATTTGCATTACGTACCAAAACAGGGATTTTAGCAGTAATGTTAGATTTTGTGATTGTAAGAGGACCACCAAGAGATTCACCGCTATTACCACCAACTCTGATACCATAGCCAGTCGTAGCAACTATTGTAGAACTTTCAACAGATAAACCTGTACTTGTACCGAATGAGATACCGCCTTCTTTACAGCCAGTAGCAAGGATACCCTTAACAGCAGCACCAGATGTACCTGTTGTCCACATTACTGAATGTAAGTTTGCAAATTTACCGCCTTCAACATTGATATTATAAGCTTGACGGAAACGCATACCTACAACAGCTGTGCTTTCTTCTGTAGCTGTGAAGTTACAATCTTTAACTGTCACGTTGTGAGCGTAACGTTTAGCCGATTCTGTTGAGTTTGAAGAAATGAAGTCGTGAGAATCTTTTTCTGTTGTGAAGTTGAAGTTTTGGATTGTCAATG
Source organism: Bacteroidales bacterium (assembly GCA_017466405.1). GTDB lineage: Bacteria > Bacteroidota > Bacteroidia > Bacteroidales > F082 > Limimorpha. The sequence continues at coordinate 23,545 of JAFTUF010000036.1, forward strand.
TTTCTTCACCTTCGAAACGTGAGTTACCTTCAATATAGATTGTACCTGAGAAGTCGAATTCTTTACCATCGATGATGATGTTTTTACCTTCTTCTTGAGAGATTGTAACGTCATTTGTATAGTCTTGAACAAGAACAATTGTTTTACCGTTAGCAGCGTTAACAGCTTCTTGGAGAGTTTTGAAATAACTTACGATATTTCCTTCATTGTCAACGTGAGCAGCATAGAAGTCATCACTGTCTTCTTGAGCTAATGTACCACCAATAACTGTTACATTGCCATAATTGACAGCGCCATCAGCATCAACCCATGCAATATTCACATTATCAGCAGCAACATTAGCGATATTTACATTCTCACCTACATTAATTGCAGTTTCAGCTGCAGATTTAACTAAGATAGCAGCTTTCTTAACAGTATTGAATGTAGCGTTTGCTACAGATAAAGTTACATCTTGTGCTGTTACATATTGTTTGTCAACCTTAATACCACGACCAGCTGAATTGATAACGAGACCATCGATAGAGATTTCTTGACCATTAGGTTGAATCCAGATAGCGTATACGTCTTTATTTTCAGTAATATTTACGTTATTCAATGTTGCACCTGCTTTGAAAGCGAGAGCTTTTGTTGCGTTGACATTATGTAATTCTACGTCACTTGCGAATACGAGGTCATATCTGTTCCATGGACCATTGTTGTAACCACTATCGGTGATGGTCATATTTTTAAGGACTAATGCAGTTGCATTGTCATTGCTTGTTGCGATATGATTCCAGTCGCTGTTTAATTTATTGAATGTAAGAGTGAAATCGTTGTCACCGTTTTCGCCATCGATAGTAATCTTTGTTGTGTTATCACCACCTATAGCAAGAGTTTGCCAAGCTGTGATGTCCATTGTAACGTCTTGATAAAGTTTTACTGTTACATCACCGCTCATGTTTTTAATGTCATTAATAACATCGGTAAATTGTACGTATGGCTTATCATTTATTTTAGCTACTACAACTTTAAAATCACCAGTTTTAGTAGCTTCACCTTCATGGTTATAATTACCAGCTAAAAGTACATTTTCACCAATTATTAACTCACCTGAATTACGCATTGCTGCAAAAGCATTATGATCGTAAGCTTCAATATAAGCGTTTTCGATTGTCATTTTTGCCAATCTGTTATGAAGAGCAGCATAGTAGCCATAGAATTCACCACCTTTGATGACTGTTGTACCAAGATTATAGATAGCAGCACCACCATTGGTTCCGATAGCTTTAAAAATACCGCCTTTAATAGTTAAAACAGCTTCAAGAGTTGTTTCACCTACACTACCTTGATTACCATTATAGATACCACGTGTCTCGATACTACCAGTACCTTTAGGATCTTCAATGGTAAGTTTACCCATGTTGTTAAATGCGTACTTATCCTCAGCAGTTGTCAATTTGTAACCGTTAAGGTCTAAAGTAGCAGTTACTGTTGTTGGGATTTCAATTGTTTCAGTAACATTAATGTCACTAGCAAGAGTAATGGTAACGTTAGTACCAAGTTCCCCGCTAAGTGCCGTTTTAAGTGAGCCATAAGTCTTTGGCGTCACAGTACTTTGTCCGAACAAAAACGGACACGACATCATCATTAGAAATGTCAGAATAAATGTTTTGATTTTCATAATTATAATTTTTATTAGGTTAAAAAATTTAATTTCATACTTACATACTCCACTTATACAGATACAATAGCTGTGTAATCCACATTCCGTAAATTACACCAGCCCGCTATTTCCAATATTATAAGTATCAATAACTTACAAATAAAATACTTCTTCATATCTCAAATAACGTATTATCAGATATTAAGCATACAAAAATATATTTTTTTTTAATACAATTCTTAAGGCAACTTCTATAAATTAAATTTATGACAATCAGTTGGTTATGTTGATATTTTTGTTATATTTGCTATAAATTTAAAATATATGAAATATCAGAAGAAAACAGGAATGAGTTTGTTCGAACAGGAAAATACGATGGAATC
>JAFTUF010000037.1 GCA_017466405.1 Bacteroidales bacterium
AACAGAGTTACTAAGTTACTGAGTTGCTAAGTTGCTGAGTTGCTGAGTTACTGAGTTGCTGAGTTACTGAGTTGCTGAGTTACTGAGTTGCTGAGTTGCTGAGTTACTGAGTTGCTGAGTGACTTAGTATCTTAGTAACTTAGCATCTTACTAACTTGCTGTCTCTTCCTATGAAAAACTCAGTTGCTTTCTCTGATTTATACAAGATTAGGGCATTTGTTTAATGATGAAAACTACTGTATATTTTCATATTGGTCTTTTGTGAGGAGTATTCTATATAAGTTGCATCCGACAAGATTGCCGAGTATTGTGCAGACATACACTCCCAACAGTTCTAACGACAGCCTGTCAAATGGAACCGTCATGTAATAGAATGCGTCTGCAACGCAGTGCGGAAACCCGCAGACGATAAATAGCGGAACAGCAAAGAGGAGAGGTATTATGTTTTTTCGTCTTGCAAACGTGACGGCGGTTGTCATCAACATACCACACATTATTGCGAGAAGTCCACATCCGACAGCTCCTGTTCTGATACGAGTTTCGAGTATGCCTGTTGCCGCTGTCTGCAGTGCATCACACATTGGAGAGAGTCTTGTCAGGAGCCCCATAAGAAAGCATCCGACAAGATTGCCGATCAATATGATAAAAAGGCTGCCAATTTCATTTGACTTAATGAATCCTGCAGTGCCTGTATAAAGCTTGAGTCTATATCCTACAACAGATAAGAGTCCGAGCGAAAAGAGAACCGCACCTGCAAGCGAACCATACGATGTATTGGCGGTCGCTGCCAAAAACCCGAAACCGGCAGTCCCAATGTATATTCCGGCAAATATTGCTGAACGAAAATCCTTCATAGTTTTAATACTTCTTTAAGTGTTGTAAAGAAAATCATTTTCATAATGTAGATATTATACAAACATTGAAGAAAATGATAATTTTTTTTGACTATTCTTTTGCAAAGATACTATTTTTTTTCGTGTGATTATACGTGAAATTATCTTAGCAACTCGGCGACTCATAAACTCGGAGACGCAGCAATTACATATTGTTTATTTTCATTGGTGTAATTGATACGTCTCTACCCTCGATGACTTGGTGACTCGGAGACTCATAAACTCGGCGACTCAGCAATTACATTTGTTTATTTTCATTGGTGTAATTGATACGTCTCTACCCTCGGTGACTTGGTGACTTGGTGACTCGGAGACTCACAAACTCGGAGACGCAGCAATTACATATTGTTTATTTTCATTGGTGTAATTGATACGTCTCTACCCTCAGTAACTTAGCATCTCAGTAACTTAGCATCTCATCAACTCAACTCCTGCTAAGCTCCTTAATCTTAGCCTTCATCTCGGAGGCTTTAACATCATAGACTTTGCCGCTCTTGATTATTCTGATGCTTCCTGTCTCTTCTGAGACGACGATGGCGATGCAGTCGCTGTTTTCTGTTATGCCGATGCCTGCTCTGTGACGAAGTCCGTAGCTGCCAGGAAGATGCGTGTTCTGCGTGATAGGAAGGATGCAGCGGGCTGCCTCTATCTTGTTGTTGGAGATGACCATGGCACCGTCGTGTAAAGGACTGTTTTTGAAGAATATGTTCTCAAGCAAAGGCTTGCTTATCAGAGCGTCGATCTTTACTCCTGTGTCAACAATCTCGTTTAAGTTGTTTTCCTGCGTAAGAAGAATCAAAGCACCGACTTTGTCCTGCGACATAGAAGCGCAAGCCTCGCAGATAGGTGTTAAATCGAAGTTGGATTCTTCTCTTACGTGAAATCCTAATCCTGCTATGAAATTCTTGAAAGCTTCTGCTATCTTGGTGTTGCCGATGCCAAGAAGGAATCGTCTTATCTCAGGCTGGAAAATGATTATCAACGCGATGAATCCGACGTTGACAAAAGCTCCAAGTATGTAGCTGAGGAGCTCCATGTGTAATAAGGTGACTATCTTAAGCCCGATGATGATGGCGACGATACCGAAGAAAATCTTGATGGCGGTGGTTCCTTTGACGAGATAATACAATCCGTAGAACAAAAGTCCTACCAGTAGAATATCGAGTATGTCGCAGATTCTGATATGTATGAATGCGTTAACAAAAAGCTCGGTCATGACGTGATTAATTTAATTTTTCAAAGATAAGAAAAAAGTCAACAGATAACAGATAACCGCCAATAGTTTTTTTACCTAAATGTAGCCAATATCTAAAGTTCTAAGATTCTAAAGTTCTTCTACAAGTTTCACTGCTTCAACAGCTTCTTTCACGTCGTGGACTCTCAATATGTCGGCTCCGTTTATGAGAGCGATGGTGTTTAAGACTGTAGTTCCGTTCAAGGCTTCTTGTGGCGTTGTCTTCAGTGTTTTGTAAATTAATGACTTACGTGATATTCCTATCAAGACGGGAAGCTCGTCTATTCTGTAGTCGTTAATATTTTTTAACAGACTGAAATTAGCTTTCTTGCTTTTGTTGAATCCTATTCCTGGGTCGAGGATGATTTGCTGCTCGCCATATTGTGACAGAAAACGACATTTCTCTTCAAAGAAATTCTTGACAATCACGTTAGCGTCATCGTCGATTTTCTGAGTGTGAAGAGTGTCGATTTTTCCGCCGCAGTGCATCATAATATAAGGTATATGATTCTTTCCGATGTAAGGAAGCATCTCCTCGTCGAAGTCGCCACCAGAGATGTCGTTGATGATATGAGCTCCGTGTTCTATGGCTTTCTGCGCCACATCCTTACGAAATGTGTCGATGGAAATTATCGTCTCAGGAAAGTTTCTTTTTATTTCAGTCAAAGAGGGGAGAAGTCGTGCTATTTCTTCGTCGCTGCTGATGATTTCCATTCCTGGTCGCGAAGAGAAAGCGCCGATGTCGATGATGTCGGCGCCATCGTTTAACAACTTCTCGCAATGACGCAAAACCTCGTCGATAGTATTGTGCGAACCGCCGTCATAAAAAGAGTCGGGCGTGATATTCAAAATACCCATCACGACAGCTCTGTCCCATGAAAAAAAATCGTCTCCAATCTTCAGTTTCATAACAAAAAATGTTTATTTTTACGTTTTAAAAATATCGAGATAAAGGTCGATAAATATCAAATAAATTTTCTGCAAAAATAAAAAATTATAAAATGAAAGATACACAAAATCAGTTTAAAAAAGTCGTTGAACAATGTAGCGAGATATTCACTAAAAAGATGATGGACTACGGTGTGGCGTGGAGAATTATGAGAACTACTTCTGTCACTGACCAGATTTTCATCAAGGCAAATAGAATCAGAAGCCTTCAAACAAAAGCAGAACATCTCGTCAACGAAGGCGTGGAACCAGAATTTATCGGTATCATCAATTATTCGGCTATGGCTATCATTCAGTTGCGTCTTGGCGTTGTGGATAAGCCAGACCTCGAGCCACAGAAAGCCGCTGAACTTTACAGAGGCGTTCTTCAAGAAGCCTTCGACTTGATGCAATGCAAGAACCACGATTACGACGAGGCTTGGAGAAGCATGCGCGTCAGTTCGATGACGGATTTGATTTTGATGAAACTTTTAAGAATCAAAGAGATAGAAGACCATGACGGTAAGACGATAATCTCAGAAGGATTGGATGCCAACTATTTCGACATCATCAACTATGCTGTATTTTGTATGATTTTATTATCTGAACAAGCCGAGAATTAATTATGAGAAAAGACTACACTAAATCAGGATTTCTTTCATTTGCAATTACGATATGGGCATTGATTTGTGCCGTCTTTGTAGGATTCTTTCCTAATTTCTCATGGCTCACGCTGATAGCCATTTTGATTCCTATAATGGCTTCGATGCTATTTAGCGGTTATTACAACAAAGCAGGTCTGAATCTATGTCGTTTCTTGGTAGGAGCGCTCTTTGTCTTCAGCAGCTTCATGAAAGGCGTTGACCCTCTTGGAACTAAATACAAGATGCTCGACTATTTCATCGCGTATAATATAGAGTGGCTCAACAGTCTCGCTCTTGTCCTTGCCATAGCACTGATAATGGCGGAGTTCGTTGTTGGTATCTGTCTGATGCTTAATCTCTTGCCGCGCCTCGCTACGCTCGGCGCTTCCTTGCTCATGATTTTCTTCACCATATCGACATTCTTCGACGCGATGTATAATCTCGTCCCTGACTGCGGATGCTTCGGAACAGCGATAAAAATGAGCAACTGGCAGACTTTCTTCAAAAACCTTATCATCATTTCTGTCTTAATCCCTCTTATTAGAAATAATAAGTCGCTGACAAACAAACGCGTCACTATCTTGGGACAGTCGTTGTTTACATTCATATTCCTCGCGCTTTTTGTTGGCTTTGAAGTGTATAACGTACGTCATCTTCCTGTCATAGATTTCATGGACTGGAAAGTGGGTCGCGATATGAAGCCTGCGGAAGAGCTTGAACCTGCAGAGATTTATCTTACCTTTAAAAACACAGAGACTGGCGCGACAGAAGAATTTCTCTCGCCAAATTATCCTTGGAACGACTCGGTGTGGATGTCGCAGTGGGAATTTGTATCGCAGCGTCAAGAAGGTGGAACACAGTCACTTGGTTTTTCTATCTTGAATGAAGATGGCGGCGACTATACATATCTTCTTTTCGAGACAGAGAAACTGTTCGTCTTTGTTGCTCCATATCTCGATAATATGACAGAGGAAGACTTCGCTGAGTGTCAACGTATTTATGATTTAGCTAACGAACATGGTTACAACTATTTATGGATTACATCTGTCAATCCTGAATATGTTTATGAGCTTCAAGATAAATATTATATGTTCGATGAAGTTTATTATGGCGACGAGTTAGAATTGAAGTCGATGGTACGTTCCAACCCAGGACTTATCTTAATGGATAACGGCATTATCCTCGACAAATGGAGCAAAATAGATTTTCCTTCAAAAGAAGAATTGTTAAATCTCTCAGCAACTCAGCAACTTAGTAACTTAGTAACTAAGTAACTCAGCATCTCAATGACTTTGAAAACATGACATCTTACATCATCAGGAAAATATTATACGGTATGGCGGTGCTTTGGGGCGTCGTGACCTTGGTGTTTTTCCTTTTTAATATCGTTCCTGGTGATCCTGTTAGGATGATGTTAGGGCAGCGTGCCGATGAAGACGATGTCCAGGCAATTAGAGAGGAACTCGGTCTGAATCAGTCTGTCTTTAAGCAATATACCGATTATCTCAATGATTTGATGCCGATTTCTTTTTACAGAAATTCTGTAGGTAAGGACGCGGCAAGTCACGTCCGTACGATATCTCAAAATGATTATAGCAGATTCAAGCGTCACTGTGTGTTGACGACAATAGACGATGTTGATGTGGTTTTGAAAGTGCCTTATCTGAGATATTCCTATCAGAGCAAGAGGTCGGTGGGGACTATATTGTCGGAAGCTTTTCCTAACACCTTGATATTAGCGGCGGTAGCAATAGCGTTTGCTTTGATAGTCGGCGTTTTTATCGGAGTGCTGACAGCGGTCTTCAACACGGAATTCTTAAATAAACTGACATTGTTTGTCACCACAATAGGAATGTCGCTTCCCTCATTCTTTGCAGCGATATTGGTGGCATGGCTCTTCGGTTATGTATGGGAGTCGTTCACCGGATTAAGCATGACGGGCAATCTCTATTCCGTTGATGATTATGGAAATGGCTCTTATTTAGATATTAAGAATTTGATTTTGCCGGCTTTCACATTGGGACTTAGACCTTTAGCTGTCGTTGTAGAGTTGACACGAACTTCTTTGTTGGAGGCGCTTTCTATGGATTACATAAGGACTGCAAGAGCTAAAGGCTTGAAACAGTGGCGAGTGGTGACGGTTCATGCTCTTCGTAACGCTATGACGCCGGTCGTCACTGCGATATCAGGATGGTTCGCTTCTTTGTTGGCAGGCGCTGTCTTCGTGGAATATGTCTTCGACTGGAAGGGGATAGGAGTCATAATTGTCGATGCCTTAGATACTTTCGACTTCCCGGTTATTATGGGAGCGGTTCTCCTCATCGGATTTATGTTAATAATAATTAACGTTGTCGTTGATATTATCTACGGTATTTTAGATCCGAGGGTTAGAGTATATTAGTGTTGTTACGATTGATATTTTGTTTTATAATCGTATAAATTTTGATGATTTTTTCATAAATTTGCAGAGATAATTATGCAATAAGCATTAAGAATTATTAATTAAATAAAATATTGAATATGAGAAGAAAAATTGTGGCAGGAAACTGGAAGATGAATCTTGATTTTCAAGAAGCTCAAGACCTCGTAGAAAACATCGCTAACCTTTGTGACGAAAAACAACCTGATTGTGATATAATTATTTGCCCTCCATTCCCTTATTTGGAACTGACAACCGACATGGCTGACGAAAGTCAGGCTTTTTACGTAGGCGCTCAGAACGTCAACGAAAATGAATCAGGTGCTTATACAGGCGAAGTCTCTGCTAAGATGCTCGACTCTCTCGGAACAAACTTCTGCATCGTTGGTCATAGCGAAAGAAGAAAATATTTCGACGAAGACAATGCTGTTTTGGCAACTAAGATAAAGAAACTCTTGGAATACCAAATCGTTCCTATCTATTGCGTAGGTGAGGTTTTGGAAGAAAGAGAAGCAGGAACTCATTTCGACGTTATCAAGAAACAAGTCGAAGAAGGTTTGTTCCATCTTGATGTCGCTGATATGGAAAACGTTGTTATAGCTTACGAGCCAGTATGGGCAATCGGAACAGGCAAGACTGCAACTCCACAACAGGCAGAAGAGGTACATAAGTTTATCCGTACTCTCGTCTCTGAAAAATATGGCGAAGACATCGCTGAACAATTACGTATCCTCTATGGCGGCAGCTGCAACGCTAAAAACGCTGCTGACTTATTCGCTCAGGCTGACATCGACGGCGGCTTGATTGGCGGTGCTTCTCTCAAAGCAGAAGATTTTGTAAGTATTGCAGTGCAGGCTTCAAAATAATCGATTATGAATTATTACGCTTGTTCGTTCTCTAACCCTGAGAATGATAATCTGAAAGATATGTTCATGGAACTGCTCGGAACTATCGGTTTCGACAGTTTTATGGATACTGATGAAGGCTTCGACGCCTATTGCCAAGAACCATCTCTCGATGAGACAGAACTCAACGAGATATTGCAGATGGAACAGTTTGCAAATATCAAGTTCATAAAAAAAGAGCTCATCCCTGATCAAGATTGGAACGCTACTTGGGAGGCATCGTACGAGCCTGTTATTATCAACGAGTTCTGTAGGATAAGAGCGCCTTTTCATAAAGTTGAAGGATCTTATAAATACGACCTCATCATAGAACCAAAAATGTCGTTCGGAACAGCACATCATGAAACAACATCTCAAATCATAGAGCTGATGCTTCAGTCTGACTTCACAGGCCTCAACCTCTTAGATATGGGCTCTGGAACGGGTGTGCTCGCAATCTTGGCAAAGAAACTCGGCTCTGCAACGACGGTGGCTATAGATAATGACGAGTGGGCTTACAGAAACGCTCTCGACAATATCCGCCTTAACGATGAAAACGAAATCATCGTGGAACTCGGCGATGCTAATTCTTTAAATGATAGACAGTTCGATATTATTCTTGCTAACATAAACAGAAACATACTCCTCAGAGACATGAAAGAATATGTGAAATGTCTGGTTGATGGTGGTAAGATTTTCTTTAGCGGCTTTTACGAAGAAGACTTGGTTCTCATCACTAAAGAAGCCGAACGTCTTGGTTTGAAATACTCTAATCATGTAACGAAAAATAATTGGACAGCAGCTGTCTTCGTGAAATAATATGTGGTTACCAATACTTATAGCAATCTTAGCAGCCTATATATTAGGATCCATCCCGAGCTCGGTGTGGATTGGAAAGGCTTTCTATAAAATAGACGTCAGAGATCATGGCTCAGGAAATGCAGGTACTACGAACACTATCAGAGTGTTAGGTTATAAGGCTGGAATACCTGTTCTTATCATCGATGCTTTAAAAGGATGGTTTGCGGTTTATATGTCGAAGATTATTTTCGGATATTTTCCATCGGTGGAGATGCCTGAATATATGAATGTTGTCGCTGCCGCTGCTGCTGTCGTAGGTCATATATTCCCTATATTCGCAGGTTTCAGAGGCGGTAAAGGAGTGGCTACATTACTCGGCGTGGGCTTCGGCCTCATACCGATTCCAACTTTGATAGCATTGGGAATATTCATCGCTGTGTTGTTGGCTTTCGGTTATGTGTCGCTCGCAAGTATATGCGCAACAGTGACCTTGCCTTTCGTGACATATTTCTTCGTTATGCCGGAAAGTCCGCTCTTGCTGATATTGACGATAGCCGTCGCGGTTTTCGTTCCTTTGACACACAGAGAGAATATCAAACGCTTGAGAAACGGAACGGAAAATAAATTCATCAAGAAGAAAAATAAATAAAAATTAAGCTCGTTTTTTGAGTCGCAGATATATCTTTTTTTGTAATTTTACAAACCGAAAAATACAGCAATTATGAAATTCATACTTTCAAGTTTAAAATTATTAAAGGCGGTGCAGTCGCTGAGTGGCGTTATCAATTCTAATAACACATTGCCAATATTAGATGATTTCCTCTTTAACATCTCAGAGAATGAATTAAGAATCACTGCATCGGATTTGGAGACAACGATGGTTGTGTCGATACAACCTGATATGGTTGAAGGTGCAGGAGAAGTCACGATTCCAGCTCGTTTGCTCATTGACATCTTGAAGAATTTCCCTGACATTCCAGTCTCTTTCAATATTGATGAAAATACATTGGCTATCGAGATAACGACAGGCGAAGGTCGTTATAAGATGGCTGGACATAAGAGCGATGAGTTCCCTCAGGTGCCAGTCTTGGCAGAGCCTATGAGATGGGAAATCCCAGCTGACGTCCTCGTGTGCGGCTTTGAGAAGACTGTGTTCGCTACAGGCAACGACGAGATTCGTCCTGTGATGACGGGTGTCTTTATGGAGATGACAGAGAATGGTCTTAACTTCGTGGCTACCGATGCTCATAAATTGGTACGCTACAGAAGATTGGATATCAAATCAGATGTGAAAGAATCGTTCATCGTTCCAAAGAAACCTATCAACCAGTTGAAGAGCGCTTTGGCAGGAAAAGCCGACGAAACAGTTATCGTTGAGTTTAACAAGACTAATGCTTCATTCACAATGTCAGGATTTAAACTCGTTTGTCGTCTCATCGACGGACGTTATCCAAATTATGAAGCCGTTATTCCAAAGTCAAATCCTAATAAGTTGACAATCGACCGTCAGTTGCTTCTCTCAGCGATACGTCGTGTGGCTATCTTCTCAAGCAAGGCAACACACCAGATTCGTTTCAAGATAGCAGGTCAAGAACTTACCTTGACGGCAGAAGACCTTGATTACTACAACGAAGCAAAAGAAAGACTTTCATGTAACTATGAAGGCGACGATATGGAAATTGGATTCAACTCACGTTTCTTCCAAGAGATGTTAGGTAATCTCAACCAGACAGAAGTCTTGTTAGAGATGTCGGCACCAAACAGAGCAGGTCTTATCATTCCTGTTGACAATCAAAACACCGATGAAGACATCTTGATGCTTTTGATGCCGGTGATGCTGAATTAATGCATAATTCATAATTCACAATTCATAATTATGCATTATGCATTATGAATTAAGACAAAAGGCTGCTGTTAAGTTAACGGCAGTCTTTTTTTTATAAGTCTGTGTCGAAAGTCAGAGTTAGTGTCTGTGTTAAAAAAATCCCTATTGAGTGAACTTTTATTTTAATTTATTCGTATATTTGCAAGTATTACTTTAGTTTATCAGGATATTGTTTAAATTTAATTGGATATGAAAGAATATGATAGAATACAGAAGATACTTGATGTGCAAGATGATAGCGTTTTTTTATGGGGCGCAAGACAAGTTGGTAAGAGTACTTTGGTAAAAAAACTTTTTCCTGATGCAATGGTTTATGATTTGCTCAAAAGTGATGAATATTATCGTTTGATGCGTCGACCGCAATTGCTTAGAGAGGAACTGCTGTCTTTCGATGAAAATACCTTGGTAGTCATTGATGAGATACAGAAGATACCTGCACTATTGGATGAGGTTCATTGGTTGATTGTTAATAACGGAATAAGGTTTATATTATGTGGGTCGAGTGCTCGTAAACTGAAGCGTGTAGGAACTAATTTGTTGGGTGGTAGGGCGTTGTCGGTAACTTTATTTCCATTGGTTAGTGCTGAAATACCAGACTTTGATTTGTTTCATGCAATAAACAATGGAATGATACCTCGTCATTATATGTCAAAAAATCCTCAAAAACGTCTTGAAGCTTATATAGGCGTTTATCTCAAAGAGGAAATACAGGAAGAAGCTGTGGTGCGACAATTATCTTCGTTTAATAGATTTTTAGATGTTGCAGCTCAATGTGATGGAGAAATGGTTAATTATACAAATATAGCTCAGGATTGTGGTGTGAGTGCTGTGACCATTAAAGAATATTTTAATATTCTCGAACAAACACTTATCGGTTATATGATACCAGCCTTTACTTTGACAAAAAAGAGACGGGCAATCACAACAAGGAAATTCTATTACTTTGATATTGGTGTCGTAAATCATCTGTTGAATCGTTCTAATTTACAACCTGGCTCAATCGATTTTGGTCATGCTTTTGAGCATTTTATGATTCAGGAAATAATAGCGTATTTGTCTTATTATGAGAAGAAGGAAAAACTTTCATATTGGAGAACAGCTGGAGGATATGAGGTCGATGCTATCATAGGCGATGCACGTGTCGCTATTGAATTTAAAAGCTCTGATGAAGTTCAGTCGAAGCATACCAAAGGACTGAAAGCATTTGAAGAAGATTTTCCAGAGGCGAGAAAAATTATAGTTTCTTTAGACCGCAATAAAAGAATTCTTAATGGAATTGAAGTTATCCCGGCAACGGAATTTCTTAAGATGTTATGGAATGGGGAAATAATGTGATAAAGTCTAAAGATGAAAGTCTAAAGATAGAGGCTGCTGTTAAATTGACGGCGGCCTTTTTTTATCTTATCATTATTATTTTCATCATTATTCAATACCAACACTAATATATTTATATTTGCACTTGGAGAAAGTTTGATGGTATAATACGATTAATATCTCAGTTACAGAAATATAAAATGTTTAAACAATGAAAAAGTATCTATTGACATTAGTAATTTTATTTGCAGTAATTGTCAATCCGCTTCAGTCACAGAGCCAAAAGCTGAAACTTGCTGTATATGCGACGGGAAATGTTGACAATTTGCTTAAGAACATAGCTCAGAACAACGCATCAACGGAATTGGTTAATTGCGGACGTTACCAGATGATAGAGCGCTCGTCAGAATTCCTTAGGTTCGTTTCTGAAGAACAGAACTACCAACGCTCAGGTGCTGTTGATGACAACCAAATAGCAGAACTTGGTAAACAATATGGTGCCGACTGTGTTTGTGTTGTCGATATTACTAAAGTTGATAATTACTTATATGTTGCCACTCGTATGATTGATGTTACGGTAGCAACATCACAGCGAGCCGGCGATGCCGAGAATACTAATTATTCAACTCCTGCCGATCTGAGGAAATGTGTTACAGCAGCAGTGAAAAAAAATGGAAGGCGTAAATGCTGGCAATAGTTATCAACCTGTAGGAAATGGCAATAGTTATTATGGTAATGCAACTTCAGGACAGAACTATACTGAAAACGCTTTCGGCATTAATATGAAAATGGTCTATGTGCAAGGTGGCTCCTATAATATGGGCTGCACAGGCGAACAGGGCGGTGATTGTGATGATAATGAAAAAACAGTCCGTTATGTCACCGTATCCGACTTCTATATAGGACAGTTTGAGATAACACAGGCTCAATGGCAGGCTGTTATGGGAACCTCTGTTTATCAACAACAGAGCAAGGCTGGTGAAAGTTCGATATATGGCACAGGTAACGACTATCCTATGTATTGTGTATCATGGGAGGAAGCGAAAGAGTTTTGCAGAAGACTGAGTCAGCAGACAGGTAAGACATATCGTCTGCCGACAGAGGCTGAATGGGAGTATGCAGCACGTGGAGGTAAGAAGACACAGAATACCAAATATGCAGGAGGTTACTCATTAGACTATGTAGGTTGGTACACGAGTAATAGCGGTGGTAAAACACATGCAGTTGGAACAAAAAATGCTAACGAGCTTGGTATCTATGATATGAGCGGCAATGTGTGGGAATGGTGTGAGGACTGGTATGGAGACTATAGCAGCGGTTCTCAGACCAATCCGGCGGGTCCTTCGTCTGGCTCTGACCGCGTGCTCCGCGGTGGCGGCTGGAACGGCAGTGCGAGGAGCTGCCGTGTGTCTTCTCGTAACTACGATAGTCCTGGCGAACGTTTCAACTTCAGCGGCTTCCGCGTCGTCTACCTTCCTTAGTTAACACAGAAATCAAAAAAAGTCGCTCAGAATACTGAACGACTTTTTTGATTTATCTTGAGAAGACGTGTCAATGTGTTTCATAGCATGATACATTGACGAGTCTCTACTTGTTGATTAGTTGGTAGTCAAATGTAGATTTTGTGATATTTTTTTTAATAAATAATCGTATTTAAACAGGTTGGAAATTCTTTTGTCTTTTTATAACTAATTGGTAGTTATGATTTTACCCCCCCCAGACCGTCCGAGAACTAATAATAAAAACACTAAAAACCAAGTGTATTTGCAATATTAAAACATTGAATATCAACTTTGATTATCTTTTTTTTGTAGATTAACAAAATTTAATAATAGGACTCAGGATGGGGCT